>NZ_NRRL01000076.1 GCF_016583645.1 Rhodovibrio sodomensis | reverse complement strand
CCCCGCCCCGCCGACCAAACCGGCACGGCCCGAGACGACCATGACGGCGGACGCCAAGCCGCAACCGACCCAGCGAACCGAGCAGCCGGCGCGCGCGTCGGACGGGCAGCGGACCGAGAAGCAGGCGGCCGTCAGCGGGGCCGTCGGCAAGGCCGGCACCGGTCAGGAAGCCGCCGCCGGCGCCGGCGCGGCGTCCGCCGGCGGCGGCTCGCCCGGCGCGCATCCCGACTACTTCGCCCGTCTGCGCGCCTGGCTGGAGAAGCACAAGGAATACCCGCGCCGTGCCCGGCTGCGGCGCATGGAGGGCACCGCAACGCTCCGGTTCGTCATGAACCGATCCGGCGAGGTGATGTCGTTCGAGGTCGTTCGCAGCTCCGGCCACCACATGCTCGACGGCGCGGCCCGAGAGATGATCCGGCGGGCCCAGCCGCTGCCGAGCCTGCCGGACGAGATGGACCGCGAGCGCTTGCAACTCGAGGTGCCCGTCCGCTTCGCCCTGCGCTGAAGACCGGCCTTCGCGCCGCAGACGACGCCGGAGACCGCGCCGGAGCCAGGGGTGCCGCGCGTCGGCCCAGGCTCGGACAAGATTCAGCTAGCGGACATAGGCGATCGGAGCCTGGGTCTTCGGGTGGGCCAGGACCCCCATCGGGATGCCGTACAGGTCGTAAAGCGTCGTCGCCCGCATCAACGCGCCCGGCCTCCCGCGGGCCAACATCCGGCCGCCGCGCAGCGCGATCAGGTCGTCGCAGGTCCGCGCCGCCATGTTCAGGTCGTGGATCGCCACGATCGCCGTCATCTGGGTCGCGCGCACGCGCGCGCGGACCAGTTCGAGCACCTCGACCTGATGGGCGACGTCGAGCGCGGCGGTCGGCTCGTCCAGCAGCAGGCATCGCGTGTCCTGCGCCAGCAGCATGGCGAGCCAGGCGCGTTGCCGCTCGCCGCCGGAGAGGCTGTCGACGAAGCGCTCGGCGAACCCCGTCATCGCGGCCTGCGCCAGCGCATCGGCCACCTTGGCACGGTCGGCGTCGGTGAACCGGCCGAGCGCGCCGTGCCAGGGATACCGGCCCAGCGCGGCCAGTTCCCGCACCGTCATGCTGCCGGTTGGCGGCGGCGTCTGCGGCAGGTAGGCGACCTGCCGGGCGAAGCCGCGCCGCTGCCACCCGCCGATTGGCCGGCCGTTGAACCTGACGGTGCCGCTGCTGGGCGCGCGCTGCCGCCCCAGCACCGAGAGCAGCGTCGATTTGCCCGACCCGTTGGGGCCAATCAGCCCGGTCATGCGCCCCGCCGGCAGATCGAGCGACACCGGCCCCAAAACGGTCTGCCCCCCGGCGTCGACCTGGACGTCCCCGAGCGCGAACAAGACGGACCCGTCCGGTCCCGTCGCCGCGGGCTCCTGGACAGGCGCCGGCCGGGCGGCCGCGTGGTCGCGAGCGGGGAAGTCGAGCTGGCTCATGGGGATCGCGACAATGGCGGTGGCGAAGACGGCGCGCGCACGCTATCGCAGTTGCAACGCATTCGCAATAAAAGCCCGGGCGCGATCGGCGCCGGAGAGCCTCTGGGATCTGGGCTACTGCGCGGTGCGCGGGCGTGCTGCCGGTTGCAAGCGGTAGAGTTCGGCGTTGGGCGCGTCGGTCAGCAGGTAGACGCGGCCATCCGGACCCTGGACGACGTCGCGGATGCGCGCGTCGAGCCGCTGGAGCATCGGTTCTTCCGCGACGATCCGGCGGCCGTCGCGTTCCAGCCGGACGAGCCGGCGCCCGCCGAGCGCGCCGACCAGAAAATCGCCCTGCCAGGCCGGGAATAGCCCGCCGGTGTAGATGCTCAACCCGGACGGCGCGATCGACGGCGTCCAGCTGTGCACCGGCGGCGTCATTCCGGGCGCGTGCGGGCCCACACCGATCGGGCTGCCGTCGCGGTCGACGCCGTGCGTGGCGACCGGCCAGCCGTAATTCTTTCCCGCCGCAACCCGGTTCAGTTCGTCGCCGCCGGTCGGACCATGGTCGACCACCCAGAGCGCGCCGCTGTCGGGATCGACCGCCGCGCCCTGCGGGTTCCGGAAGCCGGTGGCGAACACCGCGGGCGGCCGGGCGGCCGCGCCGACGAACGGGTTGCCGGCCGGGATCCCGCCGTCCGGCTCGATCCGCACGACCGTGCCGAGGGTCGTTGTCGGATCCTGGACCCGCTCGCGCTGGCCGCGATCGCCCAGGGTGACGAATAGCTTGCCGTCCGGGCCGAGCACGACGCGGGCGCCGAAGTGGCGGTCGCCGCTCAGTTTCGGGCGCTGGCGGAAGATCACCTCGACGTCGCGCAGCCGGTGCGCATCGAGGTCCAGCCGGGCGCGCGCCACGGCCGTGCCGACATAGGTCTCACCCGGTTCGCTGAAGGTGAAATAGAGCCGCCGGGACTGCTCGAACCGCGGCCCGACGGTGATGTCCAGCAGGCCGCCCTGGTTCAGGACGTACAACTCCGGCAGCCCTGCAACCGGCCGGCTGATCCGCCCGTCCGGCGTGACGATCCGCAGCCGGCCGACCTGCTCGCTCACCAGCATCCGCCCGTCGGGCAGGAAAGCCAGGCTCCAGGGCGCGTTCAGCCCGGTCGCCACCGGCACCAGGCGCAGATCGTAATGCTGGGTCCGGTAGACCGTACCCGCGCCTTGGGCCCGGGCCGACGGCGCGGCTGCAAGGCCCGCGACCAGCGCGGCCAGAAGGCCGAATACGAGCCGCCGTGTGCTGTGCGCGCGCGTCACTGATACTTTACTTAGAAACGGTCGGTCGGCGCGCCGGTCGCCCGATGCCGGCCGCGCGCTGGACCCACGGGCGCGACCCTCGGACGGGCTCACAGCGCGCCGTGCTGGTGCGCCTCCACGATCGCGCGGGCGCTTTGGCGGTGCAGCTCGGCATCGGTCATGTCGTGCCGGTTGGCGATGTCGGCGAGTGGGCGCATCCGGTCCAGCAGGCCGGCGATACGCGGCGGCTTGACCAGCCACAGCGCCGTCATTTCGGCGCGCCGCTCCCGCCCGTCGCGCAGGTCCTCCAACAGGCTCATGATGTGCCGCTCGTCGCCGGTCAGGTCGCACGCCTCGACCGGCCCAAAGCCGACCCGGCGACGGCTTTCCCGGCGGAGGTACTCGGCGATCCGGTCCAGCGACCAGTCGGCGACACGTCCCTCGGCGCGCCCGGGGTTTTCCCGCAACTGGTCCTGGACCGCCTGCCGGCGCGCCGCGTCGCGCCGCCAGGCCGCGCGCAGACCGCGCACGACCGACCGTCCGAAGCCGCAATCTCGGAGCATCGCATCCTCCTCGACATCGCTTCGCCAATATTGAGAATGAATTGCAGTAGCGTCAAGCCAAACCAAAACCGGGACGCCCGGATACGACAAAAATTCCGGCCGGCTGCGTGGGCAGCCGCACTGTGGGCAGCCGCCTGGTCCGTCGGCCGTTATGCGGAGTGTCTCGGATGGATGGGAACGGCTGGACGCGAGCGAACCGCTCGCGCTGCGTGCCTATAGAAAAATCGATGACAGCCGAACCGCCGCTCATCCACTCAGATAACCGCATGCGGAGGAGCAGCCTGACAAGGCTGCTCCCCGCAGCATCCCACACGGATCGCACGGCTTCACCGTGCCAAAGTTCCCGGGAGGCGCAACCCCGGTTAGTTCTGCCCCAGGATCAGGTTCATGTTCTCGAGATAGGTCTCGGCGTTGTCCTCGACCGTCTGTGCGTTGCGCTTCTCGCTGGCGAGGTGCATGCCCTCCAGAACGCTGGCGATATTGTCGAGATCCTTGTCCATCCGCTGCAGCGCGTTCTCCAGCGTGTAGCTCAGCTGATGGATCTTCTCCATGTTCTCGACCGTCATCTCCTGGTTGAGATGCTGCTCGAGACGCTGGTTATACGTGCGCAGGTTCTCGACCGCGATCTTCAGGTTCGGGGCCGGCTTGGCCTCGTAGTGCTGGACCTGGTCGTGGCTGTGGGCGTGCGCGTCCCCGTCGGCCAGCGCCGGGCTTCCGCCCGCGATCAGACCGAGGGTGAGGATGGCGGCTGTCAGGCGCTGCATGATAATCTCTCCGTTTTGCTGAAAACTGTGTCCAGGCCCGCCCGCGTCCGCTCGGGGCGCGGGGCGGGCCGGACGGTCGGCCGGCGGTTGCCGGGTCACGACCCTTCGGCGGCCAGGAGCGGCTTCAGACGGTCGCGGGCCTGCTTGGGCAGATCGGAGACCTTGCCGCGGACCTGATCCAGATTTTTGCTGGCGTCGCCGACCTTCACCACGCCGACCATCCCGGAATAGAGGTGCGGCAGGCACTTGTAGACGTACGTGCCCTCCTGCTCGAAGGTGACCTCGAAGTCCTGGTTGATGTTGCCGCGGAAGCTGTCCGCGCCTTCCGGGATCATGCCCTGCACGCTCTGCGCGTTGTGGCCCTGGTCGACCGCCTTGAAGTGCACCGTATCGCCCGGCTGGATCGCGACCGACGACGGCTCGTAGACCATCAAGTCGCCGTCGGCGTTCTGGTTGAGCATCTTGACCTCGATCGTCTCGGCCGCCGCCGGACCGACGGCCAGGCCCGCCAGCATGGCCGCGGCCCCCAGCATCTTCTTCATCGGCGCTCCCCTTTTCTCCGTTTTGCTTCTGCTCTGAATCGACGACAGCGCGTGTCGCCGGCCCGTTCCGGCGCCCGGAACGAAGCCAATGCCCATCGTCTGCCACGTAAAACGGGTTGCTGCAATTGCATGTCAGGTGCATTTGCATGACGCGGCGCGGCAAGATCGGCGGCGCGCCCCGGCCGCGATCCGGCCTGCGACCCGATGCCGCCGGCCCCGCGGACGCGGGGCGTTCAGCCGTCCGCGGCCTGGGCCGACAGCATCCAGGCCGCCCGCTCCAGCACCCGCAGCTGCGCGGCAAGCCGGGCCGCCGCCGGCGCATCCACTGGTTCGGCCATGGCGTGCGCCGTCCGGCAGCTGGCGATCAGGCATTCCAGGTCGGCGCGCAAGCCGCGCAGGCGCACGCCCGGATCCGAGCCCGCAGGCTCGTCGCCGGTCACCGGGTCCGGGCCGATCGACCCGTAGGTGGGGTGCGACGCCAGACCGGCCGGCACCTTGAACCCGAGCGCGCGCAGCCGTCCCGCGACGAGGTTCAGCAGGTGCGTCAATTCGCCCTCGCGCTCGCCCAGCAGGTCCGCCAGCCCCTGCCGGCCGGGCCCGGCGACGTGCCAGCGCGCGGACTGGATCTTCAGACGCAACACCGCGGCATCGGCCGCAACGCGGCTCAGCGCATGGGCGATCTGCGCCTGCGGGACCGCCGGGGTCGAGGTGTCGAGTTGGGTGATAACCGTCATGTCGTCCTCTTGTTCGCTGGTCCGCTCGGCCGCTCGCCAGGGCTAGAGCAAAATTCACGATCAAGGTCGACTCGACCTTCATCGATTTTGCTCTAGGGCGCCGCAAGACTGAACGCGCCGGCGACCAGGGCGCTGGTCGCCACCAGCGCCAGCATCAGGCCGGATGCCCAGGCGCCGGTTGACCGGCCGCGCGACCCGATCGCCACCCGCACGACCAGCCGGCGCCGGGCGCCGCGGTAGCCCCGGATCGCCTGCGCCGGATCGCACGGGCGGGGAGCGTCGGGACCGCGATCGGCGCGCGCAGTCACCTCAGCCCGCGGGCGGCGCTCATCCTGGGCCATGACGCCCGTGCTCGTGGATCGCCGCGAAGTCCTGGGCCAGATCCGACATCGCGGGCATCGCGGGCTCGTGCTGCGAGAGCTCCAGCATCAGCGCGGAGCGGGCGTCGCTGGTCAGGCTGCCGGCGAGCGACATCTGCAGACCGCGCCAAACCAGCAGCGCCAGGCACGGCTGCGGGGCGATCTTGCGCGGCAGGGTCCGGGCGTAGGCGACGCCCTCGGCCGTGGCATGCACCTGCCGCTGGCCCCGGTGTTCGCTGGTATCCGGGAGCTGGACGAAGGCGCACGCCTCCAGCGCGTCGACCCGGCCGCGGATCACGTCGGTGCAGGGGCAGAACCAGCCGCCGGAGAGTTGGCGCATGTGGCCGGGGATGTCCTGGAGACGCGGTGCCGCCTCGTCCGCCAGGAACACGACGGCGAAATCGAGGACGTCGTTGATCGACAGTCTAGCCACGGCACTGCTCCTTCAATGGACGGTGGCGCCGGCGGGCCCCGCAGCAGGGCCCCCAGTGGCAGGGTCGCCGTTAGCCGGGTCGTCGGGGGTCGGGTCGCCGGGGGCCGGGTCGCCGTGACCGCGCGCGGCCGGCGCCCCGCGGGCCGCGACGGCGAGGTCGATCGGCAAGTTCGCCTGCATCAGGGCTTCGGCGAATTGCGCCGCCACCGGGGCGGCGTGCAGACAGGGCACGCGCGGGATCAGGCACTGCAGCAGGATCCGGCCGGAGCCCGCGTCGCCGCGCTGGAAGGCCGCCAGCGCCGCCAGCACCAGGCCCTCATCGCAGGACACCCGCGCGCATGTCGGGCGGCCCAGCTGCAGCGGCCGGCCCGCGGTGCGGGTCAGCCATTCGAACACGACCTCGAACGGGCGCAGCGCGGACGGGATACCGGCCAGCTGGAAGCCATAGCCCAGCTGGTCTTCGGGATGCGCGCCCGGCTGCACGCAATGGGCCCGCTTGCGCAGGCACCAGACGGCGAACAGGCCGCCGCTCGACAGCTCCGCCGTGAAGCGGTTCTCGAACGCCGTACATGTCATCGACGACCTCTTGCACAGCCGTTGAACGTCGACGCGGCCTGGCCGGAAAGGCTGCGGCACCGCGCCCCCTCAGACTAGTGCAATTGCACCTCATTCGCAATAGCAGGCCACGCCTCGGGTCACACCGGGGGACAGCGCCCCTGGCCGCCGCCGCGAGGCCGGACACAGAAGAGCCGGGAGGTGGGGTCACCCCCCGGCTCGCCTGCGGTGGGCCTGCACGCGTCAGCGCGACAGCCGCGGCTTGGCCGTTGCGCGTTAGAGCAAGATGAAGGTCGACCAGACCTTTATCGATTTTGCTCTAGAAGTTCAGGGAATAGCGGACGAACCCTTTGAAATTCCGGCCAGGTTCCTGGGCGCCGGTGAACACGCGCGTGTAGGATTTGTCGAACACGTTGTCGACGCCGAGGTCCACCCGCAGGCCGTCGAGCACGTCGCCACCCGGCGTCCAGGCAAAGTAGAGGTCGTGAACCGCGTAGCCCTCGCGCTCGTTCGCCGGATCGCTGACATTGTCGAATTCGTCGGCGGCCAGCATCCGCCAGCCCACGATGGACTCGATCTCCGGCAGCTTGAGCGCCGCGTCCGTGGTCAGCTGCGGCGGCGTCAGCACGCCCAGCGGCTCGCCGGTCGCCTCGTTCTCGCCGTCGATCGTGGACAAGCCGAGCTGCAGCCGGATGCGCCGGGTCTCGTAGCTCGCCTCGAGCTCGTTCCCCCACAGGCTGGCGTCGGCGATGTTGACCGGGCGCGTGGTACCGTTGCAGTCACCGGGAATGAACGGGTTGCAGCCCGCGAAAGGGGCCGGCTGGTTGACCTGAAGATCGATGAAGTCCTCGCCCTGGGTCCGGAAATGGGTCGCCTTGACCTGCAACCGGTCGTGCGGGGTCACGACATCGTCGAAGTCAACGCCGCCGCCGACCTCGACCGTCCGGGTGCGCTGCGGCTTGAGGTCCGGGTTGGGGACGAACCGGTTGGTGACGCCGGCGCCGACTGGGATCCGGAAGTGCACGCCCGAGGTATAGAGCTCGTTGATCGTCGGCGCCCGGAAGGCGGTGCCGTAGTTGGCGAACAGCAGCGACCAGTCGGTCGGCAGGTAGCTGACGCCGATCCGCGGCGAGACCGCCTGGTCCTGGTTGTTGACGGCGACGTCGCTGGACGAGCTGTAGCGGTCGAAGCGCACGCCCGGGATCACCAGCAGATCCCCCGGCAGCACCCCGAGCGGCTCGGCCAGGCGCAGCTCGCCCTGGGCGAACAGGCCGATCAGGTTGGTCTCGGCGTCCGGCACCGACGGCCGCGGCCCGCCGTTGGCCGAGGAGTCCTGCGTGTCCTGGTAGGCCTCGCTGCCGTAGGTCAGGGTCAGGTTGGCATCGTCGCTCAGGCGGATCCGGCTGCGGTTGTCCACGCGCAGCCCGACCGTATCCACGTCGCGCTCCAGAATCTCGCCGACTGGGCCGGCGCCGGCGCTGTCCAGCCGCAATTCCTCGATCGAGGTGTCGGTGTAGTAGGCGACGGCATCCAGATCGACCAGATCGTTCGACGGATCGCTGTAGTCGTAGCCCAGGCGCCAGGTGTCGCTGACGATGTCCTTGTCGACCAGGTTGTCCCCGCCGGCGCCCTGGGCGTTGTTCGGCTCCTGGGCGTTGTTCTGGAAGCGCTGGAACGAGGCCTCCAGCCGGTGATGCTCGGCGAAGTCCCAGCCCGCCTTGGCCAGACCCGAAATCACGTCGTCGTCGGTGCGGTCCAGCTTGCTGCCGTCGCCCAGTTCGATCGATCCGGAGTCGAGCTTGGTAACGCTGGCCAGGAAGCCGACATTCTCGGTCGGCTTGGCGTAGCCGGTCACGACCTCGCGGTACTCGTTGTTGACCGACTGGTAGCCGCCGCCGACGGTGACGCCCGCCGTTTCGCCCGCGTCCAGATAGTCGTCCGGGCGCACCGTGCGCAGCGCGATCACGCCGCCCAGACCGCCGCTGCCATAGAGCGACGACGCCGGACCGCGCAGCACTTCGACCTCGCGCAGCAACGTGGGATCGACGAAAAACCGGCCGTCGTGACCCGAATTGAAATTCTGCCGCGCGCCGTCGAGCGTGACCACCACGTCGGGACCCGAAAAGCCGCGGATGCTGGGAACTTCGCCCGTGCGCCGCGGGCCGCCGGTAAACTCGACGTTCGGGACCCACTTCAAGACGTCGTCCATGCTGGACGGCTGGCGCGTCTCGATCTGCTCGCGGCCGATCACGGTAACCATCCCGGGGTATTCGAACGCCGCGATCGGGTTCCGGGTTGCGGTCACCGAGACGGTATCCAGGCTGACCGCCGGTCCGTCGCTGGACGTCACGGCGGAACTGCCGGTGCCCAGCGTCAGCCCCGCGTCCCCCGCGTCCCGCGCGTCCTGAGCCGCCGCGGTCCCGGCGATCGCCGCGGCGATCCCGAGGCTCACGAGCCCGCCAAGTAACCTCGCCATATCTCACGCTCCCCTGGCATGCGCGGCCGCAGCCGCGTCGAGGTGCGTCCTGGCTAGCTGCCTGGCGGCCCGGAGGGCTGGGTGGCGGGCTTGGACGTCGGATGAATGTTTGGATGTGCCCGGAAGACATTTTCCGGATGGTTGCACGGCGGCGCGGCCCGGCTCGGACCCAGGCCGACCGGAATCCAGCCGGACGGCCGCGGCCGCCGCCGCTATTTGGTCAGGATCAGCTTGCCGAGGCTGGTTTGCCGCAGCCGATAGGTCGCGCCCTGGTGCTCGATGATCACCTCATGGGCCTCGGCGAACATATCCGAACTCCGGATAATCCTCGGGCCGGCCGGCTCGACCGGCCGGTGCGACCCGTCAGGCTTCTGGTCTGGATGCCGCTGCTCACTCATCACTTACACCCGTGTGTATCCGACGCGGACCCTAGCGCTCGATTCATGCAATTGCCACTCATTCTCATTAACAAAACCGATGCCAGGCTCCCCCCGCGCAAGCTGCAGCCGCGCGCTTGCGGATCAGCCTTCCGCCTGGACCACCTCGAAGCCTTCGAACTGCGGCGGGCCCAGGTACATGTCCTTGTTCGCCCCGGCGGACGCATGGGCTTTCCGGAACGCGTCCGAGCGGGTCCAGGCCTCGAACGACACCCGCGAGTCCCAGAGGGTATGCGAGACGAACAGCGTGTGGTCCGCGTGCTCCGGCCCGCGCAGCAGCTTAAAGGCGACGAAGCCCGGGACCTCGGCGAGATGTCGCTCGCGGTTGGTCCAGACCTGCTCGAAGCGGTCCTCCGCGCCGCGGGCCACGCGAAACCGGTTCATGGCGATAAACATTCTGGGTAGCTCCTTATTTCAAAGCGTTGGCACCCACCGTCGCGGGCGCCGGAACGATCAGCGGGCGGGCGAACCCGTCCGGCCGGATCACCTCGACCGGCAAGCCGAACACCTCGCTCAGGGTGGCGGGCTGCAACGCCGTCTCCGGCGCCGCGTCCACGACGACCTGCCCGTCGCGCACGATCGCGATCCGGTCGGCATACGCGGCGGCCAGATTGGGATCGTGCAAGATCGCCAGCACACCGCCGCCGCTGGCCGCGAACCGGTGTGCCTGCCGCAGCAGCTCGTGCTGGTGGGCGAGGTCCAGGTTGTTGGTCGGCTCGTCGAGCAGCAGGTAGCAGGCGCTGCCGTCGTCCGGCGGGACCCAGACCTGCGCCAGCACCCGGGCCAAATGCACCCGCTGGCGCTCCCCGCCCGACAGCGTGGCGTACAGCCGGTCGGCCAGATGCGTGACCCCGGTTTCCGCCATCGCGGACTCGACCACGCGGCGGTCGCTGAGCCGGTCGCTCACGCCGGCATGCGGGCTGCGCCCGAGCGCGACCACATCGCGCACCCGAAACGGAAAGACGACGTTGGGCGCCTGCGGCAGCACCGCCCGCCGGCGCGCGATCTCGGCGCGGTGCCAGTCGGCCAGCGCGCGGCCGTCCAGCGTGACCTCGCCGCGATCGGGCACCAGCGCGCGCGACAGCACCTGCAGCAGGCTGGACTTGCCGGCCCCGTTCGGTCCGATCACGGCAACCAGGTCGCCAGGCCCCAGGGCGAGGGAGGCGCCGGCCAACACCGGGCGCCCGCCGCGGGTCAGGCGCACGTCGCACGCGGCCAGCATCAGATCGCCCCCACGATCGGATCGCCCTGCACTCTCAAATTGCACCCCGCTTTCAGATCGCCCATTGCGTGCGCTGGCGCAGCAGCAGCCAGAGGAAGAACGGCCCGCCGACCGTGCTGGTCAGGATGCCGATCGGCAGCTCGGCCGGCAGCGCGAGCGTGCGCGCCAGCACGTCGGCGGCCAGCAGCAAGGCCGCACCCAGCAGGATGCTGGCGGGCAGCAGGGTGCGGTGGTCCGGCCCGATCAGCAGGCGGATCAAATGCGGCACGACCAGACCGATGAAGCCGATCACGCCGGTTAGCGCGACCGCCGCGCCGACCGCCATCGCGGCCAGCAGGACGATCGTGCGCTTGGTGCGCTCGACCGCCACGCCCAGATGACCGGCCTCGACCTCGCCCAGCAACAACGCGTTCAGACGGCGGCCCTGGGCGATCAGCAGCAGCGTGGGCGCCAGGATCAGCGGCGCCGAGACGGCCAGCCGGTCCCAGGTCGCCCCGCCCAGACTGCCCAATAGCCAGAAGTTCAGGTCGCGCAGTTCCTGGTCGTTGCTCAGGAAGATCAGCAGGCCGATCCCGGCCGCCACGATGGCGTTCAGCGCCACCCCGGCCAGCAGCATCACGGCCACGTCGGTGGTGCCCTCGCGGCTGGCGATCAGATAGACCAGCCAGGTCGCCGCGACCCCGCCGGCGAACGCGCTGATCGGTAACAGGTGCGGCACCAGCCAGGCCGGCAGGCCCAGGACGCCGGCCCCGCCGAGCACGATCGTCGCGGCGGCGGCGAGCGCCGCGCCGTTCGACACTCCGATCAGGCCGGGATCCGCCAGCGGATTGCGGAACAGGCCCTGCAGCGCCGCCCCCGCCACCGCCAGCCCGGCGCCGACCAGCAGGCCCAGGACCGCCCGCGGCAGCCGGATCGCGAGCAGGACCGTTTCCTGCGCGCGCGTCACGTCCGCGTTGGCGATCAGGCCCAGCTGTTCGCCCAGGATCGCCGCGACCTCGCCCGGCGCGATCTGGACAGCGCCGTGGCCGACCGCCAGCAGAAAGCCGCCGACCGCCGCGAGCCCGCAGGCCGGAAGCCCGAGCCCGGCCGGCGAAATCCGCCGGCGGCCCACGCGCGGGCCGTCAGCCGCCGCTGTCATGGGCCGACTCCTCCGTCAGGTCGGGCATCCGCAGGCTGCCGTGCAGCTGTTCCGCCAGCCGGGCGGCGGCCTGCGGCGTGCGCGGACCGAACCCCAGCAGCAACAGCGCGTCCATCATCACCAGCCGGCCGGCGCGCCCCGCCGGGGTCGACGCCAGTTCGGGCCGGGCGAGCAGTTGCTTGCGCCCGCCGAATTGCGCGACCGTCCGCTCGGTGGTCAGCAAGACGTCCGGGGCCGCGCTAACCACGGCCTCGCGCGACAGCGGCTTATAGCCGCTGAACGCGTCGATCGCGTTGCGGCCGTGGGCGAGTTCGATGATCCCTTGAGCGGCGGTCTGCGTGCCGGCGGTCATCGGCGTTCCGCGCCCGATGGCCAGCAGCAGCAACACCCGCGGCCGCGCGCTCACCCCGCTGAGGCGCGCCCGCAGGCGATCGAACTGGCCCGCCAGCCGGTCGGCAAGCGCATCGCCCCGGGCCGGCAGGTCGAGCGCGTTCGCGACGGCGCGCACCTTCTCGCCCACGCCTTGCGGGCTGGGCGCGTCCGGGATTGCAACGACCTCGACCCCGGCGGCGCGCAGCTGGGCCAGCGCGTCCGGGGGGCCGGCATCGGCCGCCGCCAGCACGAGCGTCGGCGCCAGCGACAGGATCGGCTCCGCCGACAGCCGGCGCATGTAGCCGACGTCGGGCAGCTGGCGCGCCGCCTCAGGATACAGGCTGGTGCTGTCGACCCCGACCAGCCGGTCTCCGGCCCCGAGGGCGTAGACGATTTCGGTGATCGAGCCGCCGGCCGCGACGACCCGCGACGGGCTGCCCGCGCCAGCCGGCCCCGGCAATCCGATCGCGACCAGCAGGGCGACGACGACGGCGCGGACGGCGAGAGCTTGTTGCCGCATCGATCTGGGTTCCCTGAAGAACGGGTGGGCGCGGGTCCGCGCCAACCGGCGGCCGCCGGCGCGCTGTCGCGCGTCGCCAGCGGCAAGAAGGGTCCGGCAGGGCGGACCTGCCGGACCAAGGGCTTGCACATGAGAGAGCCCGGCGGCCGGTCAGCCGGAGGGCTCGCCGGCGAGCCTGCCAGTTCGGACTTATTAATGCAACTGCCTCTCAGGTGCAATTGCATTAATCTGTTGTGGGGCGGGCCGCGTGTGCGCGACGATTGCGGGAGATGTCATGGGGTCGCGCCGCTTTCCGGGTCTCCAGGCCATGCCGCTCTGCTGGACATGGCGGACGCGACCGCCATCTTCACGTTCCCAAACGCCGCGTCGGGCGCGCGCCCGCCGGTCGGTCCGTTCATAAGAGGAGCCTACCGCTCATGCGTGTCGCATCGCTGCTGGTCGCCTTCGCGCTGCTCGTTCCCCCTGCCGTCCCCGACGCCGCCCTGGCCTCGCCGATCTCCAACGCCCGGCAATTGACGTTCGAGGGCCAGCGCGCAGGCGAAGGCTACTTCTCCGCCGACGGCAGCAAGATGATCTTCCAGAGCGAGCGCACGCAGGGGAACCCGTTCTTCCAGATCTACCTGTTCGATCTGGAAACCGGCGACGTCGAGCGCCTGTCGACCGGCGTTGGCAAGACCACCTGCGGCTGGCTGCACCCCGACGGCGAGCGGGCGCTGTTCGCGACCACGCAGTTCGACCCGACGGCGGAACAGAAGATGCAGGCCGAACTGCAGGCGCGCGCCGAGGGTACGGACCGGCGCTACGCCTGGGACTACGATCCGACCTACGAGATCGTCGAGACCGACCTAGACGACGGCGGCTACACCAAGCTCACCGACGCGCGCGGCTACGATGCGGAGGGCAGCTATTCGCCCGACGGCTCGAAGATCGTCTTCGCCTCCAACCGGCACGCCTACGCTCAGGAGTTGTCGGAAGCCGAGGCGGAGCGGCTGGACAACCAGCCGTCGTACTTCATGGACCTCTACGTCATGGACTCGGACGGCACCGACGTGCGCCGCCTGACCGACACCCCGGGGTACGACGGCGGCCCGTTCTGGCGTGCCGACGGCGACAAGATCGTCTGGCGGCGCTTCTCCGAGGACGGCAAGCGCGCCGAGATCTACACCATGGACGCCGACGGCACGGACGTCCGTCAGATCACCGACCTCGGCGTGATGTCCTGGGCGCCGTTCTTCCACCCGTCGGGCGACTACATCATCTTCGCCAACAACCAGCAGGGCTTCGCAAACTTCGAGCTGTACATCGTCGACGCCGAAGGCCGGCGGGAGCCGGTCCGGGTGACCGACCGCGAAGGCTTCGACGGCCTGCCGACCTTCGCCCCCGACGGCGAGACGATCAGCTGGACCTCCAACGCCACCTCGAGCGGCGACAGCCAGCTGTTCATCGCCGACTGGGACCATCAGCAGGCGCTCCAGCTGCTCGACCAGGCGCCGCTTGCCGAGCGCGCGGCCGCGCCGTCCGTGGACGGCACCTCGGCCGAAATCACGGTGGCCGACCTCAAGCGCCACGTCGAACGGCTGACGGCCAAGGAGATGGCCGGCCGCCTGACCGGGACCGAGGGCGCCAAGCGGGCCACCGCCTACGTCGCCGACGCGTTCCGGGGCCTGGGCCTGACGCCGGCCGGGGCCGACGGCGGCCTGTTCCAGCCGTTCGAGTTCACCGCCGGCGTCGCGCTTGCAACGGGCAACACGCTGAGCGTCTCGGTCGACGGCGAGGCGCGCCCGCTCGGGGTCGAGGCGCGGTGGCGTCCGCTCGCCTTCTCCGAGCCCGGATCGGTCGAGCAGACCGGCGTGACCTTCGCCGGCTACGGTATCGTCGCGCCGGACTCAGGCGACCAGCCCGGCTTGAACAGCTACCGGGAGATCGACGTCGAAGGGCAGTGGGTGCTGATCTGGCGCGGCATGCCGGGTGAGCTGTCGCAGACGCGGCGCACCTACCTCTCGCGCTTCGCCGATCCGCGCTACAAGGCCTCGGTCGCCAAGGCGAACGGCGCGGCCGGCGTGATCTTCGCGCCGCCGCCGCGCGCGGGTTTCCCGGACACCCTGCCCCGCCTGTCCTACGAAGCCAGTTCCGGCTCCGCCAACCTGCCGGTGCTGGCGGTCGACCGCCAGGCGATGCGGCGCATGCTGTCGATCCTGGGCGACCAGCTGGACGACGTGGCCGCGCAACTGGACCGGGGCGAGCCGGGCGGCCGGCGCCTGATCGGCGTCGAGGCCGCGGCCGAGATCGCGCTGGACCAGGAGACGCGCACCGGGCGCAACGTGCTGGCACGGCTCGACCTCGACGGCCAACCGGCGGACCAGGGCCGCCCGCCGCTGGTGATCGGCGCGCACGTCGACCACCTTGGCCGGGGCGAGACCGCGGGCTCGCTCGCCGGCGCCGAGGGGGAAGGCAAGATCCATCCGGGCGCGGACGACAACGCCTCCGGCGTCGCGGCGCTGATCGAGGTCGCGCAGTGGCTGCAGGCGCGCCAAGGCAAGCTCAACGGCGCCCGCGACGTAATCTTCGCCGCCTGGTCGGGCGAGGAGCTGGGCCTGCTGGGCGCCTCCCACTTCGTCGATGCCCGGGCCGAAGCGGCGGGCGCGGAGAACCTGTCGGATCTGGTCAGCGCCTATATCAACATGGACATGGTCGGCCGCCTGAGCGACCGGGTGATCGCCGGCGGGACCGGCTCCTCGCCGATCTGGGCGCGCGAGATCGAGCGGCGGAACGCCGTCGTCGGCCTGCCGATCAAGACCTCCGCCGACACCTACATGCCCACCGATGCGACGGCGTTCTACCTGAAGGGCGTGCCGATCCTGTCGCTGTTCACCGGCGCGCACGACGACTATCACCGGCCGTCCGACACGGCGGACAAGCTGAATTACCAGGGTCTTCGCGAGATCGCCCGCTTCGTCGCCCTGGTCGGGCGCTCGCGCGCGCTCGCCGCCGACGAGCCGGCTTTCGTCGAACGCGAGCGTCCCGGCGCCGAGGGCGGCCGCCAGATGGGCAACGTCAAGCTCGGCACCGTGCCCGACTACGCCGAGCAGGACGTCGACGGGGTCCCGCTGTCGGGCGTGGTCAAGGGAGGCCCGGCCGAGGACGCCGGCCTGAAGGGCGGCGACGTGGTCGTCGAACTGGCCGGCCAGGAGGTTGCGAACATCTATGACTACGTCCGCGCGATCAACGGCCTGAAGCCGGGCGAGCAGGTGACCATCACCGTCCGGCGCGACGGCACCCCGGTCGAACTGCAGATCACCCCGACCCGCCGGGAATAGCGCTTGGAGAGAGAGCAAGATGCTGAAAGGTGGCTTCACCTTTCAGCATCTTGCTCTAGCGCCGGCGGGTCGGGGCCGACCGGACCCGATTAGAAGTCGCTCGGATTGCCGGTCACGATCGTGCCGGTGCCATCGGTCTGCCCGTTCTTGAGCCAGATGACCCGGTTGCCGTCGAGCCGGACGCCGTAGCAATCGGCCGCGCCGTTGCCGTACCTGAAGCACATCCGGTTGTCCTCGATGTGCCAGCTGCCGGTATAGCCATCGCCCCTGATCGTGCCGTTCGCGGCGTAGAATTCGGTGTAGTCGCTCGCGTCGACCATCGACCCCTGGACGGTGTTGCCGGCGATCGCCGCGCGGATCTCCGCGCCACTGGCGGCACGAGCGTCGGCGACGGCCGGCGCCGCGGTCGCCGCGAACGCGGTGAGCGCGGCCACGAAAAGGGTTTTCATCTATGAGCCGCCCGAGACGGTTGGTTGGAGCCCCGGAGCTATGTCCCGGTCGACGGCGAACAAGGGCTGGGATGGCCGGACCGGCGGCACCGTTAACGACCCGTTAAACCTCCGACCTTTATCTCGAAAGCCCGTTAGCGCGCGCTCGCCGAAGCTGGCGTCACCCGCCGTGTGGATCGCGCGATCCTGCTCTGGCGTCGGAGGTTTGCATGACGTTCTACCGCCTGTTGTCCCGCTTGCCCCGGCCCAAGAGCTTTCTCGGCAAGATCCTGTTCGTGAGCTTCGTCGGCGTGCATATCCCGCTGATCGCGGTCGTGCTCTACCTGCTGCTGACCGTCACCGTGCCGTTCGCGGAAATCGCGCCGGTGCTGCTGGTCCTGCTGATCGCGACGGTCGCGGGCACGGTTGCAACCTCGGCGGCGATCTACGGCTTGCTGGCGCCCGTGCGCTCCGCCTGCACGGCGATCCGCGACTATCTGGCGACCAAGAAGCTGTCGGCTCTGCCGACCGGCTACACCGACCAGGCCGGCGTGCTGATGGCCGACGTCCAGGAGGCGATCACCCGGCTGGATCGGGCGCTCGACGCGGCCCAGGCCGCGGCCGAACGGGCGCACGAAGACAAGGCGCAGAAGTTCCGCCTGCTGTCGGACATGAGCCACGAGTTGCGCACCCCGCTGAACCACATCCTCGGCTTCTCCGAGCTGATCCAGAACGAGATGCTGGGCCCGCTCGGCCAGAAGGCCTACGCCAACTACGCCGGCGACATCCGCGAAAGCGGCGGCGCACTGCTCGATCTCGTCCAGTCGGTCCTGGAGGTCAGCGCGGTCGAGGCGGGCAGCTATCAAGCCGCCCCGGAACGGATCGACCTGGCCGACCTGGCCGGGGAGGCGGTCCGGCTCGCCCACATCGCGGCGCAGAACAACAACATCACCGTCGACACTGCCGGGATCGATCGCACGGCGCCGGTCGACGCCGATCCGCGGGCGCTGAAGCAGGTGCTGTCGCACTACCTCCTGGCGGTGATCCGCAAGGCCGAGCACGGCGGCCAGGTGCACGTCTCGCTGACGCCCACGGCAAGCGGTTACGACCTGGTCGTGGAGGACACCTGCGGCGCCCTGGTGGACGACGATATCCGCTACCTTCAGGCCCGGCGGGCGGCCCCCGGCGGCCCCAATGCCGGGCGCGAAAGCGACGCCATCGCCTCCGCCAGTGCGTTCAGCCTGACGCTGATGCTGGTCGACGGCCTGCTGCGGGTGCAGGACGCCGGGTTCCACATCCAGTCGAACGGCGAAGCCGGCAAGCGGGCCCGCTTCAGCCTGGACCGCAGCGCCGGCGAGACGCGGGCCGCCGCGTAAGCCGTGCCCGGGACGGTCGGGTCGGGGCTCACCCGGTTTCCGGGGCACCCTGATCCGCGCCAACGGGGCCGGGGGCGTCGAGTTCGAGCACCAGCGTGAAGCGGGTCCGGCCATAGGTCACCCGCTTCTCGGCCCGCCGCGGGATTGGGATCTGGTGCGAAAAGCACCACGACAGCAACGCCGCGGTCAGTTCGGCCCGGCTGAGATCCAGTTGGACGCGCTCCATGCCCTGGTTGCCGGTCGCCTGCACGCCGGTCAGCGCGCCGCCGTCGCTGGCCGGTCTGACGTGACGGATCGCCACCGCTTCCCGCCCGGCGTAACGTTTGCGCACGTAGCGCTGAAGCGCAGCCGCCGTCTCGACGTCGCTGAACTCGATGTGTCGTTCCTCCAACGGCATGCCTGCACTTCCGCTTGAAATGGTCGGCGCGCAGTTTCGACCGTGCGGATTAATAACTTCAAAAACAACCGACCCGCGGTGGCTTACGACGGACGTGATAACAGGGCCAGCAAGAACGCCGCAGGCCGCCCGGTCGGCGTCGTGCGGCGCCCTTGCAGGGCCGTTGAAGACGGTCGCCGAGCCGCGCTTACTCGGGCCGTTCGCGCGCCGCTTGCGGGGTCGCGGGTTCCGCCTCGCGGACCAGCGCGTGCGCGCGTTCGTGCGCGTCTTCACCGTGCTCCTCACCGAGCGGCCAGTTGAGCACACCGGCGCCCAACCCGACGCCAAGCGCGACGACCACGGCCGCCACCGTACCGCCGACCAGCCGGCGCCGCGTGGGCCCGCTCGACGCCATCTTCTGAGCCGCGGCTTCGGGCATCGTCTTGAAGCCGTGCACCATCGAGGCGATGATCCCCTCGCCGGTCAGTGCATCCTCGACGATCAGCCCGATCACATGCAGCACGGCGGCGGCGACGGCCAGGTTCGCGAACAGCCCGTGGAAGGCGTGCAGCGCCTCGATCGGCAGCGCGGCGGTCAGCACCGTGCCCGCGATCAGGATCAACAACGCCCAGGCGCCGAGCGCGCTGGTCGGGTTGTGCCCGGGGGCATGGTGCGGGGTGCCGCGGATCAGGCCGCGCAGGTGGGCGACCGTCGCCCGCGGGTTCGGCAGGAAATCCCGGAAGCGCGCGTGCTCCGTGCCCGCGAAGCCGTAGACGATCCGCACCAGCAGCAAGGTGACCACCAGATAGCCCGCGATCACGTGGATGGTGGTCACGCGCTCCGGCGTGAAGTAGGCGACCAGGAAAGATGTTACCAGCAGCCAGTGGAACAGGCGCATCGCGCCGTCCCAGACGAAGATCCGTGTCATCTCCGATCCCTCCGATTGTTACGTCTGCGACTGGACACCCGTCGCCGCCCCTTCGACACGACCGCCAAGGCGGCCGGCTCAGGGCGAGGATGCCGATTTGTCATCGGGTCACGGTCACCGGTATCCAGAACAGCCGGCCTCGGGTCGGCGTGTCGAACGGGCATGACGGGGACTTGCAAGCCCGTGCGACAGTTCCGTGCGGGGAACGGCGGCCGTCCCGGCGGCCCCCGCCGCGGTCCGGGGGCGGCTGCGGCGGCGGGGGCGCGCAGAGGTTCAGCGGCAGTCGCCGCCCCGGCGGCCGTCGTAGCCGGCCTCGTGGTGACCGCCATGCCAGCCGTCGCGGTCGGCGCGGCGCTCCTGCAACTCCGCCTGCGTCACCCGGCCGTCCGCGTTCGCGTCCGCACGGGCGAACAGGCGCTCGGCGAACGACGTCACCTCGATCGGCTGCAGCGCCTCGTCGTCGTTGGCGTCGAGCCGCCAGAACAGCCGCTCGCCGAGCTCCCCGGCGGCGCGGCCGCGCGGCCCAAGGGCGGTTTGTCCCGCCGCGCGGAACTCGTCCGGCGACAGCGCGCCGTCGCCGTTCTGGTCCAGTTGCTGGAACCGCTGCCGGACCCGCGTCTGGCGTTGTTCGGCCAGGTAGTCCGCGAAGGCCTCCGCGCTGACCGCGCCGTCGCCGTTGCCGTCGGCCGCCTGGAAGATTGGCGGCACCGGCAGACGCGCCCGGTCGTCCATGCGACCGTCCATGCCGGCCTGGGCGCTCAGGGCGAAACCGCCGGCGCCAACCGCCAGGCTCAGAGCAAGCGCGCTGGAAAGCAGTTTGGTCCGTCGTGTCATGACATCCTCCTTGTGACTGGCTGGGCCGTCTCGGCCGTGCCGGTTGCGTGCAGGAGAGAGATGCCGCTATCAGCCGGATCTACACCAGCGCTGGTGTGTAACAGGACGTTTCAAACCGCCGGTCCTGAAACATCCTGTTACAAATCTCTTCCTGTCCGCGCGCGCCAGCGCGGTTAGCGTCCACCGTGGCGGACACAGAGGGAGGTTCGAGCGTGCCCGGCGACACCGCGCCCCACATTCTTGTGGTCGACGATCACCGCGAGATCCGGGACGGCCTGCGCCGGTACCTTGGGCGGGAGGGCCTGCGGGTTTCCCTGGCGAGCGACGCCGCGGACGCGCGCGAGGCGGTCGGCGGCCACGCGATCGATCTGGTCGTGCTGGACATCATGATGCCGGGCGAGGACGGCCTGTCGCTGTGCCGATACCTGCGCGAGCACCTCAACCTGCCGGTCATCCTGCTGACGGCGAAGGACGAGGAAACCGACCGGATCATCGGGCTGGAGGTCGGCGCCGACGACTACCTCGCCAAGCCGTTCAACCCGCGCGAACTGCTGGCGCGGATCCGTTCGGTGCTGCGCCGGACCAACCAGCTCCCGCCCCAGCGCACACAGGCCGGCGGACGCTACGCCCGGTTCGGGGACTGGCGGCTCGATGCCGGCCGCCGCGAGGTCGCCCATCCCGACGGCCGCGTCGTCTCGCTCAGCGACAGTGAGTACCGGCTGCTCACCACCTTTCTGACCTATCCGCAGACCGTGCTGACCCGCGACCAGCTGCTCGACCTGGTCCACGGCCGCAAGGCGGAAGCGTTCGAGCGCTCCGTCGACATCCTGGTCAGCCGCCTGCGCCGCAAGGTCGAGCCGGACCCCAAGCGGCCGCGGCTGATCCAGACCTGCCGCGGCGGCGGCTATCAGTTCGCGGAGACGGTGACATGGGCCTGAACCGGGCGCTCTGACGCTTCAAATGGATTTCGAGATATCGCCGATCGGGGCTGCGAGCAGGTAGATCATGGCGATGAAGGTGGCCGGGCTGCTGTAGCCACGTGCCCGGTGGCGGGCAGCCTGGAAGATCG
>NZ_NRRL01000075.1 GCF_016583645.1 Rhodovibrio sodomensis | reverse complement strand
GAACCCGATCGAGCGATTATGGGCGGTCATGCATCAGCGCGTGACGCACAACCGTCATTACCCCACCCGGAAACAATTCGCCGATGCTATCCTGGTGTTCTTTCGAGACACTATTCCAAGAGAATGGAAGACATTCAGGGAACAGGTGTCCGACAACTTCCGCATCATAACCCACCAAGATTTTCGGATTTTGGAAGGTTAGGGGTATACGTCGGCGACGTCGTCCGGGCCCTGCGCCGAGCCGCCGCGCACCCGGCGGCCGCGGGCGAGACGTTCCAGATCGCCACCGGCCGCCCGACCGCGATCGCCGACCTGGCCGGCGCGGTCCAGGACCTGTTGCACGCGCACGGGCTGCCGGTGCCGCCCCTGAGCTACGCGCCGGCACGCCCGGCCGAGGTCCGGACCACCCGCGCCAGCCCGGCCAAGGCGGCGGCCCGCCTCGACTGGCGGCCGGAGGTCGAGCTCGCCGACGGGCTGGCGCGCACCTACGCCGCGTTCGCCCGGCCGCGGGCGCTGTCGGGCGGTTAGAGCAAGATGCAGGTCGACCCGACCTTCATCGATTTCGCTCCAGGGTCGGCGCCTACCCGTCGCGGACCACGGTCGCGCCGCCCACGCACAGGCGGTGCAAGCCGGTCTCCAGGAACAGGTCGAGCGCTTCGCCCGGCGTGCAGACGATCGGCGTCTGCCGGTTCAGGGACGTGTTGAGCAGCATCGGCACGCCGGTCAGCGCCTCGAACCGGACGATCAGGTCGTGGAACCGCGGCGCGTCGGCGGCGGTGACGCGCTGCGGCCGGCTGCTGCCGTCGGCGTGCACGATCGCCGGCACCCGCGCCCGCCGCGCGGGACGGACCGGCACCGCCATGCTCATCCAGCGCAGGTCCTGGGCGCCGTCCAACCGATCCGTGTCGAACCATTCGGCCAGGCGCGCGTCCAGCACCGCCGCGGCGAACGGCCGGAACGTCTCGCGCTGCTTGATCCGGTCGTTCAACAGCGCGCGCACGTCCGCACGGCGCGGATCCGCCAGCAGCGAGCGGGCGCCCAGCGCCCGCGGCCCCCATTCCATCCGCCCCTGGACCCAGCCGACCAGCTTTCCGCCGGCGATCGCCTGGGCGGCGGCCCGGGCCATCTCGTCCGGCGGCTGCCAGCCCACCCGGCACCCGGCCTGCCGTAACGCCCCCGCCCGCGCGGCGAGCGCGGCGGCCACGTCCGCGTCGGCGATCTCGGGGCCCAGGTAGGCGCCGGCATCGACCGGCCGCGCCGGCCGCCCGGTCAGCCGGCGGTGGGCGACCAGCGCCGCCCCCACCGCGCCGCCGGCGTCGCCCGGCGCCGGGGGAACGTGGACGCGCGTGAACGGCGTTTCCGCCGGGATCCGGGCGTTGGCGACGACGTTGTGCGCGCAGCCGCCGGCGAGCGCCAGGCTCGCCGCGCCGTGGGCCCTGGCGCTTGCGTGCCGCAGCACGTGCCAGAGGGTGCGTTCGTAGACCGCCTGCAAGCTGGCCGCGAGGTCGGCGTGGATCGGTTCGATGGGGTCACTCGGCGCCCGCGCGGGCCCGAGGAGGTCTTCGACCTGCGGGCCGAACAGCGCGCCAACCTTGGGCGCGCCGCCGTGCCAGCGGTAGGCGAAGCCGGGCCGGGTGTGCCGGAAGTAGCGCAGGTTCAGCGCGAACCGACCGCCCCGGCGCAGCCGGATCAGGCGGTCCAGCGCATCGACCCGGTTCTGACGGCCGTGGGCGGCCAGCCCCATCGCCTTGTACTCGTCGCCCACGTTCGGGAAGCCCAGGTGCTGGGTCACCGCCTGGTACAGGACACCCAGGGAGTGCGGGAAGCTCACGCGGCCGGTCGCGACCGGCTCGCCTTCCCGCACCCGGGCGGTCAGGGTGCTGAGGAAGTCGCCGAACCCATCGACCGACACGGCGGCGCCATCGTGCCACGGTGCGCTCGCGGCCGCATACGCCAGGTGCGCCGCGTGGTGCCCGACCGCGAGGCCGCGCACCCGGCCAGCGCCCAGATCGGCGGCGATCTGCACTGGCGCGGCGGCGAACGCGCGCCGGTTGGCCAGGCGGTCGGGGGCGCGCGCCAGGGCGGCCGGGTGGCGCAGGGCGAACAATGTCTTCGCGCCCAGGGCCGCGCCCGGCCGGCGGTTGACCGCGATCGCGTCGAGATCGCGCGCCTCGGCCCCCGCGATCGCGAGGCACGCGGCCGCCGCGCGGGTCGGCAGGCCGGCCCAGTGCTTGACCCGGCGCAGCCGCTCTTCCTCCACCGCCGCAAGCACCTGGCCGTCGCACAGCAGCGCGGCCGCCGCGTCGGCATGATAGGCGTTCAATCCCAGGATCAGCGGCATCGCCTAACGGGCCCGCCCCGAACGTCCCGATGGCACCGGTCAAGCGGGCCGCTCAACCTCGGCGCGGGGCTGAGAATAGCCGCAATCGCGACAGGTGTAAATTTACCAACCGCCGCGTAATCGCTCGCAGGCGCAAATTAACACGTGTAAAGTGCGCGTCCCGGTTCCGGTCCCCACCGCCCCCCCGTCTCCGGCAAATTGCGATAGCTAACGCTCGGTCGTTGACGTCGCCCGCCGAGGCTATCCGCTTCGCGCGCTTGGAGGCCGTGGACGCAAAACGCGCCGGCCCGCCGCCGACGCGCCGTCTGAACCGCGCGCATCGGGGAAGGTCGGGCGTTTTCGGGGAGATTGGGTCCGACCCAAAGACGACAAGAACACGAATGAAAGGGACACCACGCATGCGTTTGAAACACCTTCTGGCCGTCGGCGTGTCGGCGGCCCTGCTGTCCGGCTGTGCGGTCTACAACGCGCAGAACCTGGACAGCATCGAGGCCACGGCGGGCAACGACTTCACCCGCGCGCTAACGGTCGAGTACAAGGGCTTCGCCCGGTCCGAGGTCGCGGAGGGCGACTGGATCGACGCGGAGCATTTCGCGAACAAGGCGAAGGCGACCGCGTCGGGCCGGGTGGCCGCGCCGGAGCAGCTGTCCGACTGGGACCTGCCGGCCGACAAGACGCAGGAGATCGCGGACGCCCGCGCGAACCTGGTGTCGATCCTCGACGCGTCCGCCCGCAGCAAGATGCCGGACCTGGCGGCCCGCGCGCAGGCGCGCCTGGACTGCTGGATCGAGCAGCAGGAAGAGGGCCATCAGGCGAATGACATCCAGGCCTGCCGCCAGGCCTTCCGCACGGCCTACAACCAGCTGCGCGCCGGCATGCAAGCCGACGCGCCGGAGGCCGAGCCGGCCCCGGCGGTGACGCCCGAGGCGGACGTGCAGGAGTCCTGGACCGTCACCTTCGCGTTCGACAGCGCCCAGGTGGACGAGCAGGCCCGCGGCATCATCCGCAAGGCCGCCCAGGCGGCCCGGGACGACCAGGCCGTCGACCTCGTGGTCACCGGCTACACCGACAGCACCGGCACCGACGCCTACAACCAGGCGCTCTCGCTCCGCCGGGCCGAGGCGGTGCGCGACGTGCTGGTCGAGATGGGCGTCGCCGAGGACCGGATCGGGGTTGCCGCGCGCGGCAAGACCCGCCCGGCGATCGAGCGCGGCGACCAAGTGCGCGAGCGCGCCAACCGCCGCGTGGTGATCGACCTGCTGTAAGAGCCCCCAGACTACCCACCCAGAAACGCCCGCGCGATCGGCCGCCCGGCCGGCGGCGCGGGCGGCTGGATCGACGGCGCACGACGCCGGCGTCCCGACCCTCGGGGCGCCGGCGTTTTCATTGCAGAAGTCAAGCAGAACGTGCGGTGGCTGAGCTGCGTCCAGTGCATGACGGTGCCCGCGAAATCAACATGCAGAAATGTGCACGCATGCGCGCAGATAATGGCTCCAAGACCAGGGCCCCGCGCGGTTGCGGCGGCGGACGGGTCGAGGAGGTTGATGCCATGACTGTGACCTGTGCCTTGAAGATCAACGATCGCGGCCCGGACAAGCGGATCGTCCTGACCGCCCAGGACGGCCAGTCCCTGGTGGCCCCGGCCGGCGAGTACCGCGTGGCGTTCGAGCCGGCGACCGAAACGCTGGAGTTCGTCGACGGCGACGTGCGCTTCCGCATGCCGCGCGCGGTGGCCGAGCACTACCGCTTCCTGAACCTGATCTCCGGCCGGATGCCGAACGACAACCAGGCCGCGTGAAGCTGGGGCAGGACCGGCGAAGCTCGGATGGCTTTCGGGCGAATCTTGCGCTTTCTTTAAGAAACTCCGGCGAGACTTCATACCGCCGGTCGATCCGACCCCAGGCACCTTGTCCCGAGCGGACGTGGTTCCCTACCGCGTGCCTTGGCTGCTTGTTCCAAACGCCGCGGGCGCTCGATCCAGGGCACCCGCTTTCGGACGCCACGCTCCATGCATACCGACGGTGCCGCACCCCTGGGCCGTTTCGTCGCCATCGGCGGCGCGGAGGACAAGACCTCCGCGCGCGCGGTCCTGCGCCGCGTCCTCAAGCTCGCGCGGACACCGGTCCCGAGCGTGTCGGTGATCGCGACCGCGAGCCAGATCCCCGAGATCATCCTGCCGATGTATCAGGAGACGTTCACGGCGATGGGCGTGCCCACGGTGCACCTGCTCGACGTGCGCACCCGTAAGCACGCCAACGACCCGGCGATCGTGGCGCAGGTCAGCGCGTCCGACGTCGTGTTCCTGACCGGCGGCGACCAGCTGCGCCTGACCCATGTCCTCGGCGGCACGGAGCTGCTGGCCGCGATGCGCCGCCGGCACGCGGAAGGCGCCGTGATCGCCGGCACCAGCGCCGGCGCGGCGGCGATGTCGCGGACCATGATCTACGACGGCGACCCGGCGGCGAGCCTGCACAAGGGCAACGTCAAGATGACCAGCGGCCTCGCCTTCGTGCCGGGCGTCGTGATCGACAGCCACTTCGTCCAGCGCGGCCGCTTCACCCGGCTGCTGGAGGTCGGCGCCGCCAACCCCGAACGGCTGGGCATCGGTCTGGGCGAGGACACGGCCGTGGTGGTGCATCCCGACCGCATCCTGGAGACGATCGGCAGCGGCCACGTAATCATCGTCGACAGCTGGTCGATCGACCAGTCGAACATCGCCGAGATCGCCCAGGGCGAAGCGATCGCGCTGTCCAACGTCACGGTACACGCGCTGACCGCCGGCCAGGGCTTCGACATGAACGCGCGGCGGGTCCTGCCGGTGGAGACATTCGCGGAGCTCAACGCCCCGCAGCTCGCCCTGCCGGCGCCGGAAGCGCTGCTGGCCGTGGCATCGCAGATGTAAGCTCGGCCTCGGGCCGCGCCCGGGATCGATCGCGCCACGGCTATACCGGTCGCCCGCGCTCCTGTCGATCGGCTGAAACGACACGCTTGTCGAGCTCAAGCATGATGAAGGTCGACCCGCCCTTCATCGATTTTGCTCTCGCAGGCTTGGCGCCTCGGGCGCTTTTATCGACAGCCTGCCGGACGTTTCCTTTCTCCAGGTCCGGGCGCTTCTCGCACGCCCCGGCTCCGCGCAGACCCCCCTGCCTGTAAAGCCGTTTGACGCTTTACAGCACGCAGCCGAACCAATGCGTAAGTAAATCGGACACCGGACCCCGATCGCCATCGAAGCCGTGGCCGGTTCGTGCGGCTTTCCAGTTGTGGCACGAAACGTGCAAACACCCGTGCATCATCATGAGCGGGCCGGACATACGACGCCGTCGCTGTCCAGGACGACCGAACACAAGGCGAAGAGATGAACTCCATCGCAAACTGGATCGCACGCACGGCAGCCGCGATAGCGCTCGCCGCCCTTCTGGTCCCGGCCGCACAAGCCGCCCCGTCGTGCACAGCGACGCTCACCCCCGCCCCGGATGCGGCGTGCGTGGGCCAAGCCAGCAAGACCGGCCAACCGAATCAAACCGACATCGAAGGTTTGGCCGGCACGCCGCTCGACTTCATCGTCAAGTACGAGAACGAGGAGGATGATCTCTTCTTCGACCTGGAGAGCGGCACCAACCTGTTCACCTTCAGCGGCGCCGCGGGTCAGGACGACGACGACATCAAGAGCGGCAGCTGGAGCACGACCCTCGCCGACACCGACAACGTTTTCGTGACCCTGAAATGGGCCACGACTTACGCCGTCTTCGCGCTGAACGGCGAGACGTCCGGGACCTGGACGACGCCACAGGGCCTTTCCAACATCCAGGTGTTCGGGCAGCCCGGCGGTAACATCCCGCTCCCGGCGACGCTGCTGATGTTCGGGATCGGCTTGGTCGGACTGGGTTTGACGGCGCGGCGTCGCGGATAGCGACAGCGGTCGCCGCGGAACCGCCCGCGCGCGGGACCAGTGCCACATCACAGTGAGGCAGGCCCGGGTCGATGGCATCCGGGCCTGTTTCGTCTCTAATGGACGGAAATACGCGATGCGTGCGCGCGTGCGCCCCGGCGTTGTCAGGCCGCGCGCTTGTCGAGCGCGCTGGCGAAGCGTTTGAAGAACTTTTCCGACAGCTTGCCGGCCGCCCGGCGCAGCAGGCGGTCGCCCAGGCGGGCCAGCATGCTGTCCGGCTCGCCGGCGGCGGTGTAGGTCAGCACGGTCGCCCGCGCGCCGTCGGGCTTGAGCGAGATATCGGAATGCCCGGCCGCCAGCCCGAGCGCGCCCTCGCCGCGGGCGCTCAGCCGGTAGCTGTCCGGGTAGCCGTCGCTCAGGCCCTGCACGTCCTCGATCCGCACGTGCACGTGAAAGTGCGCGCGGATCGGGCCCCAGGTACCGTCCAGGTCCATCCGGTAATCGTGCGGCCCTTCGACATGGACCGCCTTGCAGCCGGGCACGCTCGCCTTCAGCACCTCGGGATCGCGCATCGCCGCCCAGACGACGTCCGGCGGCGCGTTCAAACGGATGTCGCCGGTCGCGTCCATGGCTGCGCGGTCTCCCCGAAGTCCTTCGGTCACGATTGCCATGACCGACATGGCGCGTCGGGGCCGTCGTGACAGGCCTGGCCCCGGCCGCGCTTCGCGCCGGCGCCGGTATACGGCGCGCGGGACCGGCGGACAAGCCGGCAAACGCACGCAGCTCACGCGCGCGTGGTGACGCCGGCCGCGTTCTCCGCGTCCCAGGCACAGTCGCGGCGCGCCGCAACCTCGAACAGCGGCTCCCAGGCAACCGGATCGGCAAACCGCCGCGGATTGGCCCAGAGGAGCTCCCGCAATTGTCACCTAGAGCAAAATCGATGAAGGTCGAGTCGACCGTCATCGATTTTGCTCTAACTGCTTGAAGAGAGAGCAAGATTCAGCTGAAAGGTGGCTTCACCTTGCAGCATCTTGCTCTAGGCCCGCACGGCGCATGCGTTGGATCGCGGCAAAAAAGGGCCGCCCGGCCCGGGGGCCGGCCGGGGTGGCCGGCGGTCCCGGGCGGGCGGCCCCGGGCGGGCGGCCCTTGCCCCCGCGCGCGGGGCGCGTTCAAAGACGCCGGGTCAGCGTACCAGCCCCTGCTCCTGCGCCATCTGGTAAGCCGCGCGCGGGCCCAGCCAGAGCGATGGCAGGATCACCAGCGACACCGGGATCGCGGTGATCACGATGAACTGCTGCAGCGCCGACACCTGCCCGGAGCCCATGAACAGCAGGATCGCCGCCATCACCGCCATCATGATGCCCCAGAAGGCCCGCACCAGGCTGGACGGCTGGTCGTGGCCGGTGGCGACCATGGAGATCGTGTAGCTCATGCTGTCGCCGGTGGTGGCGACGAAGATCGTGGTCAGCACCAGGATCGCCACCGCCATCAGCGTGCCCAGCGGCAGCGCTTGGGCCACCGTCAGGGTGGCGACGTCGAACTGGAAGTTGGTCAGGGCCTGCTGCAGGTCGATCATGCCGTTCAGCTGATAGTAGATGCCCGAGCCGCCCAGCAGGGTGAACCAGATAGTGGAGGCGACCGGCGCCAGGATGGCCACCGCGACGATCATCTCCCGGATCGTCCGGCCGCGCGAGATCCGCGCGACGAACAGCGCCATCAGCGGGCCGTAGCCGAGGAACCAGGCGAAGAAGAACACCGTCCACCACTTCATCCACCATGCGGGCGCGGTCTGCGCGGTCATGGTGGCCATCTCGAAGAAGTTGCTGATGTAGGTGCCAAAGCCCTGCATCCAGCTGTTCATCAGGAACAGCGTCGGGCCGAACAGGAAGATCACCGCCGCGATGGCGAGCGCCAGGTAGACGTTCATCCGGCTGAGAAACTGAATGCCCCGGTGGATGCCGGTCATCGCGCTGGTGACGTAGATCGCGCCCAGGATCACCAGCACGCCCAACTGGGTGGCGTAGGTATCCGGGATCCCGAACAGCACGTTCATGCCGTAGGCCACCTGGGTCGCCAGGAAGCCGATCGGGCCGACCGTGCCGGCGACCACCGCGATCACGCAGACCGCGTCGACCAGTCCGCCGAACGCCCCGCGCATCACCCGCTCGCCGAAGATCGGGAACAACAGCGTGCGCGGCTGCAGCGGCTTGCCGTGGGTGTAGTGCGCGTGCACCAGCACGAGCGAGGTCAGCGAGCCCAGCACCGCCCAGGCGAGGAAGCCCCAGTGCATGAACGACTGCGCCAGCGCGCCGCGGACCGCTTCCGCCGTACCGGTCTCGACGCCGCTGAACGCGGGCGGCGCCTGCGCCACGAAGTGGTACACCGGCTCGCCCGCGGCGAAGAACACGCCGCCGCCGGCCAACAGGGTGCACATGATGATCGACACCCACTTGAAGGTGCTCATCTCCGGCTGATCGAGGTTGCCCATCTTCGCGCTCGCCGCCGGCGTGACCGCCGTGCCGAGCGCGATGAAGAAGGTGAGCAGCAGGATCAGCTGGAAGAACGAGCCCAGGTACTTCGCCGTCCAGGCGAAGCCGGCGCTCACCAGCATGGAGAGCAGATCGACGTCGTAAATCGACATCGCCACGAAGGCGACGACGAACCCGGCACTGATTCCCAGGACCCAAGGATCGCCGAAGCCGGCGTTCATGCCGATCCGTTCTTCTTGCGGCGCCCTGTCCGCGGTGCGCTCTGCCATTTGTCTGCCGCCCTTGATTGCTATGTGCGAAGATGCTGGGGGTCGAACGGTTGGATACGCCCCGATAAGCCAACGGCCCCGTCTCGGCCGCGGGCGCGTTCTCGACAGCCCGTTTGAATTATTGCGTCAGTAAAATGACTCGGGCCGCTCATAAGCAAATCAAAAAAATAAAACGATCTATCGCGCCCGCTTATAAACTTCGCGTCAGTTGACGCCTGTCGACCCCGGTTACCCGTGCTGGTCCCCAACCGGTCCGCTCGCCAGCCGCGCGACGATCAGATCGCGCAGGCTCTGCGCCGCCGGCGAGAGCGAGCGGCCGCGCCGGGTGATCACGCACAGCGCGCGCGACAGCGCGGGTCCCGCCAGCGGGCGTGAGGTCAGGCGCCCGCGCGCGTCCTCCGGCAGCGCCAGCTCGGGCAGCACCGTGACCCCCAGGCCGGCGGTCAGCATGCCCTCCAGGGTCGCGATGTTGGACACCTCGACCGGCGGCTGCCGGACGCTCGCCGGCAGGTCGGGGATGCTCTCGACCAGCGGGCGGATGCCGGTGTCGGGCGCCAGGCCGAGGAAGTCCTGCTCCGCCAGGTCGCCCCAGGTCAGCGGCCCGTCGCCCGCCGCCAGCGGGTGGTCGCGCCGGCAGACCACGCGGAACGGGTCGCGCATCACCGTCTCGAAGTGCAGGTCCTCGTCCGGGGCCCATCGGGAGGCCAGTCCGAAGTCGACCTCCTTGCGCCGCACCCGCGCCTGCACGCCGCTCGCGTTGGCGTCCAGCAGGTGCACGGACACGCCCGGATAGGCCTGCCGGAAGGACGCGATCATCCCCGGCATCAGCTTGACCGCGATCGACGGCAGGGTCGCCACCCCAACCCGGCCGCGCCGGCGGGCGGCGACATCGCGCACCTCGGCGATCGCGCTGTGCACATCCTCCAACAACCGCTCGGCGGTGGGCAGGAACTCCGCGCCGTTGTCGGTCAGCAGCACGCGCCGGGTCGTGCGGTCGAACAGCCGCACGCCCAGTTCCTCCTCGAACTGGTTCATCTGGATCGTCAATGCCGGCTGCGACAGCGCCAGCCGCCGGGCGGCGCGGGTGAAGCTGCCCTCCTGCGCCACCGCGACAAACGCCTGCAGATGCTTCAGCGTGACGTTCAACGGGCCCCCCCTCCCGATATGCCGATCGACGATAAGCGACGGCAATCAAATCATTTGGGATTTTTAATTAAAGCGGCGGATCGTTTTCAATAGCTTATCGTCGGCGGAGGCACGATTACGTCCCCTCTCCGCCACATGGGAGGAGAGGGGACGAGACAGCGCCGTGCCCTGCCCGCGAAACCCCGAGACCGAAAGGAGCTCCCCTTGGCGCGCGCCGATTACGGCAACTTGATCGCCGGCGACTGGCACACTGAGGGCGAGGCGGTGGCGAACGTGAACCCGTCCGATCTGGACGACACGATCGCCACCTACGCCTTCGCCAGCGCCGAGGATACGCACGCGGCCGTCGACGCGGCCAAGCGCGCGTTTCCCCAGTGGGCCGGCCTGACGCCGGAGCAGCGCCAGGCGCCGCTGGAGTTCATCGGCGACGAGTTGATCCGCCGGAAGGACGAGATCGGCCGGCTGCTGTCGCGCGAAGAGGGCAAGCCGCTCGCCGAAGGCGTCGGCGAGGTCGCGCGCGCCGGGCAGTTCTTCAAGTTCTACGGCGGCGAGGCGCTGCGCCTGCACGGCGACTTCACGCAGTCCGTGCGCCCGGGCGTCGAGGTCGAGGTCCGGCGCGAGCCGCTGGGCGTGGTCGGCCTGATCACGCCCTGGAACTTCCCCGCGGCGATCCCGGCGTGGAAGATCGCCCCGGCGCTCGCCTACGGCAACGCGGTGGTGTTCAAGCCGGCCGAGCTGGTGCCCGGCACCGCCTGGGCGCTGGCCGAGATCATCTCCCGCAGCGGCCTGCCGGAAGGGCTGTTCAACCTGGTGATGGGCCGCGGGAAAGACGTCGGCGAAGCGATCCTGAGCGCGCGCGACGTCGCGGCCGTGTCGTTCACCGGCTCCGCCGCGACCGGCGGGCACATCGCCCGGCGCTGCGCCGAGACGATGAAGAAGGTGCAGCTCGAGATGGGCGGCAAGAACCCGCTGGTGGTGCTCGACGACGCGGACCTGGAGACCGCCGCCGCGGCCGCGCTCAACGGCTACTCCGGCACCGGGCAGAAGTGCACCGCCTCCTCGCGCCTGGTGGTGCAGGAGGGCATTCACGACCGGTTCGTCGACGCGCTGAGCGACAAGCTGGCCGGCTACACCGTCGGCCACGCGCTGGACCCGGAGACCAAGTGCGGCCCGGTCGTGGACGAGACGCAGCTGCAGCAGGACCTGGACTACATCGCGCTCGGCCAGCAGGAGGGCGCGGAGCTGGTCACCGGCGGCCAGCTGCTGAACCGCGCGACGCGCGGGCACTACCTGGCGCCGGCCCTGTTCACCGGCACGCGCAACGACATGCGGATCAACCGGGAGGAGATCTTCGGCCCGGTCTGCGCGGTCATCCGGGTCAAGGACTACGCGGAGGCGCTCGCCGTCGCCAACGACACCGAGTACGGCCTGACCAGCGCGATCTGCACCGACTCGCTCAAGCGCGCCAGCCACTTCAAGGCCAACAGCCGGTCCGGCATCGTGACCGTCAACCTGCCGACCGGCGGGATGGACTACCACGTGCCGTTCGGCGGCATGAAGGCGTCCAGCTACGGCCCGCGCGAGCAGGGCCAGTACGCCCGCGACTTCTACACCACGACCAAGACCGCCTACACCAAGCCGTAACCGCCGTTTCCAGCTCCCCGGAGGCTCCATGGCCAGACGCGGCCACGTGATCGACGCGATCCAGTACTCCAACTGGACCCGCCAGCATTTCGAGGAATGGCGCGCGGGCGGGCTGACGGCCGTCGGGGTCACGATCGCCTACCACGAGCGGGCGCGCGAGACGCTGGAGCGCCTGGCGGCGTGGAACTGGCGGCTGCGCGAGCACGCCGACCTGATCCGGCCGGTACGCCGCGGCGCGGACCTGGAGGCGGCGCGCGCGGAAGCGCGGATCGGCGTGCTGCTGGGCGCGCAGAACTGCTCGCCGATCGACGACGACGTCGGTCTCGTCCAGGTGATGGCGGACGCCGGGCTCAAGGTGATGCAGCTCACCTACAACAACCTGAGCCTGATCGGGGCCGGCTGCGCGGAGCTGGACGATCCCGGGATCAGCCGGTTCGGCCGGGCGGCGATCGCGGAGATGAACCGCGCCGGCATGGTGATCGACCTGTCGCATTCCGCCGAGCGGACCACGCTGGAGGCGATCGCGCTGTCCCGCCGGCCGGTCGCGGTCACCCACGCCAACCCGCGCTTTTTCACCGACACGCCGCGCCACAAGTCGGACCGGGTGCTGCGTGCGCTTGGCGAGTCCGGCGGCATGCTGGGCTTCTCGCTGTACCCGCCCCACCTGCCCGAGGGCGCCGACACCAGCCTGGAGGCGTTCACCGGCATGGTCGCGCGCGCCGCCGAGATCGCCGGCGTCGACCGGCTCGGCATCGGTTCCGACATGTGCCGCGGCTGGGACGGGCGGACGATCGACTGGATGCGCAACGGCCGCTGGCGCCACGTCCCGGAAGCCGAACGGGCCGAGTTCGCCGAGATGCCCTGGCCCAGTCAGCCCGACTGGTTCCGGACTCCGGCCGACACGCCCAACCTGGCGACCGGCCTGCGCGCCCGCGGCTTTTCGGCCGAGGAGGTCGCCGGGCTGATGGGCGATAACTGGGCGCGGTTCCTGGCCGACGCGCTGGAGCCGGAAGCCTGATACCTTGTCCGCGCAGCGACCCCCGCGCGGCGCCACTCAGGAGAGCCCGCGATGGCGATCAAGCTGAGCCTGCAGGAGGTCGAGGAGCTGACCCGCCGCGCGCTGAGCGCGAGCGGGCTTACGCCGGCCAACGCGGAGTCCGTGACCAGGTCGGTCGTCGCCGCGGAGGCCGACGGCATCCACAGCCACGGCCTGGCGCGCCTGCCGACCTATTGCGAACACGCGCGCTGCGGCAAGATCGACGGCGCGGCCGAGCCGACGGCCGAACGCGTCAAACCGGGCGTGCTCCGGGTCGACGCGCGCGACGGCTTCGCCCACCCGGCGATCGACCTCGGCCTGGAACAGCTGCCGGACCTGGCGCGCGCGGCCGGTCTGGCCGCGCTCGCGGTCACCAACTCCTACAACTGCGGGGTCGTCGGCTATCATCTGGAGCGGATCGCGCAGACCGGGCTGGTCGCGCTCGGCTTCGTCAACGCGCCGGCGTCGATCGCGCCCTGGGGCGGCAAGGACGCGGTGTTCGGCACCAACCCGCTGGCCTGCGCCGTGCCGCGCCCGGACCGCGCGCCGCTGGTGATCGACCAGTCCTCCAGCGTCGTCGCGAAGTCGGAGGTCGTGGTCCACAAGCAGTCCGGCGAACCGCTGCCGGAGGGCTGGGCGCTCGACGCGCACGGCACCCCGACGACCGACCCGGCGGCCGCGCTGGCCGGCGGCACGATGCTGCCCGCGGGCGGCTACAAGGGGGCCAACCAGGCGCTGATCGTGGAGATCTTCGCGGCCCTGATGGCGCGTGCGACGCTGTCGATCGACGCATCGTCGTTCGCCAGCAACGACGGCGGTCCGCCGCGCACCGGCCAGCTGTTCCTGGCGTTCGACCCCGACAGCTTCGCCGGCCCTGGCTTCGCCGAGCAGCTGGAACGCCTGCTCTCCGCGATCGCCGACCAGGACGGCGCGCGCCTGCCGGGCGACGGCCGCCTCAGCGCCCGCGACCGCACCGCGCGCGACGGCATCGAGATTTCGGATCCGCTGCACGAGAAGCTGCAGGGCTACGCCAACGGGTAGACCCGCGGCGAGATTCGACGGCTGATGCAGCGGGTCCCCTCTCCCTCGAGGGGAGAGGGCTAGGGTGAGGGTGAAACTCCCCGGCGCGCGACGGGGAATCCCACCCTCACCCTCCCACGCCGCTGCGCGGCGCGGGCCCCCTCCCTCTCCCCTCGAGGGAGAGGGGATCTCAGGCGCGGGGCGAGGGCCCCCAGGGAGGTCAGGATGAGCCACGACCTGCCGGAGACGCGGCTGCTGCACGGCCAGGCCGCGGGCAGCGATCCCGTGCTGGATACGGTGGCGCGCGATCCGCTGCGCGCGCCGGACGAGGTGATGCGGCTGGCGCGCATGGGCGCGTTCCATCAGACCCGGCTGTCGTTCGTGCGCTCGCTGGTCCGGCGGATGGCGCGCGAGGGCTGGCGGATCGCCTGCCGGCGCTTCGACATCGCCGACGACGGCACCGGCGAGGCGCTCTACACCGTCGACACGTCGCAGGGGCGCTACAGCTTCGTCACCTTCGCCCGCGACATCGATCCCGAGCAGCGCACCGACCGCGTCATCGCGGAGGCCTGGGACTACACCTTCGCGCTGACCGAGGGCGTGCCGGACGCCGACGAGATGGACCGCCTGCGCGCCAACGTGCCGCTGCAGGAAGCCGGTCGGATGCGCGCGCGCGACATCGTGCTGTCCCGCGCCAACAAGTCGGTGCGTCTGTTCGAGCGGCTGGTCGACCTGCTGAGCCAGGGCCGCCAGCCGAGCGCGCAGGAGATCGGCCGGGTCGGCTACCTGATCCGCACCACGGCCGTCTACGGCAACGGCAAGTTCGGCCTGGCCGACTTCGCCCGCTTGCAGACCAAGGGGCCGTTCGACCAGCCGTTCCGCGCGCAGATGCTGAGCGTCTACCTGGCGCGCGAGGTCTCGCTCGATCTGGTCGAGGAGATGGCCCGCCGGCGCGCGCCCGAGACCGCGACGACACTCGACCCCGAGCTGCGCCGGGCGATCGGCGTGGGCAACGCGACGGGGCTGGGCATGGCGCCCTTCATCGTCGGCCACCCGCAGCTGGTGCACCGCTGGAACCGGGTGCGCGAGACCGCGATCGCCCGGATCAAGGCGGTCGAGGCGGCGACCTACGACAAGCGCGCCCGGTTCGCCCAGCTGCTCGAGCGGGCCCTGCACTACACCCACGACTGGGCGACGGGCGACGCCCAGCAGCAGGCCGCGATCGAGACGCTGCGCCACGAGCTGGCCGCGCTGCAGGCCGACCTGTTCCCGGCCGGCCCGCCCGGCCGCCTGCCCGACCGGCACCCCTGGCGCTGGCTGTGCGACGTGCGCGCGGCCGAGCTCAGCCTGGAGACGCAGGAACTGCTCAACAGCCTGATCCTGGAGCCCTATCCCGAGCTGGTCGACGACCTGGCGGACCAATTGGGCGCGGACGAGACCGACCGGCTGGACGCCACCATGCCGGTCGACCGCCTGATCCGGCTGATCGAAGACGGCTACGCCTGGGCGCTCGCGATCGACGCGGAGTCCGCGGGCGCGGACGCGTTCTTCTGGTACCGCTCGGAAAACAAGGAGGAGCCGCGCCTGGGCGAGCGCTGCTGCGACCCCGGCATGGACCGGGAGATGCCGATCGGCATCGGCCTGCAGGTGCAGCGCCTGCACCGCGCCCTGAGCGACCTGCCGGAGTCCGAGCGCCGGCAGCCGGTCGCGTTCTTCCTGTTGCGCCGGCCGGGCTGGCGCCGGCTGGTCCGCCGGGTGCAGACGCTGGCGCGCCAGCCTTATGCGGAGGTCCGCGACAATCTGGTCGGCGGCGACATGCGGGCGATCGATCTGCTGCGCTTCAAGCTGTCGTTCTTCGGCGCGTCGAAGTTCGACCCCAAGTCCGACCGCTGGACCCGGATCACGCTGTTCCAGGGCGCCCCGCTCGCCGAGGAGCTGACCCGCGGCGGGCTGGATCCCGACGACTGGACGTTCGCCAGCCTGCCCGACGACGACGGCACGGCCGCCCGGCGGCAGGGGGCGCGGTGACCCGGCGCGACGGCTCCCAGACCGACCGGAAACAGGCTGGCCGCACACCGACCGGCAGCACACCGACCGACGGCCCACACACCGACCGGCCGGATCAGGAGCTGCGGGTCTCGTTGAACGAGCTGGAGACGCGCTACGCCCGGGCGTTCGAGGGCATGGGCACGCCCGCCGGCCTGGCCCGCGACGCCGCGCGCATGGTCGCGGCGCACGACGTCTGGGGCCTGGGCGGCCTGGACGCGCTGGCGCCGCGCCTGGACCGGCTGGATGGGGCGGCGATCCCGCAGCCGCAGGTGACCGGCGGCGACACCGAACTCAGCCTGGACGCGCGCGGGGCCAGCCTGCTGCACGCCGGCGCGATGGCGATGGACCTGCTGGAGACGCTGATCGCGGGCACGCTCGCGCCGGACACGGCGGCGGCCCCGGGCGACCCGGACCGGCCGCACGATCCCGACGCCGGCAGCACGGTGCACCTGTCGGGGTGCAGCGACGTCGACTTCGCCGCCGGGCTGTCGGCGCTCGCCGCGGAGCGCGGCCTGACCGTGGTGATCCGCGCGCGCGTCGGCGACCGGGTGATCTGCGCGACCGCCTGCGGCGGCGAGGTCGCGCTGGTGCGCGGGCCCGCGAAACCGGACAGCGATCCCGACGACGGCACGGTCGACCTGATCGCCGGCCCGCGCGTGGCGGAGACGACGAGCCGGCGCCGGCAGGCCGACCTGCGCCTGACCGGCAACGCGGTACAGGCGCGCGAGCGCGACGCCATCGACCAGGGGATCGCGGTCGACCCCGACAACTGGCAACGCGTCTACGCGCTCGGCGCCCGCTTCCTGGTGCGCGACGAGGTGTAGGCCAGCGGCCATGCTACCGGGCCCGGCCCAATTCCGCCTCGACGATCTGGCAGAGCGCGTGGCCGATGCCGATGTGCAGTTCCTGGATCCGGGCGGTCTCGCGCGCGGGCGCCTGGATCAGGCGGTCGCACAGCGCCGGCAGATCGCCCGCGTGGGCGCCGGTCAGCCCGACCGTGCCGGCGCCGAGCGCGCGCGCGGCCTCGAGCGCGCGCAGCACGTTGGCGCTGGTGGCGCTGGTGGTGATCCCGATCAGCACGTCTTCCGGCCGGGCGAAGGCGGTCAGTTCGCGCGCGAACACCTGGTCGAACGCGTAGTCGTTGGTGACGGCGGTCGCGGTGGAGACGTTCTGGCCCAGCGCCAGCGCGCGGATCGGCTGGCGTTCCGCCTGGAAGCGGCCGACCAGCTCGGCGGCGATGTGCTGCGCGTCGGCCGCGGAGCCGCCGTTGCCGCACAACATCAGCGTGCCGCCGCGCCGCAGCCGCGCGACGACGAACGCCGCGACGTCGGCGATCTCGTCCGACATCTCCGCCAGGCGCGCGTAGTTCCGCGCCGTCGCCTCGAAGGCGGCGCGCGCGGCGGCGGCGGGGTCGGGCGGGGTGTCGGTCATGCGGGCGGGGGTGTTCCGTTTCGCCGGCGGGTCAGTCGATGCCGTGATCGCGCAGCACCGCCTCGATCCGCGGCTTGTCGTCGGGGTTGTTGAGCTCGTGGACCGGCTGGCCGCGCAGGTCGACCGCGCAGCACTGCACCCGGTGGCCGTTCTCCAGGAAGCGCAACTGCTCCAGGCCCTCGTGCGCCTCCAGCCGTCCGACCGGCCAGTCGCCGTAGCGGGTCAGCGCATCCGTGCGGTAGGCGTAGATGCCCATGTGCTGGAACACCGGGGTGGCGAGTTCGGCCGCGTCGGCCCGGCGGGTGGGCAGGATTTCCTTGGAGAAGTAAAGCGCCCGGCCCTGCCGGTCGAACACCGCCGAGGTCTCGCCGATCCCGCCCTGCCGGCGGGTCCCTTCGAACGCCGCCAGCATGGTGGCGTCGCAGCGCACGACGGGCGTGGCGACGGCAATCCCGGGATCATCGCGCATCGCCTGGAGCAGCGTCTCGACCACGTGCGCCGGGGTCAGCGGCGCGTCGCCCTGGAAGTTGACCACCACCTCCGGCGCGGTGTCGAGGCTGCCGGCCGCGGCCGCGCAGCGTTCCGTCCCGTTGGCGCAGTCGGCCGGGGTCATCGCGACAACCGCGCCGAAGCCGGCGCAGTGCTCGGCGATCCGGTCGTCGTCGGTGGCGACCACGACATGATCGACGCCGGCGACCGCCCGCGCGCGCTCCCACGACCGGCGGATCAGCGATTTCGCGGTGCCGTGCGCGCCGGTCAGCTCCGCCAGCGGCTTGCCGGGGTAGCGCTTGGATTGGTAGCGGGCGGGGATCAGGATCGCGGTATGCATGGCGGTGTTCCGGCGCGCGCGGCGCGGCTAGACGGCGCCCAGCTGCAAGAGGTGCATGAAGGTGATGATGCCGCGCGGCGGCGGATGGCCGATCGCCCGGGTGTCGGCCCCGACCTTGTCCGGGTCGGCGACGAACACGGCGGAGATCTTCTTCTCCTGCATCACCGCGAGCACCGAGGCGACCATCGTGTCGGTGCCCACCATCACCGGCTGTCGGGTCATGATGTCGACCGCGCGCACGCTGTTCAGCGCATCGTCCACCGTCTGCTCGGCGCGCGCCTGCATGTAGCGGCGCAGGTCGCCGTCGGTGATCACGCCCATCAGCCCGCCATCCTGGTCCAGGATGCCGACGATGCCGAAGCCGTTCGAGCTGATCCGCGCGATCGCGGCGGCGACCGTGCTGTCGGCCGAGACGGTCGGCAGCATGTCGCCGGTGACCATGACCGAGGAGACAGCCCGCAGCGACACGCCCAGCTTGCCGCCGGGGTGGAACTCCTGGAAGTTGCTGGCGGTGAAGCCGCGCGCGTCCAGGAGCGCCATGGCGAGCGCGTCGCCCAGCGCCAGCTGCAGCATCGTCGAGGTGGTGGGCGCGAGGTTGAGCGGGCAGGCCTCGCGCGCCTTGGGCAGGATCAGCGCGGTGTCCGAAGCCTGGGCGAGCATGCTCTCGGTGCCGCTGGTGATCGACAGCAGCGGGACCCGCTGGCGCTTGGCGTAGCCGACCAGATCGCGCAGCTCCGCCGTCTGCCCGGACCAGGACAGCGCCAGGATGATGTCCTTGGTGGAGATCATGCCGAGGTCGCCGTGGCTGGCCTCGGACGGGTGGACGAAGAACGCCGGCGTGCCGGTGGAGGCGAAGGTGGCGGCGAGCTTGCTGCCGATGTGGCCGCTCTTGCCCACGCCGACCACGATCAGCCGGCCCTCCATGCCGAGGATCGTCTCGACCGCCCGGGCGAACGCGTCGCGCAGCGGCGCGTCCTGCAGCGCCGCGCGCAGTTGGCCCAGGCCGTCCAGGCCGTAGTCCAGCGCTTCCGTGCCGGTCTGGATGTAGCTGTCAGGCCCGGGGGCCGCGCCCTGGGCTCGCCTCGCGTCGTCTCTCATGCACCGCTCGACCACCGGGACGCCGGACGCCCGGCCGCGCACGGGGCGGGCCGGGGCCGGCACAAGAACGCCTGAGCCGGAAGTGCCTAACAGGGCCCGCAGCCGCGCACAAGTGCGCTTGCCGGCCGCTTACCAGCGGGACACGCAGGGGATCTTCGCGGTGTCGATCCGGTCGCGGTAGCGCTGGGCGATCTCGGTCACCTCGGTGAGCAGGCCGTCGTCCAGCTTGATCGGCGCCAGGCCGAGGCGGAGCAGCGTGTCGTTGCGCACGTAGAGGTCGTTCTCGCAGGCTTCCTTGCGCGGGTTGTCGACGTAGGCGACCGGCGTGCCGGTCAGCGCCGAGACCTTCTCCGCCAGCGCCTTCACCTGGTGCGTCTCGGTCATCTGATTGACGATGCGCACCCGCTCGCCGGTCTGCGGCGGGGTCTCCGCGGCCAGGGCGATGCAGCGCACGGTGTCCTGGATATGGATGAACGCGCGGGTCTGCCCGCCGGTGCCGTGGACGGTCAGCGGATAGTCGACCGCCGCCTGCATCAGGAAGCGGTTGAGCACCGTGCCGTAGTCGCCGTCGTAGTCGAACCGGTTGATCAGCCGGTCGTCGCGCGCGGTCTGATCGGTCTGGGTGCCCCAGACGATGCCCTGGTGCAGGTCGGTCACCTTGACCCCGTCGTTCTTGTTGTAAAACGCGAAGAACAGCTGATCCTGCGTCTTGGTCAGGTGGTAGATGCTGCCCGGGTTGGGCGGATACAGGATCTCCTGCCGGACCTCCCGGCCGTCCTCCAGCTCGACCTTGACCTCCAGGTAGCCTTCCGGGATGCGCACGCCGGCGGTGCCGTAGCCGTAGACCCCCATGGTGCCGAGGTGGATCAGGTGGGCGTCGACGCCGGATTCCACGATCGCCGCCAGCACGTTGTTGGTGGCGTTCAGGTTGTTGGCCACGGTGTAACGCTTGTGCCACGACGACTTCATCGAATAGGGCGCGGCGCGCTGCTCGGCGAAATGGACGATCGCCTCCGGCTGCCAGTCGCGCAGCAGGGTGAGCAGGCGGTGGTAGTGCTCCGCGACGTCGAAGCGCACGAAGCCGATCTCCCGGCCGGAGACCTCGGCCCAGGCGCGCAGCCGTTCGCCCATCGGCCGAATCGGGGTGAGCGAACCGGCCTCCAGCTCGTTGTCGATGTTCCGGCGCGACAGGTTGTCCACGATCGTCACCGCGTGATCGCGCGCCGACAGCTCCAGCGCGGTCGGCCAGCCGCAGAACCCGTCGCCGCCCAAGACCAGGATGCGCACGCGCCTCACCCTCCGATCGCCTCGATCCGCTCAGCTCGTTACAGACCGATAAAGGCCGAACCGGAGCGCCCGTGGCAAGTGAAGCTGAGGTTGCCGTTTCGCGTCAGGCAGATGACGGCGCCGCAGGACGACAGCGCGCGCGAGCTAGGTTAGACCGTCCGCGCCTCGTCGATGTGGCGCAGGTACCAGTCGTAGGTGCGGGCGAGGCCGGTTTCGAGGTCGACCTGGGCCCGCCAGCCGAGCGCGTTGATGCGGGCGACGTCGAGCACCTTGCGCGGGGTGCCGTCGGGCTTTGTGGTGTCCCAGACGAGCTCGCCCTCGAAGCCGACGACCTGCTTTATCGTCTCCGCCAGCTGGCGAATCGTGACGTCGGCGCCGGTGCCGACGTTGAGGTGCCGCTCGCCGGAATAGTGCTTCAGGATGTGCACGACCGCGTCCGCGCAGTCGTCGACGTAGAGGAACTCGCGCATCGGCGTGCCGCTGCCCCAGACGGTGACCTCGCGGTCGCCGTTGACCTTGGCCTCGTGGAAGCGGCGGATTAGAGCCGGAATGACGTGGCTGTGCTCGGGATGGAAGGTGTCGCCGGGCCCGTACAGGTTGGTCGGCATCGCCGAGACGAAGTCCGCGCCGTGTTGCCGGCGGTGCGCCTGGCACAGCTTGATGCCGGCGATCTTGGCGACCGCGTACCATTGGTTGGTCGGCTCCAGCGGCCCCGTGAGCAGCGCGTCCTCGGTGAGCGGCTGCTCGGCGTGCTTGGGGTAGATGCAGCTGGAGCCCAGGAACACCAGCTTCTCCACCCCCAGCCGCTGCGCCGCGGCGATCACGTTGGTCTCCATCTGCAGGTTGTCCTGCAGGAAGTCCGCCGGGTAGCGGTCGTTCGCCAGGATGCCGCCCACCTTGGCCGCGGCGAGGACGACCGCGTCCGGCCGGGCTTCCGCCAGCCAGTCCTCGACCTCCG
>NZ_NRRL01000074.1 GCF_016583645.1 Rhodovibrio sodomensis | reverse complement strand
GACGCCCAACCGATGGCAGGCGAAGCCAAGCGCGGCGCGGCTACGCCAAAACCCCGCACAACCCGGCGCGGCGCTCCCGCGACCGCGCCTCCCTCCGAGCCGCCAGGCGCACCGTTCCGCTCCGCGCTCCCGCGCGTCCCTCCACGCCGAGCGTCCCCCGCACGGCCGACGCCAAGCCATGCGACGCCTGCGCGACGCCGACGGGGCAGGGCGTCCGCCCATCCGGACCGACGCCGATCCAATCGGCCCGACGGCCTCCATCCGAAGCGGCGACGCCGCTCCAATGTTGACAACGAACCGCCCTCCGGCGGCTCTCCTCCAATGTTGACAGAGATCGGCGAAACCGGCTCCGGCGGCTATCCGGCGAGAAGACGGCGCGCCCCCGAGCACGGCCTCTATTTTTTCTGAAAAAAACTTGCCCGAGGGGTTGTGTTCCCTCTTTGTCCGTGCGACCTTTGAAACATCGGTGGAGACGCCGACACATCGAGGTGGATCGCCCCGCAGTCGGGGCAAAGGGAAGCGCCATGAGCCGCAAGCAAGACGAAAGCACCGCCGAATACGCTTTCAAAATCGACGAGGCCATCCGTCTCTTCGGAGACCGCCACGCCCTCGGTCAAGAGGGCGACGCCGACTTCGAGCTCATCGAACAAGCGAAAGAAGCGCTTGTCGCCGCCGCGAAGATCGCGGCGGAGAGTCGGGACCAAGCGCATTACGCGGACACGCACCAATGCTTCCATGAAGCCACCGAAGCGCTTCACGAAGCGCTTGGATGCCTGTCCGAGACCGCGAACGGCCTGCGGCATCCTTGAAGACGCCGCGGACGGATGGGGCGGGAGAACCCGCCCCTGCCGCCGCCCTCACGGCCTCGATTTTTTTTCGAAAAATCACGCAGCGGGGGTTGCGTCCGAGCCAAACAAGTGCGATAACAGAAATGTCGGCAACGAAACCGACACGCAGAAGTGAGTAGCCCCGCAGGGGCCAAGGGAGAGAGCGAATGACCATCGCGAACGAGATCGACCAATACCGTCAGCCCAACGGCGAGTTGCCGTTCCTGATCGAGTACCTCGACGCCGACGGCCGGATCGCCGGCGATGAAGTCGGCGAGTGGCCGGAACAGATAAAAGAGAAAGTCGCGGAAGCCCGCGAAGAGGGGATGGGGGTTCGGATCCGTCTCGTGCGCCGCGGCGAGCGGTTGGACCCGAACGCCTGGGAAGGCGGCTACGATCTCTACATCGCGGACGTCGCGAACGGCGCGGACTACTGGACTTTCGCCGACTGGGACGACCCGTACCGGTTCCTCGGGCACAAACTCTCCTGGTTCCGCGAAGACCTCGAAGATCGGATGGACGAACACGGCTTCGCGCCCCGCGCCCTGATGGACGACTTCTTCGCCGGAAATCTCGGTTGCGACGTCCGCCTCCACAGGGTGGAGCCTTTCCTCGAAATCGATCCCGAGCGCGTCGGGGAAATCCCCGACGAATGGAAAGTCAATTGGCCGAAGTGCGGCTAAGCGCGACCTCCTCGATCGGCGGCGCTGCGCCCTCGGGCGCGGCGTCCGCCACCGCAGTCAGTCGCCCCCGTGCGGGGCAAGGAAGCCAACCAATGGCCCAAGAAATCACGCCGGACATGATGGCCGTCAGACAGATAGCCGGAAGGCCATACGGCCACGACGTCCTCGACGCCATTTCCCGAAACCTGCTGGAACGGGCTTCGGGCGACCCCCTCACGGCGAAAGACGTCTTGGTGCGGGCGTTCGGATACACCCGAAGCGAAGCCGAGGCGTCGGACGCCGACGGCGAGTTGGAGATCGACCTGGCCGCTTGCTGGCGGCGGTTCGACGAGGTGGCGTCGGAAGCCGACAGGCACGGCTTCCTGATGTCGGTGATCGGACCGGTCTTGTCGCCGTGCCCCGACCCCGACGACACGCCGAGCGGCGTCGCGGACGGCGCTTTCCGCCTCCGGTAGCCCGCGGAAGACGCCCAGGGGCTTGCGCGCCCCTGGGCCGACCGCGAACACTGGAAACAAGCCCGCCCGCAATGGCGCGACGCCCAGCAAGGGGACGCGACGCCAACCCGCGACAGCGAGGGCATACAATGACAGCCGCCGACAACCCCGACTGGGACGCAAAACTTCGAGCCGCGCGAGCCCGCAATGTCCAGCGCCTGCGGAACGCCGGACTCCGCAACGCCGCCGACGTGATCGAAGCGCGCGCCAACGGCGACGAGCCGAGGGAGATCGGCGACGCCCAAGCGGGCGAGTCCGGCGGCGAAGATGGCGGTTCCGGTTTCTGATTTTTTTCGAAAAAAACTTGCCTGAGGGGTTGCGACCTGAACTAAATCGTGGGATAACGAAGATGTCGGCCATCGCGCCGGCCAGTTGCAGTCTTTCGCCCCGCAGTCGGGCGAGAAAGCCAATCAATGACCGTCTATCAGGATCACATCGGACCCCGAACCCTGGCCGAAGTCCGCGCCGTCATCCGGTCCCATCACGACTGGACGACGACCCGCCCGAGCGTACTCGGCGAGCACGCGCCGCAGCGGCAAGCCGACCTGTTGCGGACATACCGGAACTTGGAAAACGAGCACCCCGAGGACGTCGCGGCGCTCTTGGAGGAAATGTTCCTCGACCGCCTGAGCGACCTCGAAGAGGCTCCGCGCGCGACGCTGGTCCGCGACCTGGACGCCGCCGCGGCCGAGGCCGAAACCGCGGACTTGGCGATCTGCCGCCTGCGCGGAGGCAACGAGCGCGCCGCCGAGGCGGAAATCCTCCTGCGCGTCGCCGCTGAAAAGGGCCAAAAGTCCGCCGAGGGCATGTCCGTCTGCGTCGCGGAAGAGGTGAGGGAGTCGGGCTTCCTGCCCACAAGCATGGCCTATCTCATCGACGAAGCGGCCCGAACCGTCTCCTCCGGCCGAAGCGAACCGGCGCGGGACGAAGGCCGGATCGGCAAAGCGCGCCGCGAAATGCGAGAAAGCCGCGCGCGAGCGGTAGCGGAGGAGGTCATGTCCATGCCGGCTCAGTCCCCTCAATCCACGCCAGCGGAGATGTGGATGGAAGCCGCCGGATTGAGGCGGGTTCCGGAAATGTGGAGCTGCGATCTTCACGACGACGCGGTTGAAGACGAGTTCGCACTCGGAACGCGGTGATCCGACGCCGACGGCGGGCGGGCAGATGTCCCCGCCCGCCGGATCGGCCATCCGCATTTTTTCGAAAAAAAACACGAAAAGAGGGTTGCGCGCCGCGCCATTCCGTGCGACAAAGAAAATGTCGGACACGAGCCCGGCCATCGCTAGTCAGTCGCCCCGCTGGGGCAAAAGGACCGAACCAATGCGAACCATCGAACAGACCGACCGGAAATACAGCTCACTGGAGTCCGTCGGAACCGCGCAAGTGTACGTCGCGGCGTTGCGCCGTCTGGAAGTGCCGGACGCCGTCGGGCCGGTCATCGAAGGGCTGGCCCGTCGCATCGACGCCGCCGTGCAATCGCAAAGCGCTGGAATGGTGAGCTTCGGCATCGACGACGGCGAGTTCGCGACTCTCCACCGCGCCCTTGTGGACTGGGTGTGCGACCTCGACAGGGGCGACGCGGACGCCCTCGGTTTCCGTCCCAACGCCGTGAGAGCCGCCGAGAACGCCTTGAGGCCGATGGCCGAATATGTCGCCGAGCGGATGGCCAAAGCCGCCTGACGCCTGCCGGAGGGGGCACGCAAGCCCCCTCCGGACCCGCCTGACGGCCTTTTTGTCGTGCCGCAGGGGCGTAAGACGAGTGAAGTTTGTCGCCCCGCCTCGGGGCAAGGAACGGAACAATGACCGAAATCACTGCTCAGTTGGCCGCGGACTTGGCCGACCGGATCATGGAAGCTTGGGGCGAGCGCGGCTGCGAGCCCTGGGCGCGGAGCCTTGACGACCAACTCTGCTTCCATTTGGTTTCCGATGGAAAAACCTGGGCATACAACGACGCGGTCCAAGCGATGGGCGCGGTTGAGCGCGCGGTTTTCGACGCCCGCATTGTCGCGAACGCGGCGTTCGATCTTGCGGATCGCATCCTCGACGACCTGTACGAACTGCCGATTGATAACCGCGTCGACAAGGGCGACGAGATCACTCCAACGGACTTCCGAAAACTGTTCGCGTACATCGACGACATGCTTGGCCCCGCCGCCCGGGCAGAGCGAGACTCCGGCGAAGCGGGCGACGCCCGCTATCTTCTGGCCTCGGCCGAGCACATCCTGCGGCGTCGACTTGGGGATGTCCCCGAAGATTCAGTGGCCCAGCCTTTTGTGTGAGTCGCCCCGATCCTGTAGGACAAGCCACCCTCAATTTCTCGAAAAAATCTTGCGCCGAGGGGTTGCGCGCCCGTCTGTCCCATGCGACAAAGAAAATGTCGGGAACGGAGCCGGCCTTTTGAGTGAGTCGCCCCGATATCGGGGCAAGGGAACGACGAAAATGCAGAACGCAGCCGAACAACGCCAAGTTTTCGATCCGGACGCCATGAACGGCCTCGACGACATGGCCTCGGACATCCGGAGCGTGATCGACCGCCGCCAAGCCGCGATGGTCGCGCGCGTCGGGTGGGCCATCCGGGACGCCGGGACATTTCTCGACGAAGAGACGGCCATCGGCGACAACGCGGACGAGCTCAGGAGCGCCCTGCGGATCGCTTTCCGACGCCACACGCGCAAGTCCGTGGACGCCGCTTGGGATCCGTTCATGGACGCCTTCGACGACGAAAGCTGCCGCCTGGCGGCGATGGTAGCGAACGCGGAAATACTGGGGGGCCACACGCGGCAGGTGATGGACCGCCTGGGGCGTCAGCCCGGCGATCCGGACGCCGAAGAACCCGAAACGGTCCGCACCGTCCGGAAAATGCGGTTCCGCACTTGCGACATGGACGACGGACCCGCGCTGGACTTCAGGATCACCACCGAAGGCGCGATTTCGGGCGGCGACCGCGTGGAGTTCAGCCAGAAAGCCGCGCTGGACGACACCGATCACGCCGGTCTGGTAGCGGCTTTCGGCGACGCCATGCGCGGCGTGAGCGGCGCTGCCGCGCTCGTGAAAGCGGAACGCGCGATCGAAGCCTACCTGCTGTCCGGCGGAGCCGAAGCGGACGGCGAAGGACTCGGCGCGGCCCTGCGCGCCGAAGCCGCTTTGGCGATCGGACGGGTCGACGCCACTTAGCCCTTTCTCTCCCGGGGGCGAAGTGGCAGTCGCCGGGCGGAGAGCGGAGAACCGCCTCCGCCCGAGCTGCTTTTTTTTGGAAAAATCTTGCGCGAGGGGTTGCGTTCGCGCTTTGTCCGTGCGACCTTGAAACATCGGCGGAGACGCCGACAGCTGAAGTGAGTGGCCCGACAGGGCCGGAGATGAAACCAATGACCATCGATCTCGAAAACGCCCAAAGCTACGTCAGGGCAGCGACTGATCTGGACGATCTCTTGAGCCGAATGGAAGCCGTCGAAGACGCCGGAGGGCGGTTCGACGCGGCCACGAGCGACTGCGACGTCGACGTCGCCCGCCTTCCGAAGTTCAGCGACGACGAACCCGAAGACACGGCGGGCATGCTTTCTTGGGACGCGGAGCGCGCCCTGTGGTTCGGCGGCTACTGCGACCAGTCCGAGAGGTGGGCGATCGGCCCGAGGGCGGACGCCGTTCCGTCGCCCGACTGACGGAGCAAGGCAGGGCGGCGGAGCGACCTCATGCCCGCCGCCCGCCGCCCATTTTCAGACTGGTGGCTATCGCAGTGAGTGCCCGGCGACGGGCAGGGACGATCCACATGAGCGACATCGAACAGCTTTACCGCACGATCGAGGCAAACGCCGTGGCGCGGATGACGCCGGAGCAGCTCGAAGCGTACAAGGCGTATCCGCGGGAGCTGGTCCGGAACATGATAAACTTGGGCGCGACGGCGCGCATGAACGAAGTGCGGGCGCTGGTTTCGCCCCCGGACGACGCCCGCACGGCGGCCAGGAAGCGCCGCAACGGGGAGCGGAACGACCGGCTGGAAGTTGAGACCAGGTGCGCGACATACGCGCTGATCCAGTCCGTGAGCCGCGAACAGGCGCGGCGGATCGTGGCGAACTTCGGCAAGTCGCGGCGTCAGTAGGCGACTGAAGCGAGGGACGGAGAACCGCCCCGCGCGCGCCGCCGGCCAGGTATCGATTTTTTCGAAAAAAATTGGTCGCCAACCCTTGCGCGAACCTTCACGATGTGCGATAACACAATTGTCGGCAACGCACCGGCCTTTTCAGTCAGTCGCCCGAACGGGCAAGGAAGATCGCGATGCTCAACGAAAACCCCGCACTCGGCAAGGTTCCCTACTCGGTCGCCCTGGAAGCCGCCAAAGCGGCGAAAGCCGAAGCGGACCGGACGCTGGGCGGCGAACGCGGGCACGGCTGCGGCCGCGTTTACGTGAACCTGCCGCACACGCGCGCGAACGCCAAAAATCTGAAGGCGGTCGAAGCCGCCGGGTTCAAGGTGCTGCGCGGCCCGGGCACGCCGTCGATTTACATCGGCTACGACAACAACAGCGGCCGTGAGTTGGCGGTCGGGGCGGCGGTCGCCCGGACCCTTAAGGACTACGGCGTGAGCGCGTACCGCGACGAACACGCGGACTGAAGCGGAAGGCGAGGGGGCGGAGAACCGCCTCCCGCACCGCCCGCGCCGGCGCACGGCGCATCGAAGTAGGTCGCCCCGCGACGGGGCAAAGGTGGAAAGCGATGACTCACATCCGCGAATACGGCATCGGCGTCTTGATCGTGCTCTTCCTGGCCGCGGGCTTCGCCGCGATGCTTGAGGCGGCGCCGACGACAAGGCCGTACGACGCCGAGGCGATCGAGGCCGCGCTGGAGCGGGGCGACCTGTAGCGGCGGCATCGTCGGTTTGTTCAGTTCCCCGAGAGGGGTTGCGCGAAGCGCGACGGCGCCGCTCGCGGCGTCCAGTCAAGGTTCCGGCAAAGACGCCGGAGGGAGACATGCAATGCGTTTTCGAAGCTCCGAACGACCCGGGTTCAGCTATCAGATCACGGACCACGGCCTGGTGGACCCCGCCACGGGCATGCGCCCGCGGATCGACTGGGTCGATCACAAGAGCCGAGGGTCCGCGGCGTCCGTCGAACTGGCGGGTCGCCGGTTCGAGATCGACTTCGACGACAATGCTGGCAACGAAGCTTGGTCCCGGTTGAGCCACGAGCAAAAAGCGGAAAGCATCGTGGCGGAAGTCGGCGACCTGCTCGCGGACGACGACCGCCGCGAATGCTACGGGCTCGACCCGCTGCCGGCCGCGAAACCGGCCTGAGGGCGACGGAGGGCGCGGCAAAAGTCGCTCCGCAGAGGGGGTTGGTCTGCCAGAAGGCGCCCTATCTCCCGAGGCAAAAATATTCGAAAAATCTCTCGCACGGGGGTTGCGTCCGAACCGCGCCCGTGCGATACAGGAAAGGTCGTCGGCGACGTCGACGCATCGTAGTGAGTCGCCCCGCTCCGGGGCAAGGAAGCGTCAAGATGCGAACCAGCGATCAGATGATCGATATACTCATGACAACCAGCGGTATGCCGCAGAAGCGGACTCTGGCGTCGAACGAGGCCGCGATAGCGCACCGGATCGTCGAAAGCGCCCTCCGTGGGTTCGAGCGCGACGGGGACCGGGCGTACCTGACCAGGGTCCACCGTGAACTCGGCGGAGACGAAACGAAGATCGAAACGACGACGGACTGCGTGATCGAGCGCGCTGTCGCCGGGTCGGAACTGGAAGACGCCTTTCGGATGTGGGAGCCTTCGAACCCGCTGGACCGGATCGGGTTCCACAACGAAGTGAAGCGCCAGGTCAGGATCGCCCTTGAGCGGATGCTGGAAGGCGGCAGCACACCCGCGGAAAACGCGCACCAAGACTGGGACCTGCTCGAAACCTTGAAGCAGGCCCGCCGCAGTTGCTTGGCCGATCGCGAACGGGTGGAGGCGGGAGACCGCGAAATGCTGGATGCCATGGAGGGTCGGATAGAGCGCATAGACCGCCAGATCGCCCGTGTCGAAGAAAGAAACGGGGCGTAGCGGGTTCGCCGGCAGGGGAGAGGGAGAACCCCTCCCCGACCGGATTGAATGGAAGGAGATCGGAGGAGAGCGATGAAACGCAGGAACGAGGCGGCGCGGGCCCTGAGCGATCCGCGCTTCAAACCGAAAGTGAAGCCGCCCAAAAAGGGGCGCAAGGCATACCGCCGCAAGGGCCGGGACAACCGCAAGGTTCCCGGCCCTTCTTCTTTTCCGCGACTGACGCCGCGTGCCGAGTTGACCGTGAATCGGTCCGACGTACCATGAAGCCTCACTCGCATTGGACTTGGCGGCTCCCTGTTGACCCCTGCGGGCGTCGATGTGAGCCTTCAATCACTCTCCTGGTGGCGGAACAAAGGTGACGCGAGCCCGCGGCAGGCACCGCGGCACCCGGGGAGTCTAAACTCCGCGCGGTTTTCGCGTATCCTGTCGCATTTCACCGACTTTCCGTCGTCCCGCAGACGCCAAAGGTCCGAAGGGGGCGTGCGCAAGGGCGCGGACCGGATAGCCGGTCTGGCTGTCGACGTCCATCGCTTTTACCGCGACCTCGCGGACTGGCGGGGAGACGACTTCGACGCTCACGTGTCCAGGCATCGTTGCGCCAACTCGGCGAACATCGTTCGGTATGCGAGGTCGATGGCCTTCAGGTGAAGCACTCCGTTATAAGCGTTTCCCAACTTTCTTATAACGGCTCCGCGGGCATACGGCAAAAAGACCCCCGGACGCGGAGTCCGGGGCAGTTCGGTTCGAGTGAGCGGGGCCTTCTGGCTCCCAAGGAAACCGACGCGGAGCGCCGGCGAGCTGTCGGCGCCTCAGGCGGCGCGAGCCTTTTCTCCGGGGGAGAACCGGTACGCGCTAGTCGCGGACCTCCACGCGTCGGCGAGCGCTCGCTGGGCGCTTTCCCGTCTTTCCGCGTCCATTCGCTGGGTCGCGGCGTCGATCAAATGCGCGTGCTTCAGGACGAACTGGGAGGCTTCGCCGCAAGTCATCGGGGCGCCGCGCTCGAAGCGCGTCCCTCGGCCGCGAACGGCCGGCATTCTCCTGTCGGTCGCGGGGCCGATTTCGACGCTGATCCCGCTCCTCTCGCGCCTCAGGTCCATCGCGAGGCCGACGTCGGCGACGTGGCCGGCGAAAAGCGCCGCTCCGTTGTCGGCGATCCCTTCTCGCCCCCGCTCCGTGAGATCGATCCTCGGGGAGTGGCTGACAGTCCAAGGCCCTGTTTTGCTCAACGCCGTGTTCATCTCTTTACCCTCCGCCCCGACACGGGGGGCGACAGACTCAAATCGAAAACGGGCGCGGGGGCCTTCTGGCGCCCCGCTGACCCGGGCTCCCGAGCGTTAAGGCGTCGGCTCGATCGACGCGCCGCCCAGGACTGCGGCCGCCTTCGAAGCGCGCTCGCGGATGTCCTCGACGTCGGCGATCCCGCTGTCGTCGCACGCCCGGGCGGAAGCGTCCGCGACGGCGTCGCAACGCTCCACCAAGCGCTCCAGCTTCTCACGCAGCACCGCCTCGCTGGTCTCGATCTCGGAAATCTGGTCGGATGTGGCCATCTCGTTTTCCCTTGCCCCGACCCGGGGCACCGACTTCTATGCGCCGACGTCGCCGCCGACATTTTCTTTATCGCACGGGCGCGGTTCGGACGCAACCCCATACGCGAGATTTTTTCGAAAAAAGTTCAGCGCGCCTCGGACGCCCGGCATCCGAAACGCGTGACGGCCAAAGTCGCCAGGACGACCGCGGCGACGCCGTCTTCCAGGTAGGTGGCGACGTCGATGGCGCCCGCGCGCTGCGCCGCTACAAGGGCGACAACAAGGCAGGTCGCGAAGGCGGACCCGAGGGCGACGACACACGCGAAACGGCACACGTTCTGGAACATTCTACTCTCCCGTCCGGTCCGAGCCGGACGCACGCACTGAAAAGGCAAAAGGCGGGGGCGGTTCTCCGCCCCGCTGGCGTCGACCTCAGAGGTCGCGCCTCTCCAGGGCGCGCTCCGTTTCGGTCAGGAACTCGTACGAGATGACGATATCGAAGAACCGATAGACGCCTGTGAAGAAAGCCCGCAAGCCCTTCCACAGGAAGATCGATCCGAAAACCAAAGCAGCGAGTTCGCTGATGGCAGCAACGGCGCCTGTCGAGCTGTCCGCGAAGACTCCGGAAACGTCGCTGGCCACCACGACAAGCGCGAACCCGGCCCCATACGCAGCGGCGCGCTTCCATCTGGGGTCACCAAGCAGTTCCGAGAGCTCTTTCCGATATTGCTCGGATGTGTCCTGAACAGGCATTGGAAGTTCGGGCTGGAATGATGGATCGGCCTTTTCGGCTTCGCGAAGAACAGCGCGCAAAACCCAGTAGTTCCCCATAAAAAAATAAAAGAACCCAATCGCAGACAACGCCAACGCCAACACGAACAAAATAATCGAAATGCTCGGTCCAAAGTTGTCCGCGACGTGTTGAACGCCCATGATCGGCGCCGTCGTCAAAGGCGGCCCGCCGACCAATGGAACGACCGGGTTCAATGCGATCCGCTTCAGAACGCACGGAAAGCCGCCTACCTGGTTCTCACCGTTCTCAGCCATTTCCAACTCCTGAACCCCTTCAGGGCCACTCACTTCAAAAGCTCGGCTCTATGCCGATATATCGGTTGTCCCACGGACAACTGCGGGACGCAACCCCTTGCGCGAGATTTTTCTGAAAAACTTCGAGCGATCGAGCCGAACGCAACAAGCTGGGGGCGTGCCGTTCGCCCCAAGCAACAAACCGGGGGCTGGAAACGGCGGATACTCTATTCCGCCGCGACCCGCGCCGGATCGGGGCGCAACCGCCCCCGATCTGTTGCGTTCGGCTTCCGGAAAGCCCCCGGCGTGTTGCATGACGGCGGCCCCTTCAGTCGAGCTCGCGCCCGCAGGAGGGGCAACCCAGGGACGCCCGGGCGGCGTCGCCTTGCCATCCGCAAGCGCACCAGGCCGACACCACTGAGGCGTCTTTGGCGGCGCTCAGGGAGGCCGCAGGGCGGCGTCGGGCTGGAGACGGGGCCGACGTGGCCTCGAACCCGGCGAACGGATACACGGGCATTTGCGGGGCTTCTTGAGCGCGGTTTGACATGACTTCGCTTTTCCAACGGACTTCAAGGCAACAAACGGGGGGCGGGAAGGCGCGGTAGGGCCGGGTTCTCCCGGCCCCCGGCCCTCGGTCAGCCGCGGACTGCCGGCAGGCTCGCGCTCTCGCGACTTCCCTGCGCGGTGAGCGCCAACATCTCGTCGGAGCCGTCGGCGAGGGCGTTCCGGAGACGACGGGTGACGACGGCGGCGAGTTCCCGGGCGACGTCAGAGCGACTAACCATGATGAGCCGAGCCGCGAGTTCCGCCCACAGGGCCTCGACGGCTTCCGGAGCGACGTTGCCGATCTGGGTTCCCGTGACCCTGTTGATTACGGTGTGTCCGTCCACCGTCTCCACCTCGATCGGCACATTGAACGCGGTGCCGTCTTGAAGCGTGATCGCCGCATGAGTTCGTTCGATAGCCATTCCCGGACGCGGCCGCATCGTTGTGATGTCGTCGCGGTTGGACTGGACGTTTTCCACGGCGGCGTCGACGACGGAAGCGAGGACGTTGGCGTGAATGTCGCGGACGTTGATCTGCATGGTTGGATCCTTTGCCCCAGCGGGGCGAGCAACACCGATGGCCGGCTTCGTTGCCGACATTTTTGTTATCGCACAGGGTAGGCGCGAACGCAACCCCTTCGGCGAGATTTTTCCGAAAAAAAACAGCCGACGGGCAACCGGACGCCTTCCAGCCCTTCGAACAGTTGAGGTGTTCGAGATCGCCCAGACCTTCCTCGACGCTCTCCAACCCGGAGGCGTCCTCGGCCAGCGCGGCGCCGACGGCGGAGGCGTGGACGCCGTAATGGTCGGCCACGACGTTCTGCGCGGCCACTTCCTCCTCGATCCCGAGCGTGACGACGCGCTCGCGCACGGCCGCGTCGGGGTCCGGATCGTCGACGATGGTTTCCATACCCCTCGCTTTGGACGCCTCCAGCCCGATCTCGAAAGGCTCCGCGTCGGCGGCGCCCCAACCGCGGACCGTCAGATCCACGCCGCTCTCCGCGAGGGTCTCCAGGTTCTCGGCGACCGCGCGCGGGTCGAGTTCGTCGATCCGGGCCGACACGTCGTCCAGACCATAATCCGGATGGAACGCCAGCCGCGCGTCCTGGGGGCCTGTCTTCGCTTCGCCCCGCGTCCATCCGGGCGCGACAGATTCGTAGTTTTCGATGTCCATGGGATAGCTTCCTTGCCCACATCGGGGCGACTTACTGCGATGGCCGAGTAACGTCTTCCCCCGGCGAGGCGTCAGGCCCCGGGGGCGAGCAAACCCCCCCCCGGGGCCTTGTTTCAGGCGACAGAGGCCACCTTCCCCGTCGCGGGTGAGGCGTTCAGGTCTTCCACAAGCTCGATCCCGTCGAAAATGGCCTCGAAACTGTCATCTCGGATGGCGTGGATATCATCAACGCTTCCGTTCCCAGTTTTGCTTAGAGCGTCCAAGTGCGCGAGCGCATCCGCCAACCCTTGCCGGTCCTCCTCGTCTCCCAAATCGGGGCTGTCGGCGACGCGTGGCGGCAGGGCGAAGATGCCGACGCTCTCTCCGGCCATGTCGCGCTCAATGACGCGACGGAACGAAACGTTCTCTTCGATGGCGTAAGTGAAGCCGGTTCGGTTGTCGCGATAAGTGCGGTTCATCTGCTCGCTTCCTTTGGCCCGGCCGGGCCACTGACCTCGACGGCCGGCGCGTTGCCGACAGTTTTGTTATCGCACGGAGAAAACTACGGCGCAACCCCTTTGGCGAGATTTTTCGAAAAACAGACGCCCCCCGCAAGTAGTCGTCCGAGGGCGCTCGCCATGGCATGGGCAGGCGCCTCCCTCGATCGAACCTCGAAACCGCTGACACCCTTTCCGATGCGGTAGCGACGGCTCAAGCCGCCGGTCTGCGGCTCCCCAGCCATCGCGGCAGCCAATCCCACTTGAAACGGACGCCGACGAGGGCCGAGGCGGCGAACAGGGGCCAGTCCCAGCCTGCTACGGCCGTCTGAGTCCCCGACACCACAGCGAACGCGCAGAAGCTGGCATAAAGGAGTTGCGCCAACGCGCCGACCGCCTTGGCGCGTCTGGAGAGTTGGCCCGTGCTTTCCCAAGAGCTTGCTACGTTCCATGAAAGCTCCCTCGCGATGGCGTTGACGCATTGGGCAAGCGCGACAGCCAGCGCCGCTACCGCGATGTGCCGAAAGGCGCCCTCGTCCGCCATGAGGGCGGAGACGCCGTAGGCAAGCGCCCCGAAGGCGATGGCGCAGGTCGCGGCGAGAGTTGTGTTGAGAGCGAAATAGAGATGACGCTGTGCTTCCATCGGAAAGCTGCCCCTTGTTCCGACACGCAAACTCCCGACGGCGGGTTAGGCCGCCTCTCGCGCTTCTATTTTGACCATTTCGGCCATGGCGTCCTCGGCGGCCTCTTCGAGGGCCTCCCGCAAACCGCCTTCCAAGCATTCGAGATGCCGTCTCGCGGAACACGCGACGTCGACGCTTTCATGCCCCGGAGCCGGATCGTCGCACGCCATGCTGTCGACTTCGAACAGAACCTCCCGCTCGTAGCGATGCTCCTTCAGGTCTTCGATATCCGCGGCCATCCAGTCGCAAAGCATCGTCGCGTAGAATGACCCCCGACGACGCCCGGCCTCGGGCGTCCACGCGTCGATCAAAATCGGAACGCGGGCGACGCCGCGCGCGCCGCATTCGTCCAGCTCGCAAAGGTCGATACAGATGGCGTTCGGGTCGTAGCTGACATCGTGAACGATGACGCCGTTTTCGGAGAGGATCGTGTTTTCGGGCATTTCGCTCGCTTCCCTGGCCCCGAAACGGGGCCACTGACTTCGATGGCCGGCGCCTTGCCGACAGTCTCGTTATCGCACGGAACGGAATGCAGAGCAACCCCCTTCGGCGAGATTTCGTCGAAAAAATCAGGCCGCGCCCGTGCGGCGCTTGGCGTCGCGGTCACCCGCCATCAGCCGCATTCAACGCGGCGTCTTCCAGGTGCGCCTCGTGCGGTTCGAGATCGCCTCGGTCATCGAGACAACCGATGAGCGCGGCCGCGTCCTCGCGGTCGTCGCCGACGAGAAGGCGGGCCGCATCCCATTCCGCGCGCGTGCGGCCCGGGGCGCCTTCGCGGTCGGCGTATGCCGCGCAAGAGGCCCACACGGTGAAATCCGCGATCTCCTCGCCGGTTTCCGGGTCGGAGACTTCCAGCGAAAAGCGCTGTTCGATCTTGGCGACGGGCGCCGCGTCGGCGCGGTCGGGATCCGTCGGCGGGACTTCGCGCGAGGGCGCGTCGGGAAGCAAGTCGATTTGGAGATCGTCGAGGGGGGTTCCGCGGAATGTTGCGGGGTTCATGGCGGGTTCCTTTGGAGAACGACGGCAAAAGGCAGGAGACGCCCGGCGCGGAAACTGGGCCGCGCCGGGCGTCGGGATCACGCGGCTTAGCGCGCCATCGATCGGGCGCCGTCCGCGATCTCGGACAGCTCGGCGTCGCTCCCGGCTTCGAGGGCGTGCCGGAGAGCGCGCGTCAGGCACAGCGAGAGTTCGTCGCGCACGGCCTGGTCGGTCGTTTCGGGAACGGAGCGGGCGACGCGGCGGCGGACATGCTCGGCCAGCTTCGGCGCGCGCCCTGCGATAGTCGCGGGGCGGATCGTATTGACCATGGCTTGCCCCCGAAGATGCGTCAGCGACGCCGGCAGCTTGAACGTCTTGCCGGCGGCTGTTTCGACGACGGCGCGGAACATCGCTTCGCCTCCGCATTCGCCGTCGGACATCACGCGACAGGCGAACGAGGCCCCTTCGAGTTCCGGCGAGACCGAGCCGATCTCGGCGACGACGGCTTCCTTCACGCCCGGAACGCGGCGCGAGAGGATCTGTTCCACGGTTTCGGTCATTGGTTTGTCCCTGCCCCGTCTCGGGGCTACTCACTGCGATGCGTCGGGGTTTCCGACATTCTTGTTATCGCACGGCGCGAGGCGGCACGCAAGGGTCGGGCGAAGTTTTTTCGAAAAAATCTTATGTCGTCCGACGCCCCAGCCGCCGGAAGATCGCTCAGGCCACCCGGATCCACTCGTCCGAGGCCAGTTCGCGGGTCACCCGCCAGCGGCTCTCGCCGCGCTCCACGAGCCAGGCGCCGCCCTGCCGGATCGTGACGTAAACTCCGGCGCCGCCGGGCGCCCGCCTCAGGGAGTCGAGGATCGCGTTGACTTTCCGGCGCGTCGTGTCCGTCGAGGCCGCCATGCGGACATAAACGGCGCCGTCCGGTCGGCGCAGGGCTATGCGATGGCCGTGAAGGCTCAGGAAGGCGACGCGGCCGCCGTCGCGCGTGAGGTCGTGGCTCAGGCGGCACCGGCGGCCGTAATCGCCCGCTCCGGCGTTCGGGTCGAGGAAGTCCGCAGCGGCCCGCAGGTCTTTCGCGCAGACCTTGCCGAGGCCGATACTGCGGGGCATTTCGCCTGTTTCTTTCAGAACGCTCCCGTAGCTGTCGGATACAAACATTCCGAGGTCTCCTTGCCCCGTCTGGCGGGGCGACACACTCAAATGAAAAGGGCCTCAGGCGCGGTTCTCCGCGCCCTCGGCTCCCGAGCCGCTACGCCGCCTTCCGGCGCTGACCCCCGCCTCGCGCGATCTCCGCGATGGCGTCGTAGAAAGCCGTGGTGATGTCGCCGCCCATCTCGCGGTCAGCGGCGGCCACGGCTCTGGAGTCGTCGTTCTCCTCCACCTGCCAGCCGGTGCCGTTCTTTCGGCAATAGGCGACAAGCGAAGCGGCGGGGTTCGGCAGCAAATCGAAGAACACCAGCTCGACGTCGACGCCAGAGATCTCGTCTTCCTCGGGCTCGATTTCTCCGGCTTCCACGCCTTCGCCGAGAGAGGCGCCGTAAGCGACGACAAGGCCGACGTATTCCTCGAACAGATGCCCGAGGCCAGCTTCTTGGAGCAGGGCTTCGAGAGCCGCGAGGGAGGGGAGATTTGAGTTCGTCATCTGCTTTCTTCCTTTGGCCCGAAACGGGGCCACTCACTTCATCCATCGGCGTCAGCGCCGATGTTTCTAAACTCGCACATACCAAGCGGGGGCGCAACCCCTCGGCGAACATTTTTTTCAGAAAATGTCGAGATTTTACCGGCCATCAGAAGAGAGGCGACGAGCCCGACGCCGCCCAACTCGCCGGAGAGCGAGAGGGCAAGGGCGGCGCCGGGCCGTCAAGCGCCTTCGAAGACGCCCGGACAGTGTGCCGACGCCCCGCGGCGAGTGTCGACGCCTCGGTTGAGAAGATCCCTGGCCGCGGGAAAACTGCCGGTGTTATTCTCGTTCCGGGTTTGTTCCCGTGGGGCACGGGAGACCCGGCGACGGCTCCGGGGTCCGGGGCCGCGCAGAGTCAAGCGCGAGGAAGACATCCATGAATACCCTCAAGACACTCACGGCGGCGGCGGCTTTTACGGCGGCGGGCGCGGCCCCCGCGGCGGCGCACGACGTGGGACACGACGTGATCCAGCCGACGGGCGCGATCGACGCGGGCGCCCGGCAACTGGCTTACGAGTCCGCCGGGCCGAGGCACGCTGACCGTCTCGTCGTCGGCATCCATGCGGACTTGCCCCACGTCGGAGGCGCCTGGCCGAACGATTACGGCAACGCGTCGGGCGCTCAGCACTTCGACATGATGCTAGACGCCGCCGACGGCGAAACGCTCTCCGTCGCGCTCCATCGGCCGGGGTCATACATCCGCGGCGGGCCGAGTTCCGAAGGAAGGCCGAACGTGCCGAAGGAAGCCAAGAGCCTCGCCGCCGGCGTCGAACGGCTCGCGCACCTGTCGGGCGCGGAAGAAGTTGTCGTCGTGGGCTTCGGCGACAGCGGCGCGGCGCTCGCCGCGAACACGGGCGAACGGATCGACGCTGATCGGATTGTGGAGGTTGACGGCGAGGGCTACGGCAGCGTCGGGGACTTCAAGGTGATGGCCGAAGTGCCGGGCGGAGACCCGCGCATGAAGGTCAATTACAGCCAAGTGGCCGTCGACCGACAGGCCGTCCGACTACACTGGGAAGACGTCCGCGACAGCATCTGATCGCGGCCCGACACCCTGGCGCCCTTACGAGGGAAGCCCCCCGGCCCGTCGGCCGGGGGGCTTTTTCTTTGGCCCGGTCTGTCACCCCGCCGCGTTCCGGATTTCGGCGAAGAAGGGCAAGTCATACTTTTCCGCGTCGAGGTATCGAATCATCGCGGCCTCCGCTTGGAACTCCCGCTCCTCTCCGCTGTCGCATCCGGCGTCGGGGAGAACCGAAGCGTCTTCGATCTGGATGCCGTCCACGCTCGTCGCGGCAACGCCCGGCACTATGGATCTCGACGACACCTCCGCGCGGCCAGTGACGCTCCCGCCCGTCCCGGGAACCGGGATACGGAAGCGGAAAGCCGCTCGCGGGCCGTCGCGTTCGACGTCTCGGATTTCGCAGGGGTCTCCCATCGCGGCCAGCATGGCGTCCTGCGGCTCCGCCTCGGGGCTCTCGCCGATCCCGTCGCTGGCCTCCTCCGCAAGCCCTTCGAGAACGGATCCGGGCACGGCGTCGTGAAGCGCCGCGCGAACTTCGTCGCAGTCCGGAACGGCGTCGAGTCCTGCTTCCCGGGCCGCCTTGCCGAGGTTTTCGGGATCGAGCGCGACCTGGCCGCCGTCCCAGTCCCAGCCGCCTTTGTCGGCGGTCACCCTGACCTCGATCGAGAACGCCAGGCGCCCGAGGCTCCTACCTCGGAACAGAACGTCCGCCGACGCGTCCACCGACCCCACAACATCGCCGGAGGGCGGAAAACGCATTTCGGACTCGCCCTCAACGCGAACGTCGATCGCGGAAATTTGCGCTTCGTTCATCTGTTTGCTTCCTTGCCCCGGGGCGGGGCTACTCACTGTGATGGCCGGCGCGTTCCCAGCATGTTCTTTTTCTCACGGGCCGGTCTCTGACGCAACCCATCGAAGCACATTTTTTCAGAAAAGGCGTCACCCCCTCCCCCCCGCCGACGACGCGCCCTCGGCGGAACGGGCCATACAAACGCGGCAAAGAGAACGAGCCGGGGCGTTTCGCCCCGGCTCGTCCACGGCCAATGACTGCCCTGCGGGCGTCAGGACCCCCAGGGGCCTCCCTGCGGAGACGCAGATCCGTTGGGAGCCGGAGCGGGCGCTCCGTTCTCGGAGGATTGGACCGCGGCGAAGCCGGGCATCAGGCCCTGCATGCCCTGGATGCTCCCCAGCATCGCCGTCCCCTCGTAGGGAACAAGGATGCGCTCGCCGTCTTTGGCGATGTTCGGGAGCATGTCGATGTAGCGCTGGGCGATCATGTATTCCATCACCTTCGAGGCGCCGATCTCCGTTCCGGCTTCCTTCCCGGCGGACAAGACCTGCTCGATCGCGGAGCGCTCGCCCTCCGCCCGCAGGATCGCGGACTCCTTGTCGCCTTCGGCCTCGCGGACAGCGGCCTCCTTCTTCCCGTTGGCCTCGGTGACTTGGGCGCGGCGGCTCCGCTCGGCGGCCATCTGCTGGTGCATGGAGTCCTCGACGTCAGAGGGCACGGAGATGTCCTGCAACTCGACGCGATTGACCTTCACGCCCCATTTGTCGCCCGCCTCGTCCATGACGGCCTGCAAGTTCGTGTTGACGTTGTCGCGCGACGAGAAAAGCTCGTCGAGCTGCATGCCGCCGACGACGGAGCGCAGCGTCGTCTTAGCCAGGGTCTCCACAGCCTGCACGAGGTTTTCGACGGCGTAGACGGCCCGATCCGGCTGCTCGATCTGGAAGTAGAGCGCTCCGTCGATCTGGACCGAAACGTTGTCATTGGTGACGACCGGTTGCGCGGGGAAGTTCAGGACCGACTCGCGCTTGTCGATCTTGGCTTCCGAAACCATCCGACGGGTCAGTTCCTTTTCCCCGAAGCCGCGCTCATAACGGTAAATCTTGATTGGCCGCGGTTTGTCGATGACCGGGATGATGAAATTGACTCCAGGTTCGAGCGTGCGATTGTAACTTCCGAGCCGCTCGATGACGACGGCCTGGGACTCCTCCACGATCATGAAGCCCTTGTAGATGAAGGCGAGGGTGAGAACGGCCAGGATCGCCGCCAAAATCAGACCTGCGGTCATTTCGCTTTCTCCTTTCCACTGATTGAATCGTCAGCCCCTTCGGTATCTGGGGCGTCCTCCACGACGGCCGTTATGCCGTCCATTTCCACTACCCTAACGCGCCGCCCGGGCTCGGGCGCGACGCCCGACCGCTCCCGTGCCGGATAGAAATCGCCCAAGAGTTTGACGCCGACGCGCCCGTTCCAATCCACCGCCTCGGCAATCAGGCCGCTCGCCCAATCGGCCCGGCGATGGGCTTTGCTCCGCTTGCGGCGGGGGCGCAGCGTCAGGATCAAAGGCGTCGACAAGGCGGTGAAACCGACGAAAACCCACGCCTGCGCCTCAAAACCGAGACCGGCGGCGGAAGCGATCCCGGCGGCCAGCGCCCCGAACGCCGCGCCGACGAGGATGAGTTGGGCGCCCGCAAGCGCGAGATCGGCGACGACAAGGCCAACCGCCAAAGCGACCCAAGCCAGCCAAAGCGGCGCCAGGGACAAGAAACTGTCGTTCATTTGTCTCCTTTCCGGAAAAGACGCCGTTACGCCGCCGCCCTGGCGATCTTGCGGATGACGACAAAGAAGAAACGATCCGCGAACCCGAGTATCGGGGCGCTCAAGAACAGCAGCACACCGACCCATACAGGAGCGGTTAGGTGTCCTGTGAGGCTGGCGATTACGATGATGAGGTTGAAGAGGATGAGGCTGATCGTTGTCAGCCGGACCAGAAGCCCGATCATGATCTATCCCTCCGCCTCGCCTTCTGCGTCTTTCATCTCCGCGAAGAGAACCGCGGCGTATCCGGCGAAAGTTCCGGCGATCAGCGGCGTGAAGACGAGACCCCAGGGGCCGTCCCAACCGTCGGAGCCGAGCGTCCAAACGAGATACCCGCTCGCGAACCCGCCCGCGATGCGAAACAAGCTGTGAAACGCGCGACCTATAATTACGCGAAAGCTATACCTCTCGCGCATCTCGGCCTTGCGTTGGGCTTTGGACCGCTGGTTTGCTCCCAGAACCGCCATCTCGGCTTCCTTTTGACTGACTCAGATATACGCGTAAGAGATACATATGGCGCGTCGTTTGTAAACCGCCAACATATTTTTCGAAAAAATGTGCGCCCCCCCCCCTTGCTCGGGGTCTTTATCCATGCGACAACCATAATGTCAGCGCAACGCGTTGGCCTTTGAAGTCGGCCGCCCCGCGCGGGCAGGGAGTTTCCAATGTCTATCTGCGTTCCCCAACACGTCGATCAGGCGAACATCGACTATCTGATGGACTCGTCCAACGGAGGCGACGCCCTGGAAGGCGTGTGCCGCATGCCCGGCGTTCAGGGAGAGATCACGAGGCTTCACATGGCTAACGCCGTGCGGAGGTTCGATCTCCGCGAAGACGCCAGGCGCTCGATCGAGGCCGACGTGTGGGCCGCGAACGCCGCGATGATAGCGGCGAGTTGAGGCAGGGAGAAAAGGGGGCGGGCCATCCCGCCCCCCATTCCCCGCGCTCCTCCCACTCAATCTCCGTATGCCACGAGGTCTTCGCTCCCATCCGCCGGTCGCCCGTCGGCGCTTTCGTCGACGGCGAGGGCGTCCAGGGCGCCTTCGAGGCAGGCCACCAGGTATCGCGCGTGCGCCCTGTCCGGCGAGTCCTCCGGCGTCCGCGCCAGCAGCGCGTCGGCGCGGCCCATCATATCCGCCAGTTTCCCGCGCTGGATGACAACGTCATTCCGCAGGTCTTCGAGTTCGCTTGCCATGCTTTCCGGTCTCCGAGAAAAGACCGGCGCGGCACACCCGCGCCGGTCTGATGACGTCAAATGAAGCTCAAACGGGATCGCTGTGAACCTCGGCCCGGCTAACGCCGATGGTCCAGTCGTCAAAGACGATGAAGTTTTCGGTCTTGTCCTCGACGAAGTCGGCGACGAGTTCAGCGTCCGTCGCGTCGCGCACGATGTGTTCGTGCAGCACCTCGTTGGCCCATTTTTCGCGCAGCCAGACGCGCAGCTCGTCAGTTTCGCCGAAGCTCGGAGCTTCGTCGTCCAGCTTGTGGAGGATATCTTTCAGCGCCACGAGAGCGCTCTCCTCCGCGGCTTCGTAGTTGTCGAACAGCAGCACGCAGTCGTCATGATTCGTCCGCACTTCAAGGCGCCATATCTCCGGCTTCGACGCGTAAAGCATCTTCATGTCTCCTTGCCCTTCAATAGGGCAACTCACTGCTTTGGTCGGAACGAAACCCGACAGTATAGTTGTCGCATATCCCGAGACGCCGCGCAAGGGTGTTCGTGTGTTTTTCTTACGATATGCGCGTAGGAGCGTATGAACGCGGGAGGGGCTTCTGCGCCCTCCCGCGTTTCGGCGTCAGGCGGCGCGACGCAGATACTGTGCGCGTACGGTCTCTCCGAGGCGGACGACAGGCGAGTTCGGGTTGTCGCCTTGCCGTCTAAGGGCTCGGTTCGCCGCGTCGACGACGCCTTGCGGAACGGGCAGGTAGAAGTCGTCGGCGCGGAGCCTGGGGACAGTCCAGTAGTCCGGCGTCGGATACGCGTGGAAGTCGGCGGAGACGACGAAGCTCCCGTGCGGTCCGTTCACGCGGACGCTTCCCGTCGCCACGCTGACCGGATACGGAGTGCCGTCGATGTAGTGGCTGTGCCGCAGCGTCGAGGGGGAGACTTCGAGGCGGTCGACCGAAAGTTCGATGCCGTTCATTGCGGTATTTTCCTTTGCCCCGAGCGGGGCGACTTACTGCGATGGTCGGCGCGTTGCCGACAATTCTGTTATCGCACGGGTCGGGCTCCGAAACAACCCCATGCAACCAGAAAATTTCGAAAATGCGGGGGGCGGTTTCCCGTTGCCCCGCTCCGCGGCCTCGCCTGCGGCGGCTGGGTTGATTTCCGTCATCTCTTGCCGTTCCCCTTCGCGCCGCGTCAGGGGCAACCCACTTCCGTTTCCGGCGTCGAGCCGCGCCGCCAGGCGCGGCCTTGCGCCCGTCAGGGCGCGCCCCGCTCCCCCTGGGGGGAGGCGGGGCTTAACA
>NZ_NRRL01000073.1 GCF_016583645.1 Rhodovibrio sodomensis | reverse complement strand
TATTCTTCGCCAAGTCCAGCCCGATCATGGTAACCTTCGCCATGGATGCCTCCTCCTTGAATGGCGTTTTTCAGTGCACCCATTCTGGCACACCGATGCCGCCGGAGGGGGCGTCCATCCCATCGCTTACGCTACCCCAGAACCCAACAGCCTGGGCCTAATGCGATTCCCCTGCGGACGGGCATACCCAATCTGTGGGCGCAAACAGCCGTGCGGGCCACCTTCATGCCGCGTTCAGCTTACGCATAGCGTCGACTAGAGCAGGGTCGTCGCGCATCGCAGGCGCCGAGGCCGCCAGGGTTCGTACGGCGGCCGTCAGGCAATGGTCCTCGTCCCAGCAGCCGGCATTGCTGAGGGCCCACGCCACGGCCGCCTGGCCCGCCGCATCGGCGAGGTTGTAGGGGCGAGCGTCGAGAATCTCTGCGGCCAGGCGTTCGATCGTTTGCCACCGCTGATCCACCTCTTGATCGAAGTTATCAATATTGTCTGCGGGCAGGCGTGTCTCAAGGGCCTGCAACATGGCTTCCTGGGAGCGCGCTTCCTGCACGAGGTCACCGACCTGCTTTACGAGCGCACGTAGTTTCGGGTTCCCAGCATCCTTCGCGAGCTTTGCGTCTTTCAGGTCCATTGCGCCTTCTCCGTCGCTTTGGAGCATCGAGAGCTTGTCTACAAATGAGACATTAATATGACCGGTCTGAAACTGTCAAGTTTTTTCAAAGGACCGGTCATGCTAGGACACGCCTATGGTTAAGGGGACGAGCCGGGACGAACTTCTGACGGCGCTCGAAGCTGCGCGTGCACTGGAGGCAGAACTGCTCCAGTGCGGCTCAGCTGACGCGAAGAGGCGCGTTGAACACGTCCGGCTGTATCTCGAAAAACTAGGTTACGGGACTCTCTCGCCGTCCGAATTCAAGGCCCTTCGCACAAAAGCTGGCCTCACCCAAGAGGACCTAGCTCGCATCCTTGATCGGCGGCTGCGGCAAGTTCGGCGCTACGAGCGCGGCGACACGCCGGTCCCACACGACGTTGGTGCCAAACTCCGGGATCTTGCGGGCGGCGACGGGCCGACAGGCTACGAGCCTTCAGGCTCATAGTCTCTATATCGAGGCTTGAAATCCCGCGGACGCGCGGGGAGGCGACCGCCCTCATCTCAGGCCCGCACGCACGGCCGTGGCCAGCGGGGAACGGAAGCTTGGCGGCCGCGCTGGTTGGTCTTTTTGCGGCGAACGGGCGTCTAGAACGGGAACAGGATGTCGTAGACCTGCTGACCGTAGCGCGGCTGCTGGACATCCGACAGCTGGCCTTCGCCGCCGTAGGCGATCCGGGCCTCGGCGATGTCCTCGTAGGACACGCTGTTGTCGGAATCGATGTCCTCCGGCCGGATCACCCCGGCGACCTGCAGGATCCGGTTCTCGTAGTTCACGCGGACTTCCTGCCGGCCGGCGATCACCAGGTTGCCGTTCGGCAGCACCTGGGTGATCAGCGAGGCGATCCGCAGGTTGATTTCCTCGCTGCGGTCGACCGAGCCGATGCCCGTGTGGCCGCCGCCGCTCTGCGCCTCTACCAGGTTGCCCGGGTTCACGGCTTCCGGCAGCACCTTGCCGAGCGACTGCTCGTAGCCGAGGAACGCCGGCAACTCCGCGGACTCGTCCGCGCTGCGGCGCCGGGTGGTCTCGTTCGACAGGCTGGCGCTGTCGTCGATATCGATCCGCACGGTCAGAATATCGCCGATCTCGCCCGCCCGCTGGTCCTTGAAGAACGCGCGGGTTCCCGGGGTCCACAGCGAGTTGGCCTGCGGGTTCGATTCCTGCACCTGCGGCTCGGGCATCGGCATCACCACAGGGCGTTCGCCGGCCAGGCGTTCCGGGCTTTTGACGGCCGATTGCGGCGGTTCCTGGCCGACCTGGGCCAGCCGGTCGGCGGTGTTGCAGGCGGCGAGCAGGCTGCCGGCGAGCGCGAGCGCGCTCAGTCGGGCGGTGGTGGCGAGAAGGGTCGTGCGCATCGCGCTTACTCCGAGGCTCGCGGGCGGCTGCCCGCTTCGACCGCCACCGTGCCGCCGGCGACGACGACCCCGGAGACGGTGGTGTTGGACTTGGTGTTGACGACGCGGATGACCTCGCCTTTCGCGCCGTCCTGCAGCGCGCGGCCCTGGGCCGTCAGGCGCATCTGCTCATTCTGCAGCATCAGGGTTACCAAGCTGTTGCGCGGCACCAGCACTGGCGCGGTCACGTCGGTCGCGCGCACCGGCCGGTCGGGGCGGATCGACCGCCGGGCCGACATGCCGACCAGCTTGCCGGCATCGCGGATGTGATTGGCGCTGACCGCGTCGACCGGGCGGGACACCCAGGCGATGTCGCGCTGGCCGATCACCTCGTCCCGGCCGACCCGCCGGTTCAGCACCGGGACCTCGATCGTCGTCAGCGCTTTGCCGGACACGGTCGCGCGGGCGAGCGGGCGCTGCGGGTCGGGCGCCATCACGTTGGCGGTGAAGCGGCCGCTGTCGCGGTCGTAGGACATGCCGGCGACGGTCACCTGCGCGGGCGCGTCGACCGGCAGCACCAGGGCGACGTCGCGGGTGTCCAGCTGGACCTGCAGCTCGCCGTCGATCCCGCGCGCTGACAGTTCGGCCCGGATCGCCTCGACGATCCGGTCGCTGCCGATCCGCTGGGCCGCACGGCGCAGGTTCGCCTGCTGCAGCCTGGACGCCGGGCGCCAGTCGATCTGGTAGGCGCGCGCCACCCGGGCCAGCCAGTCCGCGGGCAGCCGCACGTCCTCGCCTGGCTTGGGCGCGCGCGCGATCGGCGTCTCGCCGCGATCGCCCAGGCCGTTGAACAGATGGTTCAGGGTGACGGTTTCGCCCTCGACCACGATCTCGGTGTTGAGCGTCACCGGCTGGCCGAACGTGGCCGCGCCGCCGCGCTCGGCCCGGGCGGCACCGGGGCCGGCAATCAGGCCAGCGAGCGCGGCGGCGGCGAGGGCGATGGCAAGGGCGGGCAGGCGGATCATGGCGAAAACTCCGGGGGAACGGGACGACGGCGCGATGCGTATCAGCGCATCTGGCTGACGTTGCGCATCATCTCGTCGGAGGCGGTAATCACCTTGCTGTTCATCTCGTAGGCCCGCTGGGCGGCGACCATGTTGGTGATTTCCTTGACCATATCGACGTTGGAGCTCTCCACCGCGCCCTGCAGCAGGCTGCCGAACCCGGCTTGGCCCGGAATGCCCACGTTGGCCTGACCGCTGGCGCGGGTCTCGACGAACAGGTTGTCGCCGAGCGCGCGCAAGCCGGCCTCGTTGGGGAAGCGGGCGACCTCGATCTGGCCGACCAGCTGGGGATCGACCTGGCCGTCCAGGTCGACCCAGACCTCGCCGTTGGCGTTGACGGTCACGCCGACCGCGTCGACCGGAATGGTGATGCCGGGCTGCACCGGATAGCCGTCCGGGGTCACCAGGTCGCCTTCGGGCGACAGCTGGAACGATCCCGCCCGGGTATAGCCGGTCTCGCCGTTCGGCATCTCGATCATGAACAGGCCCTTGCCGTTCATCGCCATGTCCAGCGGGTTGTCGGTCATCTGGATCGAGCCCTGCTCGTTGACCCGGTAGACCGCCGCCGGCTTGACGCCCAGGCCGAGCTGGATGCCGGAGGGGACGATCGTGCCCTCGTCGCTGGAGTTCGAGCCGACCCGGCGCATATCCTGGTACAGCAGGTCGTTGAACTCGGCGCGCTGGCGCTTGTACCCGCTGGTGTTCATGTTCGCGATGTTGTTCGCGATCACCTCGACGTTCATCTGCTGCGCCAGCATTCCGGTGGCGGCGATACTCAGGGAGCGCATGTCTCGACCTCTCGTCTGGCGGGTCCGGGCACGGGCCGGGCCCGCGGCGTCAGGTGGGTGTTGGCGTTCGTCGGATTACTGCGAGGAGACCAGCGTGCGCACCGCGCGCAGGATGCGCTCGTGCTCGCTCTCGGAGAACTTGTTGGCGCTGGCGTAGCTGCGGGTCAGGTCGATCAGGCGGGTCATCTCGACCACGCCCTGGACGTTCGAGCCCTCCAGCATGCCCTGCAGGATCCGGGCGTCCTCGGCCGGCTCGGCGGCCTGCTCCTCGCGCGCCTCGAACAGCCCGTTGGCGCGCTTGTTCAGCAGCTGCTCGTTCTCGAAGGTCACCGGTTCAATCTGCGCGATCGCCCCGAATTCGGTGGCGATCGTGCCGTCCTCCCCGATCTCGATTGCCTGCGCGTTGGCCGGCACCCCGATCGGGTTGCCGTTGTCGTCGAGCAGCGGCTGGTTCGCCTTGTTGACGATCTGCCCTTCGTCGTTGAGCTGGAACGCGCCGTTGCGGGTGTAGCGCGGGCCGTCCTCGGTCTCGATCGTGAAATACCCGCGCCCGGAGATCGCCAGGTCCAGCGGGTTCTCGGTGCGCTTCATCGGACCTTCCGTCAGGTCGCGCACGGTCGCGATATCCTGAACGAAGCTCATCTCGCCGGTCTTGCCGCGCTGCGTCTCCGACAGGTACTCGACGAACATCATGCTCTCGCCCTGGTAGGCGGGCGTGTTCAGGTTCGCCATGTTGTTCGCCACCAGGTCCAGCTCCCGGCGCAGACCCGCCTGGCGGGACAGGGCGATGTAGTTCGTCGTTTCCATGGCTCGGCGTCTCGTTGGGCTATGGCTGTTTCGCGCTGCACCGCGGGGCCGGGTTACTCGCTCCGGACGGGCGGTCCGGATGGGCTGCGGCGCTGCGCCCGGTCAATGCACGGGGCGTGCCAACCCAGGGAAACCGCCAGGTCGCGCGCTCGGAAGCCGGCTGGGACGGCACAGGTGCGTTCGCCCGGCAAGACCTGCCGGGTGAGGGCTGCCGACTTGCCGGGCTCAACGAGTTCTTAACCCCGTCAGACTAGCGTTCACCGTGTTCGCGCTCCGCCGCGCCGCGCGCCATCGGCGGGCTGGCGCCGGGCGGCGCGAACGGCGCGACGCCGGGAGCACGCAGGTGCGCGCCGGCCCCAGAACAACGGTTTTAACGACCAAAGGCGAATTCGATGACCGATCAGACGATGGGCGAGGGTTACGGCGACGACGTGGAGCTCGACGCCAGCCCGCGCAGCGGCGGCATGTCCGGCAAGAAGCTCACGCTGATCGTCTTGCTGCCGCTCTTGCTGCTGTTGGGCGCGGGCGCCGGTCTCTACTTTACCGGCATGCTGGACAGTCTGCTCGGCGCCGGGAAGACCGAGCAGGCGGAGCCGGGTAAGCCGGAGAAGATCGTGTTCTATGACATGCCCACGATGCTGGTGAACCTGAATTCCAGCGGGCGCGGCAGCAACTTTCTAAAGCTTTCGGTCAGTCTCGAGATCGCCGGGGAGCACGGGCAGGAGAAGCTGGCGCGGTACATGCCCCGCGTCGTCGACAACTTCCAGGTCTACCTGCGCGAACTGCGCGTGGAGGACTTGGAGGGCTCCGCCGGGCTGCAGCGCTTGCGCGAGGAGCTGCTGCTGCGCGTCAACGCGGCCGTCGAGGGCGTCGAGGTCAAGGACGTCCTGTTCAAGGAGATGCTGGTCCAATAGCGCGCACCGCCGCGCCGCGCGCTCGAAGCCAAGCAGCCTCCAGCTAACCGCCCCCGCCAACCGCCTCAGCAGAACAGACCCGGACCCAGACCATGGCCGACGGCGATCAGAACGACCAGCAAGACCTCGAAGCCGACGACGACCTCGACCAAGACTCCATGATGGCGGAATGGGAGGCGATGGCCGACGGCGACGAGGACGGCGACGGCGATGCCTCCACACGCGTGCTCGACCAGGACGAGATCGACAGTCTGCTCGGTCTCGACGGCGACGGCGACGGCGACGGCGACCAGTCCGGGATCCAGGCGATCGTCAATTCCGCGCTGGTTTCCTACGAACGTCTGCCGATGCTGGAGGTGGTGTTCGACCGCCTGGTCCGGATGATGTCGACCTCGCTGCGCAACTTCACCAGCGACAACGTCGAAGTCAGTCTGGACAACATCACCTCGATCCGGTTCGGCGACTACCTGAACTCGATCCCGCTGCCCGCGATGCTGACCGTGTTCAAGGCGGAGGAGTGGGACAACTACGGGCTGATGACGGTCGACAGCACGCTGATCTACTCGATCGTCGACGTGCTGCTGGGCGGCCGCCGCGGCACCGCGGCGATGCGCATCGAGGGCCGGCCCTACACCACGATCGAACGCAACCTGATCGAGCGCATGGTCCACGTCGTGATGGGCGACCTGTCGGCGGCGTTCGATCCGCTGTCGCCCGTCACGTTCCGCTTCGAACGGCTGGAGACCAACCCGCGCTTCGCCACCATCGCCCGGCACGCCAACGCCGCCATCGTCGCGCGCCTGCGCATCGACATGGAGGACCGCGGCGGGCGGATGGAACTGCTGCTGCCCTACGCCACCCTCGAGCCGGTGCGCGAAATGCTGCTGCAGATGTTCATGGGCGAGAAGTTCGGCCGGGACAGCATCTGGGAAAGCCACCTGTCGGCGGAACTCTGGCAGACCGACGTCGCGCTGCGCGCGGTCCTGGACGAGTTCGAGCTGCCGCTGGGCGACGTCATGCAGTGGAAGGTCGGCGACTTCCTGCCGCTCCAGGTCACGCCTGACTCCAGGGTTCGGATGCGGTGCGGCGACGTTCCGATGTTCGCTGGCCCGATGGGGCGGAAGAACGGGCACATCGCGGTCCGGATCGAGAACAAGGCCGCGCGGGAGGGAGACGTCTGATGGCTGAAGTAAGCGTCCTTTTGGATGTTCTGATCGCGGGCCTGCTGGCCGCCACGATCTTCTACGCCGTCGTGCTCAACCGAAAGCTCGGCGAGCTGCGCAACAACAAGGCCGAGATGGAGGCCATGGTGAACCGTTTGGTCGAGACCACCGAGCGCGCCGAGCACGGCCTGGCCGAGCTCAAGGCCGCCGCGCACGACAAGGGCGAGGAGCTGAGCCAGAAGGTGAGCGACGCCAAGGCGCTGAGCGACGACCTCGGCTTCCTGGTCGACAAGGGCACCAGCCTGGCCGACCGGATGGAGCGCCAGATCGGCGCGGCCCGGAAAGTCACCGCCGACCCGCGCGGCGTCGAGCCGATGGGCATGCAGGACACCGCCAGGCCGGCCAATACCGGGGCCAAGGCATCCACAAGTGCGGCGCCGGCGGCCAATGGCACGTCCCGCGCCGCCGCCAACCAGGGCGCCGACGCGCCGGCGACGGCCGGGGTCGATACCGGCCTGCGCGCGGAGCCGCGCGGGGCGCCGGCGCGCGGCGGCGCGCAGAACGCCAAGCTGCTGAAGGCGCTGCGCGGGGTTCGCTGATCCGCACGCCGACGCCGCGCCGACCGATAAAACGTGCCCCTGCCTAGACGCCGATAGAAAGAAGCTGCCATGCGCCCGCGTATACTGCCCGTCCTGATCCTGGTTGCCACGCTCACGCTGGGTGTGCGGATGGGCGAGATCTGGCACGGCTTCGGCGGCATCGCGACCGCCGATCCCGACGCCGCCAGCGGGGCGGACTTCGTCGGCGATCCGTTCGCCGGCCTGCAACTGGCCCAAGCGACGCCGGAGGCCGACCAGACCGCGGATGAGGGCGATGGCACCGCCGCGGACTCCGCTTCGACGGATTCCGCCTCGCAGGACGCCATGCCGGCCGATGCGGACGGCGCGCGCGACATGCTCGCCGGCGCCGATCCGCTGGACATGACCGAGGCCGAGATCGAGCTGCTGCAACAATTGGCCAAGCGCCGGGAGAAGTTGGAGCAACGCGCGGAGACGCTGGACCGCCGGGAGAGCCTGGTGAAGGCCGCGGAGAAGCGGTTGAACCAAAAGGTCGGCGAAATGGAGCGTCTGCGTAGCGAGATCGAGGCCCTGCTGGTCAAGTACGATGAGCAGGAGAGCCAGCAGCTGACCCGCCTGGTGAATATCTACGAGAAGATGAAGCCCAAGGACGCGGCCCGGATTTTCGAGGACCTGGACCAGGAAGTCCTGCTCAAGGTCGTCGAGCGCATGAACGAGCGCAAGACCGCCCCGATTCTGGCGGAGATGCGCCCGGACAAGGCCCAGCAGCTGACGATCGATCTGGCCGAACGCGCGGACCTCCCGCTGCCGCGCGAATAATCGCCCGCAGGCGGCGCGTTCCGGCCGAATTCGTGCGGCGTTTACCTTGATTTAAGGCCGCGCACCTAACTTACACGACTGAAACTGGCGCTCTTGTGCGCGCCGTCCTGCCAGTAGGGGGTCAGAGACACGATGTCTAGCGTGGATATGAATATGCACATCCTCATCGTCGACGATTACAAGACGATGCTTCGGATCATTCGGAACCTCCTGAAGCAGCTGGGCTTCAACAACGTCGACGAAGCGAGCGACGGCTCGGCCGCGCTGCAGAAGCTGCGCGACAAGAAGTACGGCCTGGTCATCTCCGACTGGAACATGGAGCCGATGAGCGGTCTGCAGCTGCTCAAGGAGGTCCGCGCCGACAGCCGCCTGAACGGCCTGCCGTTCATCATGATCACGGCCGAGAGCAAGAGCGAGAACGTGGTCGCCGCCAAGCAGGCCGGGGTCACCAACTACATCATCAAGCCGTTCAACGCCGCCACGCTGAAGACCAAGATGACGGCGTCGATCGGGCAGTTCTAGGTGCGTTCCAGCCGGCACGTTCCGGCGAGGATCCTGGTGGGCTGCCGGTTGCGGCGCCGCCACAGGCAGGAGGCGAAGCGGCCATGAAGGCTCAAAAGGGACGCAAGTCCGGGCGCGGCGGCAGCGGCGAGGACGCGCTGCGCGCCCAGCTGGAGACCCAGCTGTCGGCCCTGGCCGGGCTCGGCCCGCGCGCTGAGCCGGCGGAGATCACCGACGCGGTCGAAAGCGTCATGGCCACCGTCGAGGGCGACCTGTCGGCGGTCAACCTGAAGCTCTACGCCGAGATCGAGGCGCTTTCGCGCTTCATCGCCGCGGCGAAGTCGGAGATCGCGTCGGTCCGCCCCGACGAGATCAATACCGAACACCTGCCGACCGCCACGGACGAACTGGAGGCGATCGTCGGCGCGACCGAGTCCGCCACCAACGCGATCCTGGAGGCGATGGAGACGCTCGAGCCGATCGGCGACGAATTGGGCGGCGAGACCGGTCGGAAGATCGCCGACAGCGTGACCCAGGTCTACGAGGCCTGCAACTTCCAGGACATCACCGGCCAGCGGATCACGAAGGTCGTCGGCGCCCTGAAGCAGGTCGAGGAGAAGGTGGATACGCTCTTGGCCGCGTTTGGCGAGGATGCCGCGGCGGCCCGGCGCGAGCGCACCGCCGAGCCCAAGAAGAAGCAGATCAGCGCGGACGACGATGCCTCGCTGATGAACGGGCCGAGCGCCCCCGGCGATGCCAACGTCAGCCAGGACGACATCGACGCGCTGCTCGCCAGTTTCGACTGATCCCCGTCGGCCGACCGGGCCGCGCTTCGGGGGTTTCACGCTTGCGACAGATGACCCCAGAGGCCCAAGCCGGGCCGCGGGGCGGAAAGACGTCCGCTAGATCATGACCCTCGCCAGCCGGCTGGCCACCTCGACCAGAAGTGGGCCGAACGCCAACATCGTCGCGATGTTGAGCCTGAAGCTCCTGCTGCTGGCGTTTTTCATCCTGCTCACGACGATATCGGACTACGAGGAAGAGCGCAGCCGGGCGGTCATGTACAGCGTCGCGGTAACCTTCGCCGGCGGCATGCCGGCGAGCGAGGGGCGTCCCGTGCCGGACGCCGGGGTCGGCGCGCTGGAGAAGCAGGCCAGCCTGTCCGAGCAGATCCGCGCGCTGTTCAAGCAGACCCTCCCGCTGGTCGAGGTCGAGACCGCCGCCGACGGCCGGGTGCTGCGCCTGGAAGTCCGGGCGGCCGACCTGTTCGATATGGGCCAGGCCGAGTTGCGCCCGCAGCGCCGGATCCTGCTGCGCCGGCTGGCCAACGCCCTGACCGATCCGCGCCGCGGGCCCGCGCTTTATACCGTTGACGTGCTGCATGCCGTGCCGCCCGGCGACGGGGCCGCGGCGACCCGCCTGCCGGCGTCGCGCAGCGGCACCATCGTGCGCGGCCTGACCGCGCTCGGCGTGCCGTCCGATCGGCTGTCGACCGGCCTGTGGCCGACCCGCGGCAACCCCGGCCGGATCGCCTTCGAAATCACGCTGCCGATGAAAGAGCTGCCGCCGAACCCGCTCGCGACCGACACCGGCGGGGACGCGCAATGATCCAGTTGCCCCCGCCGCCGCCCAGCCTGAAGCAGCCCGCCGACGGCAAGTCCGCGCCACCGGCCGAACCGGGCCGCGATGCGGTCGCCGCGAAGCGGGAAGGCGGCGACAGCGCCGGCGCCTGGATGGTCACCTTCACCGATCTGGTGGCGCTGCTGCTGACCTTCTTCGTGATGATGTTCGCGATGTCGCACGTGAAGACGGCGGAATGGTCCAACCTGACGGAGAGCCTGCGCCAGCACCTCAATTCCGTGGCCGGCCGGACGGTCGCCAGTCCGGCGCTGCGGATGGACGTGCCGTCGCCCGACCGCCAGCCGGGCGCGGATCTGGATTATCTGGCCGACCTGCTCGCCGGTCATCTGAGCGAGGCCCCGGAGCTGGCCGATGCGCGCCTGCGCCGGGGCGAGGACCGGTTGTTCGTGTCCCTGCCGGCGGACTTGCTGTTCGCCGCCGGCGACTTCACCCTCACGCCCGCGGCGGCCGACGCCGTGTTCCAGCTGGGCGGGGTGCTGCGCAACATGCCGAACGCGGTGGCCGTGGTCGGCCACGCCGATCCGCGCAAGCCGCAAAGCGCCTATCCGTCGAACTGGGAACTGTCGCTGCTGCGCGCCCAGGCGGTGGCCGCGGCCCTGCGCGAGGGCGGTGTCGAGGGCCGCATCCGGGCGCGCGGTCAGGGCGATTCGCGGTTCGCCGAGTTGCCCGCCGAGGTCGCGCGGCCCGCGCGGTTCGCGCTCGCCCGCCGGGTCGACCTGGTTATCCACGAAACCGTCCGGGAGCCGATCGAATGAGCCGCACGTCGCGCCGGCGGCGCCCTCCTGTCACCGCCGTCGTCCTGGCAACGCTGCTGGCAGCCGCGGCCTGGGGGGATCCGCTGGTCCCCCTGGCGCGGGCCCAGGGCGGGCCATCCACGGCTGACCCGACCCCGACTGACACGAACCGGGCGGGGCCGCAGACGATTCGTGTGCGCGGCGGCAACCACGGCACCTACGGCCGGATGGTGTTCGACTGGCCGGACAAGGTGCAGTACCAGGTCGAGCGTTTCGACGACACGCTCTACCTGTCGTTCGCCCGGCGGGCCGACTTCCAGTTCTTCTCCGTGTTCCCGGCGCTCAGCGACTACGTCGGGCAGCCGGCGCCGGGGCCGCACGGCTACCGGCTGACGATCCCGATGAAAGGGGATTTCGAGGTCGAGGACTGGACCTACGGCACCAAGGTCGTGATCGACCTGAAGCAAATCGACCGGCCGCAAACACCCGAAAGCCCGCCGCGCGTGCGCGTCGAGGCGGAAGAGACGCCGGAGCAGGCGCGCCTGAGCTTCCACTGGCCGTTCCCGGTCGGCTACGACCTCGAGCAGGACACCAAGGACGGCACGGCAAGCCTGCGCTTCCGCCGGCCGGCACGCTTCGATTTCAGCGGCTACAGCGCGGTCCAGCCCTCGCAGGTGCTGACCCTGGCCCCGATCGTGTCAGCCGAGTCGAGCGGCATCGACTTGCAGGTGCCCACGGGCGCGGACGTGCGCGCCAGCGAGGACGGCACCCGGATCGACCTGGTGATCGCCGCCCCCGCGCGCCCCCGGAGCCAGCCGGCGGCGGACGCGGCCGGCACGGGTCCGGACCGCCCGGCCCCGGAGGACGCCGCGCGAGGCCCCAATGTGGTGCCGGAGGAGGTTGAAACCGCCGACTTGCCGGAGGAGGCCAAGCCCAGGCAGGTCACGTCCAACCCGATCACAGGCGAAGCGCCGGCCGAGGAGGCGACAGTGGACCGCGACGCCGGCGCCGGGTCCAAGACACGGCCGCTGGAGCTGCTGCCCGACGCCAAGCCCCAGGACATCAAGCCCACGTTGGCAGCCGTGCGGGTGGCCGAGGACGCACTCTCCGGCGCGCGCCGCTTCACGCCCGAAAAGGTTGCCCAAGGGATCGTCCCGGCGCCCGGCGAGGTGCCCCCGCCGGTGCGGCAGGCGGAGGTCGAGATGCCCTGGGCCGGGCGCGCCGCCGCCGCGTTCGCGCGCGCCGGCGCGCAATGGCTCGCGGTCGACGGTCGGGCGCCGGCCGGTTTCCCGGCCGCGCTGAAGGCGGCCGTGCCCGATCTGGCGACAGTCGAGCGGCAGGACGTCAACGGCGCCACGCTGCTGCGCCTGACCGGCGGTCCCAACTTCCGCGCCCGCCCGCAGCTGGACGGCGGCGTGTGGCGCGCGGTGCTGTCCCGCCAGCCGGCCCTGCCGAGGCAGCCGATCGAGGTGCGCCTGGAAGACGGCCGGGTGGTGCTGCCGGTCGAGGCGTCGACCGAGGTGATCGAGCTGAGCGACCCCGCAACCGGTCAGCCCCTGCTGCTCGTCCCGGTGGCGGCGCCGGGGCACGGGATTGCGGTCGAGCGCGACTTCCCGGAGTTCACCCTGCTCGCCACCCATACCGGGATCGCCGTGCTGCCGAAGGCGGATTACGTCACCGTCAAGCGTCGGCAAGGCGAGGTGATCATTCAGGGCGATGGCCGGAAGCTGATGATCAGCCCGGATAGCGGCGGCGCGGTCCAGCAGGCCCGCCTGCCGTCCGCGACCGGCGAATCGCTGTTCGATCTGGAAGCCTGGCGCCGCGACGGCCTGCCCTTCGTCGAGGCGAAGCAGCAGTTGCGCCAGGAGCTCGCCGCCGCCGCGCCGGCGAAAAAGCCGCTCGCCCGCCTGCAGCTGGCGCGCTTCCACTTCGCCCACGGTATGGCGGTGGAGGCGCTCGGCTACCTCGACCTTTACGAACGGAACACGCCGCGTCGGGCGGAAGATCCCCAGGTGCTGCTGATGCGCGGGGCGTCCCAGCTGCTGGCCGGCGACTGGAACACGGCCGCGGCGACCCTGAACGATCCCGCGCTCGATGGCGTGGCCGGCGCGCTGCCCTGGCAGGCCGCGTACGCCGCGCTGACCGGCGCGCACGAGGCGGCCGCCGCGGCCTTCCACCAGGCGGAGCCGATGCTGGACGGCTATCCGCCCAGCGTGCGCAAGCAGTTGCGCCTGTGGGCCGCCCATGCACGGATCGAGGTCGGCGACCTCGCCGGTGCGGAGGTCGACCTGGACACGGTGCGCGCGCTCGACCCGACCCGGGGAGAGCAGGCGCAGATCGCGTTCCTGGAAGGCCGGCGCCAGCTCGTCGCGGGCGAACCGGATGCCGCGGAGGCGCACTGGCGGAAGGCCGCCGAAAGCAGCCATTCGCCAAGCCGCACCCGCGCGCGCTTCGTGATGACCGAGCGCAAGTTGGCCGCCGGTCAGATCGACGCCGCGGCGGCGATCGCGGAGCTGGAACGGCTGCGCTACGCCTGGCGCGGCGACGAGTTCGAGGCCGTGCTGCTGCACCGCCTGGCCGACCTTTACGTCGACCAGGCCCGTTACGGCCGGGCCCTGTCCGCGCTCAAGCAGGTGGCCTCGCACCTGCCGGACAGCCCGTTGGCCGAACGCGCGACCGCGCGGATGCGCCGGCTGTTCACCCGTCTGTTCCTGGACGGGGAGGCCGACCGCATGCCCGCGCTCAAAGCGCTGGCGCTTTACGAGAGCTTCCGCGAGCTGACCCCGGCGGGCGAGCGCGGCGACGAGATGATCGGCCGGCTGGCCGACCGGCTGGTCGCCGTCGACCTGCTGGGCCGTGCGGCCAGCCTGCTGGACGCGCAGGTCCGCCGGCGCCTGTCCGGCCTCGAGAAGGCGGACGTCGGCACACGGCTGGCGGCGATCCATCTGCTGAACCGCGCGCCGGAGGCCGCGCTGGAAGCCCTGAAGATCTCGAAGGTCGCGGAGATTCCGGCAGCCCTGGGGGCAAGCCGGCGGCTGCTGCGCGCCCGGGCGTTGGCCGGGGCCGGCCAACCGGATGCCGCGCTCGGCCTGCTGGCCGGCCTGGACAGCACGCCGGCGCTGGAACTGGCCGCCGACATCCATTCCGAGCAGGGCGACTGGCGCAAGGCGGTTACCGTGCTGGAACGCCTGCTGCCGGAACCGGACGGCGACGGCCGTCTCGATCCCACGGGCGCCGGCCGGGTGATGCGGGCGGCCGTGGCGATGACGCTGTCGGGCCAAAGCGACCGGCTGCGCGCCCTGTCCGCCGCTTATGGTCCGGCGATGGCCGCGAGCGACCATGCCGAGACGTTCGACCTGCTCGCCCCCTCGACCGGCGGCGGGCCGGTCACGGTGGCCAAGCAACTGGCCGAGGTGCAGACCGCCCAGAGCTTCATGGACAGCTTCCGCAAGCGGCTCGAGGACGAGAGCACGCGCCCCGCCGGTCCGTCTGCCACGCAATAGCGGCGCTCGGGCCCGGTCCGTCGGCGTGAACCGGTTGCGATCTTGGCGAAGACCAGGATCTTCATCTTGAACCGGCCAACGAAGGTGTGCGTGTCGAAGGACTTCACACGCGCGCCCGGCGCGCTTGGCGAACCTCGCTTTCAAAGATAGGGCCGGATTCACGCGACAGGCGAACAAGCTGGCGCGACCTTGCTCTCGCAAACCAAAATTAACCTTTCTCTCCGAAACTGCCCGCCGTTCGCGGTATCACGCCGCGGTTGTCTCCGACGGTCGCGGACGACGCGCCGTCCACCGGGGGTTGTAAGAGATGCGGAAAACAGGCGATCTGGCGGAAAGCGCTCAACGACGGGCAAGGTTCGGTCTTTCGATCCGTCAGAAGATTTTCGGCGGGTTCGGACTGGTTCTGGCCATCATGGCGGTGATCGGGGGCGGCAGCTTCCTGGCGTTCGACGACACCTCTCAGACGATCGGCGAATACGCCGAGACAACCAACGAGGTCGCCGCGATCGCGCAGCTGGAACGGCAGATCGCGCAGACGCGCGCCCACGTCGACCGCTACGTCGTGACCTCGCGGCCGGCCGAGGCCGAGCGGGTACGCTCGTTGACCGACCAGATCCGCGGCAAGCTCGAGACGCTGAACGCGATGGACCTGGGAGTCGCGCAGACCCGGGCGCGCGATGCCCTCAACACCTCGTTCAACGCCTATGTCGGAGAGTTCGACGCGGTCGATCAGTCGGTCGCCCGGCGCGCCGAGCTGACCGGCCAGACCATGCCGGCGCAGGCCGCGACCGCGCTTCGGGCGATCAAGGGCCTGCGTGGCCGCCTGTTCGCAGCCGGGGCGTTGGCGATCGATCTGGGTCAGACGATCGAGGGCAATCTGCTGGCAAGCCTGTACCGGGCGAACGCCGCCTTGCGCAATGACACCCCGGAAACCCGCCAGCAGGCGGAGCGTGCGTTCGCCAGCCTGGACGAAACGCTCGCCAAGATGGCGCGCGTCGAATTGGGCGCGCGCTCGACGGCGCAGCTGACGGAGCTGACCGCCGCGGTCGCCGCCTACCGCGCGGCGTACGGCGAGGCGCTGAGCCTGACCGCTCAGCTGCGCGAGCGCGTCGACGTGACCATGGCCGGCATGGCCGACCAGGTGATCGCCGACGCCGACGATATCGCCAAGGCCGCGCGGGCACACGAGAAAGAGCTGGAAGCGCACATGCTGTCGACCATCGCCTCGACCGGGCAGATGATCGGCATTGCGGTGCTGATCGCGATCGTGCTCGGCAGCGCCATCGCCTGGGTGATCGGCCGCGGTATCGCCCAGCCGGTGCGCGCGATGACCGACACGATGCAACGGCTGGCGGCCGGCGACATAACCGCGGACGCCAAGGTCGGCCGACGCGGCGACGAGATTGGCCGGATGGCCGGCGCGCTGGTCGATCTGCGCGAAGCGGTGGTGCAGGCCTACGTCGTCAACCGCATGGTCGACGAGATGCCGATCAACGTCATGATGTGCGATGCCGACCAGTTCCGGATCACCTACTGCAACAAGGCGACCCGAGAGACCGTCGCCAAGCTGCAGCACCTGCTGCCGGTCGGCCCGGACCAGATGATCGGCGAGACGATCGACGTCTTCCACAAGAACCCGGCGCACCAGCACGCCATCCTGCGCGATCCCGACAACCTGCCGTGGCACACCAAGATCAAGCTGGGCGAGGAGACGCTGGACCTGAAGGTCGAGGCGATCCGCGATCAGGCCGGTCGCTATGTCGGGCCGATGCTGACCTGGTCGGTGATCACCAAGCAGATGAAACTCGCGGAGAACTTCGAGACCCAGGTGATGGGCGTGGTCGACGCCGTGTCTTCCGCGGCGACCGAGATGCAGACCTCCGCGCAGTCGCTGTCGGCGACCTCGGAACAGACCAGCCAGCAGGCGCAGGCGGTCTCCGCGGCCGCCGAGGAGGCGAGCTCCAACGTCCAGACCGTCTCCAGCGCCTCGGAAGAACTTGCCAGCTCGATCAAGGAGATCAGCCGTCAGGTCAGCGAATCCTCGCGCATCTCCGCGGAAGCGTCGGATCAGGCGCAGCGCACCAACCGGCAGGTCGAGGGCTTGAAGGCCGCCGCCGACAAGATCGGCGCGGTCGTCCAGATCATTTCCGACATCGCCGAGCAGACCAACCTGCTCGCGCTGAACGCCACGATCGAGGCCGCCCGGGCGGGCGACGCCGGCAAGGGGTTCGCCGTGGTCGCCAACGAAGTGAAGTCGCTCGCCAACCAGACCGCCAAGGCGACCGACGAGATCCGCACGCAGATCGGCGAGATCCAGTCGGAGACCGGCGCCGCCGTCGACGCGATCCAGGGCATCTCGACCACGATCGAACGGATCAACGAGATCGCCCAGTCGGTCGCCTCGGCGGTCGAGCAGCAGGGCGCGGCGACCCAGGAGATCGCCCGCAACGTGCAGGAGGCGAGCCAGGGGACGCAGGAGGTCACGCGCAACATCTCCGGCGTCAGCGAGGCGGCGAGCGCGAGCGGTGCCGGCTCCAACCAGGTGCTCTCCGCGGCTTCCGAGCTGTCGACCCAGTCCGAGCGGCTGCGCGGCGAGGTCAACGGCTTCCTGCAAGAGATCCGGTCCGCCTAACGCAAGTGGAAACCGCTCGGGGCACCGAGGGCTCGTGAAAGCCCGAGACGGGTATAAGCGTAGCTTGGCCTTACCTGGATTACTCGTTGTTTGCCGGGCGACCGGACCCTGCCCATGATCCGGTTCAGCGCTCCCCGCGAGCGACTCAACCCGACGACAGCGAACAGGAGCGGCCAAATATGACCCCCGATCCCCACCGTGCCCGACCGCGTAACGGCGTTGGTCCGCAGGCAGCCCTCGCCCCGGACAGCGGCGTCGCCGCCGCCGCGCCCGGACCGGTCGTCGACATGGGCGAGTTCGGCGCCTATGCTGGCGCCCATCGGATCGCGGCCGTCGAGGGCGACGGCGAGCTGGTCCGCGTCACCTGGGACGACGGCGCGACGGCGGCCTTCCACCGGCTGTGGCTGCGCGACAACTGCGCCTGTGCCGACTGCCGCCATCCCCAGACGCGCGAGCGCACGGTCAAGCTGGTCGACATCGCCGAGCCGGGCCGGCCCGAGGTCGTGGCCGACGGCGACGGTGCGCTGACCTGCACCTGGGCGGACGGCCACGTCAGCCGGTTCGACCCGACCTGGCTGCGCCAGCGCCGGCCGGAGGCGGACGCCGCGGCGCAGCCGACCCCGCGGCTGTGGACCGCGCAGCGCATGGCCGACGGCCTGCCCAGCGTCGACCACCAGTCGGTGATGCACACGGACGATGGCCTGTGCCGTTGGCTGGACGCGCTGTCGCGCGACGGCGCGGCCTTGATCACCGACGGCCCGAGCGATTTGAACGAGGTCGTGCGGGTCGCCGAGCGGATCGGCTGGCCGCGCGAGACCAACTTCGGCCGCCACTTCGACGTGCAGTCCAAGCCGAACCCGAACAACGCGGCCTACACCGCCATCCGCCTGGAGCCGCACGTCGACCTGCCGAACTGGCAGCGTTCCCCGGACTTCCAGTTCCTGTACTGCCTGGAGAACGAGGCCGAGGGCGGCGAATCGCTGCTGGTCGACGGTTTCGCGGTCGCCGGCGCCCTGGCGCAAGAGGACCCGGAAGCCTACGAGACCCTGTGCACCCTGCCGATCGACTTCCGCTTTCAGGACGCGGACAACGACATCCGCTTCCGCGCTCCGGTGATCGGCCGCGATGCCGACGGCCAGGTGTGCGAGATCCGGTTCAACAACTGGATCCGCGATGCCCAGCCGATGGCCCCGGAGACGGCGGAGCGCTTCTACCGCGGCTACCGGCGCTTCTGGGAACTGCTCCGGGATCCGGCTTACATGATCCGGTTCCCGCTCAAGCCGGGCTGCATGATGGCGTTCGACAACTTGCGTGTCCTGCACGGTCGGGAAGAATTCTTCCCGAACACCGGCAAGCGCCATCTGCAGGGCTGCTACATCGACCGCGACCTGGTCGAAAGCCGCCTGCGCGTGCTCGAACGGGGGTAACGCCAGACGCGGCGGACGCTTGCCCCTGGCGGCGCGGCGTGGGCGGTCAATCCGCCTGGCCGCGCAGCCAGTCGGCGAAGCGTTCGGCGTCGGTCGAGAGCGGGGCGTTGGTCGGCCAGACCAGGAAGAACGCCTCGTCCGTCTCCAGCGCGGTCTCGAACGGGGCGACCAGCGTCCCGCGCGCAAGTCGTTCGGCCGCCAGGCTGGAGCGCGACAGCGCCACGCCCAGCCCGCGTTCGGCGATCGCCAGCGCGGTGACGGCGGTGTCGAAGTGGTCGCCCCCGCTGCCGTCGACGATCTGGCTCAAGCCGGCCGAATCCAGCCAGCGCGGCCAGGTCACCCGGAATCCGATCGTGTGCAGCAGCCGCCGGTCCGCCAGCGTGGCCGGATCGGCGGCAAGGTCGGCGGCGACCTTGGGGCTGGCGACCGGAAACACACGGTCGACGGTCAGCCGCCCGCAGTGCAGCCCGGGCCAGTCGCCGTCGCCGTAGCGCACCTCGAGGTCCGCCGCGCCCGCCTCGAAGCCGAGGTCCCAGATCGACGAGACGATCCGCAGGTTCACGTCCGGCGCCTGGGCGTAGAAGTCCGCGATCCGTGGGGCCAGCCAGGCGACCGCGAAGCCCGGCGTGGCGCGCACGGTCACGCGGTCGCGCCGGATCGGGCCGAACACCTCCCGCGTACCGCTGCCGATCCGCTGGAAGCCGTCCTGCACCGCCGGCAGGTAGGCCTTGCCGGACTCCGTCAGCTCCAGCCGATGCGGCAGGCGCTCGAACAGCCGTTCGCCCAGATGCGCTTCCAGTAACCGCACGTTCTGGCTGATCGCGGACTGGGTGACACCGATCTCGCGTCCGGCCTGGGTGAACGACATCAGCCGCGCCGCGGCCTCAAAGGCGCGCAGCCAATTCAGCGGCGGCAGGGACGGCGGATTGGTGCTCAACGGCATTATTGAAGTAACTCACGAGATACAAGGTCTTGTGAGGCTCCAACATTCCCGGTTCCGCGAGCCGAGTTAGCCGCTTCGCGGCGACTGCGTGTCCGCCGGAGCCCCTTGCCTTTGCGGCGTTTGCCGCTCGGGTTTGGACCTGCGGCCAGCGCTCCGCTCTTCCCGGGCGTGACTTCCGACGTGCCTCGCCGTATCAGCTTGTGCAGCCCCCAACGCAGGACGTTGAGGCTGGCGTTCTCGTCGCGGTCATGGGCCTCCCCGCAGGACGGACACGTCCAGCGGCGGTCGAACAGGCTTAGCTTCGTCTCGCCTTCGAGCCGGTGTCCGCAGCCTGAGCAGGTTTGCGTGCTGGCGTCGAACCGGTCGAGCTTGACGAAGTGTCGTCCGCGCCAGCGGCTTTTGTACTCAAGCTGGCGCTGCACCTCGCCCAGGCCCGCGTCGGCCACGGACTTGGCGAGATGTTTGTTCCGAGCCATGCCCGCGACGTTCAGGTCCTCCACGCAGACGATCCCCGCCTTGGCTGTCGCACGGTGGCTCGTCTGGTGCAGCAGATCGGACCGTCGACGCCGGACCTGACGGTGCGTCGCGGCCACGCGGGCGTGCGCCTTGCGCTCGCCCGACGACTTCGGGAGCTTGCGCCCCTCTCGTTTTTCCATCTCCAATCGGCGCTGCGTCCGCCGGGACGCGGCCCGCTGCTCGCGCTTCAGTTTCTTCTCCGCCTTCCGGAGGTTCCATCCGACGGGCTTCCAGCTGCCATCGGAACCGATGAGTAGATTCTTCAGGCCGGCGTCGTAGCCGACGGCCGCGGTTTCCGGCCCGGCGTTCGGATCGACCGCCGGGCCGTTGTTCGCCGTCGGATCGGGATGCACCGGCTTGTCCGCCGGCGCAGGGAGGGATGGTCGTTCGATCTTCTTCGGCGGCGGCCCGTCGAACTGGACGGACAGGAACCAAGCGCCGCCCTCGCGTTTGATCGTGGCCGAGCGGATCGTGCCCTCCGGCCATCGGCCGCCGCGCACACGGATCGCCCGGCGCACATTGACCCGCTTTTCCTCGATCCGCCCCTGGCGCTTTACGCGCGTCCAAACCTGCGTCTCGTCCATGCCCGGCAGTTCGACCCAGCCGCGCGCTTTGTCGGGGGCTGCGGCCTGTCGGCGAATGAGCTTGAGCGCCGAGCCGGGCAGGTAGATGGAGACGTCGCGGTCGCGCTTGGACTTGAACTTGGGAAAGTCCTTGGCCTTGGCGGCGGTTTTGCGTCCGGCACGGACCGCCTGGCGATCGTCCAGGAAGTCCCGCAGCGCCTTGTCGAACCGGCGCGAGACGTCGACCAGATGGATCGCCGGTGGCTCCTTCAGCCATGCCAAGATTTCCGCTGCCTTCATCTCCGGCAACAGCGCGGATAGTTCGCCGTGAAAGGCGAAGCGACCTTCGTAGACGTAAAGTTGCTGGTTGATCTCGACGCACTTGTTCCAGAACCACCGGCCCGCGCCGGCCCATTGCCGCAGCGCCTCTTCCTGAGCCTTGTTTGGGTAGATACGGAAGACCGTCGCTTGTCGGACGACCGCAGGTTTCTCCGGGGACGCTGGCAACGCCGGGAATTCTCCGATGATCTCCAGATCGCGCCGGCGCGCGGTGTCATTCGCTTCCGTCAACCGCATGCCACGAGCTCGCGATCGCCGAGCGGCACAGCGTCCAGGCCGCCGAGCGCCTGGATGAACGCCGTAGCGGCGGAGACGCCACGGCGATTGTGCCGCCATGCGCATTCGGTCGTGTAAGCATCCAGGTGCTTTCGGGACACCCAGTGCCAGGTGCCCTGGACGCTCCGGCGGAACAGAAAGATAGGGCCTTCGGCCGTATTGATGTGATCGCCGCCGCCGTTGGAGAGACGCCGCCGCCCGTGATCGACGGTCACGTGCTCGGCCGTCGTGGGTCCGACGGTACGATAGGCCGGAAGTCCATTGGTGACGAGATGCGCGGACGGTTCGATCAGATCCCGCACAGCGTTGCCGACCTCGATCGATGAATGCGCCGCGATCCGCCGGACCCGGACATCACCGCCGCGCTCCGTAGCGACCAGAACCACCGCGCGACCGTGGCTGAGCCCCCGCTTCGAGCCGCCCGATCCAGCGCCGGGGTAGTCGTCCTCGGGCTTCTTGTGGCCGCCGACATACATCTGGCGCGGAGCGCCGACTGCGTGTCCGTCCGCTTCGACGATGCCGGACAGCTTTCGCCAATCGGGGTCGGACAGCAGTCGGCGGATACGGTGGCTCATGTACCACGCCGTCCGGTAATCGACATCAAGCCACTCCGCCAGCTTACGCGCAGGAACGCGCGACTCCGTGTCCATGCCGCTGATCCCTTTCGACGACGTGGAGGACGTGCGACCGGCGCCACTAGGCACCATCAGCCAGATCGCCAGGAACCCCTCGGTCAACGGCGCCCGCGTACGGTGAAGGGGCGTGCCGGCGGTCGCGGAGAACTGCGCCTTGCATGTTCCGACACAGCACCCCCAGGTGCCCGTCCGGCTGGTGACCTGGGACGCCCGCTCGACCGACCCGCACTTCGGACACACTGGGTCGTTCGGCCAGCGAACCCGCTCTAGGGTCTAAACTCAAATCTGCTTTTGCGTAAAGCGCTCGGTGTATGATTCGCTCAGTCTTGGGTCGTGAGTGGCAAGAGAGGGAGTGAATATACCATGCGGTTCGACTTGTCGGATCGTGAGTGGGGCGTCATCGAACCTCAGCTTCCACCGACCCGGCAGGGTGGAAAGCGCGCCGACGAT
>NZ_NRRL01000072.1 GCF_016583645.1 Rhodovibrio sodomensis | reverse complement strand
GTCCGGCTGGGCGTCGAGCCGCATTTGCCCGGGCTGACCGATCCGGCCCCATTCCCGGACCAGGGAGACGTCACCGAACAACCCGGGCCAGATGGCGCAGCGGTAGAAACGGTGCTTGTTGCTGGTGTTCTCGATGCGGATCAGATCGGCGGCATCGTTTTGCAACGTAACATCCGACATTTGTTTCACTCCGGGCCCGAAAAAGGCCCCGGCGAGCCGGGGCGCTTCGTCTAACGTCCTGAGAATCCTATCACAGCCGCAGCCGTGCATGAAACAGAATTACCAATAGTGTTTCAGCGCTTTGTGCGTGAGACACAGTGATCGGACGGGTCTAAGTAACCCGCCTGCAGCAAACAGACAGGCCAACGGCCGTTATACGCATCGCCCTATGCGCGCCAAACGTCACGAACGATGCGAACCGGTTGTAGACGAATTGAGCGATATGGATCGTGGTCGTAGCAGCAGACTCGCAAGTTTGCCGGGTTTGTCGCGCCTTTCTGATTGATTGGCACCACAGTGACGTTGGCCTTGTCGGCGGACTGCTCGCACCCCTCTGGATGCTCACATCGGCGCACGACCGCAAGTACCCTGACAGTCCAAAAGGGTTGCGGAAGAGAATCAACGCCAAGCTGATTCTGCCCAGCTGTGCGCGGCCTCCCCTCGACATCGTAAATCGAGGAAAGCGCGCTCTTGTGACGGTTACACCATCCGCAGGACAAAGCGAGGTTGTTCTCTTCCCCACCACCATGTGAGTGCGCAACCACATGATCGATTTCGATGGCAACGTCCCTGTGTGAGAGCCCACGAGGCTTCAAGATGTCAATGAACTGGGGAAGGGGCACCTCATGCCGCTCTTGGTAAAGGAAGTTCTCGACAGCTTCAGGCGCAAATTTGGCCCCACAGATCCAGCATCTCGGCGGATCGCCTGCAAAATCTAAAAGAAGGCGCTTGTCTGAAAACGGGACCGGCTGCCGGCGTCGTGATGCTTGAAGCCGGTCAACAAAGCGCTTTAGAATGTGCGCAGCAGACGCTGCGAGTTCCTTCTTTTGAGGGCGGCTGAAGTAATGGAAACGGGTTTCTACAACTTCGAATACATCCGCAAAAATCTGCGGGTAGGATGCGTCAAGCCTTGCATAATGTCGTGGATCAGCCAAACTTTCCACGAACCATCTGGCCCATTGTTCGTTAATGTCCGCTCTTAGGAGCGATTTTTGGCGTCCGAGCAACCCCTCTGGCACCTGCAGTCGCGCGAGCTCTCCGAGAGAGGCGCTGCTCCAGGTCGATGCACCGCTGCTTAGGGCTGATTCCAGGAAATGCGCTTCATCCATCAGATACGCCGATACTCTCACTCACCCTTGGGCTGACGGAAGAGGCGACGATCAGGAAGATTCCCACCGCTCTTTCGATACTCAGACCAGAGGAATGCCCACTGGTTCCGAATACCTGTAGAGTCCTTCTTTACGCCAGCCAGGTTCCAGTTTTTATCGAAGTAGCCCGTATTGACATTCTCAAGCCAGGTATCGACAAGGTCAGGTATCTCGTCAGCCGAGTTAAGTCTGGTCCGCGTTTCTACCATAAACTGAAAAAAATCGGCCGCCAAAATAGTCAGCGATATCTTATTAAAGAGATTCGAGTCTCGGGTGCGTCCCCAGAAATTGTGCTTATCTGGATCTTCCGTGTTACCGAACGTGTCGCGGATTTTTGCCCAGAACTTAATGAAAACCTCGCGCCACGGCCCATCGAGCTTGCTCCAGTAATTCTCCGGTTTCTCGAAGCCTTGGCTCTCATAGTCGGCGATAATTCCAGAATTCGGCAGGAAGCGCTGCTTCCATAGTTCGGCATAGTCGTTCCTTTGCCCGAAGAGTTTCCCGCCCTTGAGATTCCGAAATATGCCGACCAGAGATGCGAAGACATTCCACTGTAGGAGGTCTTTGGAATCGCCTGCGAGCCCACGCTCAACCAAGCCGCAGAATGGGCTGTCCGGGTGGCGCGCGAGATAGGTGATGGCTTGGGATTCTTCAAGATGAATACCCGCATTCTTCAAGCGAGTCGCAACGCTATCCATCTCGTCGTTGGAGAGTGTGGTCGATACAATAGTACCTAAGAGCGCTCGTCCGATAGGGGTCGCTTTCTGGTTCACGACAATGAACTGGAAGACCTGTTCAGCCGGTTCGGTCGACATCAGTAGCGAGATGGGTAAGAGGCGGGATTTGCGATGTATAATCTCCGCCTCGACATCTTCCCAGTTCTCACCGTTGGCGATCCGCTCTTCCACCTCAGATTGGATCTCCGGGTCGTTCAGCATCTCACGGGCCGCTGCAAGAGCGCCTCGCAACCGATGCTGGCCATCAACCAAAACGACGGGTCGCAGATAGGAAAGAAGGGCGTCACTGGTGAAACCGAGAAACTCGTTGCCTTCAATCGGACGGTCGATCTGTTTCACGAGCTCGTGGCGGGCCGCGATCTCCTGCCAAAAGTCGATAATGTGGGATTCTTCAAACAGGACGCCCGAAGGATCACCGTTCTCCGAAGTCTCGGAGGGACTTTCCTCACTGGTCTCTGCCGTTTCTTCAGCCGGATCGGCTTTTTCCAAGTGCCCAACCTCAGCAGCGCGCGCTTTCAAGCTCTCTACGATAGCAGGATCCGGCTCTCTGTCTTGGAGTTCTGGCACGCGAGATTCGATATACTCGCGAACATGTCGCAATATTTCTTCGAAAGAGAGAGAGTCGAATTCTGGAATATCAATGACAAGTTCACCAATCTGGATTTGCGCCTCCGTTGACGTTCCGGGGGATGGCTCAAAATGTACAGAGGATCGGGGTATATCACGCAAAGAACATAGAAGTGGGTTTTGAATTATGTTGTCTTGGTTCAGGTAAAACTCCCGCAAGCTCTTGATACGGTTTGGACTTTCCTCGCGTTGGAAACCAGCTGTCTCTTCGCCTGAACCAAACCGCTTTTTCTGAGGGACCCCGGCCCATCTGTCGATGTCGGGAGCTGGGGCCGCGAACTGTGTCAGCCACTTATCAGAGTTGGTTTGTTTGGAGATTATGCATTGATAGCGGTACTGCACTTGATCGCTCCCGGATATCTTCTGGCGATTGTCGTTGCTGGTTCTTGGCTACTGAAGCCCTGAGATGGTGTTGCGGATCGCCGCCCAGTCGACGTCCGGCGTCAGATGACACCAGGAAAATCGGATCGCCCCTTGGACCTCGTTATCTGAGAGGCCCATGGCCTGCAAGACGTGGCTTGGTTCATAGCTCGTTGAAGTGCAAGCGGAGCCGTTCGACACGGCCGCCAGGCCCTTTAGAGAGAGCATGACCGCCTCGGAATCGAGGCCGTCGATGCTGAGATTGAGCACATGGGGAACTAGCCGCTCCTCGTTGCCGTGCAGACGTATCCCCAAAGGCTGGAGGGCTGCAAGCGCTTGGCGACGAATGGCCAAGCATTTCTCTCGGCGCGCCTTATTGTTTTTCTCTGCAAGCTCAGCCGCCAGACCAAAGCCGGCGATCAGCGGTGTCGGCAACGTGCCTGGCCGCAAGCCGCGCTCCTGACCGCCGCCATGGATCAAAGGCTCTAGTGGTGGCCGACGATATCGGCGCCGGCGCGCGATCAGAACTCCAACACCGATCGGGCCGTAAACCTTGTGCGAGCTCGCACTGATAAGATCGATTCGTGGGGATTTGAGCTCGTCTACCACCTTCCCGAAGCTCTGGGCTGCATCGACATGCAAATAGGGGTGTTGCTCCTCTAGGCCGGCCGCGATCTCTGCCACAGGCTGTGTGACACCTGTCTCGTTGTTCACATGCATGACCGAGACCGCAAGCGTGTCCGACCGGATGGCTTCGAGAACGCGCTCGGCCGGCACAAGCCCGTCAGCATCCGGCGGCACGAGGGTCACCTCGAAGCCGCGGCGCTCCAGAACCTCAAGGGGCTCGAGGACAGCTTTGTGTTCGATCGCCGTCGAGACAATGTGCTGCCGCCCAGTTTGCTCTCCATGGCGGGTCAGTCCGAGAAGGGCGATGTTGTTGCTCTCGGTAGCGCCGCTGGTGAAAAGCACCTCGTCCGGCTTGGCTGCGACGAGTGAGGCAACCTGCTCGCGCGCGGTCTGAACCGCATTCTTCGCTTGCTGGCCGAATTCGTGGGTGCGGCTGCCGGCGTTACCGACATTCTCACTGAAATACCGGACGACGAGCTCCTGCACCTCCGGTTCCACCGGCGTGGTTGCGTTGCAATCCAGATAGACAGCCACGGTGCGCCTCCAGGCTCAGAATGTTTGCGTGCGCGAGCCCGTTTGTATGTTTCCGATTTGACAAACATGTTTGTCTATGATGAGTGGTGTTTGCATCTCATAGAAACCCCTCGCGGCGCAAGGTCAGGATGTCAGAAGGTTTCGAAATCATATTCCCCGCTATCCGTGGGATCCAGGCAGGCAGGGAGTATTATGTATCAATGTGCCCCCTGCGGCTGCTCCCCCGATTGTTTATCTTCAACGATGAAGACATTCTCCCGGAAATGCGCGCTCAGCGGCAGTTAAACCGCTCTCGTGTTCCCGAGATGGCACGATATATTACAGAAAACCCGAATGATTACGTTTTTTCTGCGATTACTGTTTCGATCGATGGTCAAGTCGACTTCGAGAAAATTGAGTCTGAAGGAGATGCAAGCCGGGTCGGTATGCTTCACATACCGATGGACTCACGCTTCGTGATAAATGACGGGCAGCACCGACGCGCCGCGATCGAGATGGCTTTGCGGGAGCGTCCAGAGCTCGCTGATGAGACGATCGCTGTCGTCTTCTTCCTCGATGTCGGGCTCGAGCGCTGCCAGCAGATGTTTGCTGACCTGAACCGGTATGCCATCCGGCCGTCGAAGTCCCTTGGGGTCCTCTACGACCATCGGGATGAGACAGCGCAGCTCGCCAAAAGCCTAGTCCTGAAGTCCGGCGTGTTCCGGGATGTTGTCGAGATGGAGAAGACCACGCTCTCGCAGCGCTCCCGCCGGCTTTTCACGCTCAGCGCGATCTACAACGCCACGCATGAGCTCGTCTCTGGCATTGAGCTCGAGGACCCCGAAGAAGCCGCTGAGCTTGCCGTCAGCTTCTGGGAAGAGGTGGCAAAGCACATGAAGGAATGGGAGCTCGTGCGCAACGGCCAGATCACGGCCGGTGAGGTTCGCCAGGACTTCATCAATTCCCACGGCGTCGTGCTCCAAGCCCTGGCACGGGTCGGCAACACGCTGATCCGGAAACACCCGAATGATTGGCAGAAGAAGCTCAAGAAGCTCTCAGAGATCGACTGGAAACGCGCTAATGCTGCGCTGTGGGAGGGCCGCGCCCTCCTCGGCGGGCGGGTCTCCAAGGCGCAGCAGAACATCATCCTTACCGCCAACGCGATCAAGCATAAGCTCGGCGTGGAGCTCTCGCCAGAAGAGCAGCGTGTCGAGGACGCATTCAATCGAGGCGAACATGCAGCAGCCTAACGTCCGCAAGCCAGCCTCAGCCTTCGAGGAACTTGGCTTTCGCAAGACGCTCGACCTGGTCATGGAGGAGGTCGCAGAGCTCTACAAAGCCGACGAGGTTCCATGGGTCGTCGGCTACAGCGGCGGCAAGGATTCCACGGCTACACTCCAGCTTGTCTGGACCGCCCTGGCGCGGCTGAGCGCAGAGGAGCTGACCAAGCCCGTCTATGTGATTAGCACCGATACCCTGGTCGAAAACCCGATCGTCGCGTCCTGGGTGCGGCGGTCACTCGAGAATATCGACACGGCCGCGGCTGAGCAGGGGCTCCCGATCTCGTCGCATCAGCTGACCCCGGATCCAAGCAACACCTTCTGGGTGAACCTTCTGGGCCGCGGTTATCCAGCCCCTCGGCCGAAATTCCGGTGGTGCACCGAGCGACTGAAGATCAACCCCTCACACGAATTCATCAGCTCGGTCGTGCAGAGCCACGGCGAGGCGATCCTGGTGCTTGGCACGCGTAAAGCCGAGAGCGCGGCGCGCGCCAAGGTCATGAACCACTTCGAAAAAAAGCGCGTCCGGGATCGCCTTAGCCCAAATGGGGGCCTGCCGAACTCTTATGTCTACACGCCGGTCGAGGACTGGACGAACGACGATATCTGGATGTTCCTCATGCAGATCCAGAACCCCTGGGGTTACAACAACAAGGATCTGCTGACGATGTACCAGGGCGCCTCGCCGGACAATGAGTGCCCTCTGGTCGTCGATACAAGCACGCCGAGCTGCGGCGACAGCCGCTTTGGCTGCTGGGTCTGCACGATGGTCGAGAAGGACAAATCGATGCAGGCCATGATCCAGAATGATGAGGAGAAGGAGTGGATGCTTCCGCTTCTTGAGCTCCGGAACAAATTTGCTCCCAAGGACAGCGACGGGAAATGGGATGACCGTCATCTGCGTGACTTCCGGCGTATGAATGGCTCCGTCCAGCTATTCCATGACCGCCCCATTCCTGGACCGTACAAGCAGGAAGTCCGGGAAAACTGGCTGCGGGAGCTTCTCCAGGTTCAACAGGTGATCCGCGAGACCGGCCCCGACTACGTGCACGACATCGAGCTGATCTCAGTGCCCGAGCTCGAAGAGATCCGTCGCATATGGGTCGTCGATAAGCATGAGATCGAGGACAGCCTGCCCGGGATCTACGAGGAGGCGACCGGCGCCCCCTATCCTGGGCGCGCGCTAGACGACAACACAGCAATGGGCGCGGAAGAGATGCAGCTCCTGAAGGAGCTGTGCGGCGAGGATCAGCTGCATTTCCAGCTGACCCGGGAACTCCTCGCGACGGAAAAGCGCTATCGCTCGATGCTGCGCCGTGCGGGCCTCTTCAAGGCCATCGAAAGCGCCTTTCAGCGGAACTTCTATGACGATGAGAACGATGCGATCGAGCGCGCCCGTCAGAAACAGAGCGGTCGCGACGACGCGCAAGCGCGCGGCCAGGACCATGCCTATGGTTTCACGCGCACAGAAGAGCAACTCGAGCTGACCGAAGCCGGGACGGATGAGGCCCACCAATGATACTCGACGAACTCACCATCCATGACTTCGGCATCTATGGTGGCCGTCAGACGATCCGGCTGACCCCACCGAGCGCTGAGCAGCCAGTTATCCTCTTTGGTGGGCTGAACGGGGGCGGCAAGACGACCCTTCTGGACGCGCTTCAGCTGGTGCTGTTCGGCCCCTTCGCGAAGTGCTCGAACCGCAACGGCCTCAGCTACCAGAAATTCCTGGCCAACTGCATTCACAGAGGCACCGGCGCTCAAGAAGCCGCGCTTGAGCTTACCTTCCGGCATACGCTCGACGGCCAAGAGGGGGAATACCGGCTGCATCGCTCCTGGCGGCTGACGAGCAATGGCTGCAAGGAGCACTTCGAGGTCCTGCGCGACGGGCGGGTCGACCGGACCATGACGGAGAACTGGGCAAACCAGGTTGAAGACTTCTTTCCAAGCAACATCGCCCATCTCTTCCTGTTCGATGGCGAGAAGGTCGAGGGCTACGCTTCCCCCGAGAGCTCGGCCAATCTGATCGGCACTGCGATTCAAAACCTCCTCGGCCTTGATATCGTCGACCAGCTCGAGAAGGACCTCCAGACCTTCGAGCGGCGCAAACAGGTCGAAGCCAAAGGCGATGAAGACCGCCAAGCGATCGAAAAGGCTGAGCAGGAGATCGAAGAGGCCCGCCAACGCCTGGATCAGCTCAAGCAGGATCGGGCTTCCCTAGAAACCTCTCGCCTCGAGAAGGCGCGTGCCCGCCTGGCGAAGGTCGAAGAGCGTTATCGCAAGCTCGGGGGCGAACTCTACGATCAGCGAGCGGAGATCGAGGCGCGGCGCGACGCGGCCGAAAAGGCCGCGCGCGACGGCTCGCACCGCCTTCGCGAGCTCGCTGCGGGCTGCTTGCCCTTGGCCCTGTGCCCCGATCTCCTGACGGCCGTTTCCGAGCTCGCCGATCAGGAAGAGGAAAGCCGACATGAGCGCGAGGTCCTAGCCACCCTGCAAGAGCGCGATGTTCGGCTCTTGGAACTCGCAAGAGAGCAGGGGTCAGACACGGATCTGCTCAAGCGTCTCGAGGCCTTTTGCGAAGAAGATCGCGCACGCCGCCAAGAGATCAGCGCGCGCGCGAGCTACCTTGATCTGCCGACCGAGGCGCAGGGCGACCTTCGAGCTCTGCTTAACCGCGATTTGAAGGAAGCCAAAGAGGAGGCGCGAAGCCAGCTGACCGAACAACGCCGTCTGGAAGAGGAGCTCGACCAGGCGCAGCTCGAGGCAGCCAGTGTGCCTCAACCCGACAGTCTCTCTTCGGTTATAGAAGAGCGCGAGCAGCTCAGGACAGAAATCTCCCAGCTCGAAGCCGAACGGGCCCGGCTCGAGGAAGAGATTGCGCGCACCGAGCGGGAGCTCGAGCAGAAACAGCAGACCCTGACTCGCCTCCTGGAGGCGGATGCGCAAGCCGAGCTTCATCGCAATGACAGGGCGCGCATCCTACACCGCTCACCCAAGGTGCGCGGGACCCTGGAGACATTCCGGCGTGCTGTGGTCGAGCGGCATTTGCGAAAGATCGAGCAGCTCGTCCTGGAGAGCTATCAGCAGCTCCTGCGCAAGACGAGCCTGGTCACCGCGCTCTCGATCGATCCGAATGATTTCTCTTTGACGCTCTTCGCGCATGACGGCGAACGGCTCTCTCCCGAACGCCTCTCAGCCGGCGAGCGCCAGCTCCTGGCCGTGGCGCTTCTCTGGGGGCTGGCCAAGGCGTCCGGGCGACCGCTGCCGACTGCAATCGACACCCCGCTAGGGCGGCTCGACAGAGGCCATAGAGGCCATCTCGTCGAGCGCTACTTCCCCTTCGCGAGCCATCAGGTCCTGCTGTTGTCGACGGATGAAGAGATCACCGGCGACTATCTGGAGCGGCTCAGCCCCTGGATCGGGCGGATGTACGCCCTGGATTTCGACGATGCGGCCGGCGCCACACGCATCTCGGAAGGCTATTTTCCTGAGAAGGAGGCTGCCTGATGGCTATCGACTACATCCGCCTCTCTCAGCAAGGCAAAGATCAGCTGACCAAGCTGAAGCGCTACACCGGCATCGAACACTGGAACGTGCTCTGCCGGTGGGCCTTTTGCCTGTCCGTGTCCGAGCCGAGCGTGCCGCCGGATGCGAAGATCCCAGCCGACAGCAATGTCGAAATGACCTGGAAGGTCTTCGGCGGCCGGCACCACGAGATCTATCTCGCGCTGCTCAAGGAGCGGTGTCTTCGGGATGGCTTCGACACAGACCCGGAGACACTGAACCATCAGTTCAGGCTCCATCTGCATCGCGGGGTTTCTTACCTCGCCGGAAACCGAAATCTGCGCGATATCAGCAAGCTGGTTGCCATGCCGCTCGATGAGGCTGCGTGAGCCATGGAGCAGCCGGTCGAGCGCCACAAGACGGCGATCGGGCGGACTGATCTCTCCCGTCCGATCAAGCTGGCGCTGACAGACGGTCTAGCGTCCCCCGAGACGCCGATCTTCGATTATGGATGCGGGCGCGGGCAGGACATCGCCCGCCTCAGCTCCATGGGCTTCACGATCAAAGGCTGGGATCCGTTTTTCCTGCCGGACGCACCACGTGAACCCGCGCCAATCGTCAATCTCGGCTATGTCGTCAATGTGATCGAGGACCCAGGCGAGCGCCAGGACGCGCTTCGCCAGGCCTGGTCCCTGGCCGAGAGTGTCCTGATCGTCGGAGCCCGGCTGACCGCCGAATGCCGGGACGGGGCGGAAACCTCCGACCTGTCGGACGGGCATCTGACCTCGCGCGGCACTTTCCAGAAGCTCTTCGAACAGACGGAGCTGCGAAACTGGATCGAGCAGACACTCGGCGTCTTGGCCCTGCCGGCCGGGCCAGGGGTCTTCTATGTGTTCCCCAGCGACGTAGCGCGCATGGCCTTCCAGGCCGCGCGCTATCGCAGGCGCGCAGTTGCGCCGCGCCTGACCCGTTCAGAGACGCTGTTCAACGAGCACCAGACAACCCTTCAGCCCTTGATCGAGTTCATGGCGAGCCGGGGCCGGCTGCCGACTGATCATGAGCTCGGCGCTGCGATCGAGCCGATCCGCGAGATTTTCGGAAGTCCCAAACGCGCCTTCCAGGTGATCAAGCGCGTTACTGATGCCGAACAGTGGGATGCCATCGCGGCTGAACGCGCACAGGATCTCCATATCTATCTCGCGCTCTCGCAGTTCGACGGTCGCCCGCGCTTCTCCGAGCTCCCTGAAGAGCTGAAGCTCGATGTAAAGGCCTTCTTCTCGACCTACACGAAGGCCTGCCAGGGCTCAGATGAGCTCCTGTTCTCGCTCGGCGATCCAGAGGTGATCGAGGCAGCCTGCAAAAGCTCCGAAGTCGGCAAGCTGACACCTTCAGCGATCTATGTGCATGAGAGTGCGCTCGAGGCGCTGCCGCCGGTTCTGCGGCTCTTCGAGGGCTGTGCCCGTGGCTATATCGGCCGGGTGGAGGGAGCCAATCTGATCAAGCTCCATCGCGGAGATCCGAAGGTTTCCTACCTCACCTATCCGGACTTCGAGACCGATCCGCATCCGACCCTGGCGCACGCCCTGACAGTCAATCTCCAGACCTTCCGGGTGAAGTCGCGGCGCTACAGCGGTCAGCGGAACCCGCCGATCCTGCATCGCAAGGAGACCTTCCTGCCGGAAAGCCATCCGCAATATGCAAAATTCGCGCGGTTGACCCGGATCGAAGAGCAGAAGGGGCTATACGCCAATAGCAGCCGAATTGGCACACGGGACGGCTGGAATTGCGTGCTCGCTGACAATGGCCTCTACCTGCACGGCCACCGCCTACTCCGTTCGAACGTCTCTACAAAGAAGGCATAGACCCCCCACGGAACTGACGATCTCGGCGCCAGCCTCACCAATGTAGCTAGCACGTGGCTGGACAATGAGCCAGGACATCGAATCCGCGCCTGGCGTGGCGCAACCGCCACCGGCTGTTTTCCTGATCAGCGAGCCTTTTCGGCCTCAGGACTCCCCGCATTTTGCGGACTTGAGAGCGTCGGGGGCGGTGTCGTAACCGGGCGGAGTCTGGTCCGGTTATGCATGGAGGTGAGTGTTGCTCGGAAGCATATGAGCTTCAACGTGGACGAAAACTGCTCGTTTCACTTCATCGCGACCACCGTGGCGGTGCCCGGATCCGTGTTGGCGACTCTCAACCTGAGGTAGGCGTGTCTCCCGACGTTGGACGGCAAGACGGGAGGCACGATGCCGACTGCGAGGATAGCCATGCGCAAGATCCGGGACGTCCTGCGTCTGCATTACGAGAACGGCCTGTCCAAACGCCGGATCGCGCCCAGGGTCGGGCTCGGCGTGACGACGGTGGCCGATTACCTGCGGCGTTTCCGCGAGAGCGGCCTCAGCTGGCCGCTGCCGGCGGAGATGGCGGACAGCGAGCTGGAGCGCCGGCTGTTCCCGGTGACCCGCTCGACGCCGGCGCACGAGCGCCCGCTGCCGGACTGGGCGTGGGTCCACCGGGAACTTCGGCGCAAGGGCGTGACGCTGTCACTGGTGTGGGCGGAGTACCGCGCCGCGCACCCCGACGGCCTCGGGTTCACGGCGTTCTGCAACCACTACCGGGCCTGGGAACGGCGGCTGCCGCGGACCATGCGCCACCGCCACCGCGCCGGCGAGAAGCTGTTCGTGGACTACGCCGGCTACACCGTGCCGGTCAGCGACCCGGCGACCGGCGAGACGCATCACGCAGCGATCTTCGTCGCGGTGCTGGGCGCCTCCAGCCTGACCTACGCCGAGGCGACCTGGAGCCAGGGGCTGTCCGACTGGCTGACCAGCCACGCCAACACCTTCGCGTTCCTGGGCGGCGTGCCGGCGGAGGTGGTCTGCGACAACGTCAAGTCGGGCGTGACCATGCCGGACCGCTACGAGCCCCGGCCGAACAAGAGTTACGCCCAGCTGGCGGCGCATTACGGCACGAGCGTGTCCGCCACGCGTGTGGCAAAGCCGAGAGATAAAGCAAAAGTAGAGGCCGGAGTGAAACTGGTGACCCAGGCGCTGGCCCGGCTGCGCCACCGGACGTTCTTCTCGCTGGCCGAGCTGAACGACGCGATCCGCACGGAGATCGACCGCATCAACGGCAAGGTGATGCGGCACATGGGCGAGAGCCGCCGGGCGCTGTTCGAGCGGCTGGATCGGCCCGAGCTGCGCGCGCTGCCGCGTACCCCCTACCAGCCGACCGAGGTGCGATTCCGGACCGTCGGGCGCGACTATCACGTCAACATCGATCAGCACGGCTACTCGGTGCCGCACGAGCTGGTGGGCGCCCAGGTCGAGGTGCACGTCAGCCGCGACGCCGTGGAGATCCATCACGACGGCAAGCGCGTTGCTGTGCATCGGCGCAGCACCGTCGCCGGCGAGCACTCCACGCAGGATGGGCATCGTCCACCGGGGCATCGCGCCTACGCCGGCTGGACGCCCGCGAGCGCGCGGCAGGCCGCGCAGGCGGTCGGGCCGGCCACCGCCGGCATGGTGGATGCCGTTTTGTCGGACAGCCGGCCCGACCAGGCGCTGCGGACGTGTGCGGGGATCCTCCGCCTCGGCCGGGAGTATGGGACCGACCGGCTCGAGGCGGCCTGCCGGCGCGGGCTGAGTGTCGGCGCGGTCAGCTACACCAGCCTGCAGTCGATCCTCGCCCGGGACCTGGACCGGGTTGCCGTCCAGGACCGGCCGAGCGCGCCGGTCAACGACAACCACGCCAACGTCCGCGGGGCCCAGTATTACCAGTAACGCCGAGGAGGTGACCATGCTCACGCACCCCACCCTGGAGGAACTCAAGGCCCTCGGCCTGACCGGCATGGCCGAGGCGCTGGCCGAGCAGCTGGACGACAGCTCCGCCCGCGAGCTGCGGTTCGAGGACCGGCTCGCCCAGCTGGTCGACCGGGAACGCCGGCATCGCGAGACCCGGCGCTACCGCAACCGGCTGCGCCAGGCGCAGTTGCGCCTGGACGTGCGCATCGAGGACGTCGACTACAGCGCCGGCCGCGGGCTCGACCGCAGCCTGATCGAGTATCTCGCCACCAACCGGTGGATCCGCGACGGCCGCAACCTGCTGGTCACCGGCGCCTCCGGCTGCGGCAAATCGTTCTTTGCCTGTGCACTGGGTGAGAAGGCGTGCCGGGCCAACCTCGCGGTGCGGTACTATCGCGTCCCGCGGCTGCTGGAGGTACTCGCGATCGCGCGCGCCGACGGCAGCTACATGCGCCTGCTCAAGAAGCTCGCCAAGGCCGACCTGCTGATCCTGGACGACTGGGGCCTGGCGGCGATGACCGACCAGCAGCGCCGCGACCTGCTGGAGGTCCTGGACGACCGCTGCGGGCGCGCGGCCACGCTGGTGACCAGCCAGTTCCCGGTCGGCGAGTGGCACGGCCTGATCGGCGAGGCGACCGTCGCCGATGCCATTCTGGATCGGCTGATCCACGGCGCCTACCGGATCGAGCTGCAGGGCGAGTCCATGCGCAAGCGCTACGCGCGCGCGGACGGCGACAGCGGCAACGGCGCGGAGGAGACCGCCGAAACCGGAGCGTAACGGCGCTGACCACGAGCTCCACAGGGTCCCACCCACGCCCCGGCCGCGCGCCAGCTAGGGGCGCGCGCGGCCGGGCCGCGGGTCCCGCCCGTGGAGCTGTGGACAGCGCCTCACCATCCAAGTCGCAGATCGTCACCGCCTTGCCCTCAGCGGCACCGATCTGCAACCGTCACGACACCAACACGAAGCCGGGAGCCGTCCACCGCCAGCTGGTCGTGATGACATGAACAGACCGGTCGGCATGATGTGAAAAGGGTGGTCGGCATCATCTGAACAGCCCGGTCGTGATGCGTGAAATACGCATCGCCGTCCACGAGCCGGAAGATGGCCGGAGTCACCGGCTGGGCCGCCACCTCCAACACACGCACAGTGCCGGGGTAAGCCGCCACTTCCATGCGTCCGCCGCCCATTCGCACCGAGCCGCCGTCGGTCTGCCGGACTTCGACGCGCGAGGTCTCGTAAGTGTCCACGGTCGCGAGCGCGAAGCCGTCGCCACTCATCGTCGCCTCGCGGCGCCCGTTCACGTAGACCCCGAACTGGTCGTTTGGGCGACCTTCGCTGTTGACGGCTACAACGCTCTCGCCTTCGACGACGCCGAGCGCGAACGCCTCCGTCGTCGCGGCGAAGCCCGTGCGGCCCGTCGCCGACCAAGACAGCCGGTTTCCGGTCTTCACGCCCTCGGCTTCAGCGTTCGCCAGTTCGCCGTCGTACTCCGCGCCGAGCGACCCGCCGAACGCGTTCTCGCCGTCCGCGTCGCGCTCGGCTCGCGCGCCAGCATTGAGCGTCAGATCGCGCGTGGCGTTCCGCCAGGCGACATAGGAGCCGTCGACTTCGGACGACAGCGCCGTTCCGTCGTCGCGGCGCTGGGCTGTTGAAGTGGAACTGGCGGACCAACGGTCGCCCGACGCGAAAAAGCTCACCGACAAGTAAGCGACAGCTTCGCCCTCTTCGTCGAGCGACCCCGTCAGCCGCGCCAAGCCCCGTGTCCGGCCGAGGTCGAAGGCGTAGCTGACCGACGGCCCGGCGTTCCATCGGACGTCCTCGTCGGGGTAGCGTTCCGCCCGGGCGTCGAAGCCCAGCTGCCAATCCGCGTTGGCTCGCCAGTCCAAGCCGAGGTCGAATGTCGTGCGCGTGCGCGCCCGCTCCACTAGCGCCGCGCCCGTTTCGGCGTCGACCTCCGGCGCGTCGCCAAACGCCTCCACGTGCCGCGCGCGGGCGCTGTAAGACCACGCCCCGGACGTCCCGAACAGGCGCGCCGAGGCGCCCGCGATTTCCAATGTCGCGAACCCCGAAACGTCGACTTCTCCCCATGGCTCGACGAAGCGCAGGCCGATTTCGCCGCCTCCCGTCCGCGAGGTCGCCGTCGCGTCGGCGGCCAGGCCGACGCCTTCGGCGAGGCGCCAGACGCCGCCCCCGTGCGCGAAAACCGGATCGACGCCGGGAACGCCAGATCCGGCGTCGGGCGCGAGAAAGCCTGCCTCGAACGTGTACTGCGGTTCGCCTTGCGGCGGCACGCCTCTGTCTTTCGAAAAGAAACGCGTCTCCGTGCGGACGGCGCCGCCGGCCAGCGGACGTATCTCGATTTCGATGTCATAGGCCCCCTCCGGCAGCCCCGACGTGTTCACGCGAACCCGTCCAGGGTCGTACGTGTCGGCTTCGAGAAGGCGCCCGTCGCGCAGAATGCGAACTTGGGCGCGCTCCCGCAGGAACAGGGTCACGGGCGTGCCCGCGGCGGCGCCGGCAAGATCGGCCCTGGTTTCCAGAGTCGTTTCGACGCGCGCGCCCCAGAACCTCTTGGCGCCGAGCGAGGGCAGGGGGGTTGTCTCGGACAGCCCGCCGCCGTAGCGCCAGCGGCCGTTGTCCATCTCGCCGAACGCGGAGTCCAAAGCGAAACCGTCGGCGTCGGAGAGCGAGGTTCGCGCCCGCAGCCGCGCCGGGCCGTCGCCGACGACCGTGCGGGAAAAGCCGGAGAAGGCGCGCTCCGTCTCGCCGTTTGCGGTGCCCGACGCGGCGCCGTAGAAGTCTTGGATGATCCCCGGCACGCCCCATCCCGGCGTCGGGACGTACTTCGGCCCGGTCGTCTCCCGAACCAAGGAAGCGCCGGGAAAGACCTTCACGCTCCAACTGTCCCGGTTGAAGATCACGCCCGCGCCGTCAGGGCGGACGTCGATCCGGCCGCAACCATCCGTGCGCACGCGGCGGCAGACTTTGTCGACGTTCGCGCTAAGCTCTCCGGCCAGTTCGTCGGCCAACGCGGCGTCGTCGACATCGTCTGGGAACGCTTTCGCGACGGCCTCGGGCTGCGCGAAAGAGATCGTCCCGGCCTCAGCGTCGTACATGGCCCGGAACCGCCCGAGATCGCGTCCGCGATGGGCGACGGTCACGACGGCTTCCGTCGGTTCGACGTCGAAGCCTTCAGGTGGAGCGAACTCCGCGCTCGAAGCCGGATAGGCGAGAGCCAACGGCGCCAAAGCCGCGGTCGCCCGCAAAGCGTCTGCAAAGGTCATCTTTCTCACGCACTGAAAGCCTCCCGTTCAGAGAGGCGACAAAATCAATGTCAGCAGGTCCGAGGCGGACGCCGTTTCCTCTGCGAAGTCCGCCGCGATCGTCAGGTTCCCGCCGTCCTCGCACCCGGCGTCCGCCGGATCGGCGGCGAAGGTCTCCGTCTCGCCTTCCGGAAGGTCGCGCTCGATCCCCGATTTCGTCGGGTACGAAACCGCGACGGAGTAGGTCGATCGCGTCCCGTCCGGCGCCACGGCGACATATTCGCCATCGCCGTTGGCGCTGTCAGCCAGAGCCGCCCAACCGCCGCCCTCGGAGATCACGCAGGCTTCGACCGAAGCGGGTCCGTCAACCGACGGCTCGAACGACAGCGTTTCGCCCGCAGCGCCGTCGATCCGCACGGTCTCGACCACGCGCGCCCGGACTTCCGCCGTCCCCTCGTCCCCGCCGTTCGCGGCGGCGGGAGAGGCGGCGAACGCCAGCGCGAGCGCCGTCAACGTGGCTTTGCGGTCCATTCCAGCCTCGTTTCGTACTCGCCCGGCGGGGCGGGCAACGCCGACTGCGGCACCCGGAAGCGCACGCGCGTTGTCGGGCCTTGTCCTTTCCGGCAATTTCCGGACGCCCGGAGCGGGACGCCGTCATCGGCCTGACGCCATCCGCGCCCCGGAGTCTTGACCCGGACGTCGAGCGGCAGGACGTCGCCTTGGCCGTTGGCCATCTCGAAGTTGCGGAGAACCAGGAGATGGCCGTCGTCCGCAGACGGCACGCAAAATGTCGTTTCGCCTTCAAGGATTCCGCGTCCGGCCCATTCGCCGAGATCGACCGGCGACGCGGGTGCGGCGGTCGGCGCCGCCAACGCCAGCGCCGCCGCCGAGAGCGCGATGAGGGCCTTCACCGCGGTTCGACGAGCACCGTCAGAGTGTCCGAATAGGAATCCGCCGGAGATGCTTGGATTCGGGTACCGTCAAGCTGGAGACCGATACTGGCATTGACACCTCCGGTGCCGCTACATGAAGCGTCCGAAAACTGGCTGCTACCCGGGCTGAAGGACGTCACCGCACCTTCGGTGAGAGTGGTGGCGCTAAACACGTCGCCTCCTGCGACACCTTCAAAATACACTTCATATTCCAAGCGATGGGCAGTGTTCGAACCGTACATTTCGAACGTGCCATTGCCATAATTGGACTCTACCGTGATGTCGAATCCCGTGGGGCTGGTGGTGTAAACGCAAACGTCATCGAAAAGTCGGACCACATTGTCCAGCGCGGACACCGTCCCAACATCCAAATCGTCGAGGCCGCTGATACGGACAGTCTCGCTCACGGTCGCAGAGACGCCGACCGAACCCGTCGAGGTCGTCCCTTCGGAACCCTGCGAAGCCGCGTTGGCCGCGCCCGCCGCGCCGAAGGCCATGCCCATGGCCGCGACGCCCGCCAGAAGGTTCTTTCGGATTTCCATTTTCTCTATCTCCTTTCAACTGACTGGGCGCGCGACGACGCGCGCCCCAAACTGCGTTACGGACTGAAAACCCTCTCTGGGAGGATATGGGGCGAATATAGCATCATACGCGTCGCATGTAACCGTTGAAGAGATTTTTCATCGGTTGACTTCGATGGCAAACCCGCGGCTTCGCTTCCCGGCGACGGCGAGTTCGAGGTCCGACTTCGTGCCGTTGACCGCGAGCGCTCCGGCGTTTCGATCGAGGCCGCATCCGCCAGGCCCCTCGCCGAGCTTCGAGGCGAAGGCGGACTTCGGCGAAGCGTCGCCCAAGCCGGAGGGGTCCAGGAGAACCTTCACGGTTCCGGCGGCTTTGAACGTCCCCCTCAACCCTTCGCCCGTCAGGCGTCCGCTCCCCAGCACGACGGCCCTCGACGGCTTAACCGGCCCCATGCTGCCCGGCGTGAAAGCGTAGCCGCGCCGCAAAGGGAGCGTCTTGTCCTTGTCTTTCAGCTTCGGTGAGACATGGATCTCCTCGCCGGGTTCCGATCCGGACGGCAGGACCCATACGCCGGTCGCGCGCGGCAAAGGGCTGTCTACCCCCTTTTTCCGGGGGTGGGGTTCGGCGTCCGTCTCGAGGCGCTCGACCGTTCCGAGCGTGCCGTCCGGCAGCGCGACGGTGTCGCCTCTCGCCACGGCCAAGTCGCCGCCCTTGGGTCGCGGCATGATGGCCTCGTCGTCTCCGACCGCGCCCATGCTTTTCAGAGTGTTACGGATCGCTTCGGAAACGCGCTTAGCCTCGGCCATGGTCGCGCACACGGCGACCGACCCCTCGCTTCGAGACGCGGCAGTCGCCGCTACGCCGCTCTCGGCGTCGCCGCTTTGGTCCACCGTCAGTCGGCCGCTTTTGTCCAGCGCGTCGATGGCCTTCTCCCAAGCTCCCTCGGAAATCAGGCGCCGAGGTTCGTCGCGGCGGATGCCTTCCGTGCCCAGGCGGTCCGCCAGCAGACGGAACCCGCCGCCGACGTCCTTGCCGGAACCCGGACGCGAAGGATCGACCTCGCGCCGCTCTCCGATGAAGATGAGTCGCGCGTCCGGATCGCGGCCCTGCACGAGCTCTTCGATTTCGCCTGTCGGCAGCCGGTCGGCGCCCTCGACGACGACGGCGGTCGGGTCGGCGTGCCGGATCGCGGAAGCCAGCAGTTCGGCGTCCGGACCTTTGGCGTCGAGGCAAGACACGCCGTCGCCGGACAGCGCTCGGCGGACGGCGGGCAGGACGTCGTTCTGTTTCGGGTTCGAAATGTCCGCGCGCTCGGAGATGGCCCGTCTGGCGGCGTCCGATGTTTGCCGGGAACTCGCCGGAGCGAACGCCCCCCGCGAGGACAGGGCCTCGATCGCGACGTCCCGTTCGGCTTCCAGCCTGGACTCGAACGCGAACTCCAGTTCCTTGTGCCGACCCCTCCCCAGCGGGATCGTCATCGGGTCCGACATCACCTTCTCGGCGGCGGCGATCGCCGCTTGGACGCCCATCCCGCGCTCGGTCGCGAACTCCATCGCGCGCGTATACGCCACCTTTTCCGTCCAGACGGTCTCCCCGTCAAAAAGGCGACTGGCGAGGTCGTCCGCCAACCCGACGGCGTCATGAGGGACTTCGGGCACGTCGCCGGGCGTGTACGCGTTGGAGACCAGCCCCCGCAGGCCCTCGATGCGATTGGCCCGGTTCGCGGCGGCGCCCTTGGCTTGCTTGGTGCCTTTGGCGACCGCGATGGAGAAAGCCCGCGGATTGCGGAGAGGCCCGCTCCGCTCGGCCTTTGCGCGGGCCTTTTCCAGAGCGGCCCTGCGCGAGGAGAAAGCCTTCTTCACTTCTTCCGGAACGCCCGCGACGTCCATCAAGGTGTTCCCGTGGCGGTCCGCGAAAGTCCGCACCGGTATGCCGATCTCGCGCAAGCGCGCCGCCAGGGAAGCGCGGAAAGCGGAGCCGCCGGCGTGCTTCCAGCGCCGGGGGGCGTCCGGATCGATCGTCCCGAACCGGCCGTCAGGCGTCCTGCCGTGCGACCACTGGTAAAAGTGGACGTGCGCGTTCGGCTCGCCGGCGCGGTTGTCGTAGTGGATGAAAGCGGCGCCGACAGCGCTCGCGGGAACCGGATCGCCGCTTCCGAACCGGGCGAACGCCGTCTTGCCGTCCATGAACGCTTGCGCGTCGTCCACCGCGCCGATGAGCGCGGACTTGATCGCGTTGGCGAGTTTCTTGTCCCCGGCCCGTTCGGCCTCGGCGAGCGTGAGGCTCAGCCCCTTCGGCGCCGAATACGTGAAGTCCGTCCCGATCACCCGCGTCGGAGAGTCCGCGTTGTGCGCGACGCGAGTGCCGTCGGGGAGGTATCCGCGGGCCAAGTGGCGCAGCGCTTCCCGGTCGGCGCGGCCCTTGGCGTCCGCCGCGCCCATCCCGGCGAGAACCCCGCCGGGGTCTCTCAGCATCCCGACAGGGTGGCCGTTGCGGTCGCGCTCGTACCACCCGCCCACGGACTCCTGTTCGTGGCGCTCAAGGTAGTATTTGATCGCGCCCGCGCCGCCGGACTTCTTCGTGGTTTCGAGCATCGGTACCCCCGTTAGGAGACGGGGTCGCCGTCCGCGGCCATTTCCCGGATCGCTTCGAGGGCGTAGTCGGACTTCTTTTCGACCCGGTCGACCGCGCCCAACAACTCGAACAGGAGCTGTTGCAGCGAGGAGGAGATTTCGTGGGTCTGATCGACTTGGTGCGTTAAAATCGACCGGAAGTTCTCGACAGTCTCGACGTGATTGAGCAGGTGCTCGACCGCCGCCCGGTCGGACGTCAGGCCGTTGCTCGCCGCCAGGGCCGCGAGGCGCACTTTCTGGTCTTCGCTCACGTCGAGCGGCGGAAGCTCGGCCTCGTTGTCGTCTTCGGACGGCTCGCGGAACACCGTCTCGTCGCTGTTGGCCCGAAGATGCGCGATCACGCCTTGGCACTCGTGGTCCGAGTGCTTGGACTCGGCGACCTGCGGGTTCGGCTCTCCGACCGGGTCGGTGCCGACGTAACCGGAAACGTCGATCGGCGCGTCGATGGAGCCCGCCGCTAGGTCCGACTCAAGATCGGACAGCGCCTCGCCCTCGCCGGGCTGGTCGTAATCGAACTCGCCTTCGGCGGAAACGGACATGACTTCGAGTTCCTCGTCTTGCTCGAAGTCGCCGACCGGGCCGTCGTTGTCTTCGCGAACCGCGTCGCTGCCATCCCCCGAGGAGCGGCCGCTTTGCTCGATCTTGTCAGCCTCGATGGACATGATCTCGTTGAGACGGCGGGCAGCTTCGTCGTCGACATTCGGCGCGACGGCGTTCGCGACCGCTTCGGCGTCGCGCCGAACAGTCTCTCCCGTCTCTGCCTCGCCGGCTGTCGTCGTGTTGGGGTCAGTGTCCCGGTTCATCGGGGTTTCGTTCTCGTCTTGCATCGGAGCCTCGCAAACGGACTTCAAACGGTACGCGCAAATCGCGCTAGGGCACTATCTTACACGATATAGGCCCAAAAATCCAGACCGGAAGGCACATCTGGATCGAGAGAGTCGGCGACGCCGCAGTTTGACAGCACACCGGTTCCGCGATACGATTGAAGCGTTTGCAGTCGGTCGGAGGGGCCTGTCTTGTACCCGACCCCCGGAAAAGCCGTAACCCGCTCTGTCGTCTCGTGGCCGAACGCTGTCGCTGCGGCGTTCCTGTCGGTTGTCACCGCCATGTGGCTCGCCGGGACGGCACGCGCCCAGGAAATAGACCCGAAACTCGTCGAGAAAGCCGATCCGGAGTCTGTGGGGGACGCCGCCGATAAGAAAATGGGATCGGTGCTGGATGTCTTGGAGCGGCTCCAAGAGCAAGCGGGGATCGACAGCCCGGTCGAGACCCTCTTGTACGCGATCGCCTTCATTTCGGGGTTGGCTCTGGTGGCAAAATCCTTGACGGACTTCGTGAAGTTCGGGAGCGATCCGAACCGCGTGCCTTTCAGCCAGCCCATGCTCTACTTTCTGGCGGGCATCTTTTTGGTTCAGCTCGGGGCGACAACCGACACTGCGTCAGAGACGCTCGGCGTCAGCGACGTCGCGTTCGCGTACGCCGAAGCGGCCGGAAGCTCGACGGGCGGCAAAATCCTTGAGATCGTTTTCGAGTTTCTTCATGTGATCGGCATCGTCACCGTGATGCGGGCCCTGTTCCTGATGCCCAAGATCGACGGCAGGCAGTTTACAGTCGGCCAGGTCATCACGCACTTGGTGAGCGGACTGTTGCTTATGAACTTCGAGTGGACGTCCTGCACTATGCTGGCGTCGTTCGGGTGGGGAGACGCCATCTGCGGAGGCTGACGGATGCTTGCCCGTACGCGCACGGATCCGCCTACGCGGGTGGTCGTCGAGGAGAACCCCACCCGGCGCCCCCCGGCGGACGCCCTTGAGTGCCTTCATGTGCAGATCGAGCCCGCGTGCGACACCACGCGGGCCTGCGTGACCCGGGCCGTCGCCAAGGCGTGCCGTTCCGCCGCGCGCCAAGGGGCGTTCGACGAAGCCACCCTGGCGACCGTCGTCGGCTTCGAAGCGAAACACGGGATATGCCAGGCGCTGGCGCGGCACGTCGACGAAATGTCGGAGGGTCGCTTCGTCGGCTGCTATTGGGACGACTGGCTGGCCGTCTACGAGGCCGTCGCGTCGGAGGATGAGACGCCCGAACCCGAGTTGCCGGAGTTCCGCATTTCGCTGTTGCCGTAGCCGTGTGGGACGTATATGGTCCACGTCGTCGGGTCGGCCCTCGCGGACCTGACGCACCCCTCGACCCCCTCGACCCCCTCCGGCG
>NZ_NRRL01000071.1 GCF_016583645.1 Rhodovibrio sodomensis | reverse complement strand
AACGGTCATCGAGACGGGGTCGGGAAAACCAGCACGAAGGCGCTGCACGCTACAGTGCGAGTAAGCGTATTGGACCCGGTCCGCGTATCTCCATACAGGCCCGCGGCGTGTAACGGCCGCATCGAGAGGCCGAAGACACGACTGCACCTGACCGCATGCCTACACCGGACCCGAGGAAAAAGGGCTTGCATCTGTGGGGGCGTCCAGACACGCCTTGTCGAGGTTGCCCAGGGCGACATCCAGGTCGACAGCACCCCCGGACGGGGGACACGGGTCACGATCGCCCTTCCCGCCAGCGAGCCGATCGAGACCGGCGGCGGTGTGCCGGGCCCGGCGTCCTATTGTTCCGTCCGGGCGTGACCATCCGTTCGGTCGCGAGTCGGGGGTAACGATCGGCTAGGCATATCGCCGGCGCGGATCATGCGCCGGACGCGTTTGCTGGAGTTGATCAGATAGCCTTGGTGCGGGCGGGGGGACTCGAACCCCCACGGCCTGTGGCCCCGGGATTTTAAGTCCTCCGAATTAGAGCCTCCGCGAAACACCAGGATAAATTAAGGCCGTTTTATCAACGGGTTAACTATGAGAAATCATCCGCGCGTATCTGCACGCATCCGGGTTTTTTGCCGTTTGGTGCACCATGAGTGCACCACGACGGGCCGGCCCAAGACTGGTCGAATCCGCCTAGGCCCCAGGTCAATGCGCCCGGGTTCAGCCAGCGCCGGTCGATCTCTCCGTGGATTATGACGGCGGGTTTCGAGGGTGGACCTGCCGCCTCGCTGATCCGGGACGTCGGCCGGGTCGGGCCAAGACCTGCCGCCATGGTGTGCGCGTCCATCGCCCGGCTTTTCGGTATCAATCGGTGTCGCAGCCCCTTCTGCGTGATATTTTCGAGAGGTCTAGACGTGCAACTTTCGGAAGCGGAGCAACAGCGAGCGTGATAGATTTCGACCGAAACGACGAATGGGCACCGTCCCTGACTTTGGTCTTAAAGGACCACCTTCCATCAGATTTTGTAGACCAGATTGCCCGCTACGAGCCCGAGTTTCTAGAAGATGCGTTGAGCATCGTCTTCGAGCTCGGCAACCGAGAGCCAATTATTGATGTTACGCTTGAATGGCTGAGGTCCCACACGATTTTCGGCTACCACGGGACTCGGCTCACTGACACCGAGATCAGATCTGTCCAAGAGACCGGGCTTCTCCCGTTAGAGGCGGGAGCCCGGCATGCTCGCATCAGCCGAGCACTTTCCCACCATCCGGATTGGTCTAATCAGCATCACAGAGTCGATGCCCTAATCAAGGCTTACGGTCCAGATGCACGAGTAGGCAAGCGGGAAGGGCAAGCGCACCTAACGCTGTCTCGTGCGGGTCTTGTTAACAGCTTCAATCACTATCTCAACTACGGCTCGGAATTTGATCAACGGGTTGCTTATGATTTGCTCGGCCCTGACGGGGTTGAGCTTTTGGCCAACGATGGCAAACCAGTCCTGTTTAAGTTCGGCGTTCCAGGTCCTGACGCATTGCTCGCCGGGCATCCCTTCTTCGACGTGACAATGATGCGCGAACGTGGCGAAGTCCCAAACATTGTTCGAGAGTTTCTTGAGGTCTGGAGCTACGCGCTGGCTGATCCAGCCTACTGTGCCCGGCAACGTCAACTGGACTGCGGGCTGTTCTTTAGAGACCATATCCCGCCAGACTGGCTGCTTACCACTGAGTGTTTTCAAGATGTCCCAGGTAAATAACCCCTTAGAGAACGACTTATCTTAAATGTATAGATCGCTACCCAGAACTCTAAATAGATCACCCCTCGTCCACAAGACCGCTTAGGGTCACCTCCTGCGGCAGCATGTCTTCATAGCGTCGGCTGGTTTCGAGCCATCAATCGCCATCGCTCTGGTGCCATCGGGGCACCCGCGGCGAGCGTCTCGGTTTGGACCGTCCGGCGCCCCCAACTTACGGCAGGCTTTCGCAGGCACGCCCATCACCGTCACCATCGAGCCGGTGCGGATCGCCAGGACCGGCTTCCTCGTAAAACGCCTGGGCCTCGGCCTGGGTCGCGAAGTCGCCGCAGTCGCGGTCGCGGGACGAGGACGAGCCACCGGAACCCTGGCCGCCTAGTCGCTCGCCCTGACGCCAATCCCAGGGTGGCACGAACTGGCCCCGCCAGATGCCCACCTCGTCAGCTTCGGCACGTCGTTCTTCGGGCACGTAGTCTCGGGAGTAGCGGCGATAGGCGAGCGCCCAGCCGTTCCGCACGAGCCAGGCATTCAGGTCGGTTGAGCCCAGGTAGCACACGGCGATCAGCCGGCCGTAGCGGTCCCGGTCACGGCCCTCGCAGCGAACGGTGCGGCGATCGATCTTCGCATCCAACGCGTTGGCGCTTCGGCGCCCACACGGCCACCGCTGACCACCCGCGATGCAGGTCTGGGCGCCTTCCGGCGCGTCGATCCCGTGCAATCGGATATCGACATCTCGGATCTCCAACGTGTCGCCGTCCGTGACGCTCGCTCGGCCGGTCACGCTCTGGGCGGCCGCCGGGCTTGCGATGGCGACGGCTACGACCGTGCCTACCGCGGCAATCGCCTGAGCCCTACGACGGACGCTCATCCGGCGCCGACTTCGCGATTGAGCGGAGGAGGTCGAGAACGCCCTGCAACGTGGAACGCGGAACCGCATGCGCGAGCCGGATCAGCTCCGTCGTCTGACGGCTATCAGACACCTCGGTCTCGGGCGCTTTCGCGTCGAGCACCTCCCGGACCTCGGCTATGATCTGTTCGGGCGTGGTCCCGTAGACGCTCGCAAGCTCGACAAACCGCGAGAAAAACACACGGTTGGTGCCCTTCTCGTACTTCTGTAGCTGCTGGAACGTAACACCGACGCGTCTTCCGGCCTGATTCTGCGACAAGCCAGCCTCGGCGCGCTTTCGGCGCAGGACACTGGCAAGAGCCGAGTCGTAGGATTTCTGCTTCATACAACCGATGATGCAACATAAACGCGAACCGTCAACGACATTACAACGCAAACAGACCCAAGCATGCACAGTGACCGCGATGCCGCGGCCCGGGCGCCCACCGAAAGCGGCACCCTCCGGCGATAAGCTGGCACGTTGCGCTCCTTGAGAAACCTCGAACAAGGAGACGAGACGATGTCCACGACGCCCTCAAAGCCAGTAAAGGGAACAGCCTGGAACTCGGGTAAGCTCATCGGGCCGAAGCCGCCGCTTCAAGCCAAGCATGTCTGGGCCATCCGAACGCACCTCCAGCTCGCCGGCAAACCTCGCGACCTCGCCCTGTTCAACCTGGCGATCGACAGTAAGCTACGCGGCTGCGATGTGGTGGCGATCAAGGTCGCCGACGTCGCGCCCCACGGCTACGCCCTCGACCGTGCCACGATCCGCCAGCGGAAAACCGGTCGCCCGGTGAAGTTCGAACTGACGGACCAGACCCGCGAGGCCGTCGATGTCCACGTTCGGCGGTCCGGCAAGACAGGAGGCGACTACCTTTTTGACGGTCGCGGCGGTCAGGGCCGGCACTTGTCCACGCGCCAGTACGCGCGGCTCGTCTGCGACTGGATCGGGCTCGCGGGTCTCGACCCGGCGCTGTTTGGTACGCACTCGTTGCGTCGCACGAAGGCGACGCTGATCTACCGGCGAACCGGCAACCTGCGTGCGGTGCAGCTCTTGCTCGGCCACACGAAGATCGAGAGCACGGTCCGCTACCTGGGCGTGGAGGTCGACGACGCCCTCGCCATCGCGGAGAAGGTCGACGTCTGAACCTGAGGGCGGAGCCGCCACGCTCCGCCCCAGGCATCGCAGCGGCCTCGGGCCAGAATCAGACATAGCATATCGGCCATGGATCTTATCCGTGTAAATAAGTCAGGCGGGCTTCCAGCTTTAGTGGATAGACTTGACTCGAAAGGCGGCGATTTTTGACACTTCTAAGTACGAAACATCAGACGTACCTGGAGCGAAATATTATAATGTCGGAAAAAGAAAACGAGAGCAATCGAGAAAGCCTAGATAACCGCGTAAAGAAATGGCTCTCGAAGGAAGGTTATCCAACGGAATTTCAAACTGCAAAAATATTGAGAAATCAAGGGTATGCGGTAACACAGGGGCTGCACGTACCAGACGTTGAACGGGATAAAATGCGAGAAATTGATGTAATAACAAATTGTGATGAGCACATGGGTAATTTTTTGCTAAGGATAAATCACGTATTCGAATGCAAGAAACCGTCTAAGCCTTGGGTTATTTTTACTAGCCCATATTCGCGTATGGCGTCATCGGGTGCGATTGCACAGGCACCTTCGAGTCTTGGAGCAGAAGCACTTTTATGGGTACTTGCTGGCAGTGAGTACGTTCAAGGTCTTGACATTTTTAAAGCGTGGACTCGCCCTGGATTCAATGCGCGGGAGTTTCAATCGTCAGGAAGTGATGCTTGCTATAATGCATTACAATCTCTTTGTGATCTTGTTACGTCTATCACTGAGATTCATAACATGCAATTCAGTGATGAGGGTGAAATCCTTTACTCAAGTGTTGTCGCGTTCCCAGTCCTTGTGTTAAATAGTCCGCTTTTCGAGGCTTTCTTTTCGGTTGAAGATGGTGATATGCGTGTCCAAAGAGCTGGACACATACGCTGTTACTGGCAGGGCTCGTACAAACGGCGCTTCATAACCCCCGTGGATATAGTAACGCTTGAGGAGCTACCACGTTTTGCTGCTATTCGCCATAAAGAAACGCACGAACTTTTGAGTGTCATGCGTTATGTGCATAACGAAGTGCAGACGTTTGAAAAATCCGGGAATATTGACGCCGTTGATATTCCGGAGACATCTCGTGGTATAATCGGGGCACCAAGGCTTTTCCAAAATATCATGAGAAAACACGAGAATCATTTGACAAATGGGGGCTAGCTATACTGTTTTTGAAGCATTAGGCCGCTTCGGGCCATCATGTGCCGACGCATAATCAGAAGGGTTAGGCGGGTTTCCAGACACCTTCAGTCATCGGCTCAGCACCCTGCCTTGTGGTGATCGCGTAGACGACTGATGGTCGAAGCGTGGGCTCTGAGCGCTCGGTGCCGCTGAGCTTGGTTGTAGTGGGCTTCGGTCATACTCGGGTCGTGATGGTCGAGCATGGTTCCGGCCATCCGAACGTGTTCTGGCAGGTCGAGCGCCCATGCGGTGGCTAGGCAATCGCGGAATCGGTGAGGTGGGATGGGTATGCCCAGTCTCGCGGCCGTGTGCTTTCGGACGACCACGTTGACAGCCATCGCACTGAGGGCATCACCGAACTCGGTTAGCCAGAGGGCCTCGCGAGGCTCGGCGTTGCGCGGGCCCGCGGCGAGCACCTCGCGGTGATGCTCGAGATAGCGATCGACGCGTGCCGTGAGGTCGTCGGGCAGTCGGTGCTCACTGGCGCGCTTCTGCTTGGTCTCCGCGGCTGAGAATACGAGCCAGTACGCGCCGCCATCGTGACGTAGGTTAACGTCGAGTCGCATATCGGTGAACTCCTGACGGCGAGGTGCCCGCGCGGCCAGGATGGCGATGATCAACCCGTCCCTGTATGCGACGGCAGCACGCCTTGCTTTTAAGGTGCCGTCGGTCTCGGCCTCGTCCATCAACCGCATGCCCAACGTGTAGAGTTCGGCCGGATGCGTGAGTGCGTCGGGTTTCGGCTTGCTTGGCTCCGCGTCCCGGCGAAGCCGAGCCTTGAGATCCTTCAGCCACTTCCAGTCGTGTTGTGGGGCGAAGAGCTGCATGGCTCGGTAAAGGCGGCGTACCTGGTTGGCGACAGAGACGGCGGCCTGTCGCTCGCGCAAGTCGGTCACGTAAGCTTCAACGTTGGCTTGCGTGACGCGCTCGCCCGGCGCTCCCGAGAGCATCCCGTGCGCAGCAAGCCACCCAAGCCATAACCCGTAGTCTTGCTCGAAGTTTTTCACGGTCGATGAGCGCCAGTGTGCCGCGCCCCCTCCGTCATCGAAGATGTCGCCAGCGGACCGCACGGCGGCCCAGGCATCGCGATCCGCCTGTGGCCAGGCGGTTAGCGGCAGAGACTTCACCTCAGCCATGGTCAGTGTCCTCCACGCTGCCGACCAGCTTCGTTTGCAGGGCTAGAATGTGCTGGTCGTACATCTCCACGGCCTGCTGACTGTCGAACTCCGCGTAGGTTTCAACGGTCGTCTTCAGCGAGCGGTGGCCGAGCACCTGGCGGACGACCTCGAACTGGCCGGGATTGGCGTCGAGGTACAGCTTCGCAGCCAGGTGGCGGAAAAGGTGCGGATGCACCGTCAGGCCCGTCTCGCGTTTGATCGCGGTCTTGAGGTACGTGCCGAACGCGGCGATGTGCTGATGGCTGCCTTCACGGCCGGGGAAGAGCCAGGCGCCGTTATCCCGGACCAGCAGCGGGCGGTAGGAATGAACGTAGCTGTCCAGCAGCTTCGCTGTTCGCGACGGTAGTTCCACCTGGAGCGTCTCGCGGTTTTTGACCTCCATGCCAGGGAGGTGAAGGAAGGTTCGGCCTTTGCCGTTGGCTTGAGTGCGGGTGACATGCTGGTCCAGGTTCAACGTCGCGAGGTTGCGCACCCGCATCGGGAAGATCAGCAACAGCTCGATGGCCAGCGCGGTGCGCATGCGGTAGGCGTCGCGCACCGTGGCGGTTGATCCGCACCTCTTCGCGAGCCGGTCGGGGAGGGTGATGAGCGCAGCGACGTTATCAGGGTCGGCGAACGGGCGCAGGCGCTCGCGGTTTCGCTCCGACATGCCACTCCCGCGGTATTCGACCCGCTTGTAGGCGTGGTGTACGGCGTCGAATTCTGATTGGTCGATGGCCCCGCGCTGGACGAGGTAACGGGCGGCGCCGAGCCCGGCGTTCGCGATTTGGGTCAACTGGGTGGAACGTTGCTGGCACTGGCGTTCATAGAAGAAGCGGAGGCCTGCTTTGTAGCGATCGGGTTCGACGAGCGCGGCCAGGCTGACGAGTTCGTCGCAGGTGGCCGCCTCGCGGTGCACCATTGCCGACGCGAGCTGGCGTAGTTGGAATTTCTGGGTCTGGGCCGAGACCTCGGCGAGCGGTTTGAGGCCGGTGGTCCCGAACGGGTCGCTCCCGCTGCGTTCGCGGAAGTAGTCGTCGACCTCCGAGAGAAGTTGGGGCGGGAAGGCATCCCAGTCGAAGGTGTAGCCGGGATCCCTGGTGCGAATTGTGATTTCGGTCGGCGGCCAGCCGGGCACCTCGCGAGCAGCCTTGTTCCAGTTGATCATGGCCCGATGCGCGGCACGCTCGGGGGTCCGGCAGATCGAGTGGTTCTCCAGGGCGTCGCGAAACACGGCGAAGTGGGCGTCGCCGATCTCCCCTGGCGCCCAGCCGTTGTCGGAGGCGAAGTGAGCGAAGCGCGAGAGCCCATATCGCAGCCACGGGACGTCGATCGCGTCGAGCAGCTGTTGCCAGTCAGACGTGAGCTGGCCCTTGTGCCGGCCGGGTTCGATGAAGGCGCCCGTATGCCGCAGGGCCTTCCTGAGTTGTGAGCGGACGTTCGACCAGGTGCGGCCACTCACGCCGGCCGCAGCGGGTTCGACTGCCTTAAGGCGGTTCGTCAGAACGGGTGGGCTCGCCGAGATGTCGCTCAACGCGACGCCCAGCGTACGGCCGACGTGGCGGATGGCCCAGGCCATGTCCTGCTGTTCGCGCTGACTAAGCTCCGTATCGGACTTGATTGCGGCCAGCACGTCGGCCAGCGTATTCGGTGCGCTCATCTTGCGCCTCCTCGTGGTCCTCGTGACGCCAGTGCGCCTGACAGCAGTGTCCTAGGTAAGACACCGCGTGACAGGCGTCCCGTTTCGTGAAAGCGGATGCTAACAAAACACGGCCGATTATTAGGTCGCGTTCTCACGAAACCGATTTTTGTCTAGGAAAATGGAACACGGGGCATGTCTGTGGCGACATCCAGCGCCTGATCCTTGAGAAATCGATGTAGCGCTGACGGCGCTACGCGAACCCGACTCCCGAGTTTGAATGCTGGAATGTCGCCAGCAGCGACCCACCTCCTAACTTGGCGTTCGGAGACGTTGAGGGTGCGCGCGACGTCAGTTACCGAGAGCAGCTTTTCGCTGTTGCCAGTGGGGCTCGCCATGACCGCCTCCTTTCGACGCAAAGTCTTTCTGCCGGTCAGGCTCGCCCCGTAATTGTTCTTCGCCGTCAGTCAACGCGGCGTTGGTGGAGATGTGCACCCGCTACACCGGCGTCTCGAGGATGTCATCGGCGAGCTGGGGACAGTGGTACCGCGCGTAGAAACAGGCACGCTTCCGCATCATGGCGATATTGGCTCGCCGCGCTGCCCCTATGACACGGGGGTCTTCCAGCAGACGCTGAGCTTCCTCGAGGCCGAACACCAAGAAGCCAATCTGATCGCCCCCAAGGACGTCATACTTACGCTCCGCATCTATCACGGATGGCGCAATCTTGCTTAGCTCGGCGAACGCGGCGTCTTCATCCGGAGCGATCGGAGAACGGGCGACATGAAACGCGACAAAAGGTACGTCTGCGTCAATAGGGGCGCTTGGCTTGGTACACCGATGCCCGACTGTGAGCACCTCACATGTAGCTAGGTTAATCCGGGCCCATTCCCGGTTTTGCCTACGAGATACATAAGCAGAAGGCGAAGGCCACACGGTCAGGGCCCAGAAGCTCATCTCTGTCGCCCGCGGCGCGGGGATAGCAAGTGATACATAGGTCCGAAGAAAGTTCACGAGTTCTCCGTAAAAGGACTTTTCAGCAATGGTAGCGTGGCTCCTTTCGTATCGGGCTCGCTGGTTCGGGTCCACTATACGGGCGCTTTGATCCTGAATGTCCTGGCCCGACAAGAAGTTATCTTGATCGGGCTGCGGCACCACGGCGTCGAAATCTGCAGCCGAGGCAGGCCAACTCATGTGCTCGATGTTTCGGAGCGTCACACCCGTGGCTTCTAATTGTTGGATAAGCGCTTGCTCTTCGTGGGATTGTTTTGGGATGCTTAAGGGCTTGAAAGCGAAATATTCAATGTCGCCATGCGTCCTGTGATGAGCCACAAAGCGCTGTTTGAGGTCTTTGGTACGACCGGCATAGTAGGCGCCATCGGCAAAAGCTAGGATATATAGCCCTGGGTGTTCGCCCCTCTTGAAGAAATCAGCAACCGTAGGTCGATTTTTTACATAGAAAAATTCGCTGAAGCCGAAACTGTTTCTCAGGCTATCAACGCGCGATTCGACGGGCAGGGTCATGGATGGCGTAACAATACACTGATCACGCGGCGTCGGCGATTTCTTTGTCCAAACCGTGTAGTTGGAGCCATTGTGCCCACTGCTGAAGAAACTGGTGGAAATCTTCTTCTTTGACCTTCCAGATACGGCAGGTTTGGCTATTTTGATGGCGGTTCACGAAGGCAAGTTGTTGTACGAAACTACCTTCGGTTGGATGCCCATCGGCATCTAGATAATGTATCGCGCCATGTGCGAGCGCGTTACGAAGATCCCGTAGCGCGTCTCGCGTAAGGGCCTTCGCGGCGTCACATTGAGCCTCCGCTCCGTTTAGTCGATCAGTCTGGCGTCGGCCCAGTCCAGCTGATGGATCCGGTGCTGGGACACCCGCAGCATGGTACCAAGTCACGTCAGCGTTGAACGGAGCAGCGCCGAACGCTTGGTCGTCGCCCAAGGCGCGATCTATATGGTTCGCCAGTTCCTCGGACCTATGCCGATCATTGACGGTCTGCCGACGGAGGTTTGGTTGATAAATTCGCTCAAGCGGCAGGAAAAGCATCGGCATAGACATTGAAAGCAACAGTGTCGTTGTGAATGGACCTGCTGCGTACCCGTGTTCAACCGTGTGCGAACCGTAGTGCCTGCTGGACACTATGGGGTATAGCCCATCGAGCAGTATGCGACACCTCTGCACGACGTCGCGACTAAAATGGTCCGGTACCATGGCCCTTGCCTGTGTTTATCATGTGCCCTGATGCGCAAGGTTGTCAGCTTTTTCTTTGGCGCGTTGAATCGTGACGACAAACATCGCATCCGCTGGTAGAGGCTTGTGCCAGTTCGGGAAAGACTTGCCCCACCGGCTGGCATATATATCAATCTTTTCATCGCGTGGTTCGGGGTGGGCGTTAGCGCCAAGCCTCGCTGCACGATCCATGAACCGGTGAAACGCCTTGTTGGATGGGCGGCAGCGGAAGAAACCACCCCAGAACTCCGAGGCCTGCTCGTATCTTCGCCCGATGAAGTCCACGCCCTTGATCTGCAGATCCTTGACGTGTGCCGAGCGCAACCCGACCGGGCCGACAGGATCTTCCGCAAGCGCCTGCGCCAGTGCCTTGCGCGTGACCTTGGCCTGGCTCTTCGAGGCGGTCGGGATCAGGAGGTCGTCGCCGTAGAGCAACGCCCGGCCACACGGCGCAACCTTTTCAACGACCCTCCCGATCGCGATCCCGGCCACCTCGCTCGAGCAGACGGCACCCTGCGGGATCCCGCGACCCGGCCGGTCGCGATGCGCGCCTGTATCTCCCCCTGTATCTGGGGAGTGTGCGGAGCCCTGTCTTCCGTTCCCGATCACAGTCTCAACGACTGTGTTCGGTAACGGGAGGACCCGCTTCAGGCCGTCGTGGCCGAGCGAACCGAAGCAATCCGCGATGTCAGCGGTAACGAACCAGATGTAGCCCTGGGCGTGCAAGTCGGCGACCTCGTTGTAGACGGCCATGGGGCCGCCGCCGGAGCGGGCGAAGTCGAACGCGGTGCGGCGGCCCAGCGCCTTCAGGGCGTCGTCGACGAGGATCTGCAGGGCGGTACGGCGGTAGCCGAAGGTGGTGATGGGGCGGGTCCCACCCTCGGGCTTGGGTTTCTCGTAGTAGCCGATCGGCTCGCCGCAGTCGCGCCATGGTGAGAGGCGCTGGGCCTCGCGGTCGAGCTCGCCCTCCGTGATGGCCTTGTGCTTGCGGGCGGCGGCACGGGCCAAGGCGACCTTCTTGGCGGCGTAACTGGCGAGATAGGTGTAGGCCCGGCCACGTGCAGCCCGCTGTCGGCCATGCACCGCCGCATCCTCCACGCTCTCAAGCTGCGCGGCCGCGGCATCCGCGGCGCGCAGGAGGCCTGCGGGGGCGACGTTGGGCAGCGTGCCCGCGACCCCGGTCGCCTTATCCCGGATGTTGGGCGTGTCCCACATGACCGTCGCCAGCGTCCTCCTTGGTTGGCGCTACGGATACCCCGTGCACCCCTGTCCGGTGCTGTCAACAGCTGTCCGGTGGCCAAGATCGGAAGTAGCGCACAACGCGCTTAGGGGTCTGCGGCCGGCCTGCGCGGACGCGTTTGTAATCTATGCCGAACTGTGAGACGTCAGACAGCCACGACTGCAATCGATTGCAGACTGGATCTAAAGCTGAACGCAGAGATCAGATTTCGTTGCGCCGCAGAACTGGCTCTAGGCCAAATTCCTTGGCTAAGCAGATACCGGGAGGCGTCCCTTCAGGAGATCGGGTAAACGCGAGATCGGGTGTCCGCCGACCGCATCGAGTGCATGCTTCATCGCCCCGGGTGTGAGGGTCTTGCGGTTGCCTGGCAGAACGATCGTTGGAGCGCCGGCTTTCTCGAGTTTAACGTGTGATCCTTTGGCGCCCCTGCTGCATGTGTAGCCATAATGCCTCGTCAGGGCTTTGATCACCGCCTCGGTTGAGGCGCTAACCCCGGGATCTACGGTAGTTGGGTTAAAAATTGGGCGCGCGCCTCGAGGAAGAACCATGTAGATCTCGGCGGAGATGGGAGCCAAAGATGTTATGACTTTCGGGGAGATCGACCAATTTCTAGGTGGTGTTACTGGCGATGCCTTCCCGTCCAGAACTTGCGATTGTAATTCATGAAGTCGATTATGATACTCTGGGTCTGCGGAATACGTCATACCTAGATTGTAGCCAGCCGGTTGAGCTCGGATAGACTCATCCAAGAATTCGCGGAAGCCAAACAAAATAGCAGGATCTAAGCGCTTTTTATATCGTGATTCGGCTAGGCGTCGGTAGCTGTCGGCGTTCGCGAGGCCTTCTTCGATACAAGCAGAGGTCAAGAACGTTTTGCGATACACGTTGCGTTTGTAGGGGCGATAACGGTCTTGTCTAGTCGCGACTAGCAGGCGAAAACCAAGGCTTTCCACTTTATGATGGAACTGTTCATGAAGGAAGAAGGCATAAAACCCGCAGCGGAGTAGGTGCTTTGGAATGTTGGCCCGTGGGATACTGACCCTCGACCAATTAACATAGGAGGCTACGCCCAAGGCATAGTCGAGAACGCAGCTCTCGCGAATGTAAATGCCCCAATCATATCCGAAGAAATGTATAGGGCAATACCATGCGCAGTGTGGTCCTGGTGCCTCTTGGCGAGAAATCTGGAAAATGCCGGTCGGAATATTTTTGTTCCGACCATACATAATTTCCTGAACTTGTGCCCACCACTCTTGGATCCTGGGATCGTCTAGATCAATCGGAAAACCTTCGAAGTCATCGTCGGGGACAAAACCAAAAATAGATTCAATTGATGTGGCATAAACGGTTTCATTGTCGCCGATATGGCCGATATCAGGTAGATCGATCTCCTCGGTTTGGGTATCGGCTAGATAGTTTGTCGGGTTGATGTTGTGCGATTTCAGTATATGTATTATTTCTTTCGTCGGTAACGTCATGCGCTTGATCCTCGTGAATAATCGGAAGGTAGCTGTTCAGACAACGTCGCCGATCAGCACGTCCAGAACGATCGCCGCGAAACCGGCAGTTGCCGTATCACCAAGCGCCATTTTCAGCTGGGTCCTGGACACGGTTCCGCGCCGCAGGGTCTCACCCGCGGTGAACGCCGCGGTTACGAGAGCTGAACTGGCCACGCCCTCGACGGCTTCCGTAACGATGCTATCCCCGCGGAGATCGGCCGTCGTATCCGCGACCGTGCTGGTGAGCGCAGCGTTGGCGAAGCCGCTGCTCTCGATGCCGGGTAGTGCGCTCGCCACTTCATCGGTCGCGCGGACCGCGATGTCGGGGTACTTGGTCAGGTGCTCGGTGATGTGGCTGGCTGACTCGACGGCCTTGAGCTGGACGAGGCCGACGCTGTCACCGTCGACGTAGAACTCCAGGTCGGCCCCGGCGTGGTTCGTCGCCTGGAACAGCTGCGCGGCGACCTCGTCACCGTCGACGTTCTCCGCATAGGCAAACAGTAACTCGTGGTAGATGCCCTTCACGTTGCGCAGTGCGGCCTGGAGCGCTTCCGGCTCGAGGCTCACCACGTAGGCTTTGAGTTCGGTCGGAGAGGCGTGGTTCAAGGCGTTGGCCGAGCGCCGGAGCGCGTCCAGCACCAACTGCTCCTCGACCGACCAGAACCGAGTGGCATCTTCCACGAGCCGCTGAAGCGTGACGGCCAGGACAACGGCGGCCGATCGGGTCGCGCGGCCGGTCATCGCATAGCTCCGACAGCGATGCGGCTGATCTCGTCAGTGGCCTTGCGCAGTTTACGCCGGTTCAACGGGGCCAGGGTCGAGACGAAGGGGGCCGCTCCGCTGATGCCCTCTTCGGCGAGGCTATGGTTGTCCCAGTGCAGGTCGATGTGGTGCACGAGCGGGATCAGGACCTGCTCGGCGACCACGCGCATCTCATCACGCGAGGGCTTTTCGCCGGTGGAGGCCTGCTCCTGCAGCGCCTTGATCACCGGGGTGCAGGATTCGAGCATCACCCGCTCGTGGTCCTGCAACTCTTCGACCGGTCGTTGCCGACCGAAAACACTGCGACGTACACCACGCATCGCAACAAAACCGACGCCTAGCCCGGCACCTCCCAAAATGGCGCCACCCCCGGCGACGCCCAAGGTGAACAGCGATCCGACCCAGTACAACTGCGCGGTCGTCGCGGCGGCCCCAGAGAGGCCGGCGATGGCGGTCCCGGTGGAGGCTGTGCCAAATATCGAGATGAGCCCCGTGATCCCACTCACGGCGGCTACAGCACTGGCCTTGCCCACAAGGACACTGACAATCCGGCGGGCCTGCTTGTTTGAAGTTTGTTGGATTGCTGCAACGACATCCGTTAGCGCGTGTTCAAGGCGCACAACCGCGTCTTTTTGGGGGCTTGGACTGAAACGCTCCGCAAGGGCACGGGCCTGCGCATTGACCCATTCCTGGGCTTCGGGCGCTCGGGCCAGAGCCTCTTGAGCTTGTGTGCGCGCCCAGGCTGCGGACGTCGTTGTGTAGCGTCCCGGATGGTACCAGCGGTCCTGGGCGTTACGCCCCGCTTCCGGTGTCTGGGGTCGATCGTCCAATGTCTCGTCCCATCCGCGTGCTAGACATGTTCCCCATAAACTTTCGCTTGCACGGCACGCGTGTGCAATCGATTTCATAGGCTGTGAGACTGTTAGATGTCTGAGCGGCCTCGGGCCAGATCACGAGCCAGGGTCGATCTCGCCCTTCTTGTATTTCTGGTAGAGCTGGGCCTGGAGCTTGCGGGCTTCAGGTCGACGGTCTTTCTTTTCCGACGGGGCGACCTCGAGACCGTAGTGCTGGACGACGGCATCCAGAACGAGAGCCCGGAGCGTGGTCTCTTCCTCGGATGCCCGCTGCTTCAGCGCTTGGAATACATGCTTGGGCAGCCTGACGGAGAGTTGCCGCTCGTCAGCCTTGGTATGATCCTTCTTGCTCGGTTTGGCCTTATGGATCGTGACGGACACAGCGCCTCCTTGCGCAGGTTCCGAAAAGGTTTGTGGAGCCAGCAGCGTGAGCGCTCTGCGCGCGCGTTGTCGATAGGCGCTCATATTCTGCAGGTTGCAGACGTCAGGCGACTCGCATATCAGTTGGGCTAGAATAGCCACGGCTCGCTAGGGGCTACGCCTGGGGCACGCGCGGCCGATCAGCACGCCGAGGCCCTTCGGCGCCACGATTCACAGGACAACGGACCTATCATGGCGAAGCCGAAGAAGAACCAGAACGGCGCAAACCTCGGATTCGAGGCTGAGCTCTTCAAGACCGCGGACAAGCTCCGCGGGAACGTCGATCCGGCCGAGTACAAGCACATCGCTCTCGGCCTCATCTTCCTGAAGTACATCTCGGACGCTTTCGAAGCGAAGCAGGCGGAGCTGCAGCACGAGGATTACGCCGATCCCGAGGACCCGGAGGAATACCGGGCCGCGAACGTCTTCTGGGTGCCACAGGCCGCGCGCTGGTCGAACCTCAAGGCGAACGCGCGCCAGTCGGACGTCGGCAAGCGGATCGACGACGCGCTGGACGCCATCGAGGACTACAACCGCTCGCTCAAGGGCGTGCTGCCGAAGAACTACGCGCGCCCGGCGCTGAGCTCGATCATGCTGGGCGAGCTCATCGACCTGGTTTCCAACATCGATGTCGGCGGCGACGAGGCCCGGTCCAAGGACGTGCTCGGGCGCGTCTACGAGTACTTCCTGGGCGGCTTCGCCAGCGCGGAAGGCAAGCGAGGCGGCGAGTTCTACACGCCGCGATCCGTGGTGAAGGTGCTCGTGGAGATGCTCGAACCCTATCAGGGGCGGATCTACGACCCCTGCTGCGGATCGGGCGGTATGTTCGTCCAGTCCGAGAAGTTCGTCGAGCGCCACGGCGGGCGGATCGGCGACATCGCCATCTACGGCCAGGAGAGCAACCCGACCACGTGGCGGCTGTGCAAGATGAACCTTGCCCTCCGCGCGATCGACTCGGACATCCGCTGGAACAACGAAGGGACGCTCCACAAAGACGAGCTAAAGGACCTCCGCGCGGACTACATCTTGGCCAATCCGCCGTTCAACGACTCCGACTGGGGCGGTGACCGGCTGCGCGACGACGCGCGCTGGAAGTATGGTGTGCCGCCGGCCAGCAACGCCAACTACGCATGGCTCCAGCACATCATCCACCATTTGGCTCCAAAAGGGACCGCCGGCGTGGTGCTGGCCAACGGGTCCATGTCCTCGATGCAGTCAGGCGAGGGGGCGATCCGCCAGGCGATGGTCGAGGACGACGTGGTGGACTGCATGGTCGCGCTGCCGCAGCAACTCTTCTACTCGACGCAGATCCCGGCCTGCCTGTGGTTCCTGACCCGGAATAAAAATCCGGGGGAAGATTGGCGAGACAGACGCGGCGAAGTTCTCTTTATAGATGCTCGCGAACTTGGGTACCTAGTAGATCGTACACGGCGAGAATTCAGCGAAGATGAAATCGCAAGAATCGCAAAGGCGTATCATGCTTGGCGCGGCGAGCCTGGCGCTTCAAACTACGAAGACGTTCCGGGTTTTTGCAAAGCTGTTAGGCTTCATGAAATCCAAGAGCACAGTGGCGTCCTTACGCCCGGACGATATGTTGAATCCGAGAAGACGGGCGACGATGATATGCCGTTCTTGGAAAAGTTTTCTGAATTTAGAGCTTCTCTTGAGGATTATTTGTCGGAGAGTGAGAATTTAAACGCGAGAATTCGCAAAAATTTAGATAGGGTGAATCTCGATGGCTGAGTGGCCTGAAACGTCCTTGGCAGAAGTGGCCCGTATAACCAGCGGTAAGCGTCCTAATATCGTGTCTAACACGCCCTCCGCGAGCTGCTCGGTCCCAATTATTGGCGGTGGCGGACCATCCGGGTTCACAGATGCGGCACTATTCGACCCAGGTGTGTTGATCACGGGCCGTGTCGGCACGCTTGGCAAGCTTTTTGTCGCGTCTGAGCCTTGCTGGCCGTCCGACAACGCTCTTGTAGTACGACCTAATCAAGACTGTATATACCCTCATTATCTTAGATATGCTCTTCAGAATGTCATCGGTGAAGCAGCCGGTATGAATCGTGGAGCCGCAAACCCGCTTATTACACAAAAAGACCGGCTCCTCGACGCTGCGAATGGATTTCGGGTGGCGCTTCGCCCCGGCTGCACGGCAGGTTGGTCCCCGAGTTGAACGGGTAGAGCCGCGGCTGGCGGGCGGAGCCCCTCCATAAGGCGGAGCCCGCCAGCCGCGGCGGCCAACGGCAGCAGCGGTCGGGAGGCTCCGGTGAGCAGCAGCCAGGACATCTTCGCCCTCGGTCTCGGTCTGGAGGAGCCCTGGACGCTCCTCGATCAGCACCTCGACACCAGCAAGCAGCCGCACGAGCTGCACCTGCGCGTGGGCACGCGCCGCGGGGCGCAGTTCCCGTGTCCGACGTGCGGGCGGTCGTGCAAGGCGCACGACTTCAAGGAGATGACCTGGCGGCATCTGAACTTTTTCCAGCATCACTGCTACCTCACCGCCCCGGTGCCGCGGGTGAGTTGCCCTGACCACGGCGTCAAACGGATCCAGGTGCCCTGGGCGCGCGAGGGCAGCAGCTTCACGCTGCTGTTCGAGCAGGCCGCCCTGGCGCTGGTGCGCGAGATGCCGGTCGCGGCGGCGGCCCGGCAGATGGCGGTCACCGACAAGCGCCTGTGGCGGGTGGTGCTGTTCTACGTCCACCGGGCGGTCGCCCGCATGGACCTGAGCGCGGTGCGTGCGGTCGCGTTCGACGAGACCGCCGCCAAGCGCGGGCATCGCTACATCACCGTGTTCATCGACCTCGACCGTAAGGACGAGCCTGTGCTGTTCGCCACACCGGGCAAGGGCAAGGACTGCGTGCGGCAGTTCCGGCGCTTCCTGGAGGCCCACGGCGGCGACGGCGCGGCGATCGCTGAAGTGGTCTGCGACATGTCCGCCGCCTTCCAAAACGCGGTCGACGAGACCTTCGAGAACGCCAGCCAGACGGTCGACTGGTTCCACGTCGTTCAGCTGTTCACCGATGCGGTGGAGAGCGTGCGCCGTAGTGAGGCCAAGCAGACCAAGATGCCCAAGGGCGCCCGGTGGGCGACCGTGAAAGGCGGGGATGGCCCGCTGAAGGACCGGGATCGCGACGCGCTCGCCGAGCTCGAACGCCTCGGCCTGGCCACCGGGGAGGCGTACAAGATCAAGGAGAAGCTACGCTGGGTTCGGAAAGCCGCGACCCCGCAGGCCGCCCGCTGGCGGCTGACACGCTTCCTGAACCATGCCGAGGAGATGGCCGCCGGCGACGAAGCGCTGGCACCCGTCCGCAAGGCGATCGCCACCGTCCGGCAGCAGATCGACCGGATCATCCAGCGCTGGTACTCAACCCATTCCAACGCCCGCCTGGAGGGCCTGAACTCGATCTTCCAGGCTGCCCGCCACCGGGCACGTGGCTACAGCAGCCCGGCCACCTTCATCGCCATGATCTACCTGCTCGCAGCCCCGATCGGCGATATCTCGAAATCCATTTGAAGCGTCAGAGCGCCAAAAGACCTTGGAAGACTAAAAATTCCGCTCCCTTCATTATTTGTGCAACAACAAATCTCTCATGTTCTTGGCGCTCTTGATGATAAAATCAACTTAAGTTTGCGGATGAATGAAACACTCGAAGCGATGGCGCGCGCCATCTTCAAGGACTGGTTCGTCGATTTCGGTCCGGTCCGTGCGAAGATGGAAGGGCGCGAACCCTATCTGAGCCCTGAGATCTGGGATCTGTTTCCTGCGCGCTTGGATGATGAAGGGAAGCCGGAGGGGTGGTACACGTCTGTCGTTGGCGACGAATTCACGTTAACCATGGGCCAAGCTCCGCCTGGCGATAGCTATAACGCTAATCATATCGGTGTCCCGTTCTTCCAGGGGCGAACTGATTTTGGGCCGAGATACCCGACGATTAGGATGTTTTGTACGCAGCCAACTCGTCTAGCTTACAGAGATGATACGTTGGTTAGCGTTCGTGCCCCGGTTGGTGAAATAAATATGGCACCGGAAAAATGTTGTATCGGACGGGGTGTGGCAGCCGTTCGCCATCGACTCGGTGGGAGGTCGTATACGTACCAAGCGGTGAAGCAGATACAGGAGCAAATCCGAGTTTTTGAGGATACGGGAACTGTTTTTGGTTCAATAAACAAAAAACAATTCCGGTCTTTGAGCGCTATGAGACCATCGGACAATCTTGTGAGTGAATTTGAAAAGTTGTGTGAACCGTTCGATGAACGGATACGCCAAAACGTTTTCGAGAATCAAAAATTAAGGCAAATGAGAGATATTCTGTTGCCACGACTTATTTCTGGCGAGGCCGAAATTAGGGATGCGGAGATTGGTTCAGGAGATGCGGCTTGACGGCGGTTGGTGAAAACGCAGTCGAGGACGCAGCGCTCTCATGGTTTTCTGAGCTCGGTTACGGGGTCGAACACAGTCCAGAAATCGGGCCAGAAGGCAGTAGACCTGAGCGACTGAGTTATGACAATGTCATTCTCGGCCAACGGTTCCGGGACACTCTTAATCGGCTAAACCCTCATCTTTCCAGGGATGCCCTTGAGAACGTCGAGGCAACCGTACGGCGCATGGAGAGTCCTGCGCTGATCCCTGAGAACAGGCGGATACACGGGCTTTTGGCCGAAAGCGTAAACGTCGAAATCACGCGGGAAGACGGGAGCCTGGCAACCGAAACGGCCAGGCTTTTGGATTTTGACGATCCTGCTAACAATGACTGGCTCGCTGTAAACCAGGTCACGGTCGTTGAGAATCAAAAGAACCGGCGCGCGGACGTTGTCGTTTTCGTGAACGGTTTGCCCCTCGCGGTGCTCGAGCTGAAGAACCCTGGAGGCGAGCACGCCACCCTGGAGGCGGCCTTCAACCAGCTGCAGACCTACAAGACCGATATCCCGTCCCTCTTCCGGACCAACGTCATCAACGTCACATCCGATGGCCTGGAGGCGCGGGTCGGGTCGCTGACGGCCGATCTCGAGCGCTTCATGCCGTGGCGTACGACGGATGGCAGTGATCTGGCACCCAAAGGCTCACCGGAACTCGGCACGGTGATTCAGGGGATCTTCGAGCCCTCGCGTTTCCTGGATCTGCTTCGGGACTTCACGGTTTTCGGTGACACCGGCTCTGAGACCGCCAAAATCGTCGCCGGCTACCACCAGTTCCACGGCGTCAAGAAGGCCGTTGAGAAGACCGTCGAAGCCTCGGATCCGCAAGGGGATGGGCGCGTCGGCGTCATCTGGCACACGCAGGGCGCGGGCAAGAGCCTCCTGATGGCCTTTTACGCCGGCAAGATCGTCAAGCATCCGGCAATGGAGAACCCGACACTGGTCGTTCTGACCGACCGTAATGACCTGGACGGGCAGCTGTTCGGGACCTTCTCGATGTGCAAGGACCTGATCCGCCAGACGCCGTATCAGGCCGAGAGCCGCGCCGACCTGCAGGAGGCGCTGAACCGCCAGGCCGGTGGTGTCATCTTCACGACGATCCAGAAGTTCGCCCCAACGTCGGAGCAGGACCACGTGCCGGTCCTGACCGACCGGCGGAACGTGGTCGTGATCGCGGACGAGGCGCACCGCAGTCAGTACGGCTTCAGCGCGAAGTTTTCCGATGCCACGGGCGAGGTGTCTTACGGGTTCGCGAAGTACCTGCGCGACGCACTCCCGAACGCCTCGTTCATCGGGTTCACCGGCACGCCAATCGAGCAGGAAGACAAGAACACGCCGGCGGTCTTCGGCACCTACATCGACGTCTACGACATCAGCCGCGCCGTCGAGGATGGCGTCACAGTGCCGATTTACTACGAGAGCCGTCTGGCTCGGATCCAGCTGCCGGAGGACAAGAAGCCCGAGATCGACGCCGAAATCGAGGCCCTGACGGAGCAGGATCCGGAAGACCAACGCGAGCGGCAGAAACGGAAGTGGGCGCAGACGGAGGCCTTGGTGGGCGCGGAAGAGCGCCTCCGGCTCGTGGCCCAGGACATCGTCGATCACTTCGAAGCCCGGATCACCGGCTTGGACGGCAAAGCGCTCGTGGTGTGCATGAGCCGGCGCATCTGTGTGGCGCTCTACAACGAGATCGTAAAGCTCAGGCCAGACTGGCACAGCGACAGTGACGACGGCGGCGCGATCAAGGTCGTGATGACCGGGGCTGCCAGCGATCCATCCGACTTCCAGCCGCACGTGCGGAACAAGGCCGGCCGCGACTACATCGCCAACCGGATGAAGGACCCGTCGGATCCGCTGAAGATGGTGCTCGTGCGCGACATGTGGCTCACCGGCTTCGACGTGCCCTGTCTTCACACGATGTACGTCGACAAACCCATGAAGGGCCACGGCCTCATGCAGGCGATCGCGCGCGTCAACCGCGTGTTCCGGAACAAGCCAGCCGGGCTCGTCGTCGATTACATCGGCATCGCCCAAAACCTGAAAAATGCGCTCGGGCAGTACTCCAAGAAGGACCAGCAGTACGCCGGTGTCGACGAAGCCGAGGCCGTCGAACTGCTTCAGGAGAAGTACGAAGTCGTGTCGAGCATGTTCCACGGCTTCGACTACAGCCTCGCGTTGACCGGCACATCGCAACAGCGGCTCCAGGTGATGGGGCAGGCGATCGAGTGGATCCTGCAGAAGCAGCAGGAGTGGGCCGCGCAGGAGACGAGCGAGGAGGGGAAAAAGCGCGCCCGCCGACGTTTCAACGACGAGGTGCTCGCCCTCTCGAAAGCTTACGCTCTGGCGAGCGCGACCGATAAGGCCCGCGAGCTCCGCGACGAGATCGGCTTCTTCCAGGCGATCCGCGCAGCCCTCGTCAAGAGCACCTCGAGCGGCAGCAAGACCGATGCCGAGCGCGACCTGGCGGTCCAGCAGATCGTCAGCCGATCGGTCGCGTCGACGGACATCGTCGACATCATGGAGGCGGCGGGGATCAGCCGACCGGATATCTCGATCCTCTCGGACGACTTCCTCGCGGAGATCCAGCAGACGAAACAGAAGAACCTTGCCCTTGAGGCGCTGAGGAAGCTGGTCAACGATCAGATCCGGTCGCGCAGCAAGACCAACGTCGTGGAGAGCAAGCGCTTCTCGGAACGTCTCGACGAGGCGATCGCGCGCTACCACAGCAACGCCGTAACGACAGCCGAGGTCCTCCAGGAACTCATCGACATGGCCAAGGAAATCCGCGCGGCGCAGGAACGCGGCGCGGAAGAAGGGCTCGATCCCGATGAGGTGGCGTTCTACGACGCGTTGGCCGACAACGAGAGCGCGGTCGAGGTGATGGGTAACGATCAGTTGAAGGTCATCGCCCAGGAACTGCTGAACCAGGTCAAGAAGAACGTCACTGTGGATTGGGCGCACCGCGAAGGGGCACGAGCGCAGATGCGCGTGCTCGTCAAAAGGATTTTAAGGAAATACGGCTACCCGCCCGACCTGCAGGACGCTGCTGTGCAGACCGTCCTGCAGCAGGCCGAGGTGGTCACGGCCAAATGGGCGGCGTAGCCGGTTGGACTCTTCGGGTCTGTCTCAGCCCGCCTTGTTGTTGTCGTTTTTCAAGCCGCGGTGCCGCTCGATCCATGCATCCAGCTGGTCGAGGTCAATCAGCACGCGCCGGCCAACCCGGACGACGGCGCCAGCCTCTTCGAGCCCGTTACCGGGAATCGTCTCGCCCCGGCTGTTAACCCGGGGCCGCGCCTCGTGGATGAGGTGGCGCAGCGCTGACATCGAGAGCCAGTTGTAGCCCGGGGTTTCCGGGACCTGCGTGGCGCGGACGATGCGCTTCGGCGAGGCGTTCTGCTGGTTGTTCATGAGTACCCTCCTTGGTCTCTCCGTTTCCATGATTTGCAGTGGGATCAGATCAAACCCGAGGAGGGTGGTTCATGAACTACCGTAGACTTCGCCGGCTATATTACGCGGCTATTTTTTGGGCCACGGCCGCCAGATTGATGTCGCCGGTCGGTTCCTTCTTGCTCGGCCGGCCGCGATGACGCGGGCTGATGCCCGTCAAATACTTACCCTTAATCGTTTCGGGTGCACGCGGTGGGATAACATCCGTTCCGGTATAGTGGGGGAGCTGTGCTAAGAGTTGCGCCATCTCGTCGAGCGTGATCTCCGGATGGTCCTGCCAGATCGTCTGCGCTGCCAACCTGTAATGATAAAAAGCCATCTCAGCTTGGGACGCGTTTCCCGAGAGGTGGCCACCGTTCTCCCACGCCTCGTGTAGTTTCGGACTCACGTGGTATCGCTTCGCAAGACGGCGCCGGATGATTGTGCCGGGGCCGAAGCGCGGTTCGTCGTCAGTCCCTGCTACAGCCGTAAGCTGACCTGTAATGTATTCTTTTTTGAGCCAGTAGTACGTTTGGGAAACTGGGGTCTTGATCTTCTCCCCGATCGGCACGTCTTCACGGTCCGGATCGTGCCCGTGAAGCAGCAATGCGGCCTCGCGTAACGACCAGGTCGGCGCGGTGGCCCAGGCCGCCAGAAACAGCGGCGAGGTCATAGCTCCTCCGTGTTTCTGTCTGTGGGCATGACCTCCTGGCTCATCCGTTCCACGACATCGGCTGCGTGCTGCTCCGAGAGGTGTGCGTAGCGCTGCGTCATCTGGAGGGACTTGTGTCCCAGAACTGCGGCGATTTCGGCCACTGACGCGTTGTTCATCGCCAGATACGACGCGGTGGTGTGCCTGAGGTCATGGAATCTGAAGTCCTGGAGGCCTGCCAATTCGCGAGCCGCCTCCCAAGCGGCCCGGATGTCGATCGGTTTGGTCCCGTCGGCGTTCGGGAAAACGTAGACAGCGTCTGAGGTGGCGTCAGCCTGGAGCGGCTCGAGCTGCTCACGAGCCGGCCGCGGTAGTGAAACAGGCCGCCGCTCATCGTTCTTCGTATCATGGAGGATGACCCGGCTGCGTTCCAGGTCCACCTGGTCCCAGGTCAGGGACAGCAGCTCGCCTTTCCGCATTCCGGTTAGCATAGCGATCAGCACGATCGGGTACAGGAGCGGTTCGCGACTCTCCTTGCAGGCGTTCAGTAGCCTGACGCGCTCGGTCTCGTTGAGATAGCGAACACGCCCTTTAGGCTCTTTCAGCTTGCGCACACTGCTCATGGGCGAGTGCTCGAGCCACCCCCATTCTTCGGCACCCACTTTGAGAGCGTGGCCCAGCGCCGCAAGATAACGATTCACGCTGCCCGGACTTCTCTTCCGGTCGCCGCGGACGGTGTCGGCGGCGATGTTGTCGCGGGCTTCAGCTACCGCTCCGGGCGTCAGTTCGGCGAGGACGATATGGCCCAGTTCCTCGCGCCAGCGTTCCAGTTGTCGCCGCTGGTGTTCCTGGGATCGCTTTTGGGGAAGGACCGACTTCTCGTACCGATCGATCAGATCGGCGACGGTGCGCCTTTTCGCCTCAGCCGACCGAAAGTGCCGGTTTTCCTGGATCGCCGCCTCTTGTTGCGCGGCCCACCCTTCAGCGTCGCGTTTTCGGTCGAATCGAGCTGTTTGTGTTCGAACGCCCTTGCGCCGAACTTGAACCTTGTACCGGTTTCGTCCGTCGCCATCCTTGAGCTTCTGTATAGACGCCATGTTGCAGCCTCGGTGCTGCTCTTGTCTGTTGCACTTGTCTGTTGCACCACCAGTGCACCATGGCAGACGTTCGTTCAACCCGTCCAAACTGCAAAATCCGCAGTATCCGCGTGGTGCGGGCGGGGGGACTCGAACCCCCACGGCCTGTGGCCCCGGGATTTTAAGTCCCGTGCGTCTACCGGTTCCGCCACGCCCGCGTACCCGTGCGACCGGCGCGTCGGGGCGGACGGCCGGCCAGGATCGGGCGCTCTCTATAGCAACCGTGGCGCGGTGTTTCTAAGGGATTCGCGACACCGGCCGGGGTCCGATGGCCCATAGAGATTAGAAGCGTTCTAAAATAGGAGTCGTGCCCGCGCGGCTGTCTGTGCTACACCGTGCGCCCTGGCGGTCCGGCGCCGAGTCATCCGTCAGGCGGGCCGGCCGCATGTCATCGCCGAGAGCCCCCGGAGCCGCGCCCGTCATGATCGACACCAGCGTCTGGACGGTCTTCGTCGCCGCCCTGATCACGGCGATCGCGACCGGGCTGGGCGCGTTGCCGTTCCTGTTCGTACGCAACCTGACCCGCCGCTGGGAGGCGATCGGCAACGCGGTCGCCGCCGGGCTGATGATCGCCGCCTCGATCGGGCTGGTGAAGTCGGGCGTCGAGCTGTCGACCCTGCGCACCCTGCTCGGCATCGCGCTCGGGGCGGTCTTCATGTACTACAGCCACAAGCTGATGCACGCCCGCGAGGACCTGACGCTGGGCGAGCTGACCGGGGCGGACGCGCGCAAGGCGCTGCTGATCGTGGGCGTGATGACCATGCACTCCGCCGCGGAGGGCATCGGGGTCGGCGTCTCGTTCGGCGGCGGCCAGGACCTCGGCGTGTTGATGACGATCGCGATCGCGATCCACAACGTCCCCGAGGGGCTGGCGATCTCGCTCGTGCTGGTGCCGCGCGGCGTGTCGGTCCTGATGGCCGGCTGGTGGAGCGTGTTCTCCTCCCTGCCGCAGCCGATCCTGGCGATCCCGGCGTTCATTTTCGTCTGGCTGTTCCAGCCGCTGCTGCCGGTCGGCCTGGGCCTGGCGGCGGGCGCGATGTTCTGGATGACCTTCTCCGAGATGATCCCGGAGGCGCGCGCGGAAGTCGGCCGGATGACCGTGATCTCCGCGGTCGCCGGCTCGATCCTGGCGATGGCCGGGCTCGGCTGGGCGGTCGGCGGGCTTTAAGACCAGATGCCGGACGGTGGCGCCACCTTCGGCGATCTTGCCTTCAGGGGGCACGCCAAGAGGACGGCGAAGGTGACGCTGAACGTCGAAGCGGTCTGCAGCGATTTCGCCGTAAGCCGATATCAACCCTGTAACGGGTATGTGTCGCGCGCCGCCCTCACTTCCGCCGCGCGGCGCGAGCGTGTAGGCTACCGGACGCCATGCGCGTGCTCTATCACACCCCCTTGCACCCCGGATGCCGGAAGGTCCGCCTGCAGCTGCAGGAGAAGGGCCTGGCGTTCGAATTGAAGACCGAGCAGACCTGGCAGCGCCGGGAGGGCTTTCTGCGCCTGAACCCGGCGGGCGAGGTGCCGGTGCTGGTCGAGGACAGCGTCGTGATCGCCGAGGCGCCGGTGATCTCGGAGTTCCTGGAGGAAGCGTACCCGGAGACCGACCTGCTGGGCGCCGACCCGTTCGCGCGGGCGGAAACGCGCCGGCTGGTCTGGTGGTTCGACGCCAAGTTCCACGAGGAGGTCACGCGCAACCTGGTCGACGAGAAGATCCTGAAGCGGCTGATGCGCTCCGGCCAGCCGGACAGCCAGGCGATCCGCTGCGGCCACGCCAACGTCGGCTACCACCTGGAATACATCGCCTGGCTGTGCGACCGGCGCACCTGGCTGGCCGGCGACGGCTTCTCGCTGGCCGACGTCGCGGCCGCCGCGCAACTCTCCGCCGTCGACTACCTGGGCGATGTGCCCTGGGAGGCCGTCCCCGGCGCCAAGGACTGGTACGCCCGGGTCAAGTCGCGGCCCTCGATGCGCGGCATCCTGGCCGAGAGCATCCCCGGCTTCCCGCCGCCGGCGCACTACGCGGATCTGGATTTCTAGGGTAGGTCGGACGGGCCTCGATTCCCCTCCTCCACGTGGGAGGAGGGGTTAGGGGAGGTGGGACCACGGCCATCCATGCCGTGCAGACCACCTCACCCTGGCTCTCTCCTCCCACGTGGAGGAGAGGGGACCCGCTTCGGGCGCTGCGGCTCCGCGCGCTACGGGGCCGCTGGCATGAGATCCTGGATTGCCGCCAAGGCCCGCCGCCGCGCGTCAGCCCGCCGGCATGGCCTGTCGCCCGGCGGCTTTCCATTGCAGCACGGCGAATACGCCGACTGGGGCCGTGACCGCGAGCGCTGCGGCGATGCCGGCGCCCGTCGTGATCCAGGTGCCACTCGCGATCAGCGCGAGCGTCCCGGCCACCCAGGCCGCGTCGCCGAGGGCGAAGTAAAGCAGCTCGACGCGCCCTGGACCGCGCTTCGCCGACCAGAGCAGGTGCGCCCCATTCAACAGCAGCACGGCGCCCAGCGCGGCGACCGGCCAGACCGGCGGGCTGCCCAGAAAGGCGGCGACCGGGCCGGGCAAGGCGAGGAACAGCGCCCCGAAGCCGAGACAAGAGCCGGCGTTGGCCCGCAAAACGTTGGTGATCATCGATCAGTCTCCTATATTGTCAACGGAGTTGACGTTCCACCCGGGAGAAAAGTTGTCAACTAAGTTGACGAAGCCGGCGGACACGAATTCGTGCGCCGACCGTGAGGCGGACGGGGCGAGCCACGCCCCGACGATGGCCGATAGCCGGATGCTGCGGCTGTTCCAGGCCTGCCGCCGGCTGCAGGAGCGGCTGACCGAGACGCTGGTCGCGCGTCTGCGCGACCGTGGCTACCCCGGTGTCACGGCTGGGCATTTGACGTTTTTGGCCGAACTGGAGTGCGGCGAGAACCACGCGGCCGAAATCGCCCGGCGCACCGGGATCTCCCGCCAGGCGGTGCACAAGCAGGTGAAGGAACTGGCGGCACTGGGCTTGCTCGCCGAGCGGCCGGACGCACGCCGGCGTAACCGGCGTACCATCGTCTTCACCGACCCCGGCGTGCAAATGATTGCCGACGCTCGCGCGATCCTGGCGGAGATGGATGCGGAACTGCCTTCCGCCGCCGGCCGAGCTACGGCCGAAGACGCCGCGGCGTTTCTCGACGAAGCAGCCGCACGCTTTTAACCCGACAGTGGAGAGCCGGTGCCGGCGGTTACTCCGCCGGCACGGCGTCCGCGCTGCTGGGCTCGGCTTCGTGGCGGCGGGCCAGGTAGGTGTAGAAGGCCGGCACCACGAACAGAGTGAAGATCGTGCCGATGCCGATCCCGCTGGCGATCACCAGGCCCATCTGGAACCGGCTGACCGCGCCCGGGCCGACGGCGTAGATCAGCGGCACCACGCCCATCACGGTGGCGGCGGTGGTCATCAGGATCGGGCGCAGGCGCACGCCCGCGGCTTCCTCGATCGCTTCGCGCTTGGAATAGCCCGCGACCTGCAGCTGGTTGGCGAACTCCACGATCAGGATGCCGTGCTTGGCGATCAGGCCGATCAGGGTGACCATCCCGATCTGGGTATAGATGTTGAGCGACACCCCGGCCCAGGTCATCGCGAGCAGCGCGCCGCCCACCGACATCGGCACCGAGACCAGCATGATCAGCGGATCGCGGAAGCTCTCGAACTGCGCGGCCAGCACCAGATAGATGGTCAGCAGCGCGAACCCGAAGGTATAGACCAGCGACTGCCCCTCCTGGACGTACTGCCGCGACGCGCCCTTGTAGCCGATCGTGTAGGACGACGGCAGAATCGCCTCCGCCTCCGCGCGCAGGAACGACAGGGCCTCGCCCATCGACACGCCGGGGGCAGGGATCGCCGAGATGGTCGCCGCGTTCAGCTGCTGGAAGCGCTTCAGCTTGCGCGGCCGCGGTTGCTCGCTCAGCGAAACCACCGTCGACAGCGGCACCAGCTCGCCGGAGCCGGTGCGCACCTGGTAGTCCAGCAGCTGCTGCGGGTTGATCCGTGCCTCCCGCTCGGCCTGCGGGATCACCTTGTAGCTGCGACCCTGTAGGGCGAACCGGTTGACGTAGTTGGAGCCCAGCATGCCCGCCAGGGTCTGGCCCAGTTCGGCCATGTCGATGCCCATCGCGCGCGCCTTGGTGCGGTCGATCTCCACGTTCACGCTCGGCCGGTCGAACTTCAGGTCGGACTGCGCGAAGGCGAACAGCGGGCTCTGCAGCGCGATCCCGGTCAGCGCTTGCGAGAACTCGTAGATCTGCGCCGGGTCCTGGATCGAGCCGATCACGAACTGCACCGGCAGCCCCCCGCCGGAGCCGGGCAGCGGGGGCGGCAGGAAAGCGGCCGAGCGGATCCCTGGGATCTCTGCGAGCGCGGCCTGCACCTTCGGCTTCAGCTCCATCGCGGTGATCTCGCGCTCAGTCCACGGCTTCATGTTCAGCCCGGCGATGCCGGTGTTGCTGGGCGCGGCGGAGGTGCCGCCCGACAGGCCGTTCAGCTGGAAGATGTGATCGGTCGCCTCGAACCGGTTGAAGATTGGGACGATTTGGTCGGTCCACATCCGGAACTGGCCGATCGAGGCGTTCGGCGCGCCGGTCGACTGCGCGATGATGATCCCCTGGTCCTCCTTCGGCGCCAGCTTGGACGGCAGGTTGGTGTACATGTAGTAGCAGCCGACCAGCACGCCGAAGCCGAACAGGACGATCAGCACGCGTGCGTTGAGCGCGACGTGCAAGACCTTCTCGTAGCCTTGCTTCAGCTTGTTGAACGCGACATCCAGGCCGTGCACCAGCCCCTGCTTGCCGATGTGCGGGCGCAGGATCTTGGAGCACAGCATGGGCGAGAGCGTCAGCGCGACGATGCCGGAGATCACCACCGCCCCGGCGAGCGCGAACACGAACTCCTTGAACAGCGCGCCGGTCAGGCCGCCCATGAAGCCGATCGGCGCGAACACCGCGGCCAGCGTGCCGGTCATCGCCAGCACTGGCGTCGCCAGTTCGCGCGCCCCCTTGATCGCGGCGTCGAACGGCTTCAGCCCCTCCTCGACGTGGCGGTGGATGTTTTCGGTCACGATGATCGCGTCATCCACCACAAGACCGATCGCCAGCACCATGGCGAGCAGCGTGAGCAGGTTCAGCGAGAAGCCCATCGTCCACATCATGAAGAACGCGCCGATCAGCGACAGCGGAATCGCGATCACCGGGATCGCCACGGTGCGGATCGAGCCCAGGAACAGGAAGATCACCACCACGACGATGGCGATCGCCTCCGCCAGGGTCTTCACCACCTCATTGATTGAATCCTGGATGTAGACGGTCGAATCGTAGGCGATCGCGCCCTGCAGCGAAGCGGGGAAGGCCTGCTTGATCTCCGGGAAGCGGTCCTTGACCTCGCCGATCACGGTCAGCGGGTTGGCGCCCGGCTGCACGTTCAGGCCGATGAAGGTCGCGGTCTTACCGTCGTACTGGGCGCCGCTGTCGTAGTTGGTCGCGCCCAGCTGCACGTTGGCGATGTCGGACAGGCGCACCACCGTGCCGTTGCGCTCCTTCACCACCAGCTGCCTGAACTGTTCGGGGTCGCTAACGTTGGTGTCCGCGGTCAACGACACCCGGATCATCGGGCCCTTGGTGTTGCCCACACCGGCCAGATAGTTGTTCTCCGCCAGCACCCGGCGGACGTCTGCCGGGGTGACGTCGAGCGCGGCCATCTGGTCGGGCTGGAGCCAGATCCGCATGGCGAAGGTGCGTCCGCCCAGCACGTTGGCCGCCTCGATCCCGGGCACGGCTTCCAGCTTCGGCTGGACCTCGCGCCGCAGGTAGTCGGTGATCTGGTTGCCTTCCATCTCGCCGGACGAGAAGGCCATGTACATCGCCGCGGTGGTCTGGCCGACCGACAGCTTGATCGCCGGATCCTGGGCGCGCTCGGGCAGATCGCTGCGGACCTTGTCGATCTGGGCGGAGATTTGGGTCAGCGCTTCGTTCGGGTCGTAGTTCAGGCGCAGGCGCGCCTGGACCGTGCTCACCCCCTGGATCGAGGTCGAGGTGATGTAGTCGATCCCGCTCGCGCTCGAGATCGCGCGCTCGATCCGGGTGGTGATGAAGCCCTTGATCAGCTGCGCGCTGGCGCCGGGATAGGCGGTCGTGACCGTGACCGTGGCGTTCTGCGTCTCCGGGTACTCGCGCACGTTGAGCAGGGCCAGCGCGCGCAGGCCGAGCGCCAGGATCAGCAGGCTGACGACCGTCGCCAGGACCGGGCGCTTGATGAAGATGTCGGTGAATCGCACGGCGCTTACGGCTCCTCGACCTGGACCTCGGCGGCGTCGATCGGCGAGGGCCCGTCCTTGATGCGTACCGGCACGCCTTCGCGCAGCTTGATCTGACCGCTGGTGACCACCGTCTCGCCGCCGCTCAGGCCCTCGGTGATGGCGATCTGAGTGCCGCGCTGGCCGCCCGTCTCAACCCGCGTCTGCGTCACCGTCGGCGGCCCCGCGCCGCCGTCCTGCACGACGAAGACGGAGGAGCCGTAGGGGTTGGTGACGATCGCGGTCTGCGGCAGCGTGACCAACCGCTTCGGGTCCCCCGTCTGCAGGCTGACGCGGGCGAACATGCCCGGGCGCAGGCGGCGGTCCTCATTCGCCAGCGCCGCCTGAACGGTGTAATTGCGCGTGGATTCGCTGATCGCCGGATCGATCGCCGTGACCTCGCCGGTGAAACGCGTCTCGGGGTAGGCGTCGACGCGCACCTGAACCGTCTGGCCGGGCTTGACCCGCGGCAGCGTCTGTTCCGGCAGGCTGAAGTTGACGTTGATTGGGGTCAGATCCTGCAGCGTGACCAGCGGCTGGCCCGCCTGCAGGTACTGGCCGACATCGACCTCGGTGATCCCGAGCTGGCCGGCAAACGGCGCGCGCACCGTCTTCTTGTTGATCCGGGCCTGCTGCTCGGCGATCTGTGCGTCCAGGCTCTGATAGCGGGCGCGGGTCTCGTCCAGGCGGGCCTGCGAGGTGTTGCCCTGCTTGAACAGCCGTTCCGCCCGGCGGTACGCGGCCAGCGCCTGGCGGCGCTGCGCCCGCAGCGCCGCCAGCTGCGCCTTCAGTTCCGGCGCCCGCATGCGCACCAGCATGTCGCCCTCGGCGACCGTCGCGCCCGATCTCATGCCGACCTCGGCGACGACACCGTTGATCTCCGGGGTGACAGCGATGCTGTGCTCGGCGCGCAGCGTCCCAGTCGCCGACAGGGCGGGCTGCCAGGCGCTGCGCTCGGCCGTCGATGCGGTCACGGTGGGCGGCGGCCGGCCGCCGCCCGAGGCCTGCTGGGCGCGGTCGCCGGCCAGCATCGGTTGCAGGTAGCCGCGGTAGCCGTAGAACGCACCCGCGCCGACGCCTGCGATCAGCAGCAGGGTCAGCAGCGTTTTAAAGGCGCGTTTACCGGCGGATGGGCGTCGTTCGGCCATCGTTGGACGGGGTCTCCTCGCACGTTGGGGTGACCGGGTCGTGCGGCTTTGGCGTCGCAACAGCGCAGGGGGTGCGGGGCGGCGCAGGGGCGCGCCCGCGCGAAGGCGTCGATGCCTGCCGGACCTAATAGCCACACGAGCTATGTCAATTGTGCACCTACTGGCGAACGCCGCGGGGGTGGCCTAAGTTCCGGGCATGGCTCAACCGTCGCTACAGCCGGAAATCCTGTCACGTCTGCGTGAGGTGCTGGAGCCGCGTCACATCGTCACGGACGCGGATGAACTGGCCCCGCGCCTGATCGACTGGCGGCGCAAGTATACCGGCGCGGCGCAGGCGCTGGTCAAGCCGGGCACCACGGCGGAGGTCGCAGCGGTGGTGCGCGCCTGCGCCGATACCGGCACGCCGATCGTCCCGCAGGGCGGCCACACCGGCCTGGTCGGCGGCAGCACGCCGGATCTGGACGGCCGCGCGGTGATCCTGTCGAGCGAGCGTCTGACCCGGATTCGCGACGTCGACCCGCTGAACAACACCATGACGGTGGAGGCCGGCTGCATCCTGCAGACCCTGCAGGCGGCGGCCGCGCGGCACGACCGGCTGTTCCCGCTGTCGCTGGCCGCGGAGGGGACCTGCCGGATCGGCGGCAACCTGGCGACCAACGCCGGCGGGCTGAACGTGCTGCGCTACGGCAACGCCCGCGACCAGGTGCTGGGGCTGGAGGTCGTGCTCCCCGACGGCCGGGTCTGGGACGGGCTGCGCACCCTGCGCAAGGACAACACCGGCTACGACCTGAAGCAGCTGTTCGTGGGATCGGAAGGCACCCTCGGGATCATCACCGCGGCGACGCTGAAGCTGCAGCCGCAGCCGCTGGAGACCGCGACCGCGGTCTGCGCGGTGCGCGACCTCGACGCCGCGCTGGCGCTGCTGGGCCGGTGCCAGCAGGCGACCGCGCAGTCGCTGACCTCGTTCGAGCTGATCCCGCGCCTGGGCATCCAGCTGTCGCTCCAGCACGTCGCCGGCAGCGTCGACCCGCTGGACCGGGCATACGACTGGTACGTCCTGGTCGAGGCCAAGGGCGGCCACGGTGACGGCGGTCTCAAGGCCGCGCTGGAAAGCGCGCTGATGCAGGCCTACGAGGATGGCCTGGTGCTGGACGCCGCCCCGGCGGAAAGTGCCGGCCAGGCGCAAGCCTTCTGGCACCTGCGCGAGGCGGTGGTCGAGGCTCAGCGCCACGAGGGCGGCTCGATCAAGCACGACATCGCGGTGCCGGTGTCCAGCGTTCCGGCGTTCCTGGCCGAGGCGACCGCCCGGGTGCACGAGCTGGTGCCCGGCGTCCGCCCGGTCCCGTTCGGCCACCTCGGCGACGGCAACCTGCACTTCAACCTGACCCAGCCGAAGGGGGCCGACACGCAGGCGTTCCTCGCCCGCTGGGACGAGGTGAACGCCGCCGTACACGACATCGTTGCGTCGTACCGCGGCTCGATCTCCGCCGAACACGGCATCGGCCAGATGAAGGTCGCCGAGAACGCCCGCTTCAAGCCGCCGATCGAACTCGAACTGATGCGCACCCTCAAGCGCAGCCTCGACCCGCAGAACATCATGAATCCGGGCAAGGTAATCGACGTCGGATAGGGGCGGCAGTCCCGAGGTATCCCCGTCCTCCTCCAGTGGGAGGGCAGTCCTGACTTATTCCCACCTTCCAATGGCGTCGAGGGAACCCGCCGAAACGTCGGTCGTGCCCAACCAAGACGCTGGCGAGCGCCCGCCACCTCAGGTAGTATCGTTGCGGTCGTGTAACGAGTTGCGGGCGGAGTGGTGGCGGAGTCGTGGCGGAGCCAGGGGGGAGTCGTGGCAGCGGTGCAGTTGGATCCGAGACAGGCGTTGATGCTGTGGCACGCCGTGGTGCTGGCCGGCATGGCACGCGGCCAGCCGGACCTGACCACCCGGCAGATGGCGGTGCTGCTGCAGGTATTCATGGCCGACCCGCCGCACACGGTGCGCGGGCTGGCCGCGACACTGGGCGTGTCCAAGCCCGCGATCACCCGCGCCGTGGACCGGCTGGAGGATCTGGGCTTCGTGCGCCGGCGCAAGGACGAGGCGGACAAGCGCAGCGTGTTCGTCCAGCGCACGGTCAAGGGCTCGGTCTTCCTGCGCGAGTTCGCCGACCTGGCGAGCGAGAAGGCCGCCGAGGTTTAGCGCCGCCCGCGTCGCTGGAACCGACCCGCCGCCGCCCTTGGCCAGCCGCGCAGGCGCGCGCTAGGCTCATCGGCGTCATGCCCCCAAGCATCACCCACATCGCCCTGCACGTCGCCGACGTTGAGGCCTGCATCGCGTTCTACGCGGACGTCTGCGGCCTGCGGATCGTGCACGCCCGGCCGTCGGGGTCCTATGACGGCCGGGTCGTCTGGATGGCCGCGCGCGGTCAGGAGGGCCGCTTCGTGATCGTGCTGCTGCCGGGCGGGCCGGGCGCCCAGCGCGCGTCCGGCGATTTCTCGCACATCGGCTTCGCGGTCGAGCGCGCCGCGGCGGTCGACGAGATGGCGGAGGTCGGCCGGGCGCGTGGCTGCCTGATGATGGAGCCGGTCGACCAGGGCTATCCGGTCGGCCGGTTCGTCTGCCTGACCGATCCCGACGGCAACGTCGTCGAGTTCTCCTACGGCCAGCCGCTCGGCCCCGGCGCGCCGGCGCTGGAGGACGACGGCGACGACGACGCGGGCGCCGGCCACCGTGCCCCCGGCGGCGGGAGTACGCGATGAGCCGGCACGACCCGGCGGCGCTGGCCGAGCGCATCCCCCAGGGCGACCGGCGCGCGCTCGCTCGCGCGATCACGCTGGTGGAGAGCACCCGCGACGATCATCGCAAGCTGGCGGAGGATTTGCTGGAGCGCCTGCTGCCGCTTACCGGCGGCTCGGCGCGCATCGGCATCTCGGGCGTTCCGGGCGTCGGCAAGTCGACCTTCATCGAGACCTTCGGCCTGCATGTGATCGAGCAGGGCCACCGGGTGGGCGTGCTCGCGGTCGATCCGACGTCCTCGCGCTCCGGCGGGTCGATCCTGGGCGACAAGACCCGGATGCAGGAGCTGTCCCGGCACCGGCACGCGTTCGTGCGGCCGTCGCCCACCGGCGGCACGCTGGGCGGCGTGGCGCGGCGGACGCGCGAGGTGATGCTGCTGTGCGAGGCCGCCGGTTTCGACGTCATGCTGATCGAAACGGTCGGCGTCGGTCAGTCGGAGACGGCCGTGGCCGACATGGTCGACCTGTTCATGCTGCTGCTGCTGCCGGGCGGCGGCGACGAGCTGCAGGGGATCAAGAAGGGCATCTCCGAGATCGCCGACCTGCTGGTCGTCAACAAGGCCGACGTAGATCCCAACGCCGCCAACGCGGCCGCCAGCGAATACCGCAGCGCGCTGCGCATGCTGCGCCCCGCCTCCGACAGCTGGCAGCCGCCGGTGCTGACCGCCGCTGGGCTCTCCGGCCGGGGCGTCGACGATGTCTGGGCCAAGATTCGGGAGTACCGCCAGGCGATGGACACAAGCGGCGACCTCGCCAAACGCCGGGCGGGGCAGGCGCGCGCCTGGATGTGGAACGAGCTGGAGGAATCGCTGATCGCCGCGTTCAAGAAGCACCCGGAGGTCGCCCGCGACCTGCCGGAGCTGGAACGCGCGGTGACAGCCGGCGACCTGCCCGCCGCCGCGGCGGCGCGGCGGCTGCGCCGCACCTTTCTCGGCCATGCGCCGGATACGGACGATGCCGCGGCAAAAGGCCGGACCGATCGACAGGAAGGCGCCGCATGACCGCCACGCCTTGCAGCCTTGACGCCGCGCGCGCGAGCGCTTAGAAACCGCGTCCGTTGGCTGGCACGCGTGCCGGCCGCTGAGGTATTGGGGCCCGGAGCCGGGCCGTCCGGTTGGCGCGACACGACCCGCGCCCTGGACGCTGGCCGCCGACGCACCACGCACACCACGAGCAAGCAAGCGGGATCGAACGCCATGGCACGCCGTTGCAGCTTCACCGGCAAGGCGGTTCAGGTTGGCCACAACGTCAGCCACGCCAACAACAAGACGAAGAAGCGGTTCCTGCCGAACCTGCAGGTCACCTCGCTGTACAGCGACACCCTGGACGAGATGGTGCGCGTGCGCATCGCCGCGAAGGGCCTGCGGACGATCGAGCACAACGGCGGGATCGACCAGTTCCTGCTGACCTCGAAGGACAAGGACCTCGGCCCGGACGCGCTGAAGATCAAGCGCCGGATCGAGAAGGTCCAGGCCAAGCAGCAGGGCGTCGCGGCCTAACCAGGCCACCTCCCTGGATGACATGATGGCCCGCGGGGTGCGCCCTCGCGGGCCATTCTTGTGCGTGTGTCCGGCTGGTCGGCGCGTTATCGCGGGCGCAGCGCGAACTCCAGCAGCAGGGTGCGCTGGACGAAGTTGAAGTTGTCGTCGGACACCAGGTACACGCGGGTTTCCCCGGCCACGGTCCGTGCCGCCACCCCTTCGAAGTTGTCGACGATATAGGGCGCGCGGAAGTGCGCCAGCACGGGCCCGTCCAGCCGCGCGCCGGGTTTGACCGTCTCCAGCGGGATGTGCCGCAGGCGTACACGCGCGCCGGCCAGCGGGTTGTAGGCGCGGGTCAGGACCAGGAGATCGCCGTCCGGCAGCTGCGCCGCCCCGGTCGGCTGGTAGCCCGGCCGGCGGGCGAAGGTCAGCGCGCGCCAGCGGCCATCGGTCCCGCGCAGCCAGCCGGTGTAGTCGCGGTCGCCGTCGTCCAGGCGTCCCTCGACCAGCAGCAATAGGCGGCCGTCGGCCAGCTGGACCAACGCCTCGGCGCCCTTGTTGCCGCCGGCGCGCGCCAGGCCGCCGGGCTCGGGCACACGGACAGCCGCGGCCTCGAGGCCGTCCGGGTAGGCGCGCAGGCGGTGCAGCTGTTCGAAGCCCACCACCGGCACGCCGTCGATCAGCGCGAGCGATTCGCCGTCCTTGTGCCGGCCGACCGTGACCGGATCGCCGTCCAGCTTGCGGTACGCCCCCATGCGCACGTCCGCGAGGCCGGCCAGCCGGCCGTCCTCCAACACCGGCCGGGCGTCGAACCAGTGCCCCTTGTCGCCGGCGATCAGCAGCCGGCCGTCGGGCGTGAAAGCGAGGTCGCTGAGCCCGCCGAAAGCCGGCGCGTCGGAGCTCAGCGAAAAGCCCGCCCGCCAGGCCAGTGCGCCGATCGACGTCACGTCCCGGTCGTCGTGCAGCTGGGCGGTCGAGGCGTCCACCTCGATGCTCGTCGCATGGCCCGCCGGCGCGCTGAACAGCAGGGCGGCGAGCAGGCTGGCGCACAGGCGCGACATCGGGAACCTCTGTAATGAACTCGGGACGCTGGCGCGTTATTCGAAATACAGACGCACAGGTGCAGGACCGGTGGAAACTGGCGTTAGCGGCGGGTCCCTCTCCCTTGAAGGGAGAGGGTAGGTGAAGGTGGGACTCCGCGGCGGCCGGCGGGGACTCCCACCCTCACCCTCCCACGCCCTGTCGGGCGCGGGTCCCTCCCTCTCCCCTCAAGGGAGAGGGGAAGGGTCGCTCGGCATGAGAAGCCCGCGCCGAGCGTAACCCCCTCGGCTCACCCCTTCCGGGCGATCATGTCGGCCTTCTTGACCAGCTGCCCGGCCTGCCGGATCGAGGCGAAGTCGATCAGCTTGCCGTTGAGCGTGACCGCGCCCTTGCCTTCCTTCTGCGCCTGCTCCATCGCCTCCAGGATCGCGCGGGCCTGCGCGACGTCCTTGTCGCTGGGCGCGTTGATCTCGTTGGCGAGCGCGATCTGGCTGGGGTGGATCGCCCACTTGCCCTCGCAGCCGAGCACGGAGGCGCGGTTCGCCTGGGCGCGGAAGCCGTCGGCGTCGGAGAAGTCGCCGAACGGGCCGTCGATCGGGCGCAGGCCGTTGGCGCGCGCGGCCACCACCATGCGCGCGATCGCGTAATGCCACATGTCGCCCCAGTGGTAGGCCCGCGCGCCGCCGTCCTCCGGCGTGTCGGTGAGCACGCCGTAGTACGGGTTGGGCCCGCCGATCGCGGTCGTGCGCGCCTTGGTCGAGGCGGCGTAGTCGGCGACGCCGAAGTGCAGGCTCTCGTTGCGCGGGCTGGCGGCGGCGATCGCGTGGATGTTCTGCATGCCGAGCGCGGTCTCGATGATCAGCTCGAAGCCGAGCTTCTTCTTGCGGCCCATCGCCTGCTCGACCTGGGTCACCAGCATGTCGACCGCGTAGACGTCCTCGGCCGTGCCGACCTTGGGGATCATGATCAGGTCGAGCCGGTCGCCCGCGTTCTCCAGCACGTCGACCACGTCGCGGTACATGTAATGGGTGTCGAGGCCGTTGATCCGCACCGACACCGTCTTGTCGCCGAAGTCGAGCTCGTTAAGCGCCTGGATCACGTTCTTGCGCGCTTGCGGCTTGTCGTCCGGCGCGACCGCGTCCTCCAGGTCGAGGAACACGACGTCCGTCTCCGACGCCGCCGCCTTGGGCAGCATCTTGTCAGCGCTGCCGGGCACGGCGAGTTCGCTGCGGTTCAGGCGCGCCGGGGCTTCGTGGATCGTCTTGAAGCTCATGCTGGACCCCTCTGACCAACTGGTTTTCGCGGGCGCAAAACGTGCCGCCTTGCCCGCACCTTTGCAAGCCGGGCGCGGCGACGGTCGCCCGCGGGCGCCGCCGACTGGCCCGGCCGCGCCGCGCGCCGGTCAGTCCTGCAGCAGGCCGTCCAGCTGCACGCCCGCCAGCGGATGGCGCGCGCCGACCAGCGCCTTCAGCCGGGCGTCCAGCACATGGGTATAGATCTGGGTTGTGGAGATGTCGGCGTGGCCCAGCATCTGCTGCACCGAGCGCAGGTCGGCGCCGTGTTCCAGCAGGTGCGTGGCGAACGCGTGGCGCAGGGTGTGCGGCGACACCTTGCCGGGATCCACGCCGGCCGTGCCGGCCAGCTTCTTCAACTTCTGGGCGAACGCGGCGCGGGTCAGGTGGCCCTCGCCCTGGCGCGCCGGGAACAGGTAGGCGTTCTTGCGCGTCCCCAGCCAGCCGTCGCGCACCGGCAGCCAGGCGCCGACCGCCGTGCGCGCCGGCTGGCTCAGCGGAACCATGCGCTCCCGTCCGCCCTTGCCGCGGACCACCAGCATGCGCGGGTCGCGCCGGACGGCATGGACGGGTAGGGCGACCAGTTCGCTGACCCTGAGGCCGGTGGCGTACAGCAGTTCCAGCATCGCGGTCAGGCGCACGCCCTCGACGCCGGTTCGCGCCGCGGCGGCTTGCAGCAGGGCGTCGACCTCCGCCTCGCTCAGCACCTTGGGCAGGGAGCGGCCCTGGCGCGGGCCGTCCAGCGGTTCGGTCGGGTCGTCGCTCCGGCGCCCTTCGGAAAACAGGAAACGATAGAATTGCCGGAAAGTCGACAGGCGGCGGGCGACCGTGCGCGGCGACAGCTGCTGTGCCGCCAGCCAGCCCAGATAAGCGCGCAGGTCGTCCGCTCCCGCGGTTTCCAGGCATTCGCCGCGCGGACCCAGGAACCCGGCCAGCGTGCCCAGATCGTGCAGGTAGGCGAGGCGGGTGTTCTCCGCGGCCGCGCGCTCCCCGCCCAGCATCTCCAGGAACCGGTCGGCGGCGTTCAGGTCGCGCTGGGACAGCAGGTCGGCGGACATGTCGGAGCGTCTTCCAGGGCGCCGGAACGGGGCATTCCGGCCGACCGTAACCCGGCCGACCGTAACGATGCGCCCGGCGCGCGTGTGGGCCAAGCGATTCGCGCTTAATCGCCAGCGACGCGCTGCCAGACCTGGCGCGAGACATGAACGACCAGGGCGTGCAGGCAGTAGCGCTGGTAGGTCTGCCGCGCGGTCTCCGGATCGATGCCCAGCCAGCTGCGCCGGCCGTGCCAGTCGACACGCCGGTAGCCGTTGCGGGTCACCGCGAGTTCCACCCGTTCCCGGCCGTAAGCGCGCGATCGGATCGTCTGCGCCGGGCCGTGGCGATCGCTCGCCGTCTTGGTCATGGCCGATCCCAGCCATCACGAGCGCCCGCCACCGGCTTGCCGAGCCGCTCCGGCCGGCCGCGGCGGTCGGCGGGCGCGTCACCACACCCGGGCCGCGTCGAATTCGGCCCACCCACCCAATATAGAAAGACCCGGCGCCAGCGGCCACGTCCAAGGTCCAAGATCGTGCCCGCCGCCGGCCCCGTGTCGTCGCAGGACAGGGAGCCATGGCGGGCGGGGGCGGGCTAGAGCAAAATCGATGAAGGTCGCGTCGACCTTCATCTTGCTCTAGCCCGCTGTCAGACGCCCTGGTAGATCGCCGCCTGCACCGCCAGCGTGTGCGCCGCGTCGTCCAGCCCGACCTGCTTCAGCGCCGTCACCGCCGTGCCCAGCGCCGCCGGGTGACAATCGCTCAGGTCCTGCGGGGCGACCACCAGCAGGGTCAGCAACACCGTCTCGCCACGGCGCCTGGCTTCGCCGGCTTCCTGGAGCGCGTACATCAACGCGGCCGGCGGGGCCGGCTGGGGGGCGGCGGGCGTGTCCA
>NZ_NRRL01000070.1 GCF_016583645.1 Rhodovibrio sodomensis | reverse complement strand
GGACGTGGTCGCGGTCGCTCTCCACCATGTCGCGCACCAGGTCGTCGAAGCTGTGCCGGGGCTCCCAGCCGAGCTTCGCCTTCGCCCGGCTCGGGTCGCCTTCCAGGTGGTTGACCTCGGTCGGGCGGAAATATCGCGGGTCGACCTCCACCACCGTGCGCCCGGTCTTGGGATCGATGCCGACCTCGGCCGCGCCCGCGCCCTCCCAGGCGATCTCGATGCCGGTGTGGGCGAACGCCCGCTCGACGAAGGCGCGCACCGTGTACGCGGTGCCGGTGGCGAGCACGTAGTCGCCCGGCTGGTCCTGCTGCAGCACCCGCCACATCCCCTCGACGTAGTCGCGGGCATGGCCCCAGTCGCGCTTGGCGTCCAGGTTGCCGAGGTAGAGCTTGTCCTGGAAGCCCGCCTCGATCGCCGCCACCGCGCGGGTGATCTTGCGGGTGACGAAGGTCTCCCCGCGGGTCGGCCCCTCGTGGTTGAACAGCACGCCGTTGGAGGCGTGCATCCCATAGGCCTCGCGGTAGTTCACCGTGATCCAGTAGGCGTACAGCTTGGCCGCGGCATAGGGGCTGCGCGGCTGGAACGGGGTGTCCTCGTTCTGCGGCGGCGCGGCGTTGCCGTACAGCTCGCTGGTCGAGGCCTGGTAGAAGCGGGTCTTCTCCAGGCCCAGGATCCGGATCGCCTCCAGCAGGCGCAGCGTGCCCAGCGCGTCGGAGTTGGCGGTGTATTCCGGCGTCTCGAACGACACCTGGACGTGGCTCTGGGCGGCTAGGTTGTAGATCTCGTCCGGCTGCACTTCCTGGACGATCCGGATCAGGTTGGTGGCGTCCGTCAGGTCGCCGTAGTGCAGGATGAAGCGCAGGTCGCGCTCGTGCGGGTCCTGGTAGAGGTGCTCCACCCGGCCGGTGTTGAACGACGACGCGCGGCGCTTGATGCCGTGGACGACGTAGCCCTTGGCCAACAACAGCTCGGCCAGGTAGCCGCCGTCCTGGCCGGTCGCCCCGGTGATCAGTGCGGTCTTCACAGCGATACGGTTCCCTCGTTGATCCCCCGCGGTCGATCCCGCGGCGGGCCGGTCACGGGCGCCGGCGGCGGGCGGGATCGGGATCCGCACACCGCCTCGGGCGCCGCCTACAAAGCGCCCGTGCGGCTGTAAAGCAACATGGTTAACAGATCGCAAGCACCCGGGATATTTTGACGCGACGCTCTTACTTTCTGGGCGACAGCAGCATCGGCGCGTAGGTCGCGGCGAATCCGCCGAACGCCACGGCCCAGGCGAGCGCGGCGGCGCTCAGCAGCGGCAGGTACAGCGCCGGCAGCAGCGGCGCCGCCAGCCGGCAGGCGACCGCCAGGGTCAGGGCGGCGAACAGCAGCAGGGTGGGCACGTCCGCCGTCAGCGGCCGCCCGGTGTGACCGCGGCTGGCGCGCGTCATCACCGCCAGCACCATCGTGCCCATCGCGCCCGCGGTCAGCGCGTGCAGCGCGCTGGTGCCGATCAGGCCGGGCTGCAGCGTCTGCACGCCCAGCAGCAGGAAGCCGGCGGCCAGCCAGGCGTAGCCGAGGTGCAGGACCAGGATCAGCGGCTCCCGCCGGGCCAGCCAGCCGCGCCAGCGGCTCAGCCGCACGGCGTTGAGCGCGCCGGCCAAGAGCGCCAGCACGCCGGCGAGGGCGGAGTCCGGCGCCCCGGCCCAGCCAGCGACGGCGGCCACGGTCACCAGCGCCACCGCGCTGTCGAAGCGCGCCCACGTCGCCGGCAGCCGCGTCTCCCCGGCTTGCTTCAGCCAGTTGCGGGTGAACGCGGGCACGATCCGCCCGCCGATCAGCACGATCAGCAGCGCGAAGCCGCCCACGCCCAGCCGGTTGCCCAGCCCGGTGTCGAGACCCGCGATCGGGCCCAGGTGGACCAGCAGGTTCGCCGTGGCGACCGCGGCGATCCCGGCGACCACGAACAGGTTGCGCCAGTTCCGCGCCGCCACGACCTCGCGCAGCACCAGCCCGGCGAGGACGACGAAGAAGCCGACGTCGACCACCGCCGCCGGGACCGCCCCGATCGCGCCGGACGTCAGGCACGCCGCCCGCCCGGCCAGCCACAGCAGCGCCAGCCCGCCCAGCGGCAGGCCGCGCAGCGCCGGCCGGCCGGTCCAGTTCGGCACCGCCGTGGTCAGGAACCCCGCGAGCGCCGCGCCCAGGAAGCCGAACAGCATGGCGTGGGCGTGCCAGGCCGCCGGCGTGAACGCGGTCGGGATCTGCAGCCCGTGGCCCAGCACGGCGCCCCACAGCAGCACCGCGAAGGCCGCCCACAGCCCGGCGCCCAGGAAAAACGGCCGGAACCCGAGGTCGAGGAGAGGCAGCGTCGGGGCGGGAGCTGCGGTCGTGCCGGTCTGCATCATGGGGCGGGTCCTTATGTGTCTCGGGTCGGGTCGCGGCTGTCGACGACGCGGTACCGCTACGAGCATCCCAAGCCCGCGGGCGCGCCCGCCGCAAGCGCGGTGTCAGGACCCGGCGCGCGTGCCGTCGGGCCAGTTTTCGCGGCGGGCCTGGAAGGCGGCGGCGAGCAGGTCGGCGTCGGCCTGGGTCAGGCGCACGCGCAGCAGCGGGACCAGGACGGACGCCTCCAACGACACCATCTGACGCAGGTGCAGCGCCAGGGTGCGCGCGGGGTCGAGCAGGTAGCGCGGCAGGCTGCGCGCGGTCCCCGGCTCGGGGAGCAGCGCGACCAGCGCCTCCGCGTTCGCCTGGACGGCGTCGTAGGTCGCGTGCAGCGCGGCCTGCAGCCGGTCGGCGTCGTCCTCCGGCGCGGCGCGGCGGACCATCAGCGGCAGCACGTTGGCCCGCCGGTCTTGCAGGATCGCCAGCAGGCGGGCGGAAAGGTAGGCGCGGATCGACGGCAGGCGGGGATCGCGCGCATCGGTCAGCGCGTCCAGCGCCTCGGTCAGCGCGCGCAGGCTGTCGATCTGCGCCTTGATGAAGATCAGCGGCCGGTCGGTTAGGGCGACGCTCGGCGCCGGCAGCACGTCGCCGGTCCGGCCGGCGCCGCCGGCGCCGGGCTTACCCGCAAGCGCAGGCATGCCCGCCTTCCTGCCGCAGGCGGCGCTTGAGCATCAGGTTGAGGCAGGTGCCGGCCCCGCAGTCGCCGTCACGCAGGCGGCCGATCAGCTGCGCCCACTCCTCCTCGCTGGCGTGGTCGAGGAAGGCCGCGACGGATTCCTGCAGGTACTGGCTCAGCCGCTCGCCGCGCGCCCCGGCGGCCGCGCTGGCGCGGGCCAGGGTAACGAGGTCGATGTCCTCGCCCAGCAGGGTGACCGGATCGGGTTCGCGTTGCAGGTTCTGCAGCACGGTGCCCAGGTTCATCGCGCCCTCCCCTATTGCACCAGCGGCGAGTTGGCGGCGGCCATCTGCAGCCCCTCGATCCGCGCCTTGCCGGCCAGGATCGAGATGTACTGCGCCACCGCGCGGTTCCAGGACTGCTGCTGCAGGTAGTCGGCGATGCGCGCGTGCACCGCCTCGAACGGCAGCTGCCGGCCATCCTCCCGGGCGTCCAGGCGCAGCACGTGGACGCCGTAGCGGGTCTCCACCGGCACCGGGCAGAGCTGGCCCGGCGCCAGCTGGTCCATGAAGCTCTCCAGCTCAGGCGCGGTCTGGCCGCGGGTTACCTGGCCCAGCCGGCCGCCCTCGTTGGCTGACGGGCAGGCGGAGCGTTCGTAGGCCAGCTCGGCGAACGCGTTCGGGTGCTCCTGCAGGGTCGCGATCGCCGCCTGCGCCTTCTCGCGCGCCGCGGCCCGCGCGGCTTCGTCGTCGGGCGGGGCGGGGAACAGGATGTGCGCGGCTTCGTAGACGCTCGGGCTCTGGAAGCGCTTCTTGTTGTTCTCGTAGTAGCGCCGGCAGGCGGCCTCGTCGGCCGTCGGCGTTTCGACCTGGTCGGCCAGCAGCTGGCGGATCAGGCTGTCCTCGTCGGTCTCGCGCTTGCCCTCGCCCAGCACTTGCGGATCGGGCGCGTAGCCGAGGTTGCGCGCTTCCTGCAGCAGCAGCTCGCGGATCACCAGCGCCTGGGCCGCCGCCTCGCGCGCCTGGAACATCGACTGGCCGGCGTGGTTCTGGGTTTCCTGCGCGATCGCCTGTTCGGGGATCTCGGCGTCGTTGACTCGGATCGCGGTCATCTCGGCGGTCTCCTTCCACGGGCCGGTGACGGGCGGCGCCGCCGCGCGGCCCCGCCGGCACGCGGCCCGGCCTAGACGGGCTTGCGGCCGTTGCCGTTGCGGGTGCGCACGATCTGGTAGCCGCGCCGGCCGAGGTACCAGACCGGTGCCGACCAGACGTGCACCAGACGGGTGAATGGGAACACCAGGAAGGTCGTGAGCCCTAAGAACAGGTGCAGCTTGAAGATCCAGTGCGCCCCGGCGACGTGCGCCGCCGCGTTCGGCTGAAAGGTCCAGATGCCCTGCGCCCAGGCCATGAAGTTCAGCATCATGTGCCCGTCCAGATGGCCGAGCGAGATCGGGATGGTCGCCATGCCCAGGACCAGCTGGACGTACAGCAGGATCAGCACCGCGTTGTCGTTCACCGAGCTGTTGGCGCGGATCCGCGGGTCGCCCAGGCGGCGGTGCAGCAGCAGGGTGGCCCCGACCAGGGCGGCCACCCCGGCGATCCCGCCGATCACGATCGCCATGACCTGCTTGAAGCCGTGGCCGATGCCGATCGCGTCGAACACCGCGATCGGGGTCAGCAGACCGACCAGGTGACCGAAGAAGATCACCAAGACGCCGAGGTGGAACAGGTTGGAGCCCAGGCGCAGCTGCTTGCGCCGCAGCAGCTGGCTGGAGCCGCTGCGCCAGGTGAACTGCTCCCGGTCGAACCGGATCAGGCTGCCCAGGAAGAACACCGCCAGGCAGATATACGGGTAGTACCCGAAGACAAGCGTGTTGAGATAGTCGCCCATGGCTCGAGGTCCTTACCGCCGGGGGTTAGCCGTTGGTGCCGGTCTGGCGGCTGCCGTCGCCGCCCTGCCCGGCCTGCGCGTGCGCCTGGCCGGCGGCTTGGCGGGCCTGGCCGGCGGCGATCCGTTCGGCGATCTGCTTGATCCGGCCGCAGGAGTTGCCGCCGGTCCCGGGCGCGTCGGGGCCGAAGGTGACCGGGCTCTCTTCCCAGTCCTTGTCCAACTGCGCGGGGTCGTTGGGGTCGTCGTCGCCGTGCGCCAGCAGCTGCTCCAGCTCGTCCTTGTCGAGCTGCTCCGGACACATCGCCTCCAGCACGGTGAACACCCCGGCGTAGCTCTCGCCGCGCCGGCGCAAACGCTCGCCCACCGCGGACACGACGTGGATCGGCTGGGCCAGGCGCTGGCGCGCTTCCGTCGGCTCAAGCACCGACAGGTACTCCAGGTAGAGCGGCAGGAAGTCCGGCAGCTCCGCGCTGTCCAGCTCCAGGCCGACGTCCTCGTACATGCTCTTCAACTCGACCATCGCCGAGCCGCGGTCGCGGGACTCGCCGTGGACGTGCTCGAACAGGTAGAGCGAGCGCGCGCGCGAGCGGTCGAACAGCTCGACGTAGCGCTCCTGCAGGTCGAGCAGGTCCCAAGCGGCGATCTCGCGCAGCAGCGGGTCCAGCTTGCGCTGCATCCGGCCGTCCAGCAGGCCCTCCTCGCGGATCGCGGCCTGCAGGTCGCCCGCCTGCACGGCTTGCTGCAGGTCGGCCGACGGATAGGTCAGCAGCGACGCCAGCGCCTTGTAGGTGTACATCACTCGACCTCCATCGGGTTCTTCGCCTTGGCCTTTTTCGCCAGGCCGAACAGGTTGGGCTCGCTGTCGCCGCCGGAGCAGCCGTTGCCGAACGAGAAGCCGCAGGAGCCGCGCAGGTTGTAGGCGTCCTCCGCGTGCTCCCGGTGGGTGGTCGGGATGACGAAGCGGTCCTCGTAGTTCGCGATCGCCATGATCCGGTACATCTCCTCGATCTCGTTCCCGGACAGACCGACCTTCTCGGCGACCGACTCGTCGATCACGCCGTCCACCGTCTTCGAGCGCATGTACTGGCGCATCGCCATCATCCGCTCGAGCGCGCTGACCACCGGCGCCTCCTCGCCGGCCGTGAGCAGGTTGGCGAGGTATTTGACCGGGATGCGTAGCTGGGAGACGTCCGGCATGCCGCCTTCCAGGTCGATCTTGCCGCTTTCCGCGGCCGACTGGATCGGCGAGAGCGGCGGGCAGTACCAGACCATCGGCAGCGTCCGGTACTCCGGGTGCAGCGGGAAGGCGACCTTCCAGTCCATCGCCATCTTCCAGACCGGCGAGTTCTTGGCCGCCTCCAGCCAGCTCTCGGAGATTCCGTCCTTGCGCGCCTGCGCCTGCACGTCCGGGTCGAACGGATCGCAGAACACCTCCAGCTGGGCCTGGTAGAGGTCCTGCTCGTCGGCGACGCTCGCCGCCTCTTCGATCTTGTCGGCGTCGTACAGGATCACGCCCAGATAGCGGATCCGCCCGACGCAGGTCTCCGAACACACGGTCGGCAGGCCGGCCTCGATCCGCGGGAAGCAGAAGGTGCACTTCTCCGACTTGCCGGTGGACCAGTTGTAGTAAATCTTCTTATACGGGCAGCCGGAGACGCACATCCGCCAGCCGCGGCACTTGTCCTGGTCGATCAGGACGACGCCGTCCTCCGCGCGCTTGTAGATCGCCCCTGACGGGCACGCCGCCACGCAGGTCGGGTTCAGGCAGTGCTCGCACAGCCGGGGGAGGTACATCATGAAGGTGTTCTCGAACTCGCCGTAGATCTCCTTCTCGACCTCGGCGAAGTTGTAGTCCTTGGAGCGTTTCGAGAACTCGCCGCCCAGGATCTCCTCCCAGTTCGGCCCCCACTCGACCTTGCTCATGCGCTCGCCGGAGATCAGCGAGCGCGGCCGCGCGGTCGGCGGGTGCTGCATGTCCGGGGCGGTGTGCAGGTGCTCGTAATCGAAGGTGAACGGCTCGTAGTAGTCGTCGATCTCCGGCAGGTCGGGGTTGGCGAAGATCTTCGAGAGCATCCGCCACTTGCCGCCCATCTTGGGCTCGATCTGGCCATTGGCCTTGCGCCGCCAGCCGCCGTTCCACCGGCCCTGGTTCTCCCAGTCCTTGGGGTAGCCGACACCGGGCTTGGTCTCAACATTGTTGAACCAGGCGTACTCCATGCCCTCGCGGCTGGTCCAAACGTTCTTGCAGGTCACCGAGCAGGTGTGACACCCGATGCACTTGTCGAGATTCAGCACCATGCCGATCTGAGCGCGGATCTTCATTTGAGCTCTCCTTGCCGCTGGCGCGGTCTCACTCGGCGGCCTGGGTCTGGTCTTGGGACTGGTGCAGCGTCGGGCTCTCGGGGTCCTCGAGCCAGTCGACCTTGGCCATCTTGCGCACGACGATGAACTCGTCGCGGTTGGCGCCCACCGTGCCGTAGTAGTTGAAGCCGTAGCTGAACTGGGCGTAGCCGCCGATCATGTGGGTCGGCTTGGTCACCGCCCGGGTGACCGAGTTATGGATGCCCCCGCGGGTGCCGGTGATCTCCGAGCCGGGGACGTTCACGATCTTCTCCTGGGCGTGGTACATCAGCGCCATGCCGTCCTTGACCCGTTGGGAAACGACGGCCCGGGCGGTCAGCGCGCCGTTGGCGTTGAACGCCTCGATCCAGTCGTTGTCCTCGATCCCGGCCTTCTTGGCGTCGCGCTCGGAGATCCAGACGATCGGGCCGCCGCGCGACAGGGTCAGCATCAAGAGATTGTCGGTGTAGGTGCTGTGGATGCCCCACTTCTGGTGCGGGGTGATGAAGTTGAGGGCGATGTGCGGGTTGCCGTTCTGGCTCTCCGCGCCCTGCAGATACGGGTGCAGCGTCTTGGTATCGATCGGCGGCTTGTAGACGCACAGCTGTTCGCCGAACGCCCGCATCCAAGGGTGGTCCTGGTAAAGCTGCTGCCGGCCGGTCAGGGTGCGCCAGGGGATCAGCTCGTGCACGTTGGTGTAGCCGGCGTTGTAGCTGACGTGCTCGCTCTCCAGCCCGGACCAGATCGGCGAGGAGACGATCTTGCGCGGCTGGGCCTGGATGTCGCGGAAGCGGATCTTGTCCTCTGCCCGCGAGTTGGCGAGATGGGTGTGCTCGCGCCCGGTCTGCTTGCCGAGCGAGTCCCACGCCTTGACCGCGACCTTGCCGTTGGTCTCGGGCGCGAGGCCCAGGATCACCTCGCAGGCGTCGATGTCGCTGTCGATCTTCGGCATGCCCTGGGTCGGGCCGTCGTCGCGCACCGTGCCGTTCAGCTGGCGCAGGAAGTCGACCTCGTGCTCGGTGTTCCAGGCGATGCCCTTGCCGGCGTTGCCGGCGCTTTCCATCAGCGGGCCCAGCGCCGTGAAGCGCTTGTAGACGTTGGGGTAGTCGCGCTCGATCACCTTGATCATGGGCATGGTCTTGCCCGGCGCGGCCTCGACCTCGCCCTTCTTCCACTCCGAGACACCGAACGGCTGGGCGAGCTCGCCCGGGCTGTCGTGCTGCATCGGGGTCAGGACGACGTCCTTCTCCTTGCCCAGCACCTCGGGCGCGATCTCGGAGAACTTCTTGGCGATCGACTTGTAGATGCCCCAGTCGGTGCGCGACTCCCAGACGGGATCGACGGCCGTCGACAGCGGGTGGATGAACGGGTGCATGTCGGAGGTGTTGAGGTCGTTCTTCTCGTACCAGGTGGCCGTCGGCAGCACGACGTCGGAGTAGAGCGCCGTGGTCGACATCCGGAAGTCGAGCGTGACCAGGAGGTCCAGCTTGCCCTCCGGCGCCTTGTCGTGCCAGGCGACCTCGGCCGGCTTCTGGCCGCCCTCTTCGCCCAGGTCCTTGCCCTGGACGCCGTGCTTGGTGCCCAAGAGGTGCTTCAGGAAGTACTCGTGGCCCTTGCCGGACGAGCCCAGCAGGTTGGAGCGCCAGACGAACAGGTTGCGCGGCCAGTTCTCGGGCGCGTCCGGGTCCTCGCAGGCGAACGCGAGATCGCCCGACTTCAGCTGCTCCACGGTGTAGTCGACAGGGTCCCGGCCGGCCGCCTCGGCGTCCTTGGCGACGTCGAGCGGGTTGCGGTTCAGCTGCGGGGCCGAGGGCAGCCAACCCATCCGCTCGGCGCGGACGTTGTAGTCGATCAGGCTCTGCGAGACCCAGTCGCCCTCCGGCGCGGTCGGGGACAGGATGTCGGAGACCGACAGCCGCTCGTAACGCCACTGGTCGGTGTGGGCATACCAGTAGCTGGTCGAGTTCATGTGCCGCGGCGGCCGCGCCCAGTCGAGCGCGAAGGCGAGGTTGGTCCAGCCGGTCTGCGGGCGCAGCTTTTCCTGGCCGACGTAGTGCGACCAGCCGCCGCCGCTTTGCCCCACGCATCCGCACATCACCAGCATGTTGATGATCGAGCGGTAGATCATGTCCATGTGGTACCAGTGGTTCAGACCGGCCCCGAGGATCACCATCGACTTGCCGTTGGTCTTCTCGGCGTTGCCGGCGAACGCGCGCGCGACCGAGATCACGCGGTCCCACGGCACCCCGGTGATCCGCTCCTGCCAGGCCGGGGTGTAGGGCACGTCGGCGTCGTAGTCGCTGGCGACGTGTTCGCCGCCCAGGCCCTGGTCGACGCCGTAGTTGGCGACGAACAGGTCGTGCACGGTGGCGACCAGCGCCTGGCTGCCGTCGGCCAGGGTGACCCGCTTGGCCGGGACGTTGCGGATCAGCTTGTCCGGGTGGTCGGTGCCGGTGAAGTAGTCGTGATGCTGGTTGCCGAAGTACGGGAAGGCGACCGGCACGGCCTCGTCGTGGCTGTCGGTCAGCGACAGGCGCAGCCTCACGTCGTTGCCGTCGGCGTCCTTCTCCTCCAGGTTCCACTTGCCCTGGTCGCCCCAGCGAAAGCCGATCGACCCGCGCGGCGCCACCAACTCGCCGCTGGTCTCGTCGATCGCGACCGTCTTCCAGTCGGCCTGCGCGCTCTGCCCGAACGCGCCCGGAAAGTCGCTGGCGCGCAGCAGCCGGCCGGAGACGTGGCCGTCTTCGCGCGCGTCCAGGCGCACCAGCATCGGGAAATCGCTGTACTGCCGGACGTAGTCGCGGAAGTATTCCGCCTGCCGGTCGACGTGGAACTCCTTCAGGATGACGTGGCCGATCGCCATGCCGAGCGCGGCGTCCGTGCCCTGCTTGGGCGACAGCCACAGGTCGGCGAACTTCGACGCTTCGGAATAGTCCGGCGAGACCACGACGCTCTTGGCGCCCTTGTAGCGGACCTCGGTGTAGAAGTGGGCGTCCGGGGTCCGGGTCTGGGGCACGTTGGAGCCCCAGATCATCAGGAAGCTGGAGTTGTACCAGTCCGCGCTCTCCGGCACGTCGGTCTGCTCGCCCCAGGTCTGCGGCGAGGAGGGCGGCAGGTCGCAGTACCAGTCGTAGAACGACATGCAGGTCCCGCCGAGCAGCGACAGGTAGCGCGTGCCGGCGGCGTAGGAGACCATCGACATCGCCGGGATCGGCGAGAAGCCGGCGATCCGGTCGGGGCCGTGGCGCTTCACCGTGTACGCGTTGGCGGCGGCGACGATCTCCGTCACCTCGTCCCAGCCGGCGCGCACGAACCCGCCCAGGCCGCGCCGCTCGACGTAGCTCTGGCGCTTGGCGTCGTCGTCCTGGATCGACTGCCAGGCGGCGACCGGAGCGAGCGTCTTGCGCGCCTCCCGCCACTGCCGCAGCAGGGCCTTGCGCACCATCGGGTACTTCAGGCGGTTGCCGGAATAGATGTACCAGGAGTAGCTGGCGCCGCGGGAGCAGCCGCGCGGCTCGTGGTTGGGCATGTCCGGGCGGGTGCGCGGATAGTCGGTCTGCTGGGTCTCCCAGGTGACGATCCCGCCCTTGACGTGGATCTTCCAGCTGCACGAGCCGGTGCAGTTCACCCCGTGGGTCGAGCGCACCACCTTGTCGTGCTGCCAGCGCGACCGGTAGCCCTCCTCCCAGTCGCGGCTCTCGGACGTGGTGATGCCGTGACCGTCGGAAAATTCGCCGACGTTTTTCTTGAAGAAGGTCAGGCGGTCGAGGAAGTGGCTCATCGCAGGTCTCCCAGGCCCGAAACGCGGGCCGTGTCTCACTGTGTTCGACCTGGAAACTGCCGGCTAACCGAACCGCACCCCCTGACTCAGATCAATCGAACCGGAGAGAAAATCCGATCCGAGCCGGTTTTGATCTAGTCATGAAAGCGCACTTACTTATGCCACGAACCGCCTTGATTTAATCGGCAAGCGCACGTGACGTATGTCACACATGAAGCCCCGCCAGTTGCGCGGGCTGCCGCTTCCGGCCGACCCCGCGGCCGGGCGTTAACGGGGCCCGCCGCCGAACAGCGACGCGCCGGGCAGCGGCATTTCCTCCGGCTCCCGGGTCGGCGCCCGCACGACGACCTTGTCGCTGAGCTCGCCGTCGCCGACCTCGACGGGCACCGCGTCGGTGTCGACGGCCAGACGACCGATGACATCCGTATCGGCCACGCTCAGGTAGCGGTCGGCGCGGTCCAAGGCGGAAACAAGGCCGTCGCGGATGTCCGCCGCGGTCCACGCATCAGGCATGCCCGCCACACTGGCGAACTCCTCATCCGCGACCGAGAGTCCGCGCCGGCGGATCTCGTCGACGATCGTCTGCGGCGACAGATGGGGCGGCTTTCCGGCGGCCGCCATTACCAGCGGACCAAGCGGACACATGTTCCGGGCGATGAGGACCAGATCGACGAAGTCGCGCGCCTTGGTACGGGTCGACGCGGCAAGGACCTTGTTCACCGCCAGGTCCGCCTGGTGCAGCCGGACGCCCCAGGCCGGGTCGCGCACCAGTGGGAAATAACGCCAACGCGTCTCGCTCATCCACTGGATCAGGGTGGACTGCCCGTCGTCGCTGACGGTTGCCTCCACCAGGCCGTAGATCTTTATGTCGGCGGTTACCCGGAAACCGGCGTTACGGAGCGTATCGATGTCGAGGTCCGCCGTTTCTGCCACGGATTCGTCGGTGTCCTGGAAGACATCGATATCGTCCGAGCGGCGCGGCCAATCCCGATTCAAGACGACGCCGCCGGCGAAGTAGCTCGTCTCAGAGCGGTTCGGCGCCAATGTCCGCATGACCTTGGTCTGGAGCGGACTCAACACCATCCAACGCCTCCGCTTGTTTGACGAGCTTGCGCCCGAGCTTGAATCCGCCGAGGCCGCCCTTATCCATCAACGCCCGGCCGACCACCCGGGCCCGTTGCTGCGCAGTCGGCAGCCGGTCCGGGTCGATGTTGTCCAGCACCCGCACGCCGTAGCGTGCGATCGCATCGCGGCACATCGCCTCCAGTTCGTCCTCGGCCGCGCGGCGGCGGTCGCGCAGCTGGCGTGCGTAGGCCCGGACGCGTTCCCGGTCTGACGGCGGCACCAAAACCTCGACGCGCACATAGTCGGCGCCGCGCCCCTGCGTGCGGTATTTCCGAATGCGATCCTGCACCGGCATGACGGGGACCTGGGCCTGGTTTCGTCTGTGTTCGCCTTATCTAGATAGAGCGTATCCCGGATACGCGCAAGCACGGCCGCCCCATCGCCGCATCGCCATGGGGCGGCCGCCGGACCAGGCCCTCGCAGGGCGTCTTGCGTACAGGCATCAGCACCGGATCTCGGCGTTGCGCCGGGTGTAGTAGAACCAGGTCAGGCCGGCGCACAGCAGATAGAACGCGATGAAGACGTAGAGCGCGGCTTCCGCCCCGCCGGTGAACGCGATCGAGGAGCCGTAGGACTTCGGGATGACGAACGCGCCGTAGGCCGCGATCGCGCTGGTGAACCCGATGGTGGCGGCGCTCTCCTTCTCCGCCTGGCGGGTCTGTTCGGCCTCGGACAGGTGCGGCATCAGCCGGGGCACCTCCTTGCGGTAGATCACCGGGATCATCTGGAAGGTGCTGGCGTTGCCCACGCCGGTGGCGAAGAACAGCACCATGAACATGGCGAAGAAGCCCCAGAACGCGCCCGGCTGTTCCCGGATGCCGAGGAAGAACAGGATGCCGGCGACCGCCAGGATCATGGTGGCGAAGGTCGCGAGCGTCACCCGGCCGCCGCCGAACTTGTCGGAGATCCAGCCCGTCGCCGCCCGGCTGAGCGCGCCCACCAGCGGCCCGAGGAAGACGTACTGCAGCGCGCCCGCGTCCGGGAACTGGTTGGTCGCGAGCAGCGGGAAGCCCGCCGAATAGCCGATGAACGAGCCGAACGTGCCGGTGTAGAGCACGCACATGATCCAGTTGTGCTTGCGCCTGAAGATCACCGACTGTTCGCGGAACGAGGCGCGGGCGCTGGCGATGTCGTTCATTCCGAACCAGGCGGCGAGCGTGCCGACGACCAGGAACGGGACCCAGATGAAGCCCGCGTTCTGCAGCCAGATCCGGCCGCCCTCGGACAGGGTCTGCGGCGCGCCGCCCAGGCTGCCGAACACGCCCATCGTGATCACGATCGGGACGAGGAACTGCATCACCGACACCCCGGCGTTGCCGAGCCCGGCGTTGAGCGCGAGCGCGTTGCCCTTGGCCTTGCGCGGGAAGAAGAACGAGATGTTCGCCATCGAGGAGGCAAAGTTGCCGCCGCCCAGACCGCACAGGAACGCCAGCAGCAGGAACACCTCGTAGGGCGTGCCCGGCGACTGCACCGCGAAACCGATGCCCAGCGCCGGCACCAGCAGCGACGCGGTGGACAGGGCGGTCCAGCGCCGGCCGCCGAAGATCGGCACCATGAAGGAGTAGAAGATCCGCAGCGTGGCGCCCGACAGGCCCGGCAGGGAGGCCAGCCAGAACAGCTGGTTGGTGGTGTAGTCGAAGCCGATCTGCGGCAGCTTGGCGACCACGACCGACCAGACCAGCCAGACCGCGAAGGCGAGCAGCAGGCAGGGGATCGAGATCCACAGGTTGCGCTGGGCGATCCGGTAACCCTGCTGCGCCCAGAACGTCTCTTCGTCGGGCCGCCAGTCGTGCAGGACCTTGCCGGCGTTGAGTTTGCTGGCGGCGGAGGCTTGGCTGGACATCTGTTTCGTTCCTTGAGCGATGCGGAAACGCGCGTGGATCGCGGGCCGGTGCCGGCGGCGCCAACCGGGGCGCCGCCGGGTGTCGGCGAGCGCGGGTTAGCTGGACCGTTGCCGGGTGGCGCGCGCCGACTGGACGCTGCCGCCCGCGGCCCGCGCGCCGGAGGCGACGTGACGCGCCTTGACCGGGCGGTCCGGCAGGTCGGACAACTGCGTCTCGCGGGCCAGCTGCGGGTACTTACGCCGCTCCATCAGGCGGATCGCGACGTGCATCCAGATCAGGCTGATCAGCACGATCACGAACATCAGCATAAAGCTGGTCTGCCACACGCCGGTCAGGTCGAGCAGGACACCGAAGGCGATCGGCAGGACGAAGCCGCCCAGGCCGCCGATCATGCCCACGAGCCCGCCGACCGAGCCGACGTGGTCCGGGTAGTACACCGGGATGTGCTTGTAGACCGCGGCCTTGCCGAGCGACATCACGAAGCCGAGCACCACCGCCAGCGTGACGAACAGCCACAGCGGGATCGCCAGCGTGAAGCTGATCGGCCCGTTCTTGCCCTGCACCACGTAGTCGGTCGCCGGGTAGCTCATGACGAACAGGCAGATCAGCGAGACGATGAAGGTGAGGTACATCACGAAGCGGGCGCCGAACCGGTCGGACAGCCAGCCGCCCAGTGCCCGGAACACCGAGGCCGGCAGGGAATACATCGCCGCCAGGGTGCCCGCCGTGGCGAGCGAGACATCGTAGGCGCCGGTGTAGAAGTTCGGCAGGTAGGAGGCGAGCGCCACGAACGCGCCGAAGACGAAGAAGTAGTAGGTGGCGAAGCGCCAGACCTGGATGTTGCGAAGCGGCTCCAGCTGGGTCAGGACCGAGGCCGGCTTCGCGCCGCTGTGGCGCCGGGCGGCGGTGCTCGGGTCCTCCTTCGAGAACACGAAGAACAGCACCGCCATGCCGGCCAGGATCGCGGCGTAAACCTGCGCCGTCTGCTCCCAGCCGAGCGCCAGCACCAGGAACGGCGCGGCGAAGTTGGTCACGGCCGCGCCGGCGTTGCCCGCGCCGAAGATGCCGAGCGCGGTGCCCTGCTTCTCCTTCTCGAACCACTGCGAGGTGTAGGCGATGCCGACGATGAACGAACCGCCGGCCAGCCCGACGCCGAGCGCGGCCAGCAGAAAAATCTCGTAGGTGGTGACCATCGACAGCAGAAAGCAGGCGACCGCCGTGGTCAGCATCTGCAGCGTGAACACCAGGCGCCCGCCGAACTGCTCGGTCCACACGCCCAGGAAGATCCGGCTGATCGAGCCGGTCAGCACCGGTGTCGCGACCAACAGGCCGAACTGCGTCTCGCTCAGCCCGAGGTCCTGTTTGATCTTCACGCCGATGATCGAAAAAATCGTCCACACCGCGAAACACACGGTGAAGGACAGCGTACTGAGGCCGAGCGCGCGGTACTGCTGACCGCGTGTCACCCCGCTCAGGTCTTTCATGGCCGTCTCCCGTCTGACTACGGGTCCGCACGCTTGCGGACCCACGCACACGCCCGAAACGGGTCGCGCCCCGCCGGGTCGTTGATGCCGGACCCTGCGCCGGGGCGCGCGACGGTCACTTGATTCACCTCAAGCAGCCCTGCTATCTGACTTTACTTGGCGATACTTTTGATTATCACCCGGGCCGCAAGTAACACGCAGCACGATGCCGATTGACACACCCCACGACACCAATTGACATGGATCACAGTCGGCACGACGCTGCGGCGACCGGTGCCGCGGTGGGATAAAGCATGATTCGCGACGACGATATCGCCGCCTTGCGCGGCCTGGCGCCCTTCTCGGAGATGGCCGAGGAGAACCTGCAGGCGCTGGTGCAGGCGAGCTACCTGCAGCGCTTCCCGGCCTCGACCCAGCTGATCGAGGAGGGCGACCGGGCGGACATGCTGCACATCCTGCTCGACGGGGTGGTCGAGCTCTACGGCAGCTTCAAGGACCGGGAGAGCACACTGATCATCATGCATCCGGTGCGCGCCTTCATCCTGGCGGCGATCGTGCAGGACCTGCCCTACCTGATGTCCGCGCGCACCGTCTCGCCGGCGCGCGTGCTGATGATCCCCGCCCCGGTCGCCCATCGGCTGCTGCGCGAAGACAGCGCGTTCAACGACGCCATGCTGCGCGCGCTGGCCGAGGAGTTCCGCCGCGTGCTGAAGGCGCTGAAGTCGCACAAGCTGCGCGACGGCACGGAGCGGATCGCCGCCTACTTCCTGGAATTGCGGCACAACAACCAGAACGCCGACGTCGTTTGCCTGCCGGCCGACAGGAAGACGATCGCGACCTACCTCGGCATGACCCGGGAGAACCTGTCGCGCAGCCTGCAGACGGTGCGCGAGCACGGCGCGGCCGTACGCGGCAACGAGGTCCACTTCCGCGATGTCGAGAAGCTGCGGGCGCTGGCCCGCACGTCCCGGCTGATCGACGACGTCGACCCGGACCCCGAGCGGCCCTGACGTTGGCCCAAGCCACGCCGGTCCGCCCCACCGCCAGAAAGAAGGACCCAGCTTTCATGACCGACGACAAGCTCCCCAACGCCGCCCAGCAGATCGCAAAGCACAGTCCGGAGGTCTGGCAGGCCTACGAACAGCTCGGCAAGGCGGTCGCCGACGCCGGCCCGCTCGACCCGCGCACCATCCACCTCGTCAAGATCGCCGCCGCGATCGCCCAGCGTTCGGAAGGCGCCACCCATTCCCACGTCCGCCGCGCGCTGGACGCCGGCGTGAGCGCCGCGGAAATCCGCCACGTCAGCCTCCTGCTCGCCCCGACCGCCGGCTTCCCGCAGGCCGTCGCCGGGCGCACCTGGATCGAGGACGTGCTGCGCGAGCAGGGCGCATAGCCGGCGTGGGAGCTAAGGCCCGGCGCCCCTACCCTGCGTTCCGAACGGGGCAGCCCGGATAGACCCGCCGCGTTCCCGCTTGCGGCGGTAAAAAGTTGGTGCTGTTGTTGATCGCCTGGCCCGCCGCGCGCGATATCTGCCGTTGGCCGAGCGCGGGCGGCCGCCCGCGTCCCGATGCGCCGTTCCACCACCGGACCATACGCCCCGCATGTCGACCCGCGCCAAAATCCATCCCGTCATCCTCTCCGGCGGCTCGGGCACCCGGCTTTGGCCGGTCTCGCGCCAGCTCTACCCCAAGCAGCTGCTGCCGCTGATCGGCGACAACAGCATGCTGGCCGACACCGCGCTCCGGGTCGGCGACCCGACACGCTTCGCCGCGCCGACGGTGATCTGCAACGAGGAGCACCGCTTCCTGGCCGCCGAGGAGCTGCGGGCCGCCGGCCAGGACTCCGGTTCCGCCGCCGCACGCATCGTGCTGGAGCCGGTCGGGCGCAACACCGCGCCCGCCGCCGCCGCCGCGGCCGTGCAGCTGGCCGCGCGGGACCCCGACGCGCTGATGCTGCTGCTGCCGAGCGACCACGCGATCGCGGATGGCGAGGCGTTCCTGGGCGCGGTCGACCGGGCCGCGGAAGCCGCCGCCGCCGGCTGGCTGGTCACCTTCGGCATGACCCCGACCCGGGCGGAAACCGGCTACGGCTACATCCGCCAGGGCGCGCCGCTGGACGGGCTGAGCGGCTGCCACCAGGTCGCGCAGTTCGTCGAGAAGCCGGACCAGGCGACGGCGGAACGCTACCTCGCCGACGGCGGCTACGCCTGGAACTCCGGGATGTTCCTGCTGCCCGTGCGCACCCTGCTGGCCGAGCTGGAGCGCCTGCAGCCGGAGCTGCTGGCCGCCGCCCGCCGCGCGGTCGACCTGGCGCGCGCGGACCTCGATTTCCTGCGCCTGGACGCCGCGGCGTTCGCGGCCGCGCCGTCGATCTCGATCGACAACGCGGTGATGGAGCCCACCGACCGCGCCGCGGTGGTGCCGGCAGAGATCGGCTGGAGCGACGTCGGCTCCTGGGCGAGCCTGTGGGAGATCGCGGCCAAGGACGCGCACGGCAACGCGCTCAGCGGCGACGTGGTCGCGCAGGACGCGCGCAACTGCCTGCTGCGCAGCGAGGACCACCTGCTGGCGGCGATCGGCGTCGAGGACCTCGTGGTGGTGGTGCAGGACGACGCCGTCCTGGTGGTGCCGCGCGACCGGGCGCAGGACGTCGGCGCGTTCGCCAAGCGCCTGCGCGCCGACGACCGGCCCGAGGCCGACCTGCATAGCCAGGTCTACCGCCCGTGGGGCAGCTATCAGGGCATCGACCTCGGCACCCGCTTCCAGGTCAAGCGCCTGACCGTCTCCCCCGGCAGCCGGCTGTCGCTGCAGAGCCACAAGCACCGCGCGGAGCACTGGGTGGTGGTCGAAGGCGTCGCCGAGGTCACCTGCGACGACAAGGTGTTCCACCTCTACCCCGACCAGTCGACCTACATTCCGCTGGGCGCCGTCCACCGCCTCGCCAACCCGGGCAGAGAGCCGCTGCACGTGATCGAGGTGCAGTCCGGCGACTACCTCGGGGAAGACGACATCCAACGCTACGAGGACGTCTACGGTCGGTCGTGATCGTTCTTCGGATCCGACGGCCAAGGCCGTGTGTGCAAGACACCGCGCGGACAGCGCACCGTCGCCGTTCGGCGACCTGTCGCCGGCGGCTTTGATCTCGATAGCGCGTCTGCACCGCACCTGACCTGTCTCGGCACGACAACGGTCGAACGCGCCCAAACCAGGGCGGCGCGCTCCCGGGCCGAGTGCCCTGGGACCGATACTCGATGCGCGTGACGATGCCTTGCTCGGCCTATACCCGAACGAGCCGAACGACCGGCTTGTGACACCCGAGCGGGCTTCCCGAGCGGATGCGCGTGACGGGACCGCCGATCGCCGGACGATGGCCGGGCGCGCTTCGCAGTAGGCGCGCTTCGAAGCGAAGTTGGCCCGCTAGGCCGGTACGACAGCATTTCCCGCCCGGCATATCGGCGTGCTAGGTTGCCGCACCCTTCAGCCCGCGTGCCTGGAGGCGTGCACGGCCGCTCATCGCCCGCCCCCGTGCGAACAGACTGCGACCGGGGATGCGGAGAGAGCAATCCGGGGCGGCGAATTCGCGGCGGGGAGACGACGTCCGGACATGCGGCATCGCTGGCTTCCAACACTCATCGGCGTGGCGGCGCTGTGCATCGTCATCGCCTTAAGGGTCGCCGATCCTGTGCCGGTCACGCAGGTCCGCAACTGGGTCTTCGACGGCTACCAACGGATCGAACCGCGCACCTACCAGCCGGCCGGCGTACGCGTCGTCGATATCGACGAAACCGCGCTGAAGACGTACGGCCAGTGGCCGTGGCCGCGGACGATCGTCGCCAGCCTGATCGAGCGCCTCGACAAACTCGGCGCCGCGGCGATCGTGTTCGACATGGTGTTCGCCGAACCGGACCGGACGGCGCCGGAGAATTTGCTGACCGCCTGGAAGGGCCACGGCCTGACCCAGCCGATCCGGGAAGCCTTGCAGGGCCTGCCGGACCCGGACAGCGTGTTGGCCCGGGCGATCGCGTCCGCCCCGACGGTGACCGGGTTCGTGCCGCGCACCGCCGAACAAATGACCGGAACCACTCTGAGTTCGCGAAAGCCGCCCCGGCCGGCCGGGTTCGCCTACTCCGGCGACAATCCCGCCCAGCTGCTGCCACGGTTCAGCGGGGCCACCACCAACCTGCCGTCGATCGCCGACGCGGCGACCGGCAACGGCAGCTTCGGGCTGGTGTCCGATCTGGACAACGTGGTGCGCCATGTCCCGCTCGCGCAGACGATCGACGGCAAGGTCTACCCCAGCCTGGCGGCCGAAGCGCTGCGTGTGGCGCAGGGGGCCCGCACACACATCATCAAGACCAGCACGGGCAGCGGCGAGCGTTACTTCGGCGGCGACCTCGGCGTCACCGCCATGAAAATCGGCCGGATCGAGGTGCCAACCACCGCGAAAGGCCGTTTGGTCCTGTACGACACCGGCCCGGTTGCCGCGCGCAGCATCTCCGCGGCACGGGTCCTGGGCGGCCCGCTCGACAACACGCTGCGTCAGCAGGTCCAAGGGCAGATCGTTCTGATCGGGACCTCCGCCCCCGGCCTGGGCGACATCCGCGCGACCCCACTGGATCCGGCCGCAGCCGGTGTGACCGTGCAGGCGCAGGCGTTGGAGCAGATGATCCTGGGCGCGCATCTGCGTCGCCCAGACTGGGCGAATGGCGCGGAGACGCTCGCGCTGCTCGTCGTCGGCGGCGCGCTGATCCTGCTCCTGCCCGGCCTTGGGGCTGTCTGGTGCGCCGTGCTGGGAGCCGTGGCGGTCGGCGGCGGCATGGCGGGATCCTGGTTCGCTTTCACCGAAGCGCGGCTGCTGCTGGATCCCGTGTTTCCGGCGCTCGCCGGGTTCGCCGTCTACCTGCCGATGAGCAGCGTGCTGTTCTTCCAGACCGAGCGGCAGAAACGCTTCGTGCGCTCGGCGTTCGCCCGCTATCTCTCGCCCGCCCTGGTCGAGCGGCTCGCGGCGCGGCCGAACGAGCTCAAGCTGGGCGGCGAAAATCGGGAACTGACGCTGCTGTTCAGCGACATCCGGGGGTTCACCGGGGTCGCGGAGACGATGACGCCGGATCAACTGACCAACTTCATGAACGCCTTCCTGACGCCGATGACAGACGAGGTGCTGGCCCGCTACGGCTTCGTCGACAAGTACATGGGCGATGCCATCATGGCGTTCTGGAACGCGCCGGTCCATGTCGACGGCCACCCCCTCGAAGCGGCCCGAACTGCGCTCGGGATGCGGCGACGCCTCGTCGATCTGAACCGGACCTGGGAGGCCGAATACGCGGCGAGCGGCCGCGAGTTTCCGGGCATCGCTGTCGGCATCGGGCTACACACCGGTGTCGCCTGCGTGGGCAATATGGGCTCGGAGCAGCGCTTCGACTATTCGGCGCTGGGCGATAACGTGAACCTCGCCTCGCGGTTTGAAGGCCAGTGCAAGACCTACGGGGTCGACAACGTCGTAAGTGGCGAGACACTAGCGAGCTGCGGCGACGAAATCGCCGCCCTGGAGATCGATCTGGTCCGGGTAAAAGGCCGCCGGGAACCCGCGCGCATCTTCACGCTGGTCGCCGAACGGGAGGCTCTCCGGAACACCGGTTTCGATGCCTTCGGCGCCGACCACGCGGCGATGCTCGAGGCCTACCGGGCGCAGGACTGGGACCGCGCCGACGCCGCCGCGCTGCGCTGCCAGGACGCGCTGCAGGCCGCGCCCGGGTGGCTGCCATCCGGATGTACGCTGGCGCCGATCTACGCGCTGTATCGCACGCGAATCGCCGCCCTGCGCGCCGACCCGCCCGTGGCGGACTGGGACGCGGTGTTCGACGCCCAGACGAAATGAGCCGAGAATTGGGAAACCGGATGGACGACATCGAGAACGCGCCCGTGATCACCACGGTGATCCGGGCGTACAACCGGGCGGCCACGATCGACCGCGCGATCCAGTCGGCGCTGGCGCAAACGCTGGACGGCCAGCCGATCGTCGTCGTCGACGACGCATCGACCGACGAGACGCCGGAGAAAGTCCGCGCGTACGGCGACCGGATCCGGTTGATCGTGCACGACGACAACCGCGGTCCGAGCGCCGCCGGCAACACCGGCCTGGCGGCGGTGGAGACGCCGTTCGTCGGGTTCCTGGACAGTGACGACGCCTGGCACCCGGAGTTCCTCGAACGCATGACGGCGGCCCTGCAGGCCGATCCGACCAAGGTTTTCGCGTATTGCAGCTACCGTCTGGTCTACGAGCACGCCGGCATAGATTTTCCCGTCGACACGCCCGCCGCCCCCGCTGGTCCTGGCGATGTCCTTAAGTCGATCCGTGCCGTCACAAGCGCAACCGCCGCTGTCACAGCGGCCGTTCGCCGGGTTGGCGGATTCCAGGAAACACTTTGGTATAACGAGGACCAGGATCTGCAAATCCGCTGCGCATTCCGCTACCCAAACGGATTTGTCCGGATACCGGAATATCTGATGGAATACCATATTAGAGGCAGCAACTTAACCGATAACCATGATTATAATATATTTTCTATTTTGCACACTCTTGATAAATATTTGAAGCATCCTGGGGTGCGGAAACATAGTCTTTCCGGAACGCGGCTCAAAAGCCTTTACCTATTCCAAATGACGGGACGAAAGTTCGTACGCTCTCAGGTCAACAAGACGCCGACCCGCTCAGTAGGCCTCGTCATCCTCAATGGTGATTTCCCGGCCGAGGTCCGCGCCGCCCTCGCGGCCCACGATCTCGCGCCGGAAGCGCTGACCCTGGAGATCACCGAAAGCGTCTTCGAACGGCGCTCCGAGCGACTTTTATGTTGCCGAGTAGCCGCGGTAGGCCGGAAACCGCGGCAGGGGGAGAGGTGAGCCAGGCAAGCGGCTAGGGTCCGAACACCGAACCCGATGCGGAGATATGGCCCCTCTCCCCAAGGCGCGG
>NZ_NRRL01000069.1 GCF_016583645.1 Rhodovibrio sodomensis | reverse complement strand
GTCGAACGACCCGCGGCTACCGCGACTCGCTCTTCAGCGGCCGGGCCAGCAGGTCGTCGATGGTGGCCGGGATCTCGGCCTCGCGGTTGACCACCGCGTCGACCGCCTGGGCGATCGGCATGTCGACGTCCAGGCGGTCGGCCAGGGTGACGGTGGCGCGGGCGGAGAACACGCCCTCCGCGACCGACCGGCGGGACGCCAGGATCTCGCCGATCGCCCGGCCCTGGCCGAGCTCGACGCCCAGCGAATGGTTGCGCGAGCCGCTGCCGACACAGGTCAGGGTCAGATCGCCCAGGCCACTGAGCCCGGTCAGGGTCTCCGCACGCGCGCCCTTGGCAAGCGCCAGGCGCGAAATTTCCGCCAGCCCCCGCGTGATCAGCGCGGCCCGGGCGTTCTCGCCCAGCGCGCGGCCGTCGACGATGCCGCACGCGATCGCGATCACGTTCTTGACCGCGCCGCCGATCTGCGCGCCGACCACGTCGTCCGACAGGTACGGGCGAAAGGTCCGGCTGCCGATCGCCGCGGCCAGCGCCTCACCCAGCACCGGATCGCGGGCCGCCAGCGTCACCGCCGCCGGCTGGCCACGCGCCACCTCGACCGCGAACGTCGGGCCCGACAGCACGGCGACCGGCCAGCCGGGCAATTCCGCGTCCAGCACCTCGCTCATCAGGGCGAGCGTGCCATCCTCGATCCCCTTGGCGCAGAGCACCAGCGGCACCTCCGCGCGCAGGCCGGCCCGCAGTTGCCGCGCGGTTGCGCGCAGGTGCTGGGCCGGCACGGCAAGCAGCAGGGCCTGAGCGCCGTCGACCGCCTCGTCCAGGTCGGGGGTCGCCCGGATTTCGGGGCTCAGCGGCACGTCCGGCAGGAAGGTGCGGTTCTCTCCGCTCTCCGCGATCTCCGCTGCGACCGCGCGTTCGCGCACCCAGAGCGTGACCTCGCGCCCGGCGCCGACCAGCGCCTGCGCCAGGCCCGTACCCCAGGCACCGCCGCCGATCACCGCGAAGCGCTGCATGGCCGTCGTGTCCTATCGCGCCTGTTTGGGTGCCAGATGGAGAGGATATGGACGCGCGTCGGCGCCGGCTCGTCGGGCAGCAGGTCATAGCGCACCACGTAGCGGTAGCGCGGTTCAACGGTCTCCCGAAAGCCGCCGGGGCGTGCCTTCCCGCGTCTGGGATGTAGCCGCAACCGGTTCACCTGATCCTCTATGGCCCGCGCGACATCTATGGCCCGCGCGACAGCACGCGCCGCGGCGGGGTTCTCGCGCGCGATATAAACTCTTACCTGCCGCAAATTTCGCAGTGCGCGTGGCGACCAGTCGATTTGCACGTGAGAAAGCGCCGTCGGTCTACCGCGTTTGAGGCCTAATCGGGCCCGTCGGTTTCATGGTCCGTGCCCCAGGTTCTCAGCCAACGGACGATCTCTTCGTGCGTATGGTACCGCCCCGCGGCAAGATCGGCGCGCGCTTCCTGGATCGCCGCACATTCTTCCTCGGACAGGTCGTTCGGCTTTTGGGCGTCGTCCGGGACCGCCGGCTGGGCGGTGGTGTGCTTCGGATCGTGCGTCATACCGGTGAGCCTATCACGTGTCCGCCGCGCCCGTCAGCGACTCCAGCGGCCAGCGCGGCTTCGGCGCGAAGTCGAGCGGATCGCTGAGGCCGAGCGCCAGGCGCTCCAGCGCGGCCCAGCCGATCATCGCGGCGTTGTCGGTGCAGAGGTCGAGCGGCGGGGCGATCAGGCGGGTGCCCTGGCTGGCCGACAGGTGCCGCAGCCGTGCGCGCAGCACCTGGTTGGCGGCCACCCCGCCGGCGACCACCAGCGGCCCGCGCTGGCCGGTGTCGGCGGCGAAGCTGTCGAGCGCGTGGCCGCAGCGGTCGGCGAGCACGTCGGCGACCGCCGCCTGGAAGCTCGCCGCAAGGTCGGCGGCGGCCTGGTCGTCGAACAGCGCGAGCTGCTGGCGCGCCTGGCGCACCGCCGTCTTCAGGCCGGAGAACGAGAAGTCGCAGCCGGGCTTGCCCGCCATCGGCCGGGGCAGCTTGACCGCCCGCGGGTCGCCGCCGCGCGCGGCCCGTTCGACCGCCGGCCCGCCGGGATAGCCGAGGTCGAGCAGCTTGGCGGTCTTGTCGAACGCCTCCCCGACCGCGTCGTCGACCGTCCCGCCCAGCCGGCGGTAGCGGCCGATCCCCGCCACCTCGACCAACTGGCAGTGCCCGCCGGAGACCAGCAGCAGCAGGTACGGAAACGCCAGCCCGTCGGTCAGGCGCGCGGTCAGGGCGTGGCCTTCCAGGTGGTTGACCGCCAGGAACGGCAGACCGCGCGCGGCCGCGATCGCCTTGGCGGTCATGCTGCCGACGAACACCCCGCCGATCAGGCCCGGCCCGCCGGTCGCGGCGACGCCGTCCAGCGCGTCGAAGCCCAGGCCGGCTTCGTCGAGCGCGCGCTGCACCAGGCTGTCCAGGTGATCCAGGTGACTGCGCGCGGCGATCTCCGGCACCACCCCGCCGAACGGGCGGTGCTCCGCCAGCTGCGACAGCACGACATTGCTCAGGACGCGCCCGGTCGCCGCGCCGTCGCGGGCGACCACGGCGGCGGCGGTTTCGTCGCAGGAGGTCTCGATGGCCAGCACGATCATGGGAGCGATCCTAGAGCAAGATGCTGCAAGGTGGAGCCACTTTTCAGCTGAATCTTGCTCTCTCTTCAAGCAGTTAGAGAAAACTTCACGATCAAGGTCGACGCGACCTTCATCGATTTTGCTCTAGACGCCGCGGCACCGGGCTGTGCCAGAGCCGGAGGGCGGCGGGACAGACGGCCGCGCCAGCAAGCGCTTGAACCTGATGCGTGCAGGTCATAGACGTTATTGCCATGGCACACGCGCACCGACCCCTGCGCCTGGGAACCCGCGGCAGTAAGCTCGCGCTCGCTCAGGCCCACGAGACCAAGGCGAAACTCGAGACCGCGCACCCCGAGCTGGCCGCGGAAGGCCGGATCGAGGTCGTCGAGGTCAAGACCACCGGCGACATCGAGCAGAAGCGCCGGCTGGCCGAGATCGGCGGCAAGGGCCTGTTCACCAAGGAGCTGGAGGACGCCCTGCGCGACGGCCGGGTCGACGTCGCGGTGCACTCGATGAAGGACGTGCCCACCTGGCTGCCGGACGGGCTGGAGATCACCACCATCCTGCCGCGCGAGGACCCGCGCGACGCCTGGTTCTGCGACGCGGCCGCCAGCATCGCCGAGCTGCCGGAAGGCGCGACCGTCGGCACCTCGAGCCTGCGCCGGCAGGCCCAGGTGATGGCGCTGCGCCCGGACGTCTCGGTGGTCAACTTCCGCGGCAACCTGCAGACCCGGCTGCAGAAGCTGCGCGACGGCCAGGTCGACGCCACCATGCTGGCGCTGGCCGGGCTGCGCCGCATGGGGATCGCGGAAGACGCCACGGCGATCCTGTCGACCGACGAACTGCTGCCGGCGGTCGCTCAGGGCGCGGTCGGGCTGGAGATCCGGGCCGACGACGCCTGGGCGCGCGGGCTGATCGCGGCGATCGACCATGCGCCCTCGCGCCTGCGGGTGGTGACCGAGCGGGCCTGCCTGGAGGAACTGCAGGGCTCCTGCCAGACGCCGATCGGGGTGCTGTGCGACTACACCGACGATGCCCAGCAGCAGGTGCGCCTGCGCGCCCTGCTGGCCGAGCCGGACGGCTCCAACGCCTGGCGGGTCGAGCGCGCGGGCGCGCTCGCCGACGCCGACGCGCTGGCCCGCGATGCCGGGCGCGAGCTGCGGGCGCGCGCCGGCGAGGCGTTTTTCGAACGCCACGCGGACCTGTTCTAGGCGATGCGGGTGCTGGTCACCCGACCGCGTGCGGACTCCGAGGAGTTGGTCGGGGCGCTTCAGGCGCGCGGCCACGATGCCCTGATCGAACCGCTGCTGGACGTACAGGTACGCGACGTCGCGGTCGACGTCTCGGACGTACAGGCCCTGCTGATCACCTCGGCCAACGGCGTACGCGCCTTCGCCGCGCTGTCGGACGCGCGCGACCTGCGCGTCCTCACGGTCGGGCAAGCCAGCGCGGAAGCCGCGCGAAAGGCCGGATTCGTCGGGGTCGAAAGTGCCGACGGCGATGCCGAGGCGCTGGCCGACCTGGCGATCGCCCGGCTCGATCCGGCCGACGGCCCGCTGTACCACGCCGCCGGCACGGTGACCGCGGGCGCGCTGCAGACGCGCCTGACGGCGGCCGGCTTCGAGGTGCGGCGTACACCGCTTTACGAGGCCGTACCTGCCGCGCGGCTGTCGGAAGCGACACGTACGGCGCTCGGCGACGGGGCGCTAGATGCCGCACTTTTTTTCTCTCCCCGAACGGCGAAAGTGTTTGTTACCCTGCTGTACGCGGAGGGGATCGCGCATGCGAGTGCGCACATCCGGGCGATCTGCCTGTCCGAGGCGGTCGCCTCGGCCCTGCAGGACGCGCCGCGGCAGGGGCGGGCGTCCGGGTCCGACGGCGACGCGGCCGAGCTCCCCCCGGCAGCGTCCGCGCAGGAACTGCGCTTTGCGGACGTACGGGTGGCCGAACGGCCGGAGCGCGGCGCGCTGCTCGCCGCGCTGGACGCGGCCGCCGGCGATGTCGACGGACCGCCTGGGACGGAAGCTCCTGGGACGGCAGAGCGTGAGACGGGGGAGCCTGAGACGGGGGAGCCTGACGACAGTGCCGTGCGCCCTGCGCGATCGACAACCGCCGACGGACCTCCGCTGTCGGCGCCAGGGGCGGAGCCCGCGCCATCCAAGACGGCTCAAGCCGGGACCAAGGATGCCATGACCCAGCAAGACAAAGACGACAAGACCCCGTCCGATCCGGACAAGCCGGACGCCACGGCCGGTTCCGAGGGGACCGACGCCGGCGAGCCGCAGGACGGGGAGACCGCCGACCCGTCGAACAACCGCGCGCTCGCGGTGATCCAGCGTTTCGGCGGCATCCGTCCGATGGCGACCAAGCTGGGCGTTGCCGTCTCCACCGTCCAGGGCTGGAAAAACCGCGGCGCGATACCGGAATCGCGCCACGACGAGATCCTGGCCGCGGCCCGCAGCAACAACATCGACCTCGACCGGGCGGTGCTGAGCGCCTCTGGCGAGGAGAGCGTCGGGTCGGCGCCGGCTGCCGGCAGCAGCCCCTGGGGCCGCCCCGGCGACGCCGCGGAGACGGTCGAGGCCGAGGAAGTGCCGGCCGACCGCGACCAGGCGTCGGACCAGGCGCGGGACGCGGCGCCTGACGACGCCCCGGATGTCGCCGACGTCGCGCACACCGATGCGCACGCCGCCGGCGCCGAGGCCGAGGCGGCCAGCGCCGCGGGCCCGGAGGTTGCCGCCGCGCCCGGCCCGGCGCCGCGCAAGGCGCGGGGCTGGCTGCCCGGGATGTTCTTGGGCGCGGCGATCGTGGTGGTCGGCGCCGGGGTCGCGATCTACGCCCGCGACGTCTGGCAGCCCTACCTCGCGGGCCCGGCGCAGGAGCCGGACGTTCAGCCGGCCAGCGAGCAGGCGCTGAACGACCTCGAGAACACGGTGTCGGAGCTCGCCGGCCAGCTGGCGAACGTTCAGGACCGGCTGGACAGTGTCGCCCAGCGCGCGCAGGAAGCAGCCCGGATCGCCCAGAACGCCGCGGACACCGCGCAGAGCGCGGCCGAAACCGCCCGGCAGGCGCAAAGCGCCGCCCAAGCGGCGTCGGACGCCGCGGCGGCCGGCGCGGGCGACGGCGGGGCCGCCGGCGGCCAGCAGAGCGCGCAGCTGCGCCAGCAGGTCGATCAACTGTCCAGCCGGCTCGACCAGGCGACCGGCCGGCTGGAGACGCTGGCCGGCCGGATCGACGCCGGGGCGGCCGGCGGCGGCGAGGCCGGCGCCTTGGCGCAGCGGCTGGAGACGCTGGCGAGCCGGGTCGACGAGCTGTCCAGCCGGGTCGAGCAGGTGAGCCAGGCGACCGCAAGCCGGGAGACGACGCAGGCGCTCGCCGACCGGTTGAGCGCCCTGGAATCGCGGATCCAGGAGCTGGCTGCCGGGCAGCAGGCCGCAAGCGCAGCGGCCGCGAGCGCCCGGCCGGCGGCACAGGCGCTCGCGGTCGCGGAACTGCGGAATGCGCTGCGGTTTTCCTCGCCGTTCGCCCAGCAGCTGCAGGTCGTGCGCCAGATGGTCGCGGACGACGGCGCGCTCGCCGCGGCGCTCGACAAACTGCAGCCGATGGCGGACCAGGGCGTGCCGACCCGCGCCGAGCTGTCGGCCGCGTTCGACCGCGCTGCCGCGGACGCCGTGGCGGCGAACATGGGCGCCTCGCAAGATGGCATGCTGGGCGGTGTGCTGCGCCGGCTGAACGACGTGATCACGGTCCGCCGGGTCGACGCCTCCGCCCAGGGCGACAGCGTCGGCGCGCGCCTCGCCCGGGCGGAGAATGCGCTCGCCGCCGGCGACCTGCGGGAGGCCGTGGTGATCGTCGAGCAGCTGCCCGATCCCGCGAAAAGCGAGATGGCGAGCTGGCTCGAACAGGCGCGTAACCGGATCGCGGCCGAGCAGGCGCTGTCGCAGTTGAGCAGCGAGCTGATGCGCGCGCTTTCCAGAGCCTCCGACAGCGGTACCGGCGATGCCAGCGGCGCCGGCGAAAGCGGCGGCCAGGACGGGAGCGCGAACTAAACCATGATCCGCGCACTGATCTTTTTCGCCAAGGTCGCCGTTCTCGTCTTCATCGCCGTCTGGCTGGCCAACCGGCCCGGCAGCGTGCTGATCCAGTGGTACGGCTGGCAGGTTCAAACCTCGGTCGGCATCCTGATCCTGTTCATCGCGCTGATCGCCGCCCTGTCGGCGATCGGCTGGCGGATCTGGGGCCGCGTGCGGGGTCTGCCCGGCGGCCTCAAGCGCGGCCGCAGCGACCGGCGCATGCGTAAGGGCTATCAGGCCCTGACCCAAGGCATGGTCGCGGTCGCCGCGGGTGAGCCGGACGAGGCCCGGCGCCACGCCCGGCGCGCGGACTCGCTGCTAGAGGAGCCGCCGCTTACCATGCTGCTGAGCGCCCAGGCCGCCCAGCTGAACGGCGACGAGCAGGCGGCCAAACGCTACTTCTCGCGCATGCTGGAGGACGACGACACCCGCTTCCTCGGTCTGCGCGGCCTGCTGCGCCAGGCCGAGCGGGAAGGCGACCTGAGGAGCGCGCTGGAGTACGCCCGCCAGGCCTACGACATCCGCCCGCAGACGCCCTGGGTGCTCAACAGCCTGTTCGACCTGTCGCTCAAGACCGGCGAGTTGGAGCGCGCGCTCGAGGCGGTCGAGGAATCCCGCAAGCGCAACCTGATCGACCGCGAGACCGCCCGGCGCCGGCGCGCGGTGATCCTGACCGAACAGGCGCGCAGCGCGCAGGCGGAGGGCAAGACCGCGTTCGCCCGCGATTACGCCAAGGAAGCGCTCGACCTCGCCCCCGGCATGGTGGCGGCGGTGCGCGTCTACGCCCGCACGCTGATCGAGCAGGAGCGCGGCCGCGCCGCCGCCAAGGCGATCGAAAAGGCCTGGGCGCACCAACCGCACCCGGACCTGATCGAGCTGTACCTGCAGGCCCGGCCGGCTAGGACGCAGAAAGACCGCTACGCCCGGGTCAAGCGCCTGGCGGAGAAGAACCCGGGCCACCGCGAAAGCGAGCTGGCCCTGGGCCGCGCCGCGCTGCAGGCCGAGCAGTGGGCCGATGCCAAGCGCCACCTGGAGGCCGCCGGCGGCCAGCAGCCGAGCGAGGAGGTCTGCCGCGAGCTGGCCGAACTCGCCGAGCGGCAGAACGATGACCGGGAGGCCGCCCGCGGCTGGCTGCGCAAGGCGACCGAGGCGCCGGCCGATCCGGCTTGGCTGTGCACCACCTGCGGCGCCATGGCCGACGACTGGCAGGCGGTCTGCGGCCACTGCGGCACGTTCGACGGCTTCGCCTGGCAGACCCCGACGCGCGCCGGCGCCGGGCTGGCGGCCGACGAGACGCTGGCCCGACTGGAGACCGGCGGCAACGCGCCGGCGGACGTCGAGGACGCGGAAGCGACCGACGTACCCGGCAAGCCGGCGGCGCGCCAGGCCGCGGGGTAGCGGCGGGCACGGCCCGCGGGGATCACGACCGTTCCGGCGGATTGAGGCGGCGTGTCGCCCTGCGTCGGGCTTCGGCCGCCCGCCCCAGCGACCCGGTCGATGGCGTTGACGCGCGGGTGGGGCTTCACTACCTTGCGGCCCGCCGGGAAACCTGGGTGTCCCGGCGGGCCGCCGGTCGCGCCGGAAAGGCCCGGACGCGATCCCGGTGCCGCGGTAGCTCAGCTGGCAGAGCAATGCATTCGTAATGCATGGGTCGGGGGTTCGAGTCCCTCCCGCGGCACCAACTCGGCTTTTCTTCCGTAACCGCTTTTCCAATAGCCGGTCGGTATAGGGCTCCGAGCGCGGGTCCGGTTTATCCGGCACGGTCAGCCGGTTGGGCTGGCGGGTCCGAGACTATTTGTTTTGTTTCCGTAACATTTGGGCGTGGGTGAACCCGTGCGCAGTTCAACCAGAGCGCGACAGGGCCGCGCGCGGCCGGACCGCGAAACAAAAGTGTCATACGGCTGTAGTAAAAGGTTTCGCAGAGCGGCTTAAGACTCCGGCTTGCAAAGCGGCGGCATCCGAGACCGTCGCGTGCCCGGCGCCGGAGGGGGTGGCCGGGCCACTGCGAGCGCTCACTCCAAGGAAACGGAGTTACACACCATGATGAAGAAGACCTTCGCCATCGCCGCGGCCGTGGCGGCGGTGACCGCTCTGCCGAGCGGGGACGCCGCGGCCCAGGCGCGCGAACAGATCCGCATCGTGGGTTCCTCGACTGTCTATCCGTTCGCGACCTCGGTCGTGGAGCAGTTCGGCAAGGAAACCCAGTATCCCACCCCGGTGATCGAGTCGACCGGCTCCGGCGGCGGCCTGCAGCTGTTCTGCGCCGGCGTCGGTGCGGAGCACCCCGACATCACCAACGCGAGCCGCCGCATCAAGCCGTCCGAGGTGAAGCGCTGCCAGGAAAATGGCGTGCAGAAGATCACCGAGGTGAAGATCGGCGCCGACGGCATCGTGTTCGCCAACTCGGTCGAAGGCCCGGACGCCGACTTCCAGCTCAAGCACATCTGGCAGGCGCTGGCCGCCCAGGTGCCGCAGGACGGCGAGCTGGTGAAGAACCCGTACGAGACCTGGGCCGACATCGACAGCTCGCTGCCCGACAAGAAGATCGAGATCTACGGCCCGCCGCCGACATCCGGCACGCGTGACGCCTGGAACGAGCTCGCGATGATGGGCGGCTGCAAGCAGTTCGACATGATCGCCTCGATGAGCGAGTCCAAGATGGAGGAGGCCTGCCTGACCTACCGCTCCGACGGCGCCTGGATCGAGGCGGGCGAGAACGACACGCTGATCGTTCAGAAGCTGAACTCGAACACCAACGCCTACGGCATCTTCGGCTACAGCTTCCTGGACCAGAACCGCAACACCATTCAGGCGGCGAAGATCAACGGTGTCGCGCCGACGGTCGAGAACATCTCGGCCGACCAGTATCCGATCAGCCGGAGCCTGTGGTTCTACGTCAAGAACGCCCACGTCGGCGTGATCCCGGGCATCGAGGCCTACGTCAAGGAGTTCACCCGGGCCAGCACCTGGGGCCCGAACGGCTACCTGGTCGAGAAGGGCCTGATCCCGATGCCCGAGCAGCAGCGCAACGCCTGGCGCCAGAAGGCCCGGAACTTCGAGCCGCTGAACCCGGAAGAGATCATGGGCTAAGCGGTTCGCCACGCATCATCGCGTGACGATCAAGGACCGAGCGGGCGGCGGCCGGACTGGCTCCGGCCGCCGCTTGCCGGCTCCGCCCCACATGCCCGTTCAGGCCCAGCTGCCAGCCCGGGCGGGATTGCGCCCTGGCGTTGCTTTAATCCCTTTCACGCCGATCCGTTTTTCGATACCGACGCACTTGCCTTAGAGCCTTTTTCGGTAGACGACAGCGACCCGCGGTTGGACCCGGATGCCGGGCGCCGCCGTGCCGGGAGCTCCACCAGCGCTGCCCTGAACCGCGCGGACCGGCCATGAGCGCGCGCGCCGACCGGGGCACAGGACCAGCGGGACCGTACGGTCGATGAACACCTCCATCTTCCTCCTCACCCTGGTGGCCCTTCTGGCGTTCAGCTACTGGGTCGGCCGCCGGCGCGCCTATACCGTCTCCGGCGGGCATCCGGTCCACCTGCACTCGCTGCCGAGTTATTACGGGTCCTATCTCGCGCTCTGGTGCGGGCTGCCGGGCGTGTTGCTGGCCGCCGGCTGGTTCGTCGTCGAGCCGCAGGTGGCCGAGTACTACATGCTCCAGGCGCTCGACCCGCAGACCAAGGACCTGCCGCCGCAGCGCCTGCAGCTGTTGATCACCGACATCCAGAACCTGGCGGCCGGCTACGGCGTCTTCCGCGAGGTGACGCCCGAGCTGGAGCGCGCGGCCGCGGCCTACAACAGCGTCTTCAACTTCGGCCGGTCGATCGCGCTCGTCGCCGCGCTGTCGCTCTCGGTGGTCGGGCTCGGCGTCGGCCGGCGGTTCATCACGCCGGACCTGCGCGCCCGCAACAAGGTGGAGCGGGTGATCACGATCGTGATGATCGTCGCCTCCACGATCGCGATCATGACCACGATCGGCATCGTGCTGTCGCTGCTGTTCGAGGCGATCCGCTTCTTCAGCCGGATTCCGATCGACAACTTCCTGTTCGGCCTGACCTGGGACCCGCAGACCGCGATCCGCGAGGACCAGGTGGCCTCCGAGGGCGCGTTCGGCGCGGTGCCGCTGTTCGCCGGCACGCTGCTGATCACCGTGATCGCGATGGCGGTCGCCGTGCCGGTCGGGCTGTTCTCGGCGATCTACCTGTCGGACTACGCGCCCAAGCGGATCCGCGGCACGGTCAAGCCGTTGCTGGAGATCCTGGCGGGGGTGCCGACGGTGGTCTACGGCTTTTTCGCCGCGCTGACGGTGGCACCGTTCATCCGCGACACCTTCGGCGGGTTCGGTTTCCCCGTCTCCAGCGAATCCGCGCTCGCCGCCGGGGTGGTGATGGGGATCATGATCATCCCGTTCGTCTCCTCGCTGTCCGACGACGTGATGAACGCGGTGCCGCAGTCGCTGCGCGACGGCGCCTATGCGATGGGCGCGACGCAGTCGGAGACGATCAAGCAGGTGGTCTTCCCGGCCGCCCTGCCCGGCATCGTCGGCGCCATCCTGCTGGCGATCTCGCGCGCCATCGGCGAGACCATGATCGTGGTGATGGCCGCGGGTCTGGCGGCCAACCTGACCGCGAACCCGTTCGAAGCGGTCACCACCGTCACGGTGCAGATCGTCACCTTGCTGACCGGCGACCAGCAGTTCGACAGCGCCAAGACCCTAGCCGCCTTCGCGCTTGGCATCACGCTGTTTGCGGTGACGCTGGCGCTCAACGTCGTGGCCCTCAACATCGTCCGGAAGTACCGCGAGAAATATGAGTAGCACCGCAAACACCGCCGACGTCGGCATGCGCCGGCCGGACCTGTCGGCCCAACGGCTGCGCAAGCGCTACGCCGCCGAGCGCCGGTTCCGCCTGTACGGCGTGATCGCCGTGGTGACGGCGATCGGCATGCTGGCGGTGCTGTTGGGGAGCATCGTGCAGAACGGCTACAGTGCGTTCTGGCAGACCCAGATGAAGCTGACCGTGACGCCGACGGCCGAGCAGATCGGGCTGGAGGGGCAGCCGACGCCGGAGAACCTGCGCGACACCAACTTCCGGCCGGTTGTGTACGAGGCGCTGTTCCAGCTGTTCCCGGAGGTGACGGGCGAGCAGGCCCGGCGCCAGCTGCGCGGCTTCGTCTCCGGCGCGGCGGCCCGCGACATCCGCGAGCAGGTGATCGAGAACCCGAGCCTGCTGGGCACCAGCTTCGACGTCTGGGTCAAGACCGACGACAAGATCGACATGCTGCACAAGGGCTATGTCGACCGCGCGCTGCCGCCGGACCGCCGGCTGCTCGACACCGAATTCATCCAATGGCACGACCAGCTGGACGCCCGGGGCCGGGTCGAGGCCTTCTTCAACACCACCTTCTTCACCGGCACCGACAGCCGCGAGCCGGAGCAGGCGGGCATCCTGGCCGCGACCGTCGGCTCGTTCCTGACGCTGTTCGTCACCCTGCTGCTGTCGTTTCCGATCGCCGTGCTGGCGGCCGTCTACCTCGAGGAGTTCGCGCCCAAGAACAAGGCGACCGACCTGATCGAGGTGAACATCAACAACCTCGCGGCGGTGCCCTCGATCGTCTACGGCCTGCTGGGCCTGGCGGTGGTCATCAACTTCTTCGGTTTCCCGCGCTCCAGTCCGCTGGTGGGCGGCATCGTGCTGTCGCTGATGACGCTGCCGACGATCATCATCTCCGCCCGCTCGGCCCTGCGCGCGGTGCCGCCGTCGATCCGGGAGGCCGCCCTCGGCGTCGGGGCGTCGCGGATCCAGACGGTGACGCACCACGTGCTGCCGCTGTCGCTCCCGGGCATCCTGACCGGCACGATCATCGGCATGGCGCAGGCATTGGGCGAGACCGCGCCGCTGCTGATGGTCGGCATGGTCGCCTTCATCGTCGAGGTGCCGACCAGCGTCACCGACCCGTCGACCGTGCTGCCGGTGCAGGTCTTCCTGTGGTCGACCAGCCCGGAGCGCGCCTTCATCGAGAAAACATCCGCGGCGATCATGGTGCTGCTGGCTTTCCTGATCGCCATGAACGCCACCGCCGTGCTGCTGCGCAAACAGTTCGAGCGCCGCTGGTAGGCGCGGGCCAAGGGATTACAGCGATGACCGAACTTCAGACCCCGATGGCGGCCGAGGCCGCCAAGAACAAGAAGCAGCCGGGCAAGGGCGAGACCGGCGCCGGCCCGGCGGCCGGAACCAGCAAGACGCCCAAGATGACCTCGCGCGACGTCAACGTCCACTACGGCACGGCGCATGCGCTGAGGGGGATCTCGCTCGACGTCGGGGTCAACGAGGTGACCGCCCTGATCGGGCCGTCCGGCTGCGGCAAGTCGACCTATCTGCGCTGCCTCAACCGGATGAACGACGTGATCGAGGGCTGCCGGATCCAGGGCGAGGTCAAGCTCGACGACTTCGACATCTACGATCCCTCGCTCGATGTCGTGCAGCTGCGTGCGCGCGTCGGCATGGTGTTCCAGAAGCCCAACCCCTTCCCCAAGTCGATCTACGACAACGTGGCCTACGGCCCGCGCATCCACGGCGTCGCCAACACCAAGGACGAACTCGAGGAGGTGGTGGTCAACTCGCTGCAGCGCGCCGGGCTGTGGGACGAGGTGAAGGACCGCCTGAGCCTGCCCGGCACCGGGCTTTCGGGCGGCCAGCAGCAGCGCCTGTGCATCGCCCGCGCGATCGCGGTCAGCCCCGAAGTGATCCTGATGGACGAGCCGTGCTCCGCGCTCGACCCGATCGCCACCGCCAAGATCGAGGAACTGATCGACGAACTGCGCGCCAACTACACGATCGTGATCGTCACCCACAACATGCAGCAGGCCGCCCGCGTCTCGCAGCGCACCGCCTTCTTCCACCTGGGCGAGATGGTCGAGGCGGGCGAAACCGAGGCGCTCTTCACGAACCCGAAGGATCAGCGCACGCTGGGCTACATTACGGGCCGCTACGGCTAAACCGGCGGGTCCAACGAGAGCAGAATCGATCAAAGCCGAACCGGCTCGGATCGTGAATTCTGCTCTCACTTTTTGAAGCTAGGGCGCGAGTCAGCTGGAAGCCGTTCCCATCTTCCCGCATCTCGCCCTAGGCGCAGGCACGCGCCGGATCCACACGGCGCCAAAGGAGGTCGCCTTGCAAGGGCAGCAGGAACACATCGTCAAGTCGTTCGACGATCAGCTGAAGAACGTCGCCCACCAGATCGCGCGCATGGGCGGCATGGCGGAAAGCCAGTTCTCCAGCGCGGTCGACGCGCTGGCCCGCCGGGACAGCGATCTCGCCGGGCGCGTGGTCAACGCGGATACCGGCCTGGACGGACTGGAGCAGCAGGTCGAGGAGGAGACGGTCCGCATCCTGGCGCTGCGCCAGCCGGTCGCGACCGACCTGCGCGAGATCATCGCCGCCTTCAAGATCGCCTCCGACACCGAGCGGATCGGCGACTACGCGGTCAACGTCGCCAAGCGCACGCTGGCGCTCAACCAGCTGCCGCCGGCCCAGCCGGCGTCCGCGGTGCCGCGGATGGCCAAGCTGGTGCAGGCGATCGTGAAGGACACCTTCGACGCCTACGTCGAGCGCGACGCGGAGAAGGCGCTCGACGTCTGGCACCGCGACGCCGAGGTGGACGAGATGTACACCTCGCTGTTCCGCGAGCTCTTGACCTACATGATGGAGGACCCGCGCGCGATCACGCCGTGCACGCACCTGCTGTTCGTCGCCAAGAACATCGAGCGGATCGGCGACCACGCGACCAACATCGCCGAGACGATCCACTACCTGGTCACCGGCGAGTACATCGAGGGCGGCCGGCCGAAGGGCGACACCTCCAGCTACGCCGTCGTCGAGCACGGCCAGGAAGGCGAGGCCGGCGACGGATCGCCCCCGCCCAATGCAGGGGCGAACGCCGGGTCATCCGCAAGCCCGGACGCCGGGTCGGGCACCGGGTCGGACGCGGGCAACGGTCCGAAGGACGTCTGAAGGAAGGACGAGTGCCATGAAGCCGCTGATCCTGGTGGTTGAGGACGAGACCGCGCTGGTCACCCTGCTGCGCTACAATCTGGAGCGCGAGGGCTTCCGGGTGGCGGCCGCGCAGGACGGCGACGAGGCGCTGATCAGCGCCTCCGAGGAGCGGCCGGATCTGGTCCTTTTGGACTGGATGCTGCCGATGACGAGCGGGCTCGAGGTCTGCCGCCGGCTGCGCCGGCAGCCGGACACCCGCGACGTCCCGATCCTGATGCTGACCGCCCGCGGCGAGGAGGCGGACAAGGTCCGCGGCCTGGATTCCGGGGCCGACGACTACATCACCAAGCCGTTCTCCCCGGCCGAGCTGATCGCCCGGATCCGCGCCGTGCTGCGCCGGGCGCAGCCGCAGCTGACGAGCGAAACGCTGCAGTTCGAGGACCTGACGATGGACCTGGCCGCGCACCGCGTGCGCCGGCAGGGCCGCGACGTGCACCTGGGCCCGACCGAGTTCCGCCTGCTGCGCCACCTGCTGCAGCACCCAGGCCGCGTGTTTACCCGCGAGCAGCTGCTGGACGCGGTCTGGGGACACGACGTCTACGTCGAGCCGCGCACCGTCGACGTCCACATCCGCCGCCTGCGCAAGGCGCTCAACACCGGCGACGAGGCCGACCTGATCCGCACCGTCCGGGCCGCCGGCTACGCCCTCGACCACCCCGCCAACCAGCCCGACAGCGTCGGCGGCGAAAGCGCCGAGGCGGAGCAGGGGTAGGGCGTGCGTTCTCTTCTCCCTCGAACTGAGTCCCCTGCTCCACTGGGAGGAGAGGGGATAAGTTGTGGCGAAAGCTCCCCTTACCCAGCGCCCATCAGCCGGGTGGCGATCACGGCGGCGGTGATCAGGACCGGGCTGAGCACGGTGGACGCGACGACGACCGCGCTCGACAGTTCGACGTTGCCGCGGAATTCGCCGGCGAAGATGGTCAGCAGCACGCCCACCGGGGCGGCGCTGCCGACCAGCAGGATCGCCTCCACCTGCGCCGGCATGTCGAGGAAGGTGAGCGCGATCCCGGTCAGCAGCGGGGCGACCAGCAGGCGCAGCGCGACCGACACGCCGGCCGCGCCCAGCGGCACGCGCAGCCGGTTGTCGGCCAACTGCGCGCCCAGCGCGAACAGCGCCACGCCGACGTAGGCGTCGCCCATCGTCGCCAGCGGCTTGCGCACCGGTTCGATCAGCTCGATCCCGCCCAGATTGAGGCCGATGCCGATCGCCATCGCCGGGATCAGCGGGGTCTGAAACACGCCCTTGAGGTGCTGGCCGAGCGTGCCGCCGCCGCCGAACAGCACCGGCGCAAGCAGCAGGATCATCACCGTGTGGGTCGAGGTGATCACCGCCTGGTGCACCACGTACCGGGTGCCGAAGGCGAGTTCGATCACCGGGATGCCGAAGTTGCCGCTGTTCGGGAACGCGCAGGCGACCGCGACCACCGCGCGCGCCTTGGGATCGAGGTCGAGCGCGCGCCCGACCGACCAGCCCAGGCCCAGCAGCAGCGCGAACTGCACCACGGTGAACACCACCACGCCCTGCAGCTGGCCCAGCGGCAGCTCCGCCTCCGCCAGGGTGACCACCAGGAAGCACGGCAGGGTGGCGTACAGCAGCAGCCGGTTCAGCGAGCGCACGTCGAAGCGCGCGCGGGTTTGCATCAGGAAGCCGAGCGCGGCGATCGCGACGATCGGCAGCGTGATCCGGGTAACGACGTCGAGAAGCAGGGACATGCGGCGGGACGGTCCGAAACGGGCGGGATACGCCCGCGCATCCTGCACACCCGCCGACCCGGAACAAGGGGGCGCGCGGCCCACGCGTGCCAGTCGCCCCGTCCGACCCGTCGCCCTGCCCGGCGAGAGCAAGATGAAGGTCGACTCGCCCTTCATCGATTTTGCTTTAGAGCGAGCGGAGGGCCGGGCCGGTCAACCGGCCGGCGTGGGCCCGCTCAGCCGTCCAGATAGCGGCGCTGGATGTGCCGCTGGAACACGGTCTCGTCCAGCTTGGCGCCGGTGGCGCGCTCCAGGATCGTGTCGGTGTCGAGCGCGCTGCCCAGGCCGTGCACGTTGGTCCGCAGCCACGCCAGAAGGGGGGTGAAGTCGCCGCGGCGCAGCTGCTCCGGGATTTCCGGGTGCGCGGTGGTCGCCGCCTCGAACAGCTGCGCGGCGGCGAGCGCGCCCAGGGTATAGGTCGGGAAGTAGCCGAACGCGCCGTCGAACCAGTGGATGTCCTGCAGGCAGCCCAGCCGGTCCTCCGGCGGGGTGATCCCGAGCAGCTGCTGCATCCCCTCGTTCCAGGCCGCCGGCAGGTCGTCGAGCGACATGTCGCCGGCGATCAGCGCGGTCTCCAGGCGGTAGCGCAGGATCACGTGGGCGGGATAGGTGACCTCGTCCGCGTCGACCCGGATGAAGTCCGGCTCGACCTGGGTCGCCAGGCGGTAAAGGTTGTGGGGGTCCCAGGCCGCCCCGCCGCCGCCGAAGGCTTCCTGCGCGATCGGGGCCATGAACTGGCTGAACTCGGCCGACCGGCAGGCCTGCATCTCGACCAGCAGGCTCTGGCTTTCGTGCAAGGCCATGCCGCGCGCCTCGCCGACCGGCTGGCGGCGCCAGTCGGCGGGCAGGCCGCGTTCGTAGAGCGCGTGGCCGGTTTCGTGCAGCACGCCCATGATCGCGCTGGTGAAGTCGCTTTCGTCGTAGCGGGTGGTGATCCGAAGATCGTCCGGCACGCCGCCGCAGAAGGGATGCAGCGAGACATCGAGGCGGCCGTGGTCGAAGTCGAAGCCGACCGCCTGCATCAGCCGGCGGCCCAGCTGCTCCTGCTTGGCCTGCGGGAACGGACCCTCGGGACGCTCGGGCGGCCGTTGCGCGCGCTGTCTCTCCAGCACCCGCGGCAGCACCTCCGGCAGCCACCGCGCCAGCCGGCCGAAGATCTCGTCGATCCGCCGGCTGGAGAAACCGGGCTCGAACTGGTCCAGGAGCGCGTCGTAAACGCTCAGGTCGAGCGCCTGCGCCTTCGCCTGGCCGGCCTCACGGGTCAGGTCCAGGACCTCCTGCAGGTACGGTTTGACCTGCTGGAAGTCGCTCGCCGGCCGGGCCTCGCGCCAGGCCAGTTCGCAGCGGTTGGTGGCGCGGCTGATCTGCTCGACCAGGCGCTCGGGCACGGCGGTGGCGTGCAGCCACTGCCGGCGCATCTCCCGCAGGTTCGCCGCCTGCCAGCCGGTCAGCCGGTCCGCCTCGGCGTGCGCGCCCTCGAACAGCTCGGCCATCTTCGGATCGGTCATCATCTGGTGGCAGGTGACCGAGATCGCCGCCAGCTGCTCGCTGCGCGCCGCCGCTCCGCCGGACGGCATCAGCGTCGCCATGTCCCAGTTCAGCATGCCGCCGGCCTCCGACAGCGCGTTGATCCGCGAAAAGCGCGTCTCCAGCTCGCTGTAGGGGTGGGTGGTCATCGCGAGGTCCTCGTCAGATCGTTCACTTGCGGTGGTCAGGCTGAACGGCTGTGGCGGCGGGTCCCCTCTCCCTCGAGGGGAGAGGGCCAGGGCGCGGGTGAGACTCCGCAGCCTATGGCGGGGAGTTCCACCCTCACCCTCCCACGGCCCTTCGGGTCGCGGGCCCCTCCTCTCCCCTCGAGGGAGAGGGGACGATCCCGCGATAGGGCCTAAGTTGCCCTTACCGCGTCGTGCCGTCGTCGTCGACCGGGCGCCAGTGGAACAGGAAGTAGACGCCGAGCAGGCCCGCGGCGAGCGCGAACCAGGTGAGCGCGTATTCGAAGTGCTGGTTGCGCAGGTTGACGCGCGTCTGCCCGCCGATCGGATACTTGCCCGGCGTCTGGTTCTTCGCCGCGTCGACGTAGAGCTGGGTCACCGGCTGCGACAGCTGGGCGAACCTGGCCATCCGGTCCAGGTCCATCCAGAGCCAGGTGTTGTCCGCCGGGTCGTTCTCCGGCTTGACGAACTCCATACCCGACCAGCCGCCGGTCCGCACGATCCCCTCGATCGTGACCTGCCCGTCGACCAGGCTTTCGGGGCGCGTCTCGGGCGGCTTCTTCTCGGTCGGGACCCAGCCGCGGTTGACCAGCACCTGGCGGCCGTCAGTGAGCTCGAACGGCGTGATCACGTCCCAGCCGCGCCGCGTCTTCCCGTAGGTCTGAGCGGCGCGATAGATCTCGCGCGCGTGCAGGAACCGCCCGGTGAGTTCGACGCGCCGGAACCGCAATTGGTCCGCGTTCCGGATCGGCTGCGGCAGGGCGATCGGCGCCTGCGTCATGCGCGACTGCATCTCCGCGACCAGCGCATTCTTCCACTCCATCCGCTCGATCTGCCAGAAGCCGAGGGCGAGCAGCAGGGCGAACACCGGCAGGGTGGCGACGGTGGTCCAGAAACGCGGCTTGAAGCGGCGGTGCCGGGCACGCGGGATCGGATCGGGGCTCATCGCGGTCGGTCGATCAGCGCGGGCCGCCTGGGCCGGCCTCGTCGCGCTCGAGGTGGCCGGTGTCCTCGGCCTTGTTCTTGAACTGCAGGGCGATCAGCATCGCCTTCGCCGGACGCAGCATCCAGATCGAGCCCGCCACGATCACCACCGGCCAGATCGCCATGTGCACCCACAGCGCCGGGCCGACCAGGCTCTCCAGCAGCAGGGCCAGCAGCACCACGACGGCGCCCAGGATCAGGATGATGAACACGGCCGGGCCGTCGCCGCTGTCCGCCTTGGATAGATCGAGCCCGCAAGCCTGGCACGTCGGGCGAACCTCCAGCAGGCCCTTGAACAGGGCGCCCTGGCCACACCGCGGGCAGCGGCAGCTCAGGCCCGCGCGGTAAGGCGAGACGGCCGGTTGTGAGGTTTCCCAGGACATGCGGTTCCCTTGTCGCTTCCCCGCTTTGCGTGACTCCCCGATCCCTCGGGGAGACTTTGCACAGGCTCGCTTGGCGCCCGTGTGGGGTCCTTCGACACGGACGCCTTCGGCGCTTTACTCAGGATGACGTTACAGCTTTGTCAGGAGCTTAAATCTAGCTTCTTGCTGAGTGGCCGGCCGCAGGCTGGCGTGTCGAAGCCCCCCACACGGATGCTCATGCCCGCGTGCAGAAGTCTTCCTCCGTTCGTCGGTGCCTACGCCCCCCACCAGTAGATGGCGGAGAACAGGAACAGCCAGACCACGTCGACGAAGTGCCAGTACCAGGCCGCCGCCTCGAAGCCGAAGTGGCTTTCCGGCGTGAAGTGGCCGGCCTTGGCCCGGAAGAAGCAGACGGCGAGGAAGATCGTCCCGACGATGACGTGGAAGCCGTGGAAGCCGGTCGCCATGTAGAAGGTGCTGGAGTAGATGTCGCCGCCGAAACCGAAGTGGGCGTGCGTGTACTCGTAGGCCTGCAGCGACGAAAAGATCACGCCCAGCAGCACCGTCAGCGCCAGGCCGCGCAGCGTGCTGCTGCGGTCGTTTTCCTTCAGCGCGTGGTGCGCCCAGGTCACCGTGCAGCCCGACAGCAGCAGGATCAGCGTGTTCAGGAACGGGATCGAGAAGGGGTCGAAGGTCTGGATCTGCGGCGGCGGCCAGACCCCGCCGATCTCCTCGGTCGGGAACAGCGCGCCGTTGAAGTACGCCCAGAAGAAGGCGGCGAAGAACATCACCTCGGAGGCGATGAACAGCAGCATGCCGTAGCGCAGGCCGAGCTTGACCACCGGCGTGTGGTCGCCGGCCCGGGATTCCCGGATCACCTGGCGCCACCAGCCGGCCATCGTGCCCAGCACCATGGCCACGCCGACGAAGGTCAGCCACGCACCCTTGTCGTGCATCAGGAACACCAGCCCGAGCGCCAGCACGCCGCCGGCAAGCGCGCCCAGCAGCGGCCAGGGGCTGGGCTCGACCAGGTGATAGGGGTGTTTCTTTTCGTGCGTCTGGGCCATCAGGTCCTCTCGCCCCTTCCTCGAAAAAACGTCGTTCAGTGTCGCCGGCGTGTCGTCGTGTGCCCGCCGGAAGTCAGTTCGCCCGGCCCGCGCCGCCGACCGTCGCGGCGGCGTTCAGGCCGGCGTGCTTGCTGCCCGTCCCCGTCAGACTGGACCTTGCGTCCGGCAGCGGGAAGAAGGTGTAGGACAGGGTGATCGTGGTCACGTCCGCCATGTTGGGATCGTCCAGGATCGCCGGATCGACGAAGTAGTCGACCGGCATGTCGACCCGCTCGCCCGGCTGCAGCGTCTGCTCGGTGAAGCAGAAGCAGGCGATCTTGGAGAAGTACTTGCCGGCCTTGAGCGGGGTGACGTTGAAGGTCGCCGTCCCGGTGATCGGCCGGTCCGACAGGTTCCGGGCGGTGTAGTACGCCATCGCCCGCGCGCCCAGCCTGACCTCGACCTCGACCTGCTTGGGCGCGAACGTCCAGGGCAGCTCGGGCGCGCGGTCGGCGTTGAAACGGACGTTGACGGTCTGGGCGACCGCCTCCGGCGCGATCTCGGCCACCTGCGTGGTGCCGCCGAGGCCGGTCACCTGGCAGAACAGGCGGTACAGCGGCACCGCGGCGAACGACAGCCCGACCATGCCCGCGAACACGCAGGTCAGCACCAGCGCGGTGCGCGCGTTGCGCCTGGAAGCGGCGGGACTGTCGGACCGCGGGCCGGACACGGCGGCTCTCCCTAGTTGGCGCCGGGCGTGTTCGCGCCCATGCGTACGATCGCGACGATGTAGACCACGACCACGAAGCCGATCAGCACCGCCAGCAGCGCGAAGTTCTTGCCGCGCTTCTTTCGGCGGAACGCCGCCCGGGTCTCCGGCGTCCAGTCGGTCTCCTGCCAGGTCTCGTCCTGGGGTTCCGGTTCGCGCGCCATGGCGTCTTTAGACCAGTTGCCCGGCCGTGGCGTCCACGATCAGGACCGCCAGCAGCAGGTAGAGGTAGAGGATGGAGAAGCCGAACATCTGCTTCGCCGCCTTCTGGGTGCGCGACTCGTCCTTCAGTACCCGCGCGGCGGAAACCACGAACAGGCCGCCCATGGCGAGCGCCACCAGACCGTAGCCCGGCCCGGCGAAGCCCATCAGGTAGGGCGCGGGCGCCAGCGGCAGCAGCAGCAGCGTGTAGACGAACATCTGCTTCTTGGTCGCCTGCCGGCCGGCCACCACCGGCAGCATCGGCACGCCCGCGTTCGAATAGTCGATGTCGGTATAGAGCGACAGCGCCCAGAAGTGCGGCGGCGTCCACAGGAAGATCAGCGCGAACAGCGCGATCGCGCCCGGATCCACCGTCCCGGTCACGGCCATCCAGCCGATCATCGGCGGAAACGCGCCGGCGGCGCCGCCGATCACGATGTTATGCGGGGTCCGGCGCTTCAGCCAGACGGTGTAGACGAAGACGTAGAACAGGATCGCGACCGCCAGCAGGCCCGCGGCCGCCCAGTTCACCGCCAGCCCCATCAGCATCACCGAGAACAGCGCCAGCGTGACCCCGAAGGCGAGCGCCTCGGCCGGCTGCACGCGGCCGGTCACGACCGGGCGCTGCTGGGTCCGGCGCATCACCGCGTCGATGTCGCGGTCGTACCACATGTTGATGGCGCCCGAGGCGCCGGCGCCGGCCAGGATGCACAGCACCGCCACGCACGCCAGCACCGGGTGCAGCGCCCCGGGCGCGGCGAGCAGGCCGGCGACGCCCGACAGCACCACCAGCGACATCACCCGCGGCTTCAGCAGTTCGACGAAGTCGCGCACCTCGCCGAAGTCGGCGCCCGCCGGCAGCGCGGTCGCGGAGGCGGCGGTCTCGGTTGCGGGGGCGATCTCGGTTCGGCTCACGGCGGTCGGGCTTTCGGTCTTTGGGGGCGGCGATCTTGGGGGGGCG
>NZ_NRRL01000068.1 GCF_016583645.1 Rhodovibrio sodomensis | reverse complement strand
CGGCCCAGCAAAACCAATAAAGTTTGCAAAGTTTGTTGCCCACGGGTCCCGGTGGCGCCTCGTGCGCCGCCGAGACCCGTGGTCGCGCGTCAACACCCTATGCCAATGGGGCGTAGGGGGCGCTTACACTTCTCTTCGCCCTGCAGGTCGTCTTCGGCGACCAGCGGCAGGGCTACGGCTTCCGCGCCGGCTGTCGCGGCGTCGCGGATCGACTGCGAGCCGCCGATCGGGTTCTCGATCCGGCCGAAGTCGGTCTCTTCGCCGGTCGCCGCCTCGTACAGCTTTTCGCCGCCGGCGGCGCCGGCGTTAAGCGCCATGGTCGCGATATCCACGGGCGCGCCGGCGAGCTCCGCCAGGCCGCGGCCGGTGCCCTGCGCACCAATCGTCAGGTCGCGGGCGAAACCGTTTTCGGGCCCGGTTTCTGGCGGCGCCTGCGGGCGGGTCTGTGTCGCGGGCTGCTCGTGCCATGGAATGTTTTCACCGGCCGGGTCGAAGGGCGGGGCGATCTCGGTGCGCTTGCCTTCGGCCTGCTGGCTCTCCTCGAAATAGGTGCGGGCGGCCTTGGCGGCGGCCTGCGGATCGTCGGTCTGGACGCGGACGCGCTCACCCGACGGCAGTTGGACATCGATTGGCATTATTCGATCCTGTTTCCGTCGAGGTCGATCACTGGCACGCCGCCGTTGCCGCCGCCCGTGCCGGGCTGGCCGCTCGCGCCGCCGCCGCCTTGGCCGCCGCCCGGGGCCGGCGACGCGCCGGCGGGGCCGCCCTGCGGCTGGCCGCCTTTTGGGCGCCACGGATCGACGTTGAGCCGGTCGCCGTACATCTCGCGGGCGGTGCCTTCGTAGATTTGGTAATTCCGCACAAGCCGGTTGCGCGCCGACTGCAGCACCTGCGACATCGCAACGGGGTCTTGGGCGTTGGCGCCGACCGTGCGCAGCGCGCGGGAAATGTCCGCCTCGGTAAGACGTCCACTCTCCCGGGACTGGGCGATCGAGTACGCGAGATCCAGGAACGCCGCCTGCATCTGCCGGTTCTCGATCCCAAGCTCGCGGAACGTCCCTTCGTAGGCCGCCGCGTCGCCGGGCGCCTCGATCTCGGTCCCGGTCAGTCGCATGGCCGCCTTGGCCTGCGCCGCCATGTCGTTGAGCAGCCCCGAGGCGCTGCCGACGATGCCGACGATCTGCGCCGGGTCTTCGGCCTGCTGCAGCCGGCCGCTGATCTCGTCGACCGTGGCGACCGCCTGCTTGGTCGCGCTGCGCCGGTTCAGGATCTCTTGCCGAGTCGACTTCAACTCGCTGCTCTCGAAGCCGAGCTCTTCGTTCGAGCCCTGCGGCTGCGGCTGGTTGTACGCCTGCCACCCCTCGGGCACGCGCTCGCCGGTCGCGAAGTGGTACGTTCCGGCGCCCGGATCGAAATAGCCTGAACGCTGGTCGCCGTTGGGGCCGCGGAGTGCGATCCGCTGCTTGTTCGGGCCGGCCGAGCCGTCCGCACCCGCGATCGCCGCCTGTTGGTCGTTGAGTTGTTCACCGCCGGCGGCGCGGTTGATGAGCCCGGCTTCCGCGGTGCTCGCCGTGTCGCGGCCGTAGATCGGGCCGGCGCTGCCGCGGGGGTCGCCGGCGCCCGGGACCACCATGTCGCCTTCGCCGACAGTGAGGGGGCTCGCGGCGGCCTCCGCGTAAATCTGCCCGAGGTTGTTCTGCTGGTTCCGCGCAGCCACGCCCTCACGGTCTTCCGGCGAGATCGCGTCGTTCACACCCAGCGTGTAACCCTTCGGATCGCTCGCGTAGCCGATGCCTTGCACGATCGGTTGCGAGCCCCGATAGGCCGCGATCCCGTTACGGACGAACTGGTTCGCTTCGTCCGGCTTCATGCCAGCGCGCATCGCCATCCGCATGGCTTCGATCGCGCCTTCGCGCAGCTCGTTTCCGGCGTACTCGCCGAGCGAGTTTTCGAGATCAGCTTCCGGCGCGTCGGTCCGGTGCTGCTGCGAAGGGTGGGCGCCGCTCAGATGGAAGTTTTCGCCGGCGACGTCGATCTTCGAGAACAGGTCGGCGATCTTCTCACGCCCCTGCTGCTGGCGCTGTGTGGCTGTGTAGTCGGCGCGCTCGTTCGCCGCCTTGGCGCTGTAGAGGTCGGCCTGCGCCCGCTGCGCCCCGATCTGCGCCTGCTCCGCTTGGCGCTCGGCCTCGCTCGGCACGGCGTTGTACATGCTCGTGAACGCCTGAGCGATCTTGCCCGGCTGGATACCCGGGGAGCCTACGGTCAAACGACGGCGGCGCATTGGCTTTCCTCGCAATTAAGCGCAAGTCGTGTTTCAAGTTTGCAACACCGGGGACTTGCCGCGTGTCACCTCCATTTCTGGGGATGCTATCAGACCCGACCAGTAATGCAAGGCTTTGAGGGCTGTTCGACCTTGCCGGGTGTCGGTTTTTCGGGCATTGTCCACATCAGGACTTTTATCGATACCGCAAAGCGAAGGATTGTCGCCATGCCGGCAAAAATGACTGAGATGCAGCAGGTGTTCGCGCTTGAGTATGCACGTAACGGAGGCAACGGGACGGCCGCCGCGAAAACCGCCGGATACTCGGAAAGATCGGCCCACGAGCAGGCGCGGCAGAACCTGAATTTGCCGCACGTGCAGGAAGCCATCAGGAAAGCCCTGCTCAAGCAGCGGGCCGAGTCTGGGGTAATCGGCCTGTATGCGCTCCGACAAGTCGCGCAAGACCCGAAAGCGCCGCACGCGGCCAAGGTCAGCGCCGGCCGTGCGCTGTGCGAGCACGCGGGGCAACTCGGGACCGCGAAGGAACTCGAAGCGGAGCGCGACGCCGCCGACAACGGCGACAAGGACGCCGCCGATCCCATGGACTTCCTGCGGGCGATCCTCGACGGCCGCGACGTCGCCAACGCGGGGTAGCCGTCATGCAACTCTCAGAAATGACGCAGGACGAGTTGCGCAGCCACGTTCGCCGGATCACCGGATTTTCACCCCCGGCGCCTGGCGCGCCGCGCGAAAAGTGGCGCGCCTGGTTCGCCGCCGCGGTGCTGGCGATCGGCCTTCGCCACCACGGCGACCGCGAGCAGGCAATCCAGTGGACGCGGGATCGGTTAGCGGAGTGCCCCGACGGCGCGGCGTATCTCGCCGTGCTGGATCAGCACAGCAACGGTGCGCGGTCGGCGGGCGTGGAGACCAAGACCGAGCCGATGGAACTGCTTTTGCAGTAGATCGCCGCAAGGTGGGACAGGTTGGGACAGGTGCTTTCGCTCACCTGTCCCAGCTGGAAGCCGCAGTATGCCTGGGCTGGGACAGGTGGGACAGGTGGGACAGGTACTTTTAGAGTTATAGAGAAAAGAAGCGTAAGGATAGCCCCCTGCTGTTATGGTACGAGGCCAAAAACTGGTCGCCAGTGCATCTCTATATGGGGAATCCGAAAAATCCCCGCCCCACCTGTCCCACCTGCCTCACCACGCGGAAAACTGCCATTTTTTGAAGCCGCTCACCTGTCCCACCCCCATCCGAGCCTGTCCCGCCCTGTCCCACCAAGGCCGTTTGTCCGGGTTTAGGCGTCTTCGCCGTCTTCCCAGGGAATAGAATGGCCGATCCACGCTTCAAATTGCGCCCGACAATCGTCCAACGGCGGGAGCACGTAGAATCTGACCTGACCGCTATCACAGCGGCGCTTCGTGTCCTTGATGCTCGGTGCCAGGATACGCAACTGCTTGCCGAACTGACCACCATCTACACCGTATGTCGTGTGATATTGCTTATCTTTCAATCTGGCGCGGTAGGTCTCGAACAACACGCGTTTGGAGACTTCTTCGGGCTTTTCGGGCCACCCACCGTTGAAGTCATGCGCGCCCGGCACGTCGCCCTCGCGCAAGCAATCGAACCAGAATTTAGCGACGCTATCGAGTGACTGGATCTTTTGGTCCAGCAACCCTTCGGTCTTCGGAACCTGGCCGACGTTGACGGTCGACAGATCGAACCGCTGCAGGTGGTGTAGCAGGGCCCCGTAACCACCTTGCTCCATCTCTTGGAGTATGGCTCGGAAATACGCGTGATCTTGCGCCCGTGCGTTCGACACGTTGAGGACCGCGAAGCGTCTCTCGGCGACCTCCACCGGCACCACCCATTCTTCGTTCGACGTGATGAGCAGGCGCATCACGCTCTTGATCTGGTAGGCATCTACGCACTTCGCCTCAAGCTGCATGGTGCTCCCGGTGATCATGTCCTTCAGCTTGCCGACCGCATCCTTGCCGCCAGCCCAGAAAGCCTCCTCGGCCTGTACCAACAGCGCTTGATTGAAGTGCCGATTGAACCGCCCCGTGAACTGCTCCGGGCTGCTCACCTTCGTGTGGTGCGGCGGAAACAACCGGCCGATCACTTCGCCCACGATGCTTTTGCCGGTCCCCTGCGTGCCTTTGAGCACGAGAGCGGTGCCGGGTTTCGTGCCCGGCCGCTGGATCATATGGGCGAACCAGCCGACCACCCATCTGTAGATCGTCTCGTCGCCGCGGGCCACGTTGTCTCGCAGGTGGTCGAGGAACCGCTGGCAGCTCGCGCTCGGGTCCGGCTCTACGGCGAAACCGCACCAAAGGTTGTAGGTGTCCGGCTTGGTGCCGGACGGGTCGAACGTGACGCCGTTGTAAGTCTTTCGGCGGGGACTCTGCAGCCAGATGTCGGCGACAGAGCGCTCCTGTGCTTTTTTGCCCGCCTTGGGATCTTTGATCCGACGGTTGGCCAGAAAATTCCTAGTGTCCGGGACTGACAGAAAGGCGGGGGTAGTGGGTCGCCCATACTCGTCTTTCTGCCCCCGCACCACGACAACCCGGCTGCCCACCTGCGCGATCGCATATTCGGCGTTCACCTCGTCGACCGCCCGTTCGATCGGCGAACGATCGTCGGCCGGCCGGTCGGCCTCGGCGATCGGCGGAAACTCGTCGCCCGGTTCGGGCCGGCCGTTCCAACCGCCTTGTTGCGCCTCGTGGAACCACGTCCCGGCGCCGATTGAATTGACGGTCTCCGCGTCGATCGACTGCCACACCCTATCCGTGTAGTCAGGATCGTACTTGTCGCTCTTGGCCGAGAACTCGTGCCAGATGTCGAGGGCTTCACCCTCAGCGTTGCGGAGCGCCGACTTGAGCGCGTGCGCGATGCTGACCCAATCGTCGTAGTGCCGGTCTTCGTTATGCACGTATGGCAGCGCCGCGCGGATCTTCTCGGCACCCGCAGTTAGCGCGCTTTCCGGCTTTTCCTCGCGATCGACCGCTCCGCCGCCCGCGGTTTTCATCTCCGCTTCGTGGACGAGCACCATCTCGTTTTCCCACGCATCGATAAACGCTTCGATCTGTTCGCGGGTGACGACCGTCAACTCACTGACCGGTGTGTCGAGAGGGGACCCTTCCGACCACTCGTAAGGCCGGCCTGTGTCCGGGTGGACGCCGAAGGCGACCGTCTGTTGACCGTCGACCTGCAGCTCAACCGTGTTCAGCACACCGTCGAGTTCAAAGGTCGCGGAGCGCAGCCGTTTCAGGGGCTCATCGCACCGATAGAGGCGGGACGTCTTGGGTGCCTTGCCTGTCCTGACCGGAGCGGCGCCTAGATGCTTGTCCGCGAGCCGCTGAGCGGCTTCCGCGGCCGTCGGCGACAACGTGTCCAGGTCGGGGACCACAAGCCCCCCATAGCCCGCCGCGAGACCACACCCCGGCTCACCTACGCCGCGCGCGGGCCACTCCGCCCACCGCCGCAGGGTCGCCGGAGAGGCCGGCTCTCGGGCGTACCTTTGCCAGCCGGTCATCGCTTGCCAGGTTGTCCCGAGCAGTCGGCCGGGGGTTTTGCCACCCTGCTTCTCGACACCTTGCGACCAGAACGTCTTGTCGGCCGGCACGATCGGCAACGGGCTGTATCCGTTGGCTGACAGGGTGTGGAGGGTCGTCCCGAAGTCGTCGCCGTTGGGCGCCTGCGGCGCCGCGGGCGCGGCGTTGTCGTCGGTCATTCTCGTGTTCCTTCTCAGGGAGGAGCGGCGCATCACTGCGCGGCTATTGCGGGTTGTCGTGGGCGTCGAGCAGCGCCCAGAACCACGACTGGACGTCTTCCGGATACAAGCCGGTGTAGTTGTCGATCGCCCGGGTCATCGCCTCATAGAGCGCGTGCGCAAACGCTTCGTGCACCTGCCAGTGCATGTCGGGCGGAAAAGCCGGGACGACGCTAAGCAGGCATGCACGCTTCGCACCCATGACGTCGTCGTATCGGCGAACGATCGACCACAGACACACGTCGGGTCCGAGATCCGCCGACAGGTCGTCTGGGTATTCACCCGACCAAGATTTACGAAGCCGGTGCGTGCGGTGCGGGTTCTCGGAAAACCAAGCGATATCGTCGGCCTGCCAGGGCGGCCGTTGCTCGCTCGCGGTCATCGTGCGCACTCGCACGACAGGCGATCACAAGCGGCGCACCACTGTACCCAAGCGAAACTGCGGTTTTCGGAGGTTTTTCCGCGGCAAATCGGGCAGATCGCCCTTGCCTTTGCGCGGTAGTCTGATACCTTGTTGTCCATCGGTTTACCCCACCGACCCTGCGAGTGAGTGTTCCGCGGCCCGTCTCGACACCCCCGAGGCGGGCCGTACTCGTTCCGGGCGGCTTATGCCGCGTCGGATGGGGTTTTCGGTGGCAGGCCCTCAAGCCAGCGTTCGAGATCATCCACCAAGATCACTGTCCGCCGGCCGAGCTTGCGTGCACGCAGCCGGCCGCTGCCGATCTCGTTGAAGATGGTCGAGCGAGACGAGCTGGCCGCCTTGGCCGCTTCCGGGATCGACAAGGCCAGTTTTTGGGCACTTCGGGTCTGAAGGTCCTGCGACATGTGCTGGGGCTCCGCGTGTGCGTCGTTTGTCAAAGTCCAGCACACTTTAGGAGAGAACACCAATGGAGTCCAGATTGACTTGAAATAATCCGACTTTGTCAAGCACTCGTTGGGCTGACGTCAAGCAATCAAACAGTTTATCCGTCAAACTACTGTTGAGCTCGCCAGTGACACCTATTAACTGACACGGGCCGTCCAAGGGCTGTAGACGCCGCGGTCTCGCCTGACGAATGCGCCATGGCGGCCGTAAAACGCCGAACGCCGGCGCACATGGCGCCGGCGTTCAACGGACGAAGCGTTGGTAGGAGCTATCAGCCAGCCGCGGCGAGGCGCATCACATTGGTGCGCGACGGGACCCGATCGGCGACCCTTCGGCGGTTGATCGGACCAACGCAGAAACCGATGTAGGACGCCCACGCGTCCAGCGCCTGGCGGCGCTCGTTGATCCGCTCGTAGACATCATACGTGCGCGCGATCTTCGGCACCGCATGGCCAATGGTCATCTCCGCCGTCCGATCGTCGACGTGGAGTTGAGCCAAGCCAGACCGCAGCGTGCGGCGGAAGTCGTGGAGTGTGAAGCCTGTCACGCCTGACTCTTGTTGAAGCCGGTCCATTGCACGCTGCGCGCCGTTGAATGGCTTGCTCGGGTCGTTCCCGCGGATGACATAAGGCGAGACGACCTTCGCCGACGCCCGCTGCGCTTTGAGGCGCAGCAATATCCGGATCATCGGCTTGGACAACGGGACCACGTGGTCGCGGCGCGTCTTGTACCTCTCCGCGCTGATATACCAGTAGCCGTCGTCGAGGCTCACTTCGTCCCATCGCATGAGCCGCACGTCGTCGCGGCGCTGCCCGCTCAGCATCAAGAGCCGCACGAAGTCGGCGGACCGCTGGCCCATGTCCGCGGTCGCCAGCCATACCGCTCTCAACTCGCCGCGGTGTAGCGTCCGGTTCCGGGGCTCTTCCTTCGACTTGAAGTTCTTGAAGGTGGGCACGCCCTCGATCATGCCGCGATCCTCGCACCAGCGCAGGCACGCCATGATCTCGCTGAACACCCGGTTCGCGCCGGTGCTCAAACCCTTGCGGCGCGCAAGGTCGACCACCTCCACGATGTCCGGCCGCTTGATCGAGCCTATCCAGCGGTGCCCGATCACCGGTTCGATGTGCCGCTCGAAGAGCGACTTCTTGTTGGTGATCGTGTTGGGGCGAAGGCTGCCTGCCAAGGCGGCCCGGTACTTCCCGTGGGCCTGGGCGAACGTCATGTTCTCCGCTTCTTCCCGCTCGTCGCTTGTCTCGGGCATTAGACCCTCGCGGGCCGCCGCACGGTACTTGTCGGCGCGCTCCCGTGCTTCGGCGAGCGACACGGACGGGTAGGCCCCGAGCTGCTGCCGGGCACGCCGACCATGCACCATGACGCGGACCGCCCACACCTTCTCGCCATGAGGCGAGATCCGCAGGCGCAGCCCGCGGCAACCCCCATCGGAGACTTCGCGCCAGTCGGTGGCTCCTCGAAGCGGTTTCAGGTTCCTGACAACGGAGTCGGTCAAAGCGCGCGGCATTGTGAACCTCTCTTGGGCCAGCCTTGGGCCAATTTTGGCCCGTGGACCATGGGCGTCCGTTACCGTCCGCCCGCGAAGTCGATCCGGCTATAATGCCCGAAAATCGCAGAAACGCAAGGGTTACAGAGTGTCCAGTGAAGTCCAGCAAGGTCCACCAAGCAATAGCGCATGAGATGATATTAAGTCTCCCAGACGTGAAGCCTCCCTGTTCAACTTGCCCCGGAAACTCTGGTTTCCGGGGCATTTTTTTGTCTCCGGCGCCGCTTGGTCCTTTCGCCATGCCGGCGCCCCGCGATGTGCGCGCGCGCCAGCGACGGTTCGCGCAACTCTATTCCCCCGCACCCGTCGCGGTTGTGTTAAGCTTTTGTGAAGGCCCGGTCGCGAGACTGGGGTTTAGCCGCCTCCAGGCGGCGCCCGGGTGTCCGTGCCACCTGGTTTTGGAAAAGCGGGCAGCCGGAAGACGGGCCTTGGGGAGGGCGAAGCTGGCCCGCGGTGTTCCTGCACCGCGGCGCCACCGATCACGTCCTGCCCGCCCCCCGAGCGGTCAAGGACCCCTGTTTGGGAGACCGTCGATGCTGTCCCGCCGTTTTCACCGACCGTCAGTCACACACGTGCGCACCCCCGCGCCCACCCGTGCGCCCCGATCCCGCGCGGGCGCGCGGCCAACGCCACGGCGCCGATGCGCGCTCGTCGGCGTGGCGCTGGCGGCGGTGGTCTTCGCCACGCTTGCCCAGGCCGGCGAGCGCACTGCCGCCGCGCGGGCGGGGCAGGTCGCCGCCGCCAGCGCCACCGCCGCGGACGAACGCCCGCTCGCGGCGGTAAGCTACGGCTGCGGCTGGGCCGCGACGCGGCTGGCCGATCCCAGCTGGCGGCCGTTCCTGAGCCAGGTCGCGCGCGCCTGCCGGGCGATCGCCGACAATCCCCAAACCCGGCAGATCACCCAGCAGGCCCATCGCGAGCGGGCGTTCACCGCCGCGCTGGACCGCGCCGCGCGCGGGCTGGATGCGCTGTACCTGGAGATGTGGCGCGTCCGCCTGGCCGACGAGAGCCCGGGCATGGGCACGGTCGCCCTGAGCGACACCGGGGTCTTCCTGACGCTGCAGCACGAACGGGTGTTTCGCCTCGCCGACCGGATCGTGCTGCACTACGAAGCCGGCAGCCGCACCGCCTGGCTGCGCTGAAACGGCGGCCTGATCCGCTTGCGCCGGCCCTGGACGTGACGGTCGGCCGCGCCGTAGCTTGATCCCGAAGTAACGCGGCAGCGGCGCGAGGGAGCCTGACGGCGATGCATATCCTGGTGTTCGGGGCTGGCGGGGTCGGCGGCTACTACGGCGCGCGCCTGGCCGAGGCCGGCTACGCGGTGACCTTCGTCGCCCGCGGCCGGCACGCCCGGGCGATGGCCGACCACGGGCTGCGGGTGCGCTCCGCCCGCGGCGACGCGACGATCGCCCGCCCCACCGTGGTCGAAGACCCGGGGACGCTCGCCGCGGCGCCGGACGTCGCGCTGGTCTGCGTCAAGCTGATGCATACGGAAGACGCCGCGCGCCGGCTGGCGCCGCTGGCCGCCAAGGGCACGGCCGTCTGTTCGCTGCAGAACGGCGTCGACCGGGGTGAGATCCTGGCCCGCCACTGCGGCCAGGACGCGCTGCTCGACGGCACCACCCAGATCGGCGCGGCGATCGCCGAACCGGGGGTGATCCAGCACACCGGCACGATGGCCGACCTGACCTACGGCGCACCCGACGGCCGCGCGCCCAGCGCCCGCATGGCCGACCGGCTGCAGGCGCTCGACGCCGCCCTGCAGGAGACCGCCCGGCGCACCGGCGGGTTCGAGGCACGCCAGAGCCCCGACATCCGGCTCGACATCTGGCGCAAGTTCACCTTCCTCGCCCCGTTCGCCGGCCTGACCGCACGCCATCGCAGCCCGATCGGCCCGCTGCGCGACGCGCCGGAAACCCGCCGGGAACTGAGCCAGCTGGTTGCGGAGACGGTTGCGGTCGGCCGCGCCGCCGGGGTCGCGCTGGCGGACGACCGGGAAGCCCAGGTGCTGTCGTTCGTCGACGGCCTGCCGGCGGAAATGAAGAGCTCCATGCTGCACGACCTGGAAGCCGGCAAGCCGCTGGAGCTTGACTGGCTGACCGGGGCGGTGGTGCGCCTGGGCGCGCGCCACGGTGTCGCGACGCCGGCAAACCAGGTGATCCGCGATGCCCTGGCGGCGTACAAGGACGGGTAACGATCGATGCGCCGGGGTGCACCGTTGGGGGATCGCACTTGCGCCGTCAGCCCCGGGGCCCCATATTTACCTTAGAAGGGTTCTAAACACGTGGGCGCTCCCGGCTCGCCTCCGGTCGCGCCGCAACCAAGTCAAGCGGGAGAGACGAGGACATGGACAAGATCAACTCCGGCATCTCCGCCGAAGACCGCAAGCGCCTCGCCGAGGGCCTGTCGCGCGTGCTCGCCGACAGCTACACGCTGTACCTGAAGACCCACAACTATCACTGGAACGTCGAGGGTCCGAACTTCAAGGCGTTCCACGACCTGTTCGAAGAGCAGTACACCGACCTCGCGACGGCGGTCGACGAGATCGCCGAACGGATCCGCGCGCTCGGCCACAAGGCGCCCGGCAGCTACTCCGAGTTCATGGAGATCGGCGCGATCGAGGAGGACACCGGCCATCCCGACGCGATGAGCATGGTGCGCCGCCTGGCCGAGGATCAGGAAACGGTCGCCAACACCTGCCGCCAGGTGTTGCAGACCGCCGGCGAGGCCGTCGATGTCGCCACCGACGACCTGTTGAGCGCGCGCGTGCGCGTCCACGAGAAGAACGCCTGGATGCTGCGCGCCCACCTGAGCCAGTAAGCCGCCCCCGGCACGCGCCGCGCGCCTCCCTCTTCCGCCGGGAGCCACGCGGCCAAGTAGCCCCCGCCCCACTGCCCCGGGCGGGGGCTTTTTCTTGTGCGGCCCGTGTCCATCAGCGGGCATAGCGCCCAATCTCCTCTCCCTTGAGGGGAGAGGGAGGGGCCCGCGGACCATCCGGTCTGTGGGAGGGTGAGGGTGGGTTTCCCCGCCGTGCGCCGGGGAATCCCACCCTCACCTGTCCTCTCCCCTCGAGGGAGAGGGACCCGCGGAGACGGCGTGCAAACACGCGGACGGCTCATACCTACCCCGCGCCCTGCTTCACCGCGTGGTCGGCGATCTTGCGCATCACGGTCGGCAGGCCGGCGTCGGACAGGCGGTCGAACGGCCACCACTCGCCCGCCGCGACCGTCGTGTCCGCCGGCACCTGCGCCGCCCAGACGGTGATCGTGACGTGGAAATGGGTGAAGGTGTGGCGCACCACCCCGGGCAGCTCGGTCCAACCGGCGGCAAGGGGCGCGTGCCCGCGCGCGTCCGCCGCATCCCAGGCGGCTTCCGTCCAGTCGGTCGACGGCACCTCCAGCATGCCGCCCAGCAGGCCCTTGTCCGGCCGGCGGCGCAGCAGCACGCAGCCGTCCGCGCGCACCGTCCAGAAGGCGACAGCCTGGCGGGTCGGCTTGGCCTTCTTGGCCGCCTTGACCGGCAGGTCGCCGGCGATGCCGCGGGCGCTGGCACGGCACGCCTCGGCGAGCGGGCACAGCATGCAGCGCGGCTTGCGCGGCTGGCAGATCCCCGCCCCCAGGTCCATCATCGCCTGCGCGAAGTCGCCAGGGCGGTCGTGCGGCACGAGGTCCCCCATGCGCGCGCGCAGCGTTTCCTTGGCGCCCGGCAGCGGGTCCTGAACCGCGAACAGGCGCGCCACCACCCGTTCGATGTTGCCGTCGAGCGGGGCGCTCGGCCGGTCGAACGCGATCGCGGCGATCGCCGCGGCGGTGTAGGGCCCGATCCCCGGCAGCTTGCGCAGGCCGGCCTCGGTGTCGGGGAACTGCGCGCCGTGATCCCGGCTGACGGTCTGCGCGCAGGCGTGCAGGTTGCGCGCCCGGGCGTAGTAGCCGAGCCCCGCCCAGGCGGCGAGCACGTCGTCGCGCGGGGCTGCGGCGAGCTCGTGGACGCTGGGCCAGCGCGCCAGGAACGCGTGGAAATACGGCTGCACCGTCTGCACCGTGGTCTGCTGCAGCATCACCTCCGACAGCCAGACGTGGTACGGATCGGCCCGCGCCCCCGGCGGCGCGCGCCAGGGCAGCCGGCGGGCGTGCCGGTCGTACCAGGGCAGCAGCCGGTCGGCGACGGACGACAGCTTCGCGCTTGCGGGCTCACTCATGCTCCCCCCTATACTGGCCGCGAGACGACCTAGGCCAGAGCCGGCGAGCGGCCAGCCGAAAACGCGATTGGCGTGACGGCACAGCTTTGCAGCGGGTCGCCTCTCCGCCTGTAGGGGAGAGGGACCCCGCCGCGGCGCCCTGCAACCCCAGGCCAACGAGCCAGGAGCGCGAAGCGATGGCGGAGGACAGTGGTAAGGCGCCGCGCGGGCGGGTCAGCCAGGCCAGCACTCAGGGCGCCGGGAAGCCGGCGGGCGACGGACGCCGTCGGTCGATGAGCGCGCTGGGCGCCAACGTCGAGCGGGTGACCCGGCAGGTGCTGGGCAAGCGCGCGCTCGCCGAGGCGAGCCTGATCGCGGAGTGGCCGTCGGTCGTGGGCCAGGACTTCGCCCGCGCCTGCCAGCCGCGCCGGCTGGTGTTCCCGGACCGCAAGGCGCGCCGGGAAGCCACCCTGGTGCTGCGGGTCAAGTCCGGGGAGGCGACCCGGCTCGCGCATCTGGAGCCGGTGCTGATCGACCGGGTGAACGGCTTTTTCGGCTACCAGGCGGTCAAGCGGCTGAAGCTGGAGCAGGGCCAGCTGGTCGACCGCACGCCGGCGCCCCGCCCGCGCCCGCAACCGACCCTGGACGACTCCGAGTCGCGGGCCGCCCGGGAGCGGATCGCCGGGATCGAGGACACGCGCCTGCGCGACGCTCTCAACCGCCTGTCGGACCGGCTGTCCGGCGCCGGTTCCGGCGGCCGTTCCGACGGTGGATCAACGCGATAGGCGATCCCCCCGCAACGCTGGACAGGTCGCCACACGGGTGCCCATATCCCGACCTAATCAGGGAGCCGCGCGCGGCGTTCCCTTGCGTCGGGCGGGCGATCCCCGCTAATCTCACAAGATATGGTAGGTATGCGATGAAACTGCGGAATATCCTGATCGCCAGCGCGGCTTCGGTCGCGATCTTTGGCGCCGGCCTGACGGCCTATCTGGCGACCGGCGGCTGGTCCGAATCGGTCGCCGGCCTGCCGGCCGGCGCCGGCGAGGCGATCGCGGCCGCCCAGGACAAGGGCTCCGACGCCCAGACCGTGCAGGCCGGCGACGTCACGCAGGTCGGCGAGAACGAGCACGTGCTGGGCGACCCCGACGCGCCGATCACGATCATCGAGTACAGCTCGCTCACCTGTCCGCACTGCGCATCCTTCCACAACAACACCCTGCCGAAGCTGAAGGAGCAGTGGATCGAAACCGGCAAGGCCAAGCTGGTCTACCGCCACTACCCGCTCGACCGCCTGGCGCTGGCGGGCGCGCTGGTCGCAAACTGCTTCGAGGGCGACCGCTTCTTCGCGGTGATGGACATGATGTTCGCCCGGCAGCGTCAGTGGACGCGCTCGGACAACCCCGGCCAGGCGCTGCAACGGATTGCCAGCCAGGCCGGCATGGACAGCAAGACCTTCAACCAGTGCATCAGCGACCAGCAGGAAGCCAAGAAGATTTTGGATCGCCAGCAGGTCGGCCGTAACCAGGCCAACGTGCAGTCCACCCCGACCTTCCTGATCGACGGCGAGAAGATCGAGGGCGCCAAGCCGTACGCCGCGTTCGAGGAAGCGCTCCAAGCCGCGGGGGACGGTGCGTGATCGGCCGCGCCGCACCCGGCCGGCCGGCCGGCGCCCGGCCCGCCGTCCGCCGGCTTACTGTCCGCCGGCTTACTGTCCGCCGGCTTACTGTCCGCAGTCTCACCGGCCGCCGTCTCACGATCAGGGCAGAGGCATAAGCCGGCGATGCAGTTCAACCGCCTGCGTCTGAAGGGGTTCAAGTCGTTCGTCGACCCCACGGAACTGGTGGTCGAACGCGGCATGACCGGGATCGTCGGCCCGAACGGCTGCGGCAAGTCCAACCTCGTCGAAGCGCTGCGCTGGGTGATGGGGGAAACCTCCGCCAAGCGCATGCGCGGCGGCGAGATGGACGACGTGATCTTCGCCGGCTCGCAGCGCCGGCCCGCCCACAACATCGCCGAGGTCGCGGTCCACCTGGACAACACCGACCGCACCGCGCCCGCCCAGTTCAACGACCTGGACGAGCTTGACATCGTCCGCCGGATCGAGCGGGACAAGGGCTCGACCTACCGGGTCAACGGCCGGGAGACGCGGGCCCGCGACGTCCAGTTGCTGTTCGCCGACCAGGCGACCGGCGCCGGGTCGACCGCGTTGGTCAGCCAGGGCCGGATCGGCACGATCATCAACGCCAAGCCGAGCGACCGGCGAACCATCCTCGAAGAGGCGGCGGGGATCAGCGGCCTGCACTCCCGCCGGCACGAGGCGGAGCTGCGGCTGAAAGCGGCGGAGAGCAACCTGGAGCGGCTGGACGACGTGATCCAGACGCTGGAGCAGCAGCAGCAACAGCTGCAAAAGCAGGTCCGCCAGGCCAAGCGCTACCGCAACCTGTCCGAACGCATCCGTCGGACCGAAGCGCTGCTGCTGCACCTGGACCACCAGCGCGCCAAGCAGGCGCTGACGGACGCGAAGGAACGCCTGCAAGCCGCCGAGGCGAAGGTCGCCGACCTGACCGAGGCGGCATCCCAGCGCGCCACCGAGCAGGCGGACGCGCAGAACGCCCTGCCCGACCTGCGCCAGGCGGAGGCCGAGGCGTCGGCCGAGCTGCAGCGCTTGAACCTGGCCAAGCAGCAGCTCGACCAGGAGGAGCGGCAGGTCGAGCAGACCCGCAAGCAGGCCCAGGCGCGTCTGGACCAGACCGACGCCGACAAGCGCCGCGCCGAGGAGCAGGCGCGCGACGCCGACAGCGCGGTCGCCCGCCTGGAGCAGGAGCGCGCCGAGCTCGAACAGGCGAGTGCCGGCGAGCAGGACGCCCACGACGCGGCCGAGCGCGCCCGCCAGCAGGCGCAGGAGACCGCGCAAGCGCGCGAAGCCGAGCTGTCCGAATTGAACCAGCAGGTCGCCGCGGACGAGGCGCAGGCGCGCAACCTGGACAAGCGGATCGACGAACTGGCCCGCCGGCTGGACAAGCTGAAGCGCCAGCGCGAGGAGACCCAGCAGCAGATCGACAAGCTGACGGCCGAAGACGGCGGCGACGGCCGCGAGACCGAGCGCGCCCGCGAGCGCGCGGCGCAGGCCGAGCAGGCCCTGAGCGACGCGCAGGGCGAAGCCGAGCTGGCCGAGCAGGCCTTGTCGGACGCGCGCGAGCGCGAGCGCGCGGCCCGCGAGGCGCTGCAGACGGCGGAGGCCGCCCGGAACAAGCTACAGGCGGAGATCGACGCGCTGGCCGGCGTGGTCGAGGGCGGCGACGGCGAGAGCTGGACGCCGGTGATCGATTCGATCCGCGCGCGCAAGGGCTATGAGGCCGCCCTGGGCGCGGCGCTCGGCGACGACCTGAACGCCCCGGAAGACGGCGAAGCGCCGGTCCACTGGCTGGAGCTGCCGCCGCTGGACGACGCGCCGGCCCTGCCGGCCGGCACCACGGCGCTGGCGCACGTGGTGCGCGCGCCGCACAGTCTGGCGCGGCGGCTGTCGCAGGTCGGCGTGGTCGCCGACCGGGCCGAGGGCGCGCGCCTGCACCCCAAGCTGGCGCCGGGCCAGCGGCTGGTCAGCCCGGACGGCGACCTGTGGCGCTGGGACGGCTTCGTCGCCGGCGCGGAGGCGCCGACCGCCGCCGCGCAACGGCTGCAGCAGCAGAACCGCCTGGCCGAGCTCCGCGGCGAGATGCCGGACCGCCAGCACGCCCTGGACCAGGCGCAGCAGGCGCACGACACCGCCCAGGCGGCGGCCCGGCAGGCGGCCGAGCGTGAGAAGGCGGCGCGCCAGGCGGTCGGCGACGCGCAGCGGGAACTCGACAGCGCGCGCCAGGAGCAGGCCCGGCTGGAAAAGGCGGCGGCGGCGGCGGAAAGCCGCCTCGCCTCGCTGCGCGAGGCCGCGGAGCGGCTGGACGGGGAAGTCCGCGAGGTCGAGGCGGAGCTCGCCCAGGCGCGCCAGGAGAAAGCGGAGCTGCCCGACGTCCAGCACGCCCGGCAGAAAGTCAACGAACTGCGCGCGAAACTGGCGGAAGCGCGCAGCGAGCTGTCGCAGAAGCAGAGTGATGTCGAGCGGCTGGACCGCGAGGCCGACCAGCGCGCCCGGCGCCTGCAGGCGATCGATCGCGACGTGCAGAGCTGGCAGGAGCGCGCTCAGGCGGCGCGCCAGCACCTCGACGACCTGGACGCCCGCCGGGCGGAGGCGCGCACCGAACTGGACCAGCTGGCGGCCAAGCCGGACGAACTGCGCCGGCAGCGCGAGACCCTGGCGGAGAGCATCGAGGCCGCCGAGCGCAAGCGCCAGCAGGCGGCCGACGCGCTGGCCCAGGGCGAACGCCGGCAGTCCGAAGCCGACCGCGCGCTGAAGGACGCCGAGAAGCAACTGGGCGAGGCGCGCGAGCAGCGCGTGCGCGCGGAAAGCCAGCTCGAGCAGGCCCAGGCCAGCGCCGACCAGATTGTCGAGCGGATCGAACAGCGCCTGCACCTGCATCCCGACCGCGCGCTGGAAGCCGCCGAGATGGACCCCGGCGCCGAGCTGCCCGGCCGCGACGAGGTGGAAAGCCAGCTGCAGCGCCTAACCCGGGAGCGCGACAACATCGGCCCGGTGAACCTGCGCGCCGAGCAGGAGGAGGCGGAGCTGCAGGAGCGCATCGACGGCATGCGCTCGGAACGCCAGGACCTGACCGACGCGATCGCCCGGCTGCGCAGCGGCATCGCCAGCCTGAACAAGGAGGGCCGGGAGCGGCTGTTGGCGGCGTTCGAGCAGGTCAACGGCCACTTCACCGACCTGTTCACCCGCCTGTTCGGCGGCGGCCAGGCACAGCTGTCGCTGACCCAGACCGACGATCCGCTGGAAGCCGGGTTGGAGATCTACGCCTCCCCGCCCGGTAAGAAGCTGCAGGTGATGTCGCTGTTGTCCGGCGGCGAGCAGGCGCTGACGGCGCTAGCGCTCCTGTTCGCGGTGTTCCTGGTCAACCCGGCGCCGATCTGCGTCCTCGACGAGGTCGACGCCCCGCTCGACGATGCCAACGTCGACCGCTTCTGCACCCTGGTCGAGGAACTGGCGCGGAGCGGCAAGACCCGCTTCCTGGTGATCACCCACCACCGCATGACGATGGCGCGGATGGACCGCCTGTTCGGCGTCACCATGAGCGAGCGCGGTGTCTCCCAGCTCGTCTCCGTCGACCTTCAGGCCGCCGAGGAACTGCGCGAGAGCGCGTAAGGCGGCGCAGAGTGGCTCCCCGTGGAGTGGGTTGCCGGAGAGTGGGGTGTCACTGCCGCGCCGGACCACCCATCCCCTCTCCCTCGAGGGGAGAGGGGCCCGCCGCTGCGCTGTGCCGTCCCCGCCAAAACCCGCATGAATCCAGGATTTCGGCCACTTCCGGGCGCGCCGGGCGGGCCTTGACAGGGGGTGGGGTGCCCCGTATTTTCGCCGCGCCTTGTGCGGTGCCGCACTTCTGCCGCGCGCCGGCCTCTTTAGACACGACAGCGGATCGAGACGCGACGGCGGACGCTCAATCGTCCTGGAAGGCGGACTTTGCGATGCCGGACCCCGACGAGCCGTCCCCGCTGAAGGGGCTGGGCGAGCGCATTGCGGCGCGGCGTGAGGCGCGGGCGCGCGATCAGGCGCGCAATTCCTCGCTCGCCTCGACGAGCGGCCTGGGGTTGGGCTTGCGCATCGCCACCGAGCTGGTCTCGGCGCTGGCGGTCGGCGTGGCGATCGGCCTGATCCTGGACACCTGGCTGAACACAGCGCCCTGGTTGTTGATCACCTTCTTCATCCTGGGCGCGGCGGCGGCGATGACGAACCTGATCCGTACGGCCAAGGAGGCCGACGCCGCCCAGGCGCGCGAACGCGCCGAGGCGGCCGGGGCCGACGGGGCCCGCGACGGGAACGCGCGGCGGGACGGCGACACGCGCGCGGATCGTGACCGGGAGCGACCGGGCACCGGTTCGCGGACCGACACCAACCGCCCGGGGAACGGCGGCAACGAGAGAGAGGGGTAGTCGTGGCGGAGCAGACGTCCACGAACGGCGGTGACGGCGGCGGCGGTTTCGGGCTGCACCCGATGGAGCAGTTCGAACTCTCGCCGATCGTCCCGATCCAGATCGGCGATCTCAATCTGTCTTTCACCAACTCCTCGCTGTGGATGGTCATTGCGGTCGCGATCATCTCCGCGCTGATGATGCTGCCGACCCGCGGGCGCGCGCTCATCCCGGGCCGGGCGCAGGCGGCGGCGGAGATGCTGTACGAGGTCGTCGCCAACATGCTCCGCGACAGCGCGGGCAAGGAGGGCCGGCAGTACTTCCCGTTCGTGTTCTGCCTGTTCAGCTTCCTGTTGATCGGCAACCTGCAGGGCCTGATCCCCGGCTCGTTCACCTTCACGAGCCACATCGTGGTGACCTTCGCGCTGGCCGCGGTGGTGTTCCTGGGCACGACGGCGATCGGCTTCGCGCGCCACGGCATCGGCTTCCTGAAATTCTTCGCGCCGGAGGGCGCGCCGAGCTGGTCGCTGCCGCTGTTGGTGCTGATCGAGCTGATCTCCTACCTGTCGCGGCCGGTCTCGCTGGCGCTGCGTCTGTTCGCGAACATGCTGGTCGGCCACGCGCTGTTGAAGACGCTGGCCGGGTTCGTGTTCGTGCTGGGCATCGCCGGCGTGATCCCGCTGGCCGGTCTGGTCGCGATCACCGCCCTGGAGGTGCTGATCGCCATCCTTCAGGCCTACGTCTTCGCCATCCTCAGCTGCATCTACCTGAACGACGCCCTGCACATGCACTAAGCCGCATGGAGCAGGGGGCCGCAGGTGCCGCTCACCAGATGGCGCGGATCCCTTCGCCCCCGGCCGGCCCATTCGACGACCCCAAGGGCGCGACCCGCCGTCCGGCCGGCTGACTTGACCAAGCAACCAAGCGTGAGGACGAAACAATGGAAACCGAAGCTGCGAAGTTGATCGGTGCGGGCCTGGCCGCGATCGGCGTCACCGGCGCCGGCATCGGCGTGGGTAACGTCTGGGCCAGCTACTACAACGCGATCGCCCGCAACCCGTCGGCCAAGAACGACATCGGCGCGAACATCTGGATCGGCTTCGCGGTCACCGAAGCGATCGCGCTGTACGCCCTGATCGTCGCACTGATCGTGCTGTTCGCGTTCTAAGACACCGGATCGGCGTGCCGGCCGTCGCAGGCGGCCGGCGGAACGACGACGAGACGGTTGGATCGGTCGGTCACGCATGGACGGCTTGATGGGGGGCCGCGGGCGGCGTCGGCTGACGCCCGCGGCCCTCGCCGCGCGTGACGTGACGGCGGGATGCGGGATCCGGCAAAGGGTTCCACGGCGACGAGAAGCCACCACCGCCGGGCGGCCGATAGGCCCCCGGCCGCCGCACGTCGGTGCCAGGCGCGCGGACCCGTTCCGCATCCGCCCGACGTGTCAGGACTTACAGGGGTTAGGCGATGCCTCAGTTCAACCCGGAATGGTTCGCCAGCCAGATCTTCTGGCTGATCGTGACCTTCGTGGGCCTGTACCTCATCATGAGCCGCGTCGCCCTGCCGCGCATGGCGCAGATCATGGAAGAGCGGCAGGACAAGATCGAGGACGACCTCGCCAAGGCGGAGAAGCTCCGCCAGGAGGCCGAGGAAGTCTACCAGTCCTACGAGCAGCAACTGGCCGAGGCGCGGCAGCAGGCGCAGAAGATGCTGAAGGACGCCAGCGACCAGCTGGACAAGGAACAGCGCGAACGCCACGAAGCGTTTTCGAAGGAACTGGACCAGAAGATCGACGAGGCCGAGCAGCGGATCGACAGCGCCAAGCAGCAGGCGCTCGACAACCTGCAATCGGTCGCCGGTGAGGTGGCCCAGCAGGCGAGCGCCAAGCTGCTCGGCGAGCAGGTCGCCAAGGACAAGGCCGACGCCGCCGTGAAGGACGCGATGAAGCGCACGCAGGAAGGAGGTCAGGCCTGATGCTGCAGAGCACGACGTTCTGGGTCGCCGTCGCCTTCATCATCTTCATCGGGATCGTCGGCTACTACGGCCTGCGCCCGATCCTGCGCACCCTCGACGCGCGCGGCGAGAAGATCCGCAAGGACATCGACGAGGCCGAGAAGCTGCGCGAGGAGGCCCAGCGTCAGCTGGCCGACTATAAGAAGAAGCAGCGCGAAGCGCAGCGCGAGGCCGAGGAAATCATCGAGCACGCCAAGACCGAGGCGAAGCGCATGCGCGAGCGCGGCGAGCGCGATCTCGAGGAGCAGCTCAAGCGCCGCGAGCGCCTGACCATGGAGAAGATCGAGCAGGCCGAAGCCCAGGCACTGGCGGAGGTGCGCAACCGCGCGGCCGACATCGCCGTGCGCGCGACCGAGCAGCTGCTGCGCGACAACATGTCGGACACCCACCAGAAGCAGCTGGTCGACAACACCATCGAAGGCGTGCGCAAGAACCTGCACTAGAGCAAAATCGATGGAGGTCGAACCGACCTTCGTCGTGAATTTTGCTCTAACTGCTTGAAGAGAGGGCAAGATGAACGCGGACGGTGGGTAAGCCTTCCGCGTTTCCGCCCTAGGGTGCGGACGCCGTTCGCGTTCGCCGACACAAGCGCCGCCGGGCTCGACACAAGGCCGGCGGCGTTTTTTCGTTATCGCCCACATGGTGAGCCCCGGAGCGCGCCCTCGGAAGACCCCTGCGGTACAGCCGACAATGGCCAGCAAGCGCAAATCCTCCAAAGGCACAGGCGGCGCGGCCACCGGCACGCGGCGCATCCTCGCCACCCTGCCGGACGCGGTCGGCGCGCAGACCGTCATCGTGGTCGCCGGCTCCCAGAGCAAGCCCGTGTTGGCCCTGCTGCTGCTGAAGATCGGCGAGGGGATCAAGGACGCCACCGTGGTTCCCTGCCACGACCGCGACGACGCGGCCGAAATCATTCAGCAGCACCAGCCGCTGTCCCCCCAGGACCTGCCGCTGGACCTGGGACGGACGCTGATCGTGGCGGCCCTGTCGGAAGGCGCGCCGGCGCCGGACTGGCCGGAGGCCGCGCGGCGCACCGGTCTCGACAAGCTGCGTCGGTTCCCGATCGCAGGCCGCGACTGGCTGGGCGTCCTCGACCCCGACGGCACGATCCTGACCACCGCGACCCAGGAACGCGCGGACGCCGCGCGGACAGCGCTGCTCGCGGCGGCGGACTGGGCCGAGCGCCATCCCATTGTGGGCACCTGGGAAGAAGACCCGGCGTGCCTGATCGACGCCGGCGCCGACCCGAACGCGCACCGCCGCGAGCTCTACGAATACGTCTATCCGGCGGTCGAGCGGAACCGCCCGCTGTGGCGGGAGATCCTGCTGCGCGCGGCGGTCGTCCTGCGAGAGAAGCACGACGATTGGTTCGGGATGGCGCTCAACGCCGCCGCGTTCGACGAGGTGACCGACGTGCGCGACGTCCCGGTCGCGCACGTGATCGCCGGCTACACGGCACGGTCGTTCCACGACACCCCGGACGGCCGCCCCGCGGATCCGAACGACGACGCCGGCGGCGCTGCGGTGGACCTCGGCCCGCCGGCCGCGCCGGGCGAACTCGAACGGCTGCTCGCCCAGGCGGGGGCGGAGGCCGACGTCATGTGGCTGGACGGCTACATGACCGCCTGCGAGCTCGCGCCGGAGCCGACCGGCTACGAGACCTGGGTCCGCGACCTCCTGTCCGGCGGCGATGTCCTGGACGACCGGGAAGCCGCGCAACGCCTCCTCGACCTCGTCGTGCAGCGGTTCGAGACGCTGCTGGAGGCCCTGAACGATTCCCAGGCGATCCGCGACAGCGTCGCCGACGTCGCCGGCGCCGACCTCGCGGCCTGGGCGCGCGGCTTCACGGCCGCCACCCGACGCCTGCCCGGCAGCTGGCCGGCCGAGCGCCTGCGCGAAACCGACCGCGCCTGGCTGGACGCCCTCGCTGGCTTGGGCCGCGACGGCACCCGGATCGCCGAGCGCGACGGCCTCGCGGCCTGGCTCGCCGAGCGCGCGGAAATCACCGCGCGGCCGGACGCGTAGCGTGGAACCGTCGAGGCGCCGCGCCATCACGCCTAGCGTAGGTGGTGCCGCATGATCCCCTCTCCCTCGAGGGGAGAGGGAGGGGCCCGCGAACCGTAGGTCCGTGGGAGGGTGAGGG
>NZ_NRRL01000067.1 GCF_016583645.1 Rhodovibrio sodomensis | reverse complement strand
AGGCATGCCGGGCCTCGTTGCGCAGCTCCTCGGCGGAATAGTCGGCCCGCAGCGGGACCGGTGCGGGCATGGCAAGCTCCTCCCAGTCATCTTGTCGGTCAGCTTGCCTAAAGCCCAACATATGCGATTCGTCGCTGGGAATCCCCGCTATCGAGTCAGCTTCCGAAGCCGGTGGTATAAGCTGATTCGCCATCGGCATCACCCGTTGCGCGCGCAGCCCACCTTCGCACATACGCATTTCCGGGAAGCGAAGAAACCGGGCGCACACAGCAGCAACCAGGAGATGTGATGCAAATCTGATCGGTCAACGCGGAGGAACGACCGACATGTACGTAAGGATCGATTGCGCGGCTGCTGCGCTCGGCGTTGCGGTCGTTACGCTGCGGCCGGCTGGCACAATTACGTCCCGGTTGGCCGACACCGGGCGGGCATCGCCGGTTCAGCGTGGACGACCTGAACGGGTGGGGACGCGCGGTGAGCGTTGTTCGGTCGGCTGGGTCTAAGCCTCTCGGAAGAAGCCCTCGTAGAGGAAGGCGGGTTCGATGGCCTGGCAGTCGGTGTCGGAGACGCCGGCGGCGCGGAGGGTGGTGTACCAGCTGCTTTGGACGGTCCGGGTGATGGCATCGAGTTGCTGGGTGGCCTGCTGCTCGTTCAGGAGGAATCGCCCGGCTTGGGACAAGAGATTGAGGCGGTTGGCAAAGCGTCCGTAGCTGCCGCACTGCATGGCGAGGTCACGGCGGTCCTGGGAGACGACCGGGGAAGGCTGGAGATCGAACACGGGGCTGAGGCGCCAGGTGAAGTCCTTGCCGATCATGGCATGGTTGCGGGGATGATCATCGAGGTTTGACACGGCGGCGTTGAAAACCATGCGGCGAAACAGGTCGTGGAGATCCGGGCGCGGGTCTGCGCTGGCGCGGCGGACTTCGTCGGCAAGCTGGATGTAGGACCAGGCATCGCGATCAGCGACGGTGTCCTCGGTTCGCAGGAGCGTGAGGCCGCTGACCATGCGGTGGCGGCGGTAGCCGCCGACGGTTGGGTCGCGGTCGAAGCGGCGGACGAGAAGGATGTCGCGGCCGCCGATCGTCTCGATACGTCGGCTGGGGACATCGATACCGGCAGCGGCGGCGAGGTCGAGGAGGCCTTTCTCGACGCGCGGGTTGTTGAACCGATCGTCGGGGCGGCTGAATTTGGCGATCCAGAGGTCGTCGTCGGCCTGGACGACGGCTTTGGGACGGCCGCCCCCCATGGAGGTTCCCAGGAGCAGGAGGTCTTCGAGCTGACCGTTGCTGACGGGCTCGTCGGCGACGATGGCGTCGGCGGCATCCTGGAGGCGATCCAGGTGGCGGGTTTCGTTGAAGTTGCGTTGGGGTGGTGGTGGCTGTTGGTTGCGGCCGAAGGCCAGGGCCCCTGCCCGATCGTCAGGGCCGTTGAGGAGATAGTCGAAGTCGTCCAGTTGGGTGAGGCCGGCGCGTTTTTCGATGACGCGGCGGCCCCAGAAGTCGGGCATGGCATCACGGATCGCGCCGAAGAAGCCGTTGAGGCGGGCGGTCTCGAAGACTCCGGAGCGCAAGGTGAGTTCGACGGGATCGAGCTCCGTGGCATCCTCGCGCGCAAGATATTTCCGGCCATAAATGAAGCGGCCGATAGGGCCTCGGTCGGTTGTTTCGCGGCGGAAGCGCGCGGCTGTGACGAATTCGGTCTGGCCTGGGGGGACGATGTAGACGTAGCACTCAGAAGTCATCGTCGAGATCCCTCGTACGTGCTGGGCGAGCGCGCTTGGGTTTCCGGCGATGTTCCAGCATTTGACCCTCTTCGTCGCGCGCGGGATCGGCGACATCGTGGACGTGCTCAAGGAGACCGAGCGCCCAGAGAGCGCCCAGGTAGTTCGTGACCGCCACACTGGGCTTGCCGTGCTCCACGTTGTTGATCATGGCTCGAGAGATGCCGACTTTGTTGGCGAGATCCTGTTCGCGCCAGTTGCGGCGGAGCCGGGCCTCGCGGATGTTCTTGCCCAGCTTGATAAGGGCGTCGCTCACGGCAGCCGGCGGTGCCTTCAGCAGGTCGTTGGTGCGTGGCATGTTTTATATCACGATCCTAACGCTTTTTGCTGTTTGATTTATGTAGCATGCGCGATCGTGCCCCGGTAAGCAAGGCGGAGATGGGCGTACCGCATATATCGAACATTAAGATTTTACGTGTAAGACCTATGTGACATGGCCGAATACCTATGTGACATGGCCGAATGGGTCGCCCGCACGGCCCCCGCGGGCCGCCCGCGATGCAGGTCTGAGCGCTTTCCGGCGCGGCGATCCCGTGCAACCGGACATCGACGTCTCGGATCTCCAGCGTGTCGCCGTCCGTGACGCGCGCTCGACCGGGTCACGGTCTGGGCGGTTCAGCCCGCGATGGCGTGTGAGTCGGCTTGGGTTCAGGGTGCCGATCGGGACTATAACGCATCGACAAGGGTCGGTTTTGCGGCGGCAGACCGTGGCGCCGACCCAAAAGCCTCAAAGCCGTCNTGAGCGCCGTCTGCGCGGCCTGCGAAATGTCGCTGATCGCCTCGTCAACAAGGGTCTTCGGCAGACCGGCCGCTTCTCCGGTTTGCCGGAAATGTCGGCCGGTGATCTCGCCCACGCGATAGTGGTTTTTCCTACCCACGGCCATCGCGAGCTTAATCTGCTTCGATCCGATCTGCCGGGCGACACGGCTCGGCTCGGCTGTGAGAATGTCGTAAAGCGGCGTAAGGCGATACGTGCCCCCGGGGCCGAGAAAAATGCTGAAGTTCTTGGCGTGGCCGTCGGTCGCGCCGAGCAGCCAGAACAGGATCTGTGCCTTCAGTAACTGCTTTTGATCAGCCGCCGGCGTGTCGCTGCCGCGGAGCAGCGTCATGATATCTACGAGGCCCGGACCGCCTTCGCTCTGGTATTTGCGTGTGGGCGGCACCGACAGGGCCTGGCAGCAATCTTCCTGCGGGACACGCAGCAGCCGGCCGTCCGATGTCCAGCGCCGATCGAACCGGCGGATCAGCAGCGCCTTCGTCGCACCAAAGGTCTCAATGGTCGTCTCGTTCACCGGCAGGCCGCATGCCGCAGCGAGTCTGAGGCAATAGAATTCGTTCTCGACGCTGTTCGTCAGGTCGATTCCGTTCGGTAGCCGTCCGATCTGCGTTTTGAGGATATGCGTGGTCGGTGTCGGGCCGTGCGGCTTGAGCCAACGATCTTCATAGCGTAGCAGCGCGGTCTTCTCCTGCGCGCCGGCTACCGAAATCCGGAATGGATCATCGCGGGTGAGCCCGAGCGGGGTTTGCGTCAATCCTCGTAGCAGCCGCTCGATGGCAGCTTCGTCGATCGGTTGGCCCGCGATTCTGCTCGTGTCGCCGGGTTCGTCGGCATCGGCTATAAATTGCAGGGCACCGACGCAGTCATGGCCGACCGCCGCAAGCAGGCTAAAAGCATCCGTGCCTTCGGCGCCGACTTGTTCGGCAACGCGCCGACGCAACGCTTCGACGTCGGGCAGCAGGTTGTCGAACACGGCCGCGACCGGCGCGCCGCGGTAAGGTGCCTCGCGCAAGGGCAGGGACAGCGAGACCGGCAGCGCGTGCGGCCAAGCGAGCCAGTCCATGTCATAGCGGAAGGCGATTTCTCCGCCGTGCGCTTTGGTGAGATAGCCGACAAGGCGGTTGTTCAGCAGGACCCGGAGGGGGGGATGTTGCGGCCGGCGCGTCATCAGAAGATGTCCTCGAGATCGGCCGTGCCGCCTTTCGTCCGGGTCGCGATCCGGAATTCCAGATCCAGCGCGGCCAGAACGGATAGCAGCGTGTCGATGCGCGTGGCCGGATTGCCGGTCTCGATCAGCGAGATCGTCTCCTGACGCAGGCCGGCGGCATCGCCGAGCTTTGTCTGGCTAAGGCCGGCTTTCTTGCGGGTACGGCGCACAAGCGTGCCGATTTGTTGCGATGTGCGGGCAAGGTCGGTCATGGTCAGTCCCTAACTTTCACTATGCACCAATTCCGATAATGCGGCAATATCGGATCTGCCCCATATCACGCGCTTATGTGCCAAGTCCTATAAAACTGATTTATCGGAATTACCCCATAAACCCTGAAGAGTGTGGACCGGTGCCAGGGTCCCATGCCGGAGACGCGCGGCCCTTCTCACCCCAGCGGATGGGTACACATTTCCCTTTGTGTGTGTGACGGATACGAGAGCGCAATGTCTCCACGAGAACTTGGGGGAGACGGAAGGAGCCATTCCACGGGCGACGCGAAGCGCCGGAAAGCGCACGGCGGCGGGAGAGATGCCTACGTAGAAGATGGCAAAGTGAAGGCGCATTACGAGGTCGATACGACCTGCTACCGCGATCTGTTGCGCGCGGGTGCACGGGATCGCCGAACAGCCGGAAAGCGAGGATCGCACGGACAACGAGCGGCTGCACGCCGCCTGTTCGCCGGCCGCGACTACACCCGCCACGTGCCGTTGTCGCCGGGCATCGTAGACGCGATCGAATCGTTGCGCGAGCACGCGGAGGCGGTAGAGCACATGCTTTCGAGCCTAGCGGCACCGGACAACGCCGACCCCCTCCAAGTCGCCTACGAATGGCCCGTCGACGACGGCAAGAGCGCGAAGCTGGCCCTAGTCTGCCGGAACCCGAGCGACAACGCCCAGCGTGAGGTCCACTTGTGCTGGCAGAACGCGGAAGGCAAGTTCGGCACCGCTCCGATCATCCTTTGCTTCAACGCAACCGGCGGGATCGCGGAAGCAGAGATGCGCTTCCTGCAATTGGAGAACCAAGTCCCGCGAACCGAGAATGCCACGCGGGCTTTCGTATCGAACATGGTCACTGCGCTTGTCGCCCGCGCGATGGAGCGGAAAGGCTCGCTGGAAGTCAGTGTTGGAACGTTCCCCGGCAGCCCGACTACCTAGGCATTGTCTGCAATGCGTGTTGGCGCTTGCGTTGATCCCTACATCTGCTCTCCAGAGCGCTCTTGGAAAACCAAATCGGCGGGAGCGGCCCGGTGTCTGGAAGGTGTTCGGAGATCAAGGTGAGTAGGCCGTGGCGGGATCGTGTTGACACTAGGACATGAACGTCCTACGTTCTCGGCATGACGGGTCACGAATTTCTGAGACGGCTGCGTCGTCTGGGTAAGGCCAACGGTGTCCGAGTGCACTACGACGGTAAGCCGGGGAAGGGTAGCCACGGGCGTGTCTACTACGGCACGGCTTTCACGACGATCAAAGACCCGACTAAAGAGATCGGTTCCGGGCTGCTGAACAAGATGGTCGCGGACCTGGGCATTAGAAAGGATGATCTATCATGAAGATCACGTATCCAGCCAAGTTTGATGCTGATGAAGACGGCCGTGTCCTGGTCACGTTCCGCGATCTACCGGAAGCCGCAACGGATGGGGTCGACATTGATGAAGCACGACGCGAGGCCGCCGATGCGCTTACGTCTGCATTGATGTTCCGCATGAAGTATCGGGAGGAGGTCCCCGGGCCGACGCGACGGCAACAAGGTGAGGAGCTGGTCACGCCAGATACGGGCGTGGCGATGAAGATCGCCCTGTATATCTCCATGCGCGAGCACGGAGTAACGGCTGCCGAGCTGACGAGGAGACTCGGCGTCGATAATCGGGAGATTCAGCGCATCCTCAACCCGCAGCATGCGACGAAGGTGGCGCGTATGGCCGAAGCTATCACGGCAACGGGTAGCAGCGTCGTCGTGGAGTTGCACGAGGCGGACAAGGTGGCCTAACCGCAGCCGTGTGCGGCGATGGGGTCCTGCCCAGGTAGACGGGGCGCTTATCGTGTGCGGAGCCTGTACGGTCGATTGTGAGGCCCTCTTCGCCGGCCGGCGCCAACCCGATCTTCGTGCGCGCCCTATGATCTGACGACAGGTCGTGGGTCAGAGGTGCGCCAACACGCTTTGTAGACAATGCCACTACCTATGGCAACGCATAAGCGAAGACATCGAGTTATGATCCAGTTGAAGCCTCAGTAGGCAGTACGACCCATCCAGAGCCCCTGAGAAGCAGGCCCCGAAGAACGAGGTTTTCCGAACATCGACTCAGTCCTACCACGCGCGTGTACAACGACTGTGGTTCAGCGTGAGCCGGCGAGACATCGAAATAACGGCTCATCCCGTTGGCTCAGGTAGGCCCCCATCTTGGGTCCGGGAATGGGGTCCCGCTCCTTCGCCCGGGCCGTTTTTCACCAAAGCACATGTGTGTCAGAGGTTTTGACGCAATCAGCGACTGTGGCAAAAGGCCGTAGGCTCGTTCACCAACCCTATTTCCTGACGGTTCACGACCTCGTCAGCTTCGCACGCTCGCGCGGCATCCTCTGTCAGGGCCGCGGCTCGGCCGCCAACTCCGCCGTCTGCTATTGCCTCGGCATCACATCGCTCGACCTGAGCCACCAACTTGGTCGATTGAACGACGGCGGCACCGGACGGCTCGAGCCGGAGTGCCGCTCGTTCCACTAGGTGACGCTCGTCAAGAAAGCACACTCTCACGGGCGGCTAAAGACAGAGACGTCGGGCGGTTCTGGGGCGTTGATGTCGGCGTCGGCGAACAGGTTCGGAAAGAGGCGTTCGCGGTAATCGAGCGGGAAGGCGATCCGGACGGGCGTTTTCGGCGACCGGGACTGCAAAAAGCCGACATCGACCAGTCGTCTGAGCGTGTTTCGCGCGGTGCGCTCCGAAACCCGAAGAACGAGCGGAGCGTCGCCACGATCGAGTGCGCCATGGCGAAGTACGGTGCTGATCAGGTCGGGGGCGTGCCGATCATCGACAACGTCCTTTACCAAGGCACGGTACCGGTCATTGAGGCGCTCCAGGTCGAACACGCTTGAAGCGAAGCGAATCTGGTCGAGCATCACGGCAAGGAACCACTCGCAGAACTCCTCCAGTGCCTTGAGGGACAGGTTGCCACGCCCGTCACGATCTCCCTGCCGGGGACTGTCGGCATGGTCCATCATGCGCTTGTATTCACTTGCCTCTCGAAGCCCACGCGCGAGACCTCGCGATACCGACCACAAGCCATTGCCTCCGATGCCCGCCTTGTGCGCCATGGCATGCGACATGAGACGGCTGACGCGGCCATTGCCGTCCGGGAACGGATGGACGTAGTTGAGCCGATGATGCGCCGACGCAATTGCCACGATGTAGCGGCTGGCATGCTTTTCCGCCGTGCCGAAGCGCCAGGAGAAATAGTCCATGAAAGCGCCGACCCGCTCCGAGGATGGAGGTTGGTGACGTCCGACCTCGATCTCGCTGTCGCCGGTGTCGCGGAATTGGCCGGGCACTATGGGCGTGCGCGTTCCGTCGGGATGTTCGACGACGCGGAACTCCTCCGGCATCTCCTCGTAGAAACGACGGTGTGCCCATTGTAGGAACGCGGAGGAGGTGGGGCTCGGCATGGCCCCTTGAATCCACTGCGCATCGATTTCGCGCTGAACCACAACGTGAGCGCGGGCTTCCAAAGCAAGTGGACGGCGCTCTGGATCGACTTCGGCACCCCGAAGAGCGCGTTCGATGTCGCGTGGACGCGTATTGTGCCCCTCGATGAGGTTCGAATAGTAACAGTTCATCATGCGGACAAAGTCCGCCAACTCTTGCGCGGCGTCCGGATGCAACCCCTGCCCAAGCGTGCCGGCAGCTCTCTGGAGCTCCACCGCCAGATCGGCGATCCTGTGCGGCATGCCATCCTCGAAGAAGCACGGCTCAATCCGTTCCGGAGGCTCCAGCATTTGCCGATCCTTTAACCCTATAAAACATAGGATATATAGGATCGTATAGTGGGAAGTGCAATGAAATTGCCGATATACGCTGCCGATCTTGTCGGCAAGGATGAAGGGGCGTTTGGCATCGCTCTATCCCAGACGGGAGTTTATCGGGGACAGGTTCAAGTGCACCGCGATGAACCGGTGATACATCTGGTGGCGGATCGGGTAGACGATCTCAGTGCGCAGCTCGGCCCCTTGAACGACGGCGGTACAGGACGGCTCGAACCGGAGTGCCGCCCTTTGTTCACCAGAACGGCTCATCCCGCGCGCTCCGGTAGGCCCACATCTTGGGTCCGGGAATGGGGTCCCGCTCCTTTGCCCGGGCCGTTTTTCACCAAAGCACATGTGTGTCAGAGGTTTTGACGCAATCAGCGACTGTGGCAAAAGGCCGTAGGCTCGTTCACCAACCAGCAGCCCTGACTGTGTACCGGGCTACGCCTGGCCGGTGATGAGCTTGTAGGGCGCAGGCTGGCTGATGCCGACGATGTCGAGAAGGGTGTCGAGCGAACCCTTGCGCAGGCGCCTTCGGTTCCAGCGGAACACGAACTCGTCCAGGTAGGCCTGCAAGTGCTTCGGCCGCAGGCCGTGGTAGACACCGAGCGCCCAACGCTTGAGCTGGGCGAACACCCGGTGGATCCAGGGCAACACGACGTGCGCCGCCATGGTGCCGACGACGATCGGCCTGTGTCCGTGGTCCTGAAGCTCGCGGTAGGCGGGTAGACCGTCGCTGATGATCAGGCTGTTCTGCTCGACCGTACCGTGGATAAACCGATGCAGCGTTGTCCGGTGATAGTTCGGGATCGTGGCCAGCCGGATCCGACCGGGCATCGTATCCGGCACCCCGTTGCGCTCGATGTCGCGGATTTCCACGGCGCCAATCAGCAGCATCTTGCCCAGCGCACTGCGCCCCTGGCCGCCGGCGACAGGCTCGTTAGCTCCGCGGAACGGCAGCGACATCTCGTCGACCTCGACGGTCCCCGTGAGCGGGTCGCGGCCGGGGTTCACCATCGCCCGTCGGATCTTCTGCAACAGCAGCCAGGCGTCCTTGTAGGAGTTCAGCCCGACCGCCGGCCAGAGCTGCATGGCCGAGATGCCGTTGGAGTGGGTGACCACCAGGTGCGCGGCCAGGAACCACTTACGCAGCGGGATCTTGCTCCGGTGCATCACCGTGCCCGCAGTGACCGAGGTCTGCTTGTCGCACGCCTTGCACTGCCAGGTGTAGCGCTTGGCGCGCAGACGCCAGCCCTCGCCGCCGCAGTGCGGGCACACGAAGCCATCCGGCCACCGGTGCGCCGCCAACGCGTCCGCGCACGCGTCGTCGTCCGGGAACCGGGCGTTGAATGCAGCAACCGATGCCGGTTGCGTGCGTTTGTTCCATCGAGCGGGCATAGCCCTCTAGACATGGGTAACGCCCGTCCCTCGGTCAAGCTGCCGAGCCGCAACATGTGGTGTCACCTGACTTAACGGGATGAGCCTTTCGAAATATCTCTAAATCAGTGTCTTGTTACGCTGATCGGTGCCCTGCCCCCGACACCGATCCAAATCCGCAGCAACCGGTCTTGGGCTCCCGACCGCGGGTGGATTGACCCGAGAGGCGCGGCAGCGGCCGGCGGCGGCGCGCACCAACCGCAGCGCCAGCACTCCGGTGTGCCTGGGCGCGGGGTAATACGCATTCGACCATTTGCTGTCGCGAGGATGGCCCAACCGAGCACCTGCCATCGTCAGCTGGCGACCTTGACCCGGCCTTGCTTCATGAGGCGCGTCTGGACGTCCGCATGAAGTTGACCGTTGGCGAACCCGGCTCTGGGCTGCTCCAGGTCGGGACACACGGTCTCGGCGACCGTCAACGCCAGTGCCTGCGCCGCCAGCGCGGACAGCACCGGGAAGGCCAACGGCGACTCGTTACGGAAATCGGCGAGAACCCGGCTCGCCGGGCCCGGGTCGCCGTCCTGTGATGCGAGGATGGTGTAGACGCGCGCAAGCGCCGGGAGGGCCTGTGCCAGTTCCAATGCGCGGAAGCCGGCGGACCCGGGATCGACGATCGGCACCACGATATCGTTCGGCTCCAGGATGAAGTTCATCCCGTGCACGAAATTCTCGCTCTCGGCCGCGAAAGCCGGCAAGCCGCCCGCCTCATGGAACTTCGCCGCAGCGTAGCCGGCCGTGCCGTAGGCGGCCAGACCGCCGAGAAAGACGTAACGCGTCGCCGCGGCGGGCTCTTCGCCGGCCAGAACCACCTCGCGCGCGGCCCCGAGACATTCCGGCAGAACCGCACGGGCCCGGTCCGGCAGTGCGTTCAAGACCGCGAGCCGTTGGCCGGCGAACGCCTCCGCTAGGGTCGCGAGGGCCAGAAGCGTCACGGTGTAGTCCGTGGTGTGCGGGGTCGCCCGGCTCATCGGGGTATAATCGAGCCCGACCGTGGCGGTCGCCGCCTTCGCCAGCGCAGACCCTGTATCGCAGGTCACGGCGATCACCCGAACGCCCCGGGCCTGCAGCCGATGCGCGCACTCCACCGTGCGGGCTGTGCCGCCTGAAATGGACATCAGCACCGCGTGCTCCCCCGCCCGGGGCCCATCGTGCTGGAAGCCCAGCTCGAGCGCGCTGCCGGGGCGGTACGGCAGGTGGGTCGTGGCGTAGTACGCCGCCGCCGCGTGGGCGGCGAACAGGCAGTCGCCGCAGCCACCGGCCCAGATCCGACCGCCGGGCGTGGCGGGAACGGCAGCGTGGGCGGCCTCCCGCAGCTTGGGAAGGATGTCGGCGAAGACATCGGGCTGGCGCTGAAAATCCGTGCGCATCGTCGCGTTGGGCATGTCTCGACCTTCGATCGACGTGTCGGGCCTCGGGCGGTCAGTCGACTTGCGTGGCGCCGAAGAGTTCGCGCCCCAGCGACCAGACGGCGTGCGGGGTGACGAAGCCCTGGTCGGTGATCAGCCCGTCGAATGCCTCGGGCGGCACCCGCTCCAGTTCCGGGCTGCGTGTGGCGACCTCGGCGCCGGCCGGCGCGCCACCGGGCAGCAGGCGGGCGTCGAAGTCGCGGATTCGCGGCGGCTTGAAGCGGCCCGTGTAGCTGCGTCGATCCAGTTTGAACAGATCGCCGCAAGCGTAGACCGCGCGCCCGGCCGCCCGCGCCCGCTCGGCGTAGGGACGGCTGCCCACGGTGTTCAGGAAACTGCCGTCGCAATACAGGCTCTCCACCCCGAGAAGCACGGCATCGCTCCGCGCGAGAGCATAGTCGATCGCGGCATCGACGACGTAGTCGACCGTCAGCCCTGGGACCGCAAGCTCTTCCAGGTAGCGCCAGCCGCCAGCGATGCAGCGGCTTTCGGGGATCACCAAATGTGTGAGCGAGCCCTGCTGCGCGAGCGCACGGACGACGGTTGCCACGGTGCTGGAGTAATCGAACAGGAGTAACCGCGGGCGATCCGCGAGAAGCGCCTGCGCGACCGCGCTCAGCCGATCGCTGCGCTGGCCCGCCTCCGCCTGCCAGCGCGCCATGCGCTCGCGCAGGGTCTGGGCGCGCTGATCGGCCGGCTGCCCGTCGAGGCCGGCGGTCAGCCAGGCGATGGCGTTGGCGACCACCGGGGCGTCGCCCCCGCGGGTGCGCGCGATCGCGTCCCCCGCCAGGCGCGCCCGGCGCACGGCCGGGGGGTCGCGCTCCGCGTCCGGCGCCCGGAGGTCTTCCGGCGACGCCACGTCCAGGATGTGACGGATCAGCTCCTGGCTAAGCGCGACGTGCTTGCTCGCGCCGAGCACCCCCTCATCCACGATCTGCCAGAGGTAACGCTGTTCCGTGTCTCCCGGGGCGGGCAGCCCCGCATCGGCAAGCAGGTCGGCGTAGAGCTGGCTTCGGCCTTCCACGGGCTCGCTCCTCGTCTCGTCACGTGTTGTCCGACGGCGCCGCTGGCGGCGCCGCCGCGATCCGGGCGCGCAACGCGTCCACCTCCGGACGCGTCGGCAGCGCGGCCTGGGCGCCGAAGGCCCGGGTCGACAGGGCGGCGGCCGCGTTGGCGAACGCAAGCGCCCCCTGCACGGGTGCGCCGGCCATCCGGGCGCTGAGAAAGGCACCGGCGAAGCAATCCCCCGCCCCAGTTGTGTCCTTCGGCGTCACGGCGATACCCGGCGCATGAAGCGATTGCGCGCCATCCTCGTAGCGCGCGCCGTCGCGCCCCAGTGTCGTCACCAGGGCCGGACCGTTTTCCCCGGGGCACCATAGCTCGTCGAGCGCGGCCCGCATGCTTCGATTGACAAACAGCAGATCGAGGCGCGGCAGCAGCCGCACGAGCGCGTCCGCGTGGGCGGGGATGTCCGCCAGTTCCAGGTCCATCGCGACCGGCACGCCGGCCTCGGCCGCCCGGTCGACCGCCGCCCGGGCAAGGGCGGGCGAGCCGTAGCTGATGTGCACGTAGCTCGCCCCGTCCATCACGTCAGGCGTGATGTCCGCGGGGTCGGGCATGAAGGCGGGCGTCTCGACGCGCACGAGTGCCTTTTCGCCGGTGTCGGTCAGGAAGACCAGCGAGGTGAACGTCGCGCACCCGGCCAAGCTCCGGCAGCGCGACACGTCCACCCCCGCGCCCGCGAGGCCGGCCAGCACCTGTCCGCCGGCGGGATCGTCCCCGACGAGCCCCAGGAGCCGGGTCGGCGCACCCAGGCGCTGAGCCGCCATGGCGACGTTCGCCGCCATGCCCCCGGGCCAGTCGCCCAGCGGGCGACCGCTCACCTTGCCGTCGAAGGCCGGCAGGCGCTCGACCGCGATCATCCGGTCGAGATCGATGTCGCCGATGCACAGGAGCATACCGTCCGTCATCGGCCGGCCGCCCGGCGGCGGCGCACCGCCTGAGTCGTCGCCACGCTCAGGATCATAAGACCTCCGATCACGCCGAGCTGCCAGGCCATTGAGATTCCGGCGAGTTCCAAGCCTGTCTGCAGCGTGGTCACGATCAGGATCGCCAGGACCGTCCCGCGGATGTCGCCCTGCCCGCCGAAGATGTGCGTGCCGCCGAGGACAGCGATGGTCACCGAGAGCAACTCCAGCCCCTCGCCCGCATCGGGGCTCGCCGACATCAGCCACGACGCGCTGACGATCCCCGCCAGCCCGGCCAGCGTGCCCGACAAGGTGTAGAGACCGAGCCGCAAGCCGTCGACCTTGATGCCCAGCAGCCGGGCGGCCTTCTCGTTGTTCCCGCAAGCGTAGATATGCCGGCCGACGACCGTCCGCGACAGCGCAATATGCAGGATAACGGCCACCGGCAGGAACACGACGAAGACGTGATTGGGGATGTCGAGCCAACCCGGCGCGCCGATCCAGGCGAAGGAATCCGGAAAGCCGGTTTGCGGTCTGCCCCCGGTGAGCGCCAGGGCCAGGCCGCCAAAGGCGAAGTAGGTCGCCAGGGTCGCCATCAGCGACGGGATGCCGACGATGTTGATGAGGACGCCGTTGAAGAAGCCGAGGGCAGCACCGAAGGCGAGGCACGCGAGGCATGCCAGCAGGATGGGCACGTCCAGCGGGCCGAGCAGCCAGCCCAGGAACACCCCGGCCAGCGACATCGCCGAGCCGACGGAGATGTCGATGCCCGGCCCGCCGGAGAGCATGACCAGCGTCTGGCCCATCCCGAGCAGGCCCAGAACGGGGATGTACTGCAGGAAATACGGGAGCGTGCTGAGCTGGAGGAAATACGGTGACAGCAGCGACATCACGACGATCGCCACACCCCACAGGACGAGCAGCAGGGCAAAGCGATTTTCCATATGGCGCAACAGGATCCCGGCGAACCGGCGGGCCCCGTGCGCGTTCGCGATCGAACCTGTGGCCATGGTTACTGCGCCCGTTGCGGCCCGCCGTGTTTCAGCGCGTCAGCGGTCAGCACGACGATCAGGAGACCGCCGATCACCACTGTTTCCCAGAGGGACGACACGCCGATCAGGACGAGCCCGTTTTGGATCATCTTGATGAACAACACGCCCAGCAGCGCGCCCAGGAGGGACCCCACTCCGCCGCGGATGTTGGCGCCGCCCAGGATCACGGCCGCGATCGCCTCCAGGGCGATCGTCGTGCCGATGTTGACCTCGACGTTGCGCAGCCGCGCGACATAGATCAGCGCGCCGGTGGCGGCCAGGAAGCCGAGCAGGGCGTAGACCTGTATCTTCACGCGGTCGACGGCGATGCCGGCGAGCCGGGCGGAGTTCTCGTTGCTGCCGATGGCGTAGAGATGCCGGCCGAAGGCGTGATGGCGCAGCAGCAGGTAGCAAACGCCGTAGACACCCGCGATCAGGTAAAGCGGCACCGGCAGCCCCAGCAGGTTGCCGGAGACGAGCGGCGATAGGGTGTCCGGCAGCCCGGAGATCCACTCCCCGCCGATCACCAGGAACAGCACCGCGAGGAAGACGTACATCGTGCCCAGGGTGGCGATGATCGGCGGCACTTTCGCCTTCGCCACCACGGCGCCGTTCACGGTCCCCAGGGCCGTGCCCACGGCGAGGCCAAGCAGGACGATGACCGGCGCGGGCAGCCCCCATTGGAAGCCGCGACCGATGAAGATCGCCGAGACCGCGAGGACGCCGCCCACGGAGACGTCGATCGCCCCCGAGATGATCACCAGCGTCATGCCGGCGCTGATAACTGCCAGGTCGACGCTGTTGCGCAGCGTGGTCGTGAGATTGTCCAGGGTGAGGAAGTACGGCGAGGACACGGCGAAGAACCCGCCGATCAGGACGATCGCCGCGAGCAGCACGACCTCGCGCTTGGCGTGGAGCAGGCGCTGCGTCCAGACGGGCGTGACGGTCTCGGTCAGGGCCATGGCGCGTACCTATCCAGGAAGAGGGCGGGACCCCGCGGTCCCGCCCCGACACGGCGCAGCGCGTCGATTAGAAGTCGTACTGGTCGACGTTCTCCTTGGTGAAGACCATCGGCGGGCCGAGCAGGAGGATCTCCCGCTCCGGCAGCCACCGCACCGGATCATCGAGGCCGGGGACGTTCATGGTCTTCTCGAAATCCTTGCCCTGGACCAGCTGCTTCGCCGCCCAGACGGTCAGGTAGCCGAGGTCCGCCGGGTTCCAGAGCACGGAGAAGGGCATCGCGCCGGACTTGATGTAGTCGCGCACGGTGTTGGGCGAACAGTACCCCGTCGTGATGACCTCGCCGATCTTGTCCGCATCGGTGACGGCCTGGGCCACGCCCGGGCAGGTCGTCGAAGCGATGCCGATGATCGCATCCAGGTCGGGATGACGGGTCATGGCGTCGGTGGCGTATTGGTACGCCTGCTTTGTGGTGCCATTCGTGTGCTGGGTGGAAACGATCTCGACCGACGGGTACTTGTTCGCCACCCGCTTCTTGATCGCGGCGATCCAGTTGTTCAGCGACTGGATCGTCGGCGCGTCGGAGATGATGGCGATCTTGGCGTCCTTGCCGGTGCGCTTGATGAGCTGGTCGGCGACCGTGTTGCCGAGCTCCTGATCCAGCGCCTGGGCGACGAAGAATTCGCGCGCGCTCTCCGGGGCATCGGCATCGGAGGTGATGACGTGCGTGCCTCGGGCCTCCGCCCGCCTGATCGCCGGCTGCAGGCTGCTGGCGTCGACAGGGCTCACGGCCACCACGTCGAAACCGCGGTTCACAAAACCCTGGAAGACGCGCAGCTGGTCGGAGGCGTTGGTACTGGTCGGACCTTGCTGCTGGTAATCGACGCCGAAGCGCTCGGCCGCCTTCTCGGCGCCCTCGCGCATGGCGACGTAGTACGGGATCCCCTTGATCTGAGGCACGAAGCCGACCCGCGGCTCGTCCTGTGCGATGGCCGCCCCGGCCGCCGCGCCGAGCGCGATCGACGCGCCGAGGATGCCGGCAATGAAACGTTTCATCGTGAGCCTCTCCTGCGTTTGCATGGTGTGTCGCGCGGCCTTGCTGGCCGTCTGTCTTGCGTCCGTGCGCGGGACGTTAGGACGGCCGGGCCTGCCCGGCCGTCTTGTCGGGCCCGTCGGCCGGATCGCCGGCGGCGCCGGGCTCGGAGCGGTGAGACAGGTCGACGCCGTGCGCGCCGGTGATGAGCCCGATCACCTCCTCCGGGGTGGTCTCCGCCACGCGGCGGACCGCCTCGATCCGGCCCTGGCGCATCACCGTGACCCGGTCCGCCACGGCGAAGACATCCTGGATGTTGTGGGAGATCAGCACGACACCCTTGTTCTGGCCGCGCAGGCGCAGGATGAAGTCCAGGACCTTGCGCACTTCCGCGACCGCGAGCGCCGCCGTGGGCTCGTCCATGATGATCAGGTCGGCGTCCAGGTTGAGGGCGCGCGCGATGGCGATGCCCTGACGCTGGCCGCCGGACATGGCCTCCACGGTCAGGTCGAGGTCCTGGATCTGCACCTCCAGGTCGGCCAGGAGTTCCCGTGTGCGCTGGCGCATGCGCTTGTGGTCGAGGAACGGGATGCCCAGGATCGTCCGGCGCAGTTCCTGACCCAGAAAGATGTTGTCCGGAACGTTCATCTTGTCGGCCAGCGCCAGCTCCTGGAAGATCGTGGCGATGCCCAGCTTCCAGGCGTCCTGGGGCGAGCGCATCGCCACCTCGCGCCCCTGCAAGCGGATCCGGCCCCGGTCAGGCTGGTGCGCCCCGGCGACCGTCTTGATCAGCGTGGACTTACCCGCCCCGTTATCGCCCACCAGCGCCATGACCTCGCCGGCGTCGGCCTCGAAATCCACACCGCTCAGGGCGGTGACGCCGCCGAAGTGCTTCTCGATGCCGGTCATCTCAAGCAGCGCCATGGCTCAAGCCTCCGCCTGCGTGGTCTCGGATGCCGCGTGATGGCCGAACGCCAGCGGGGGTTCCGCCGCCTCGGTCAGGGCCGCGAGCCGGGCGGCATCTAGGTCGAGGCCCTGCGCGCCCTGGTGCCGGACGGCTTCCGAGGCTGCCGCGACGGCGTTGTGCAGGGCCACGGCCGGGTCCGCGCCGTTCAGCCAGACCGCGAGGAAAACGCCCGCCAGCGTATCGCCCGCCCCGGTTAGATCGAGCACCTCGGTCCGCGGGGCGGCCATGTGGAACCCCGTGCCGTCCGGGCGCAGGTAGCTGGCGCCCTCGCGATCCAGCGTCAGGATCACACGGCAACCGGTGCGCACGGCCGGCGAGCGCGCGAGCAGGTCCCGCATGCCGGCGACCAGCTCGGCTCGCGGCGCGCCGGGCTGGCCCAGGATTTTCGCGGCGAGCTCGCGGTTGATGAACACGAGGTCGAACAACTCGGCGAGGCGGGCGAAGCCGTCCAGCTCGGCCCAGTGCCCGGGCAACCCGGCGGCGTGCATGCTGGTGGTGACGCCCAGCTCGTGCACGTGACGCAGATCTCCGGCCAGGCTGTCCACCTGGTAGCCCTCGACATGGACGGCGTGGCGCTGCCCGGTGTTCCGGATGCGCTCGCCACGCCCGAGGTAGCGGGCGACGTTGACCGGGCGCAGCTGCAACGGTTCGTTGATGATCGTGCGGCTGCCGCTGGGCTCGACCAGCACGATGGCCCGGCTCAGACGCTGATCCGAGCGGCGTTCGATGCCGATCGTGCTGACCCCGCGGGTGTACAGATCGCTCACGGCCCACTCGCTGTCGGCGTCGAACCCCAGGGCCGTGATCAGTTCGCTGTGGACCGGGTAGCGCGCCTGCAGGCTGGCCGCGTAGACGGCCACGTTCGCCGCCGGGCCGCCCAGGGCCCGGTCGATGCTCTCCGCCGTGATTCGGTCGTCGCGATGCGGCAGCACCCCAACCCGGGTGATGAAGTCCACCGACAGGTAGCCGACACTGGAGAGCCGCGGCGCATCCGGCGGCAGGTCCGGGTTGTGCGCCGTGTGGCGGCGCGCGATCAGGGATTGGGCGATGGTATCCGGGCGGTAGCCCAGCTCGGCGATGGCGTCCTCCACGCGCTGACGCGTGGCCGCGCCCACGCGGCCGCGGCCGTTGAGGACGTTCGACACCGTCCCGACGGAAACCCCGGCGTGCTGCGCGACATCGCGGATCGTCTTGCGGGCCATCGCCGGTCTCTCCGCCCTTACGCGCCGTACGGGACCCAGACCGTCTTGGTCTGGCTCGCCCGCCGCATCCAGCCGAGGCCTTCCGCGCGGGCCGGATCGTGCCAGTCGACCGCCCGCCCGTGGTTGGTCCAGACGCGCTTCAGGTTGCCGCTGCCGGCCGCCTCCATCCGCGCGCAGCCGTCGGACGGGCCGATGTACCAGAGGCCGTCGACGTCCAGGTGCCGGGCCAGGGTCTCCGCGAGGCCGTCGCGCGCGCCGGTAACGATGTTCACGACCCCGGCCGGGACGTCCGACGTCTCGATCACCTGATAGAAGTCCGTGGCGAGCAAAGGGTGCACTTGCGAGGGCACCAGGACGACCCGGTTCCCGGCCGCCAGCGCCGGGGCGAGAAGGCTGGCGAAGCCCAGCAAGGGCGCTTCTTCCGGGGCGGCCACGCCGAGCACCCCGATGGGCTCGCGCAGCGTGACCGCCAGGGCGCGGACGGGCACGGCATCGACACCGCCGGCGAACTTGTCCGCCCAGGCGGCGGCGGTGAACAAGCGATGCACCGCGCCGGTCACCTCCGCCGCCGCGACCGGCTGGGCGCAACCGGTCAAGGCGACGACGCGCTCGGCGAACTCCGCCCGGCGCGTCTCCAGGTTCTCCGCGAGGTAATACAGGATCTGGGCGCGGCCGTGGGCGGGCGTGGCCGACCACGCACCGGCCTTCCGGGCGGCCTCGACCGCGTTGCGGATATCCTTGCGGTTCCCCTCGGCGACGTCGCCGACGACACGGCCGTCCCGGCCGGTGACCGACCGGCAGTTGCCGCCGTCCGGGCGGACCTGTTTGCCGCCGATGTAGTGCTTGGCCGTTCGGTCGATCCCCGAGGGGGCCGCCCGGTCGACGGCCCGCCCGGTCGGGGCCGTCGGCTGCCACGGCTCGTCAACGAGCGGGCCGATCCGAGGTTTCAAGTATTCGAACAACCCTTCGCGCCCGCCCTCGCGGCCAAAGCCGGACTCTCGGTAACCGCCGAACGGGGCGGCCGCGTCCAGCAGGTTGGTCGCGTTGACCCAGACGACGCCGCACTGCAGCTGCGGCGCGATGTCCAGCGCCACGCTCACGGATTCGCTCCAGACGCTGGCCGCCAGCCCGTAGCGGGTATTGTTGGCGAGTTGAACGGCTTCGTCCGGGGTGCGGAATGTCATGGCGGCCAGCACCGGGCCAAACACCTCCTCCTGCCAGAGCGCGCTGGTCGTCGCGACGTCGGTGCACAGGGTCGGGGGGTAGAAGGCGCCGTCGTCCGGCACGGTCCCGTCCGGCTGCCAGACGGTGCAGCCGGCATCACGCGCCGCGCTGACCGTCTGGGCGATGCGCCGGCGCTGGTCATCGTCGACGATCGCCCCGATGTCGACGCCCTTGTCCAGGGGCGGACCGACGCTCAGGGCCGCCATGCGCCGGCGCAGCCGGGCGTAGAAATCCGCGGCGACACCTTCCTGCACCAGCAGCCGCGAACCGGCGCAGCACACCTCCCCCTGGTTGAACCAGACGGTGTCGACGACCCCCTCGACCGCGGCGTCGAGGTCGGCGTCGTCGAAGACGATGAACGGCGACTTGCCGCCGAGCTCCAGGGTGAGCGCCTTGCCGCTGCCGGCGGTGCGTTCGCGGATCCGCCGGCCGACCGCCGTGGACCCGGTGAAGGCGATCTTCTCGACCCGGGGATGCGCCACGAGCGCCGCGCCTGTCTCGCCGTCCCCGGTGACGACGTTCAACACGCCCGCCGGCACGCCGGCGTGCTCGACGAGTTCCGCGAACTTGAGCGCGGTCAGGCTGGTCTGCTCCGCGGGTTTCAGGACAACGGTGTTGCCGCAGGCGAGCGCTGGGGCGACCTTCCAAGCCAGCATGAGCAGGGGGAAGTTCCACGGGACGATCTGGCCGCAAACGCCGACCGGCCCGTGCTGCCCCAGCTCGGCATCGTGGTCGAGCAACTGCGCCCAGCCCGCGTGATGATAGAAGTGCCGGGCGACGAGCGGGATGTCGACGTCACGGCTCTCCCTTATCGGCTTGCCGTTGTCCAGGCTTTCCAGAACGGCGAGCAGCCGACCGTGGCGCTGCACCAGTCGCGCCAGCGCATACAAGCAGCGTGCCCGGGCGTGCCCGCCCAGCCGCTGCCAGCCGGGCTGGGCCTTCGCCGCGGCCTCGACGGCGGCGTCGACGTCCGCCGAACCCGCGTGCGCGATCCGGGCGAGCGGCTTTCCGCTGGCCGGGTTCACGCTGGTCATGTAGGTGTCGCCGGCGGAGGCGCGCCAACCGCCGTCGATGAACAGGCGGAAGCCGTCAGCATGGCCCTGCAGCCAAGCGTCGGCGTCCCCGTCGGATTCCGGGGCCGGCGCGTAATCCATGGTGTCGAAGTAGTCCGCGACGGTCATCGGGCGGGTCTCGGGTTCAGGGCATGGCGTGGCGGTGACCGGCGGCGTAGGCACCGGTGGCGAAGTGGGTGAGCTGGCGCTCGATGTCGCTGACCAGACCGGACGCCCCGATCCGGAACAGCTCCGGCTCGAGCCAGTCCCGGCCAAGTTCCTCGCGCATCAACGTCTGGTACGCGAGCGCATCCTTCGCCGCGGAGATGCCACCGGCGGGCTTGAAGCCGACCCGATACCCGGTCGCCTCGGCGTAGGCGCGCACCGTCCGCGCCATAACCAACGCGACCGGCAGCGTGGCGTTCACGCCTTCCTTGCCGGTCGACGTCTTGACAAAGTCCGCCCCCGCCATCATCGCCACGAGGGACGCCCGCGCGACATCGCGCAGCGTCTTGAGGTCGCCCGTGCCGAGGATGACCTTGAGGTGCGCCGCCCCGCACGCTGCCCGGAAGGCGGCCACCTCATCGTACAGCCCCCGCCAGTCGCGGCGCAGGACGTGCTGGCGGGAAATCACGATGTCGATCTCGCTCGCGCCGGCCGCGGCGGAGTCCTCGACTTCCGCCACCCGGGCCCGCATCGGGCTGAGGCCGTGGGGAAAACCGGCGGCGACGGCGGCGACCGGGATACCGCTGCCGTCCAGGGCCGCCACGGCGGTGGCGACCATGCCGTGGTAGACGCAGACCGCCCCCGTCCGGATCACCCGGTCGTCCAGCCCGAGCGCCGCCTGGAGGTCGGGATCGAGCGGCTGCCGTGCCTTGCCGCAGAGCCGGCGTACACGCCCGGGCGTGTCGTCGCTGTTAAGGGTCGTGAGGTCGGTGCAGGTGACCGCCTTGACCAACCAGGCGGCCTGCGCCTCGTTCTTGACGCTGCGCCGTGTGATCACGGTGGCGGCCCGGCGTTCCGCCGCCGCGCGATTGACGCGCACGTCCGCCACCCAATCCAATCTCAGCGCGCACCCCGGGTTCCGCCCCTCGTCGTCCGCCTTCCGGGCGACCGGCTCGACGACGGCCGCGGGCGCGCCCGTCGCGGTGTCCGCATGTCCTCGGCTTGCCGCCATCATCGCCATTTGGCCCCACGTGCCCGTCGTCGAACGGCTCCGCACCGGACGCCACGTCCGGCGGCCATCCGGAAAAGCCGATTTTCGACCGTGACTCACTTGATGAAACGTTTCAATACCCGTATGGCCGGGCCCGGGGCATGGACGCACGGGCGGCGCCGTGGAACGCTTCGCCGCGCCGTCGGCCCCCAACAGCCGCCGACACCACCAATAGGTTCGAACAGGACAAACGCGAATGGGGAGGTTTGCCATGTTGGCACGGAATTACACGGCCGGCGCGGCCGCGCTGACGCTCGCCGCCGGGGTGCTGGGCCCCCTGGCGGCTGAGCCCGCCGCGGCACAGAGTCGTGTCACCCTCAAGTCGGCATCGGCCGAGTCGTCGTATTACGTCATGACCGTCCAGCTCGCCGAGATGATCCGCGAGCAGAGCGAGGGGGAGGTGATCCCGACGGTCGAGGAGAGCCAGGGCTCGGTCCAGAACGTGCGGGAGGCGGCGCGCCGGCCGGGCGCGTTCTTCTTCACCACGCCGCCCAGCCTGCTGCACAAGGCCGAGCAGGGCGCCGCGCCCTTCGACGACGGCGGCGACTACTCGGGCATCCGCACGCTCTTCCCGATGCCCTTCGTCACCATCCACTTCGTCGTCCGTGCCGAAACCGGGATCGACAACGTCACCGACCTGAAGGGCAAGACGTTCATCGCGGGCGGCACCGGAACCTTCTGCCACCAGCGCTCGACGGCGATCCTGGACGCGTTGGGCCTGTCGCACGCCGTCGACACGCCGGACATGGAACTGAGCGGCGCGCCCGCCGCACTGCGCAACAAGCAGGCAGCCGGCTACGTGACCTGCAGTTCCCATCCCACGCCGCAACTGCAGGAACTTGGCACCATGGTCGACCTGAAGCTGCTCAGCTTCACGCCCGAGCAGCGCGAGACCCTGCTGGCCATGGGCCCCGGCACCGGGCCGGTCACGATCGACGCGAGCACCTACGAATGGCTGCAGGAACCCGTACAGACAGTCGGCGTCCCGGTGGGCGGCTACGCCGTCAACATGGACGACACCACGGCCGAGCTGATCGTCGAGCAGTTCTGGCGGCAGCGCGAGGAGCTGGCGAAAGAAAACCCATGGTGGGCTGGCGTGCGCACCAGTCAGGTACAGACGCTGCTGGCGCCTCTGCATCCCGGCGTCGTCGACTACTACCAGAGCAAGGGCGTCGAGATTCCCGACGCGATGCTGCCTGACGGCCAGTAGAACCGGGACCGTCTCGTGCCGGACACCGATCGCCAGGCCCACGGCTGGGTCGCCTTGTCGCTGGCGGCCCTGACCGTGGGCTTTCACCTCTACGTTGCATTTTCGGGGCTGATCCCGAACCTAGTGACGCGGCCGCTGCACCTGGCGGTCGCGATCCCGTTCGTGTTCTTCGTCGGCTTGACGGCCGGCCGCGGCAAGGCCAGCCGCTGGAGCGGCTACGCCGTGGGCGCGGCGGGGCTGCTGGCGTGCCTCTACATCGTCGTCAACCGGGAAGCGCTGATCCATCAGTACGGAACCCTCGTCGGGCCCGGCCAGTATCTTGTCGCGGGCGTGCTGATCCTGAGCGTGTTGGAGATGGCGCGGCGGGCGATCAAGGTCGTGCTGCCGACGGTGGCCCTGCTGGTGCTGGCGTACGGCTGGTTCGGCGGCTGGATCCCGGGCTACTTCGGCCACGGCGGCCTCGGACCCGCCTATCTGCTGGGCAGCCTGACGATCACGGAAGGCGGGCTTTGGGGCACGCTGACCGGCGCGTCCGTCAACACGATCGCGCTCTTCGTCATCCTGGGCGGGTTCATCTCGGCGGGCCAGGCCGGGGCGGGCTTCATGGCCTTCGCCACCCAGCTCGCCGGACGCCTCCGGGCGGGCGCCGCGCAGGTCGCCGTGCTGTCGTCGGCGTTCTACGGCACCATTTCCGGCGTCGCCGCCGCCAACACGGCGACCACGGGCATGGTCACGATTCCGGCCATGAAGCGCCTGGGCTATCCCCGCTCGATCGCCGGCGCGGTCGAGGCGGTGGCAAGCACGGGCGGCCAGATCCTGCCCCCGGTCATGGGAGCCGGCGTGTTCGTCATGGCCGAGTTGCTGCGCATGCCCTACACCGAGATCATGGTGGCGGCGATCCTGCCCGCGGTGCTGTTCTTCGTCACCACCTGGGGCGGGCTGTACTACTTCGCCGTCCGCTACGATCTCCCGGCGCTGCCCGCCGACCAGCTGCCCGGCTGGCCCGCCGTCGCCCGGGCATTGCCGTTCTTCCTGGTCCCCTTCTCGATCCTCGCCGGCACCCTCGCGTTCACGGATTACACCCTGGCCTACGCGGCCGTGTACGCGACCGGCGCGACATGGCTGACACTCGCCTTCGAGCCGGACGGGCGGCCGTCGCTCCGGGGCTGGGCGGCGCGCACCGCCGACGCTCTGACGATCGCCGCCCGCCAGGTCGCGACGATCGCCGCCGTGATCATCTGTGCCGGCATCGTCATCGGCGTGTTCAACTTGACCGGGCTCGGGGTCAAGCTGACCTCCCTGATCGTCGGCGCCTCGGGCGGCACGTTGTGGATCGCGCTGCTTCTCACCGCATTGGCCAGCCTCGTCCTGGGCATGGAACTGCCGACCACGGCCGCGTACGTGATCTGCGCCGCGGTGGCGGCGCCTGCCCTCACCGAGATGGGCGTGCCGGACCTCTACGCCCACCTGTTCGTCTTCTGGTACGCGCTGCTCTGCACGATCACCCCGCCCGTCTGCGGCAACGTCTTCATCGCCGCGTCGATCGCGGAAACCCCTTGGCTTCCCGTCGCCGGCAACGCGCTGCGCCTTGGAGTGGGGCTGTTCGTCGTCCCGCTCGCCTTCATCGCCAACCCGGCGCTCCTGGAACTGGCGCAGCAGCCGCTGCTGGCGCTGGCCGCCGCGGTTAAAATCGGCATCGGATTGCTTGCGATCAGCTACGCGATCGTCGGCTGGCGGCGCCGGCGGCTGGCCGAGGCCGGCCGGCCAGTCGCGCTGGCGATTGGGCTCGGCGTCGTTTTCACGTATGGCTTTTGAGAGGCCGGCGGGTCATCGGGACGGCCAGATCTGGCAGCCGCGCTTCGCCGCTGCGCCCGCTCGATCCCGTTGGTAAGCGTCACGAGACCCCCACGTGGCGCTCCGCTGCGGTATGTGCGTAGCCTCTCCGCTCTTTCGCGAGCAGGAGGGGCTGATGAGTGATCGTGTGCAAGGTAATTGGCAAACTGATGGGCACAGGTACCGACGGATGGAGCTGACGACGGGAACGCAGCGGCGGCGGTCCTGGACGCTGGCCGACAAGGCCCGGATCGTGGCGGAGAGCTTTTCGGGCGACCGCCCAGCGTCCGAGGTCGCGCTGAGGCACGGAATCCACCGCAACCAGATCTACAACTGGCGCCGCGAGCTGGCCAAGGCGGCCACGAACGAGATCGAGGACGACAGCCCGTTCGTGCCGGTGCGCGTGGCGCCGCCTGAACCGGAGACGCCCGTCGCCGAGCCAGGTCGGCACGTTGACGACACCTTTGCGGTGGAGGTCGAATTCGCCGGCGCCACCGTGCGGGTGCGCGATGGCGCGGACGGCGACCTCGTCCGCACGGTTCTGGCCGCGCTGAGCGTGCCGCGGTGATCGCGGTTCCGAGCAACGCGCGGATCCTCGTCGCCCGGCATCCGATCGACTTCAGGGCCGGTCACGACCGATTGGCTGCGCTGGTGACGCAGGCGCTGGCGGACGACCCGTTCTGCGGCACGATTTTCGTGTTCCGCTCGAGTGACTGCTCACCCCCACCGGTGAGTAGGTCAGGCGGCGGCCGGTAGAATGACGGATTGGCCAGCAAGGACGCGCCGAATGGCGGCGAGCGGGCTCAAGCCGTATAGGCGGCCGGTGTCGACGACGGAGCGCACGCCGGCGTAGAAAGCAGCGCCCCATTCGGCGTTAAAGCCTTGCGTGATCTTCCTGTTATGTGGAGCTCCGCATAACAGGAATTATGCGGAGCCCACGATTATGCGGAGCGTTGATCGCAAGCGCGCAAATCAGGGCGAAATTGGAGCGGGCCAACTCCGCATAACGAGAGCGCGCATGACCCCTGGAACGGCGGGAGCGGCTGGAG
>NZ_NRRL01000066.1 GCF_016583645.1 Rhodovibrio sodomensis | reverse complement strand
AGGGCGCCGAGCGCAAGCACGCCGCCGATCGTTCCGGCGGCCCATTTTCCGAGATGCTGCATGATGACTGGATTCCCTGATGTCGTCTGCGCTTCCCGGGTCCCGCCGGCCGCGCACGGGCGAAAATCTGCTCTACGTCCGGGGGTACCCCGCGGCATTGACGTGCGTCAACTGGCCGCCCGCAGGTCCGCCTTCGCGGGCGCGCCCTGGTCGCGGCCGGCCGCGTCCGCCCCGCGATCGCCGCCACTTCCCGGTCCGCGGCCGCGCCGGTGCGTCTGGGCACGCCGCGGCAGGTCGATCCGGAAGGCGGTACCGTCGGCGTCCGTGCCGATCAGGCTGATGTCGCCGCCGTGCGCGCGCACCAGATCGCGCGCGATCGCCAGACCCAGGCCGGTGCCGCCCTGCTTCACCGTGCCGGCGAACGGCTGAAAGATGTTGTCGCGCGCCCGCGGCGGCAGGCCGGGGCCGTCGTCGACCAGGGTCAGGGCCAGCCGGCCGGGGCCGGCTTCGGCCGTGACCTCGACGCGCGTGGCGCCGGCCTCGACCGCGTTGCGCAGCAGGTTGGCGAACACGCGGTACAGCTGATCGCGGTCCGCCTCGACCTCCAGCCCGGCGGGCAGGCGGTTGACCACCGGTCCCTCGGCGGGCGCCGGGGCGGCGGGGTCGCTCGCGCCGCTCTCGACGCCACTGTGGGCGCCATTCTGGGCGCCATTCTGGGCGCCATTCTGGGCGCCGTTCTGGGCGGCGGCGATCTCGCCGGCGACATCGTCGAGCAGCGCGGCCAGGTCGAACCGGCCGACCTCCAGTTGCGGCGGGCCTTCCTGGGTGAAGTTCAGGGTCTGCTGGCACAGGTGCACGGCACGGTCGATCGTGCGCAGCAGGGTCGGCGCGATCCGGCGGACGTCCGGGTCGTCGCTGTCCGACAGCCGGTCGGAGACCAGGCGGGCGCTGGACAGGATGTTCTTCAGATCGTGGTTGACCTTGGTCACCGCGATGCCGAGCGCGGCCAGCCGGGTCTTCTGGTGCAGCGCGGTCGCCAGGCGCTCTTGCATACTGGACAGCTCGCGCTCCGCGACGCCGACCTCGTCGGTGCGGCTGCTCGGCCGGATCTGCGCGGTCACGTCCTCCGGGTCCTCGCGGAACCGGGTCATGCTGGCGGTGATCCGGCGCATCGGACGGACCAGCAGCAGGTGCAGCGCGATATAGACCAGCGCCGCGGTCATCAGCGAGATCGCCAGGGACAGCACCAGGATGCGCTCGCCGAACGCGAACATCGCCTGGCACAGCGGCTGCTCGTCGATCACCACCTCGACGGTGGCCGCCGGCTGGTGCGGCGACTTGCCGACCACCCGGATCGCCCGGTCGCCGGGGCCGGTCAGACTGCCGAAGGCATCCGCGATCAACTCCAGCGCGCCCGCCTCGCGCAGGTCGAAGCTGGCGTGTACCGTCTCCGGCGCCTCGCGCATCAGCATCAGCTTGCCCTCGCCCGGCCGGCGCAGGGCGATCGAGTGCGCGCCGACGTAGTCCAGCAGCTCGCCCTCCAGCTCCTCGGAGACCATCTGGTCGGGGGTCGCCTCCAGGGTCAGCACGGCGAGGTGCGCGCTCGCCAGCTTCTCCTCCAGATAATTCAGGCGGTAGCGCGCCATCGACGGCACGAAGATCAGCACCTCCGCCAGCATGACGAAAAAGATCGTCAGCACCAGCAGGCGCGCGGACAGGCCCTTCGCGGGCGACGGCAGGGACAGGCGAGGTCGCGTCATCGCGGGCGAGTCTAGCACGGATGCGGGGCTGGGCGGCCATCGGGTTTCGGTGGCCAGACCCTGTCCTCCCAAACATATTCCCTGTCCTCCCAGAAGGAGGGGAATCAGTTAAGCAACCGCCCTACCCCAGCTTCGCCAGCAGCCGGACGATCCGGCGGGTACGGCGGGAGAACAGGCTGGGGGTGTAAAAGCTGCCGGCGGCGCGCTTGGAGACCTCGCCGAAGGTCGGATACGGGGCGATCATCTGGGCGATCCCGCCGACCTTCTCGCGGCGCTGCACCGCCAGGATCCAGGGATAGATCAGCTCGCCCGCGTGCGCGCCCGCGATCGCCGCGCCCAGCACCCGGCCCTTGGCGTCGACCACCACCCGGATCAGCCCGTCCGTGGCCCGCTCCGCGCGGGCGCGGTCGTTGTCGGCGAACGGCCAGGTCAGCGGGCGCACCTTGTCGCCGTGGCGCGCGCGCGCAGCCGTCTCCGACAGGCCGACGCTGGCGATCTCCGGGCTGGTGTAGGTGACCTGCGGCACGCTCGCGTGGTCCGCCTTGGCGGGGATCCGGAACAGCGCGTTCTTGATCACGATCCCGGCGTGGTAGCCGGCGACGTGGGTGAACTGCGGCCCGCCCGCGACATCGCCGGCGGCGAACACCCGCTTGTTGCTGGTGCGCAGGCGCTGGTCGAGCTGCAGCCGGCCATCCGTCCCGCACGCGATCCCGGCCGCCTCCAGGCCCAGGCCGTCGAGCGTGCTTTTGCGCCCGGCGGCGATCAGCAGGTGGCTGCCGGTCAACCGCTCGGCCTGACCGTCGCGGGCGATGTCGACGGCCACGCCGTTGCCTTGCGCCGCCATCCCGGTGACCCGCGCGCCCTCGTACAGCTCGACGCCGTCGGCGCGCAGCTGGGTGCGCAGCACGTCGACCATGTCGGCATCGTCGCGCGGCAGCAGGCGCGCCATCTCCACGATCGACACTTTCGCGCCCAGGTGCGCGAACGCCTGCCCCAGCTCGGTGCCGATCGGGCCGCCGCCCAGCACGATCAGGTGCTCCGGCCGCTCGGTCAGGTCGAACACCGTCTCGTTGGTCAGGTAGGGCGTGCGCTCGATCCCGGGGATCGGCGGCACGGCGGCGGTCGAGCCGGTCGCCAGCACGAACCGGCGCGGGCGTACGCGTACGCCGTCCGCGCTTAGCGTACGCGGGTCGTCGAACGCGCCGGCCGCCTGCACCACGCGGACGCCCAGCCCCTCGAACCGCTCCACCGAATCGTGCGGGGCGATCCCGGCGATGACGTCGTGGACGTGCCGGTTGACCGCGGCGAAGTCGACCCGCGGCGGGGCGTAGCTTACCCCATACTTGGCCGCCAGCCGGTCCAGCTGGGCGGCCTTGCCGGCGGCGAGCAGCGCTTTCGACGGCACGCAGCCGGTGTTCAGGCAGTCGCCGCCCATCTTGTGCTTTTCGATCAGGACGGTGTCCGCCCCCATCTGCTGGGCGCCGGCGGCGACCGCCAACCCAGCGGAGCCCGCGCCGATCACGCACAGGTCGGGGGTGAGCGTCTGGGTCATGCGTGCCCCTTCGGCGGTCGCTGTTCCGGCGCTTGCTGCTCAGGCGGTGGCTGAGGACCCGCCCGGCGCGCCCTCCACTTCTTGTAGCCGACCGGCAGCAGCGCGAGCACGCCCAGGCCGACGATCGGCCCCAGGATCGCCGGTTGGAAGATGATTCCCAGGCTGGGCGTGCCGCCGGCGGTCACCAGCGCATCCAGGCCGTTGCCGACGGAGGCGTAGACCAGCGTGCCCGGGATGATGCCGACAAAGGTGCCGAGCGCGTAGGTGGCGAGCGGCACGCCGACCAGTGCGGGCACCAGATTGACCAGCCAGAACGGGAACACCGGGATCAGCCGCAGAAACAGCAGGTACGACAGCGCGTTTTCCTGGAAGCCCACGCGCATCCGCTGGACCGCGCCGCCGGCCCGGGCGCGCAGCGTCTCCCCGAGCGCCGTCCGCGCCGCCAGGAACACCGCGACCGCGCCCACCGTGGCCCCGGTCACGGCGTACAGCGTGCCCAGCCAGGTGCCGAACAGGAAGCCGCCCAGGATGGTCAGCACCGCCCCGCCGGGGATCGAGAACGCGGCCACCGCGGCGTAGCTGGCGATGTAGGCCAGCGCGGCCAGCACCGGTACGTCGCGCACCTGCGCCATCAGCCAGTCGCGGTGGTCGGCGAGCGCCTGGAAGCTGAGATAGCGGTTCAGGCCAAGGGCGAAGAACAGTCCGAGCCCGGCGAGCAGCAGCACGAGCGGCCAGATCCGCCGCCAGCGCGGCGGGCGCGCAGCCGCCGTCGGGGCGCCGGCCGCGTCCGCGCCGGTCGGTTCGGCGGAGCCGCCGCGGGTCCCAGGGTCGCCGGTGGTGTCGCCGGTGGTGTCGCCGGTGGTGTCGCCGGTCATCTTGCCAGTCATCGGGAGTCGCCCGCCTCTTGCGCGGTTCGCACATGGCAACAGCCGGCCGAACGCTGTGCGCGCGCCGGCTCGTCGGAGCCTTGGATACTGGCATATAGCCGCCCGGTCCGGCGCGTACCAATGACAACCGGTCAAATGGCCGTGATACGCCGAGCCCGCCGTCGTCGGCCGCGCGCAGCGCGGTTGGCGCCCGCGTTCGACCGGGCGCGTCGGACCAGGGCGACTGGCCGCAGGCAAGGGGTGCCAGGCGTCGTTGACAGGGGACGGGGCGGCGCTTATACCCGCGACGCAACCGACCATGACAGCCTTTTGGAAAGACGGAGTATAGGGCCGTGAAACGCACTTTTCAGCCCAGCGTGCTGGTCCGCAAGCGCCGCCACGGGTTCCGCGCGCGCATGGCGACCAAGGGCGGCCGCCGGGTGATCAACGCCCGCCGCCGCAAGGGCCGCAAGCGTCTGAGCGCGTAAGGGTCGGCTGGAGCCCCATGCCGGCCGGCCGCCAGACCCGGGTCGGGCGGCTGACCAAGCGCCCGGAATTCCTGCGCGTCGCGGCCGGCCGGCGGAAATGGGTCACCCCCGGGATGGTCGTCCAGGCCCGAGCTCGAGACGAGGCGCCGCCGGCTCCCGCCGCTGCGGCGCTGAATGCGTCTGAGGGGGCGGCCGCAAGCGATCACGCCGGCCCGCCGCGCGTCGGCATCACGGTGTCGCGCAAGGTGGGCAACGCGGTCCAGCGCAACCGCGCCCGCCGCCGCCTGCGCGCGGCCGCCCGCGAAGCGCTGCCGGAGGTCGGCCTGCCCGGCATGGATTACGTGCTGATCGGCCGTGCCGGCACGCTCACGCGGCGTTACACCGACCTGCTGGCCGACCTCAGGCAGGCGGTGGCGAAGCTGAACCGGCCGGGCAAGCCGAAGCCGCCGGATACCGGGCCGCCCCGCGCCGGCCCGGGCCGGCGCAAGCCCGCTAGCGGCTCGGGCGCGGCGCGGGGCAAGACGCGGGCGACAGGCAACGGGAACGGAGCCGATGGCTAGCCAGCAGCGCCCCGCTCAGGCCGGCGACCGCACGGCGGATACCGCCGGCGCGCGTTCCCGCTGGCCGGCGCGACTGGGGCGCGGCGCCGTGATCGCGCTGATCTACGTCTACCAGGGCGTGGCCTCGGTGTTTCCGAAGGTCTGCCGGTTCGAGCCGAGTTGCTCCAACTACGGCCTGGAGGCGGTGCGCGTGCACGGGGCCCTGACGGGCGGCTGGCTGACCCTGAAGCGGATCCTGCGCTGCCGGCCGGGCGGCGGCTTCGGCGTCGACCCGGTGCCGCCGCCCGGCTGCGCGCACGGCCATGCTGGACCCGACGATCCGGCCGACCGGCGCGCGCCAGGCTGAACCGGCCGCCCGACACGGCGCCGCTGGCATTCGACGACGACTTCGGACGCCACGCGCGTCCAGGACGACCCCAACCGACCGAATTCCGCGCCCGCCCGCTTAGCCGCGACCGCGCCGCGGGCCCTTCGCTCCAGGAACGGCGACCACGATGGAACAGCGCAACCTGATCCTGGCGATCGTCGCCTCGATCGCCATCCTGCTCGGCTTCGAGCTGCTCTACAACGCGCCGCAGCGGGAGCAGCAGGCCCAGCAGGCCGCGCAGCAGCAGGCGGCCCAGCAGGGGCGGACGGGCGGCGCCGGCTCGACCGCGCCGTCGCCCGGCGGCGGCGCGGACGCCGGCGTCCCCGGCGCGGCGCCGGCCCAGGCGGGCGCGCTCGACCGCGGCGAGGTGCTGGACGACAGCCAGCGGGTGGAGATCGACACGCCCTCGCTGATCGGTTCGATCAACGTTCAGGGCGCGCGGATCGACGATCTGACCCTGCGCAACTACCGCCAAGAAGTCGACAACGACAGCCCGCGGATTCACCTGCTGTCGCCCGAAGGCTCCAAGGGTTCCTACTACGCCGACTTCGGCTGGGCCAACGCCGCGCGCGCCGGGCTGGAGCTGCCCAGCGGCAGCCACACCTGGCAGGTCGAGAACGGCGGCCCCCTGACCCCCGACAACCCGGTCACGCTGAGCTGGTCGAACGGCGAGGGGCTGACTTTCAAGCGGACCTTCTCGGTCGACGAGGACTTCATGTTCACCGTCGAGCAGACGGTGGTGAACGAGACCGGCGAAGCGATCAGCCTGGCGCCCTACAGCCTGATCAACCGGCGCGGCACGCCGGACACGCTCGGCTACTACATCCTGCACGAGGGCCCGATCGGCGTGTTCAACGGCACGCTCGACGAGGTCGACTACGAAAAGGTGCGGGAGGACGGCCCGCTCACCTACGAGACCACCGGCGGCTGGATCGGCATCACCGACAAGTACTGGCTGGTTTCGCTGGTCCCGGATCAGGACAAGAGCGTCAACGCGCGGTTCATCCAGAATCAGGCGCAGGGCGGCGTCGCCAAATACCAGGCCGACGTGCTGTACGAGAGCCGGCAGGTCGAGCCGGGCGGCAGCGTCAGCAGCACCACGCGGCTGTTCGCCGGCGCCAAGGAAGTCTCGCTGCTGGACGGCTACGCCGAGCAGTACGGCATTCCGCACTTCGATAAGGCCGTCGACTTCGGCTGGTTCTATTTCCTGACCAAACCGATTTTCCAGGCGCTGCACTTCTTCGCGCAGGTGACCGGCAACTTCGGCGTCGCCATCCTGATCCTGGTGGTGATCCTAAAGATCCTGCTGTTCCCGCTGGCCAACAAGTCCTACCGCTCGATGGCCAAGATGCGGAACCTGCAGCCGGAGATGATGAAGCTGCGCGAGCGGTTCGGCGACGACAAGCAGCGCCTGAACCAGGAGATGATGGCGCTCTACAAGCGCGAGGGCGCGAACCCGGCCTCCGGCTGTCTGCCGATCCTGCTGCAGATCCCGATCTTCTTCGCGCTCTACAAGGTGCTGTTCGTCACCATCGAGATGCGCCACGCGGCGTTCGTGGGCTATCTGCAGGACCTGTCGGCAAAGGATCCGACCTCGATCCTGAACCTGTTCGGCGCTCTGCCCTGGGGCGTGCCCGAGCTCGGCCCGCTGAACATCCTGAACATCGGCTTCCTGCCGCTGGTCATGGGCATCTCGATGTACGGCCAGCAGATGCTCAACCCGCAGCCGGCGGACCCGATGCAGCAGCGCATGTTCCAGCTGCTGCCGGTGGTCTTCACTTTCATCCTGTCGCAGTTTCCGGCCGGGCTGGTGCTGTACTGGACGTCCAACAACATCTTCACGATCGCCCAGCAGTACATCATCATGAAGCGCGCCGGGATGCAGATCGGCGGCAAGCAGCCCTCCCCCGCCGGGTCGACCGACAGCTCGGCCAAGAGCGGCGGGAACGGCTCCGGCTCCGGCGGCGGTGGCTCCGGCGGCGGCAAGAAGGGCGGCCAAGGCTCCGGCGGCGGCCAGAAGGCCGGCCAACAGACCGCCGGCGCGCAGGCCGCGGCCGCCCACGACGGCCCGACCCTGGAGGGCGAGGCGACCGACGTGACCGCCCAGGCGAACGGCGAAGGCGACGCCGGCACCGAAGCGGCCCAACAGCAGGCCGGTGGCGCCGAGGCGTCGGGCGACGGCCAGCAGGCGTCTGCGCGCGGCGGTTCTGGGTCCGGCGGTTCTGGGAGCGGCGGTTCTGGGAGCGGCAAGTCCGCCGCGAACAAGTCGTCCGGCGGCCAGCGCGGTCGGTCCGGCCAGCAGCGCGGCGGCTCCAGCAACCCGGCCGCCAAGCGCAAGGGCGGCGGCGGAGCGTCCAAGGGCAAGAAGGGCGGCGGCGGCCGGCGCTAGAGCTACATGCTTGAAGGCCAAATCGGCCTTCGAGCTGAATGTAGCTTTAACTGCTTGAAGAGAAAGCAAGATTCAGCTGAAAGGTGGCTTCACCTTTCAGCATCTTGCGCGAGGCTGGCTGGCGCCGCCGGTCCAACCGGCCCGGCTCCGCTGCGGCGTGACACAAGGCGTGTTTTCAAGATGACCCGATCGCATCCGGCCGAAGACGCGCCCCCCGAAGACCTGCACGGGGACGATCCGCCGCTGCCGGACGCGCCGGCGGACGGCGACCTCGAGCTGCCCGGCCGGGAATACGGCCGCTGGCTGTTCGCCCAGGCGTGCGGCTTCGTCGCCGGCGTGCAGTCGATGGTGCAGCTGCCCGAGTTCGCCCTGCCGGAGGTCGCGTTCGCCGGCCGGTCCAACGTCGGCAAGTCCTCCCTGGTCAACGCGCTGACGGGCCAGAACACCCTGGCGCGGACCTCCAACACGCCCGGCCGCACGCGGCAGCTGAACTTCTTCGATCTCGGCTCCCGGCTGCTGCTGGTCGACCTGCCGGGCTACGGCTACGCCAAGGCGCCCAAGAGCGAGATCAAGCGCTGGACCGAGCTGACCCAGGACTACCTGCGCGGGCGGCCGACCCTGCGCCGGGTCTGCCTTCTGATCGACGCGCGCCGGGGCGTGCGCGACACCGACCGGGAAGTGATGGGCGCGCTCGACACCGCCGCGGTGTCGTATCAGCTGGTGCTGACCAAGGCGGACAAGGTCAAGCCGCCGGACCTGGCCCGGGTGATCGACGCCACCCAGCAGCTGCGCCGCAAGCACGTCGCGCTGCACCCGCGGATCGCCACCACCAGCGCCCAGAAGGACACCGGCATCGCCGAACTGCGCGCGGAGCTGGCCGCGCTGGCCAGCGAGACGCCGTACCAGGAAGGCTAGAGGCCCCGATGAGCCAGCAGTCCCCCCAGCAGCCCCGCAATTTCGGCGAAACCAAGCACTGGCTGCGCACCGCCCGGACGATCACCGAGGCGCTGCCTTACATGCGCCGGTATGCCGGGCGCACGATCGTGATCAAGTACGGCGGCCACGCCATGGGCGACCAGCACCTGGCCGACCTGTTCGCGCGCGACATCGCGCTGATGAAGCAGGTCGGCATCAATCCGGTGATCGTCCACGGCGGCGGGCCGCAGATCGGCCGGATGCTGGACCGGCTGCAGGTGCGCTCGCAGTTCGTCGACGGCCTGCGGGTCACCGATCAGGAGACGGTGGAGGTCGTCGAGATGGTGCTGTCCGGCACCATCAACAAGCAGATCGTCAGCTCGATCAACGCCGTCGGCGGCAACGCGATCGGCCTGTCCGGCAAGGACGGCGGGCTGATCCAGGCGCGCAAGCTGCGCCGGACCAAGCGCGATCCCGACAGCAACATCGAACAGCTGGTCGATCTCGGCTTCGTCGGCGAGCCGGCCCAGGTCAACCCGCACATCCTGTCGTCGCTGGAACAGTCGGGCATGATCCCGGTGATCGCGCCGATCGGCTGGGGCCCTGGCGGCGAGACCTTCAACATCAACGCCGACACCGCCGCCGGCGCGGTCGCGGGCGCGCTCGGCGCCTCGCGCCTGCTGATGCTGACCGACGTGATCGGCGTGCTCGACGGCGACCAGCAGCTGATCCCGGACCTGACGGTGGAACAGACGCGCGAGCTGATCGACGGCGGCACGATCGCCGGCGGCATGATCCCCAAGGTCGAGACCTGCCTGAAAGCGGTCGAGGACGGCGTCGACGCCGCCGTCATCCTGGACGGCCGCGTCCCCCACGCCCTGCTGCTCGAGACCTTCACCGACCGCGGCGTCGGCACCCTGATCCGCAAGCGGTAGCGGCGTTGTGTGGCCGCTTACACCCGACAGGCGTCCTTCGACACGCCCGGCTGCGCCGGGCTGCTCAGGATAACGTCGGGTTTTTGTGTTTTAGAACAGCCAATTAACCCCCTCCTCCACGTGGGAGGAGGGGTTAGGGGAGGAGGTAACTCGCGGCATCGACCGCGTGCCCCCTCCTCACCCTGTCCCTCTCCTCCCAGGAGAGGAGAGCGGACCCGCTGCCATACCGTGCCTACCCGCCCTCGAACCCCCGCAGCACGCCGACCGCGTTGTGGCCGATCTCCTCGACGGCGTAGCCGCCTTCCATGACGAACGCGGTGGGCAGGGCGAGCCGGGCGAGGCGCGCGCCGATCGGCGGGAAGTCCCGGGTGTCGAGGGCGAATCGGGAGATCGGGTCGCCCTTGTAGGTGTCGACGCCGAGCGAGACCACGAGGGCGTCGGGCGCGTACTCGGCGATCCGGCCGCACAGCCGCTCCAAGGCCGCCATCCACGCCTGCGCCGTGGTGCCCCAGGGCAGCGGGGCGTTGACGGTGTAGCCGTCGCCCGCGCCGGTGCCGGTCTCGTCGGCGTGGCCCAGGAAGTACGGGAATTCCTGCCGGGGATCGGCGTGCAGGGAGCAGAACAGGACGTCGGCGCGGTCGTCGAAGATCGCCTGCGTGCCGTTGCCGTGGTGGTAGTCGACGTCGAGCACCGCGATCCGGGCGGCGCCCCGGTCGAGCAGCCGCTGGGCGGCGAGCGCGGCGTTGTTCAGGAAGCAGTAGCCGCCCAGCTGATCCGCCGTGGCGTGGTGGCCGGGCGGCCGGCCCAGGGCGAACGCGGCCGGCGCGCCGTCGGCGACCAGCTCCGCCGCGGTCATGGCGACGTTCGCGCTGGCCCGCGCGGCCGTCCATGTGCCGGGCGTGATCGGCGTGCCGGCGTCGAGCGCGTAGTACGACACCTTGCCGTCGATATGGTGCGGGCAGATCGGCCGCAGGTTGCGCACCGGCCAGATCAGCGGCAGGCAGTCGGTCTCGCCGCCGCGCTCGGCTTCCCACGCCGCCCAGGCGGTTTCCAGGAACGCCAGGTAATCCGGCCGGTGGATGCGCGCCAGCGCGTCGACGCCGAAGTCGCTCGGCGGGACGATGTCGCCCAGGCCGACCTCCTGCGCGCGCTTCAGCACCATCTCCGCGCGCGCCGGCGTCTCCACCACCGGCATCAGCCGGCCGTCGGTCAACTCGCCCCGGCCGTGCTGGCGGGCGTGATCCTGGGAATAGACGATCTGCACGCGGCGGCTACTCGGGAAGGTGGCCGGAGGCGTCGACCCGGCTCTCGATCGCGTCCCAGACCTGCGCCTCCAGCGAGACGCCGTCCAGCCGGTCGATCTCCTGGATGCCGGTCGGCGAGGTCACGTTGATCTCGGTCAGGTAGTCGCCGATCATGTCGATGCCGACGAAGATCTGCCCGCGCGCGCGCAAGGCCGGGCCGATCGCGCGGCAGACCTGGCGGTCGCGCTCGGTCAGCTCGGCGCGCTCGGCATGGCCGCCGACGTGCAGGTTCGCGCGCGCGTCGCCCGGCGGCGGCACGCGGTTGACCGCGCCCACCGGCTCGCCGTCGATCAGGATGATCCGCTTGTCGCCGTTGCGGATCTCCGGCAAGTAGGCCTGCACCATGATCGGCTCGCGGTACAGGCGGGTGAACATCTCGAGCAGGGCATTCAGGTTCTCGTCCTGCTCGGTGATCCGGAAGACGTCCGCGCCGCCGTTGCCGAACAACGGCTTCAGGATGATGTCCTTGTGCTCCTTGCGGAACGCGTGGATCTGCTCGCGGTCGCTGGTGATCACCGTCGGCGGCATGAACTCGGCGAAGTGGGTGACGTAGAGCTTCTCCGGCGCGTTGCGCACGTTGGCGGGGTCGTTCACCACCAGGGTCTGCGGATGCACCTTTTCCAGCAGGTGGGTGGCGGTGATGTAGGCCATGTCGAACGGCGGGTCCTGGCGCATCATCACGACGTCCAGCCCGGCCAGGTCGATGGTCTCCCAGTCGCCCAGCTCGAAGTGCCGGGTGTAGTCCCGCTGCAGCTTCACCGGCCGGCCGCGGGCGTAGACCCGGCCGTCGCGCAGGGTCAGGGCTTCCGGGGCGTAGTGGTACAGCCCGTGGCCGCGGCGCTGCGCCTCCAGCGCCAGGGCGAACGAGCTGTCGGCATCGATGTCGATCCCGGCCAGCGCGTCCATCTGGAACGCGACCGCGAGCGACGCCGGCCGGTCCATCGCCGGGGAGAGCGGGTCCTGCGGGCGCGCGCTCTCGCGCCGGCCGGGCGTGACGCCGGAGGTTTGCTGCGCCTGCTTGCGATCCTCGGCCATGACGGGCGGTCCTGCTGGCTTGCGTGCGGTGTCGGGTTGCTCCGCGTCTACCTAATGCCCGGGCGGCAGGTATGGCAACGGGGACCCAACTTATTCCCCTCCCCTGGGAGGAGGGGCTAGCGGAGAAGGGACCACGCGCTCAAGCGCCGCGGGCAACCTCCTCTCCCCGGCGCTCTCCCCCACTGGAGGAGAGCGGGCATTTCGTGCAGGAGAGAAAGTGCTTAATTGATCCGGCTGCGCAGCTGCTTGAGCAGGTGGGCGACGTCGCGCTGGCTGTTCGGGTCGTGGGACAGCTGCATCACCTGCTCCAGCGCCAGCACGGCCGCGCGCAGGTTGCCCAGGTGGGCGTGCAGCAGGCCGGCTTCGTGCCACAGGCTGGGTTCCGCGGGCGCGATCATCAGCATCGCCTCCAGCGTCTGGACCGCGAGCTCGCGGTGTTCGTCGTGCAGCAGCCGGACCTTACGGTTGTTCTGCAGGCGCAGCAGCATCGCCCGGTTGCCGAGCGGCGCGTAGTGCTCGCTCGACAGCTCGGCGTCCGCGCCCTCGATCGCCTTCAGCAGCTGGCGCAGGTCGTGCGCGCCCAGCGGGCGCAGGCCGTCGAACGGGTCGAGCACCGCGCGCTCGCCGCCCAGGCTCATCGAGATCAGGAAGTGGCCGGGGAAGTTCAGGCCGTCGATCTGCCAGCCCTGCGCCCGGCCAGCGTGGATGAACAGGATGGCGAGCGCGACCGGCAGGCCCTTCCGGCGGTCGATCACCCGCAGCAGGTTGGCATTCTGCAAATCGTTGTAGGTCTCGCGGTCGCCCTGGTAGCCGTAGCGCTCGACCAGCACCTCCGCGAGGGCCCGGGCGCGCGCGGCGAGGTCGTCGGTGCCGGCGGTCCGGGCGGCCTCGGCGACGTCGCGGGTCAGCACACCGAGGTGATCCCGGTAGCGGTTCAGCCGCGCATCCGGCGCATCCAGCGCGCCCAGCGCCAGGGCCGTCTCCGCCAGGTCGACGTCGCGGTCCGGCCGACCGCCGGCGCGACGCAGGATGCCTTGCGCTTCCGCCAGGTCGCTCATGCGTCCAGATCGATCTCGGTCACCGGCTCGCTCGAGGTCGGCGGAGCGGTCTCGCCGGGCGCGGCGCTCCCGGGCTCGGAGCCGCTCGGCTCGGAACCGCCGCGGGCGGAGCCGCCGCCGTCCGCGGGCGCCTGGCCGTCCGGCGGCGCGTTGTCGCCGGTGCCGGTGTCCTGCAGGTTCGGCTCGCGCGGCTCGGTCTCGACCCGCACGTAGCTGACCACCTTGCGGACGTTGGCAAGCCCGCGGGCGTGGTTCAGCACGCGCTGCAACTCCTGGTCGCTCTGCGCGATGCCGATGATGTAAACCACCCCGCGCACCGTCTCGATCGAGTAGTTGATCGAGCTGACCTCGGCGTCGAGCAGCAGATTGGCCTTCAGTTGGGTGGAGACCCAGGTGTCCTGGGTGTAGCTGCTGAACGAGCTGTCGCCGATCTGCACCTCGTTGATGACTTCCTTCACGCCGTCGGCCTGCCAGGCCAGCTCGATCGCCTTGGCGCGCATCTCCTTGCTCGGCATCACGCCGGTCACCAGCACGCGGCCGTTCTGCACCTGCAGGCCGGCCTTGCGGTACAGGACCTCGTCCTCCTTCAGCCACAGGTCGTTGATCTGGATACGGATCCGGCTGTCCTCGATGGCGCCGGCCAGGCCGCGCTCCTGTAAGCCGGCGACGCCCACAGCGGCGCCGGCCCCGACGGCGACCCCGGCGGGCGAGCAGGCGGCCAGCCCGAGCGGGGCGGCGAGGCACAACACGGCGGCCAGCTTCAGGGGCCGGCGTGAGGCGGTACGGGTGTTGGCACGGGCCATGACGGTCGGGTCTCCGCGGGATTCGGGGGGCGTCTGCGATACGGTTTACCCGTGCGGATGGCGTCGCGCCAAGCGGCGAAGCTGTGAGGGCCGCGCGCACCGGCGCACCCCCCCGGTCATCGCCGGGTCACACGCTCAGCCGATCGTCCGCGCCTTCCGCAACGCGCCACGCGCCGACGACATGGTGCGGCCACCGCCCCGGGGCCAGGAGCAGGGCGTCGAACCGGACGTCGAGGCCGGCCAGGTCCGGCCGGCGGGCCAGGAAGGCCTCGCCCGCACGGGCGATCCGGCGGCGCTGGTGCGGGCTGATCGCGGCGGCGGCCTGGTCGCGGGTGGCGCGCGTCTTCACCTCGACCAGCGCCAGCACCTGCCCGCGCCGGACGATCAGGTCGACCTCCCCGACCGGCGTGCGCAGGTCGCGCGCCAGGATGCGGTAGCCCTTGAGCCGCAGCAGCCAGGCCGCCGCCGCCTCCGCGCCGCGGCCGCGGCGTTCGGCCGCGCGGCGCCGCGCGGCCGGCGGTTTCACGGGCCGGCTCACGTGACGGACCCCGGGCCGTCGCCCTGCTTCAGGCGGAGCGCGCGGTCGTACACCTGTTTTTTCTTCCAGCCGGTCGCGGCTGCGACTTGCGCGGCGGCGTCGCGCACGCTGAGCGTCGTCAGCGCGTCCCGCAGCCGCGCGTCGAGCGTCTCGGCATCGGCGATGTGCGCGTCGGCGGCGGGCGGCGCCACCACCACCACGATCTCGCCCTTGGGCGCGGCCTGGAAGCGGGCGGCAAGTTCCGGCAGCGGCGCGCGCACCACGTCCTCGAACCGCTTGGTCAGCTCGCGGCCGACGGCGGCGTCGCGCGCCCCCAGCAGGTCGGCCATGTCGCTCAGGCTGCGGGCCAGGCGCTGCGGCGATTCGTAGAACACCAGACTGGCCTTGAGGCCGCTCAACTCGTCCAGCACCGCGCGACGCTGCGCCGGCTTCGACGGCAGGAACCCCTGGAAAAAGAACCGGTCGGTCGGCAGCCCGGCGATCGCCAGCGCAGCCAGCGCCGCGCTCGCCCCCGGCAGCGCGCGCACCGCATGGCCGGCGTCCTGCGCGTCGCGTACCAGCTTGTAGCCGGGGTCCGAAACCAGCGGCGTGCCCGCGTCGCAGACCAGCGCGAGCGCCTGGCCCGCGGCCAGGCGCCGCAGCACCTCCGGCCGGCGCTGTTCGGCGTTGTGCTCGTGATAGGAGATCAGCGGCGGGCGCAGGCCGTAGGCGTCGATCAGCCGCCGGGTGACGCGCGTGTCCTCGCACACCACGGCGTCGACGCGGCCCAGATGGTCGGCGGCGCGGTAGGTCAGGTCGCCCAGGTTGCCGATCGGGGTCGCGACGACGTACAGGCCCGCCGGCAGGCGTCCGCCGTCCGGCGCGCGGCCCCGGGGCCCGGGCCGTGTGGCGGGCGTGTCCGCCGCGCTGTCCGGTTGCGAGCGTTCGGCCCCCCGGATAGGCTCGCCGGACGCCGACGCGTCCGACCGACCCTGTGGAGCTGCCAACCGTGCTTGACGCGACATGCCGTGACGACGGGCCCTTCCGGATGCTGCGGGGCGTCTTGGGCGCAGCCGGCGCGGCCGCGCTCCTGCTGCTGGGCGCCTGCGCGCCGCAGGTGCAAGAGGGTGCACCGCCCGGCGAGACGCCGCAAGCCGAGAGCGCACCCGCCGGCCAGCCGGCGCCGCCCCAGGTCAGCGCGGAGGAGGTGCTGGAGGACGCGCTCGACGCCCCCGAGGAGTTCCAGCTCACTCCGCCCGAGGCGGAAGGCCTGCCGCCGCATCGCGTCGGCCTGCTGCTGCCGCTGTCGGGCCCGCGCGGCGACCTCGGCCAAGCGATGCTGCGCGCGGCCGAGATGGCGCTGTTCGACGTCGCGGACGAGCAGTTCGCCCTGGTCGTGCGCGACACCAAGGGGACGCCCGAGGGCGCGCGCCGCGCGGCGGAAGACGCGATCGCGGCGGGCGCCAACCTGCTGCTCGGCCCGGTCTTCTCCAGTTCGGTCGAGGCGGTCGCGCCGGTCGCGGAAGGCGGGCGGGTACCGGTCGTGGCGTTTTCCAACAACCGCGAGGTCGCGCGGCCAGGGGTCTGGACCACCGGCCTGCTGCCGGGCGAACAGGTCGACCGGATCGTCGGCTACGCCGCGGCACAGGGCAACCAGAGCTTCGCCGTGCTGGCCCCGGACAACAGCTATGGCGAGCTGATCGTGCAAGCGATGCAGGACGCCGCCGAGCGGCACGAGGTCGAGTTCGTCGACAGCCGGCTGTTCGACCCCGACGCCCGCGACATCTCCGAGCCGGTCAAGGCGCTCGCCGCCTACCCCCGCCGGCAGCAGGAACTGAAGCAGCGAATCGCCGAACTGCAGGACCAGGGCGGCGCGCAGGCGCAGCGCGAACTCCGCCGGCTGAACAACCAGGATGCGTTGGGCGAGGCCCCGTTCGATGCCGTTCTGCTGCCGATCGGCGGCGACAGGCTGCTTCAACTGGTTCCGACCCTGCCGTACTACGACATCGACCCGGACGAGGTGCAGTTCCTGGGCACCGCGCAGTGGGCGGGCATGGAGCTGGCCGACAATCCCAGCCTGCAGGGCGCGCTGTACCCCGCCCCGCCGCCGGACAGCCGGTCGCGCTTTCAGGAGCGCTACCGCACGATCTACGGCGCGACACCGCCGGATATCGCCGGGCTGGCGTACGACGCGACCGCGCTGGCCGGGCTGATGGCGCGCCGGGCGGTGCAGGACGGGACACCGCCGTTCCGGGTGTTCACGCAGGAAAGCCTGACCCAGCGCAACGGCTTCGCCGGCGTCAACGGGCTGTTCCGCCTGAACGCGGATGGGCTGGTCGAACGCCGCTATTCGGTGATCCGGGTGACGCCCGAAGGCCACCGGGTGGCCGACCCGGCGCCGTCGAGCTTCGCCGGCCCGATTAACTGATCGCCCCCTGCAGGCCTGAGCGCATACAAAAAAAGGACCGTGCGCCGGTTCACGGCCACGGTCCTTTATTTTTGTGCGTTGACGTGAGCCTACCCTGTCAACTTGCCATGTCCCGACGACGGTATGGCGGATGAGCTATGCAGTCAAGTCGCAGCTGTCCGGATCAAAGGACGTAGCGCTCACCGGGGTGTCACGCAGACCGGGCCTGCGCGCGTTCTGGAGACTGCAGACCGAAAAATCCGCCGGTGCGCGGGGCGCACCGGCGGCAAGGACAGGGAGGCTACACTCAAGGCGCGCGCCACCGGTCCTGGCGGGGAGGGATGCCGAGGGACCGGCAGCTTCGGGGCTGAGGGGAGGGAGATCGCCCCGCGCGCACTTTCGGTTGTAAACTCCAGAGTCTAACCAATGGTTAACGGCACGCAGAAAAAATCGACCGTGTTAACGAATGCCGCCGATCGCCCCGCCGACGCCCGGAGCGCAGCCGGGGTGGATGGCTGCCGGGCCGGCTGGCTGGCGGTCCGGCTGGCCGCCGGAAACGGCGCGGCTGAGAGCGTGATCTACCCCGACTGGGCGGCGCTGGTGCGCGGCTTGGCCGACGTCGCGCGGATCTGCGTCGACATGCCGATCGGCTTGGCTGACCACGGGCCGCGGCCGTGCGACCGGGCGGCCCGGGCGATCTTGCCGCGGGCGCGCAAGTCCAGCGTGTTCGCCCCGCCCCGGCGTTACATGCTGGGCCTGGCGTACGACGGGGTTCGGCAGGCCGCCCGCGCGCGCGGCGATGCCGGCCTGTCGATCCAAGCGTTCAACATCATGCCCAAGATCGCCGAGCTGGACTCGGCCCTGCGACCGGCCGACCAGGGATGGGTGCTGGAAACCCACCCGGAACTGGCGTTCCACCATCTGAACGCAGGTAACGCCTTGCCGCGCAAGGCCGACCGGACCGGACGGGCGGCGCGCCGCACCCTATTGGCCGCGGCGGGCCTGCCCGGGATCGACGCCCTGCTCGCCGCCCACCCGCGCGCGCAGGCGAAGCCGGACGACGTGCTGGACGCCGGCGTCTGCGCCCTGGTCGCCCGCGACAGCCTGCACGGCCGCGCCCGCCGGGTGCCGGACGGACCGCCGGAGCGCGACAGCCGCGGCCTGCGCATGGAGATCTGGTACTGAGGCCGTCGGGTGGGTGGGGTGGCAGGCGGTGCCCTCCCCCGGAGCACCCGGACCGGCGTTACTGCGCGGTCCAGCCGCCGTCGATCTTGAGTTCGGCGCCGGTGATCGTGCGCGCCGCGTCCGAGCACAGGAAGACGCAGTAGGCGCCGATCTGCTCCGGGGTGACGAACTCCAGCGCCGGCTGCTTCTCGGCCAGCAGGTCGTGTTCCGCCTGCTCGACCGAGCAGTTCTGCTCCTGCGCCTTGTTCTCGATCTGCTGCTGGACCAGCGGGGTCTTCACCCAGCCGGGGCAGATCGCGTTGCAGGTGATGCCGGTCTGCGTGGTGTCGAGCGCGGTCACCTTGGTCAAGCCGACCACGCCGTGCTTGGCGGCGACGTAGGCGGCCTTGCCCTTGGAGGCGACCAGGCCGTGGGCGCTGGCGATGTTGATCACCCGGCCCCAGCCCCGTTCGCGCATCCTGGGCAGGGCCGCGTGGGTGGTGTGGAAGCAGTGGTTCAGGTTGATCTGCACCACCTGTTCGAACTTCTGCGGATCGAACTGGTCGACCGGGGCGACGTGCTGGATGCCCGCGTTGTTGACCAGGACGTCGACGCTGCCGAACTGCTGGATCGCGGCGTCGACCATCTGCTGGATCTGGTCCGGCTTGGACATGTCGGCGTCGGAGTAGCTGACCGTAACGCCGTTCTTCTCCGCCATGTCCTTGCGGATGCGCTCGATCTGGTCGGCGTCGCCGAAGCCGTTGAGCACGATGTTGGCGCCCTGGGCGGCCAGCGTCTGGGCGATGCCGAGCCCGATCCCGCTGGTCGAGCCGGTGACCAGCGCCGTCTTGCCTTTGAGCATGGCTGTCTCTCCTTCAAGTCGCGCGAAGCGGGGGCGGTGCGGGGCGCAACACCAGCGCCCTCGAAGCGATTCCGGGACAGGTGATAGACGCTGCCGGCCGGCTCGGCAATCGCGCGGGCACTCACGATCCCCACTCCGCCCATGGCAAGGTCTGGCGCGCGCCTGAACGGCCCGTGGACCCCGCCGCCCCGGGGGCTGCGCAAATGCCCGTTCGGCCCGCGCGCGGGCTGCCTGATGGTCGTGCTGATCCTGGACCGGCTCGGCCGGCCCCGCCACCTGCGCCGGCTCGAGCTTTTTGGCTCACCACCAAGACGCGAGCGCGTTGCCTCGAAGCGGAGCTTTCAACGCGCGCCGCGCGCGCAAATCCAGGCGCAGAGAACTTTTGTGTCCTTTGTGGTGACGCCGACGAACTCAGCCCCAGGGGCGCGCCGCTGGCTGGGTCGGGGTGCCGCCGGTCTTGCCCCACGCCTGGGCCAGCTGTTCCAGCCGCTGCACGCGGTCCTGGGTGGTCGGGTGGGTCGAGAACAGGGCGCCGACGCTTTTTCCGCTCAGCGGATTGATGATGAACATGTGCGCGGTCGCCGGGTTCTTTTCCGCCGGCTGGTACTCCGCCTCGTGCGCCAGCCGCTCGATCTTGGTCAGCGCGGAGGCGAGCCACATCGGCTGGCCGCAGATCTCCGCGCCGGCCTTGTCGGCGGCGTATTCGCGCGTGCGGGAGATCGCGGTCTGCACCAGCATCGCGGCGACCGGCGCCAGCAGCGCGACCAGGAGCGTGCCGAGGCCGCCCAGCGGATTGTCGCGGTTGCCGCCGAACATCCCGGCGAACATGGCGAAGTTCGCCAGCATCGAGATCGCGCCCGCGATCGTGGCGGTCACCGTCATGGTGAGCGTGTCACGGTTCTTCACGTGCGCCAGCTCGTGCGCCATCACGGCCGCGATCTCCTGCTGGTTCAGGCGCTTCAGCAGGCCCAGGGTCGCGGCCACCGCGGCGTTGTCCGGGTTGCGTCCGGTGGCGAACGCGTTGGGCAGGTCGGTGTCGATGACGTAGACCCGCGGCATCGGCAGCTGGGCGTTTTCCGCCAGCTGCTCGACCAGCCGGTAGAACTGCGGCGCGCTTTCGGCGTTGACCTCGCGCGCGTTGTACATCCGCAGGACGATCTTGTCCGCGTTCCAGTAGCTGAACAGATTCATCGCCGCGGCGAGGCCGAGCGCGATCACCACGCCGGTCGCGCCGCCGACGAGGTAGCCCGCGCCCATGAACAGCGCCGTCATGGCAGCGAGCAGCGTGAAGGTGCGCAGGGTGTTGAACACGGCTGTCGGTCTCCGGTTGGGAACGCTTCGGGTCGCAATCGCGCCGCATCGGTAAATGGGCGGCCCGTGTCAGCCGTTCAAGATCGCCGGCGAGGCGGGGAGGACCGGCCCAGGGGCCGCCCGTGCACGACCGCGCCCGCGCTTGCCAGCGGACCCGGCGCGCCCCATTCTCCCGGCCATGAAACGCACCTTCAAAGTCCTCAAACCGAACGCCGCGAAGGCGACCAGCCAGCCCGCCGCGGCCGAGCGCAAGCCCGCCGGCAAGCAGCCCGGCGCGCAGCACATCGACCGCGCCGCCCAGCAGAAGGCGGCGGCCAATCAAACGCCGGAGGCGCGCGATGCGCCGGCCGGCAAGCCGAAGGAAGTCGGCGGCCCCGACGGACCGGAACCGACCCGCTACGGCGACTGGGAACGCGGCGGCATCTGCTACGACTTCTAACGCTCGTGCCGGCGCGCCCGGTGGCAAAAGGGATGCACCACCAAGACACGAAGACACCAAGAAGGTGTTTTCACCACCGCGGACAGGGAGGTCACCGAGAAACAAGAGTATTGCGCGCGCAGCACGCTAGAATACAGGCGTAGCCGCGAACGAGATCGTCCGCGCTCAAGCCCAGTTTCCTATCTCCGGGCTCTCTGTCCCCTCGGGGGCGAATTCCTGTCTTCCCTTGGTGTCTTGGTGGCGAACACCCTGCCCTACTGGATCAGCTTCACCATCCGCCCGGGCTCGAGACGCGCGCCCGGTTCCAGGCCGTTGAGCACCTGGAAGCGGCGCAGCGGCAATTCGTCGTAGGGCAGGCGACGGGCCAGGCTTTGCTGGGTCTCGCCAGCTTGCACGGTGTGAACGCGAATGCGCCGGGGCTCCAGCGCCGCGGCCTCGGCGGCGGAGAGCTTGCGGAACGAGTCGAGCACCGTGTCCGCCAGCCGCTCCGGCAGTCCCGAGCCTTTGGGCACGAACAGGAAGCGGTAGGTCGTGTCGCTATCGTAACGAACGGCCGCGAGGCGAACCGTGCGGGTGCCCGCCTGCGTGCGCGCCCGGGCGAGCGCGGTCGCCCCGGCCATGCCGTTGACCTCGATCCGGGTCAGGCCCTCCAGACGGACGTTCGCCGCCCAGACGTCGCGCAGATAGACCGCCGGATCGCGGCCGCCCGCCTCCGGCGCGCCGGCGAACACCATCAGCCCGTCCGGTCCGCTCGCCTTCACGCTGGTCCGGCCGTTTTGGATCCGGAAGCCCGCCGGCACGGCGAACGCAAGCCGCAGCTCGGGGTGCAGGAAGCGCCGGCCGCGGACGTAGCCCTGCTCCGGCGCGTAGCCGTACAGCAGCCCGTCCAGCTTGGAGAGGTAGATCCCGCGCGCGATGATCGGGTCGGCGACCCGGGTGGTCTCGGCCCGCGCCATCGCCTCGCGCACCCGCTTGATCGTGCGCGGGTGGGTCTGCAGCAGACTGAAATCGTCGGCGGCCTCGGGGGTGCCGGCCAGTCTGGCCTGCAGCTCGTTCTTCGCCTGCAGCTTGGCCAGGAACGCGGCCGATGCCTCGGGATCGTAGCCGGCCCGGGTCAGGTAGCGGATGCCCAGCGTGTCCGCTTCCAGCTCCTGCTCGCGCGAATAGCTGGCGAGCGCCACCTGCGACAGCGCCGAGGTCGCCTGCGCCGCCGGCCGGCCCAACAGCGCGCCGCTGAGCACGCTGGCGATTCCGGCCAGCTGCTGGCTGCCGTAGCGCTGGGCGGAGTGGCGCGCGGTCACGTGGCCGATCTCGTGCGCCAGCACGCTCGCCAGCTGCGCCTCGTTGTCGGCGAGCGCGATCAGGCCGCGCGAGACGTAGACGAAGCCGCCGGGCAGCGCGAAGGCGTTCACCACCGGGCTGTTCAACACCGTGAAGGTCCAGTCCAGCCGCGGCAGCTCGGAGGTCTGCGCCAGCAGGTTGCCGATCGAGCTGACGTAGGCCTGCAGCTCCGGATCGGCGTAGTCCCCGCCGAACTGCTCGAGCAGCTTGGGATGCTGCTGTTCGCCCAGCTTGCGGCCTTCCTGCAGGCTCATCCCGCCGGTGAAGATCCGCTCCCCGGTCGCCGGCGCGGTCGTGCAGGCGCCGGCCAGCGGTAGCACCGCCGCGAGCGCGAGCGCGGCGAGGCGGGGGACGCGCAGGCGCAGCCGTAGGGCGTGCTTCGACACGCTGGCCCGCGGCCAGCTACTCAGCATGAAGCGGTTAGATAAACGTCTGAAAACGCCAAAACCTTCATCCTGAGCAGGGCGCCGGAGGCGGTCGTGTCGAAGGACCCCAAACGGGCGCCTTGCGCGCCTGGCACGTATTGCCTCAAGGGCGGGGAAAAGGCGGCGTGCCGCGCTTAAAATCCTGGCGATCCCGCGCATCGGCATAGCTCAATCCATGATCCGGATCTGTTCGGGGTGGGTGGCGTCGATCAGCGGGCGGTTGTAGCGCTCCAGCCAGCCGCGCACCTGCACCCGCTTGCCCTCGTACGCCATCACGTCGACGCCCTCCTGCGCGAACAGGCGCGCGGTGCGCGGGGCGAGCGTGACCGTGAAGTCGGTCCGCCAGTCCGCGCCGAAGTTGAGGTAGACCCGACCGTCGACCTCCGCCACGTCGCGCACCCGCGCCTGCACCACCTGGAAGGTGTCGATCAGGGCGTCCAGCTCGTTGGTGCCGCGCACCTGGTAGAACGGATGGTCCCAGATACCCCGGCGCTGCCGGCGCGCCGCGTCCTCGCGCGCGTACATCTCGGCCGCCAGGTCGCGGTTGTCGGCGAAGGTGTAGACCCGCGCCATCCCGGCTTCCAGCATCGCCCCCTGCACCCAGCTGGCGTCCGCGCCGGCGTCGCGATACCAGCTGGCGTCCGCGCCGGCGTCGCGATAGAGGTGCGCCAGCATCCGCCCGTGCCGGTCGACCGGCCGGCCGGCGTAGCCCCCATTTTGCACGGAGGCAGGGCGGGCCTCCCTTGAACCCGCGGATTCGTGCGGGTTATGGGCGCTGAGGCAATACACGAAATCAGCGTGGAGGCCCGCCCATGGCAGAGGGTAACCAAGAACAGCTGCGATTTCATCCCGTCGAGGGCTGCACGGTCCGGGCCGAGTTCAACGGCGGGGCCATGTCCTCGGACTTTGGCCCGATGCTGCTTCGGGGTGTCG
>NZ_NRRL01000065.1 GCF_016583645.1 Rhodovibrio sodomensis | reverse complement strand
GCGCGCTGAAGCTGAAGGAGATCTCCTACATCCACGCCGAGGGCTATGCCGCCGGCGAGATGAAGCACGGCCCGATCGCGCTGATCGACGAGCACGTGCCGGTGATCTGCTGCGCGCCCAGCGGCCCGCTGTTCCCGAAGATGGCCTCTAACGTGCAGGAGGTGATCGCGCGCGGCGGCCGGGTGATCCTGATCTCCGACCAGCAGGGCATCGAACGCGCCGGCGCGGGCTGCGAATACACCATCGAGCTGCCCGCGGTGGACCCGTTCGTGGCGCCGCTGCTCTACGCCATCCCGGTCCAGCTGCTCGCCTACCACACCGCCGTCTTCAAGGGCACCGACGTCGACCAGCCGCGCAACCTGGCGAAGTCGGTGACGGTGGAGTAGGGGGAGCCAGCGGCGGGCAGACGCGACGGCCGGGGCTGATTTATTCTTGTCCGGGTTTTACCCTGCGGCAAACGTGCAGGTTGACGCGATCGCGCGCGTGGGTTCGCGGACGCGACGCTTACCTGAAACGAACCAGAGTTCGCCGTTTTATTCGAAGGTCTATGGTGGTGCCGCCGGTAGGAATCGAACCTACGGCCTCACCCTTACCAAGGGTGCGCTCTACCCCTGAGCTACGGCGGCATCCGGTTGGGCGCGGGCGGCGGGTGTGAACCGGGCCGCGCGCGCCAGCGCGGCGGAAAATGCCAGCCGGCGGGCGCGATGGCAAGGACGATTCGCGGCCCGCCTATCCCGGCGGTAGGCCGCCGGCGCGGCGTCGGGCTTGACCGCGCGGTGCGCAGGCGCCGACCTTTCACAGCGGGCCGTTCGCCGACCCGATGATAGGGTCGCCGGCCGTCGCCCCGACCCACCAGCCGCTGGACCGAGCCAGGCCGATGAGCGAGCGCGAGCGCAAGCGACCCCAGGTGCGCCCCGAAACGGCGGCCGAGCAGCAGGCGCGGGAGCAGCGTCTGGCCCAGCAGTTGCGCGCCAACCTGCGCAAGCGCAAGCGCCAGAAGCAGGGCCGCGCGGCAGGCCCGGACGGCGGCCCGGACGGCGGCCCGGGCGGGGGGTCGGGCGGCAGGGACGACCCCGGCGAAGGCGGCGGCGAGGCGGCCGACTGATCCGCGCGCTTGACGGGTCTTGCGCCGCAGCGTTTCCGCGCGCCGCGCAGGCACGGGCGCCGTCAGCGCGGTTGGCCTTCCGCGTGCGTTCGATTACAACCCGGTGCGAACACCGTCTGGACGCGTCTGCCGAGCCCCGGCAGGCGTCCGGGCGTTGGAACGCGCCGGTCATGGCCATCGCGGTGCCATCAAATCGGCGCATCCCGCGGTCAGACCGGGTGCCGGGGCCCCGTGGGCCGCACGCGCGGCCCCGGGGGCTTCCTCAGGGGCTCCCACACCCGATACGCACGCGCGAGAGCGCGCGGACTTCTCGAGGAGACGCATGGACCGGATCAAGATCCGCGGCGGCCGGCCGCTGAACGGCGAGATCGCGATCTCGGGCGCGAAGAACGCGGCCCTGCCGCTGATGGCGGCGGCGCTGTTGACCGAGCAGCCGCTGCGCCTGTCCAACCTGCCGCACCTGGCCGATATCACCACGCTCGCCAACGTGCTCTCGCAGCATGGGGTCGACCTGCACATGGACGGCGGCGCCGACGGCGGCCACGCCGGCCGGGTGCTGGAGCTGACCGCAGGCAAGGTGGTCAACGTGCGCGCGGCCTACGATCTGGTCCGCCGGATGCGCGCCAGCGTGCTGGTGCTGGGCCCGCTCTTGGCGCGCGAGGGCTACGTCGAGGTTTCGATGCCGGGCGGCTGCGCCATCGGCACCCGGCCGATCGACCTGCACCTGAAGGCGATGGAAGCGCTGGGCGCGCGGATCGAACTGCAGGACGGCTACATCGAGGCGCACGCCCCGGGCGGCCTCGCCGGCGGCGAGGTGGTGTTCCCCAAGGTGTCCGTCGGCGCGACCGAGAACGCGCTGATGGCCGCCACGCTCGCCAAGGGCACCAGCCGGATCGTCAACGCCGCGCGCGAGCCCGAGATCGGCGATCTGGCCGACTGCCTGAACAAGATGGGGGCCCGGATCACCGGCATCGGCACGGATACCCTGACGGTGGAGGGCGTCGGCCGGCTGCACGGCGCCGAGCACGCGGTGATCGGGGACCGGATCGAGACCGGCACCTACGCCATGGCCGCGGCGATCACCGACGGCGATCTGGAGCTGGTCGGCGCGGACAGCGGCCACCTGCGCGCCGCGCTGGACAAGCTGAGCCTGGCCGGGGTGCACTGGCAGGAAACCAACCGCGGCATGCGGGTCCGCCGGGCGAACGGGCCGCTGCGGGGCACGGATGCCCAGACCGATCCCTACCCCGGCTTCCCGACCGACCTGCAGGCGCAGTTCATCGCCACGATGGCGACCGCCCAGGGCGCCTCGATGGTGACCGAGACGATCTTCGAGAACCGCTTCATGCACGTCCCCGAACTGCTGCGCATGGGCGCCGACGTGCAGATCGAGGGGGCGAGCGCGATGGTCCGCGGGGTCGACCGGCTGAAGGGCGCACCGGTGATGGCGACCGACCTGCGCGCGTCTGTCAGTTTGGTGCTGGCCGGACTGGCCGCGGAGGGGGAGACCGAGATCAACCGCGTCTACCACCTGGACCGCGGCTACGAACGGCTGGAGGAGAAGCTCGGTGCGTGCGGGGCCGACATCGTGCGCACCCGGGGACGGGAGGACGCGGCGTGAGCAACCCGATCGCCAAACTGGTCTCCGGCGTGTTCGGCAAGCGCGGCCTGGCCGGCGGCAACGTCGCGCCGGCGGACAAGCCGCTCAAGCTGCGCGCCTATGACCGGGAAGACTTCGCCGTCGTCTCGGCGGTGCTGCAGGACGCCCTGGTCCCGGTGATCGACATGGCCTGGCTGCCCGAGGAGCAGCGCTTCGCGCTGGTTGCCAACCGGTTCCGCTGGGAACGGCGCGCGCCGGCGGGCGACCTGCCGGACCAGCCGGCGGAGACGGGCCCGCGCACGGACACCGAGAGCGGGGCGGATTCCGGCCAGTTGCCGGAGACCGCCGCGGACGCGGACGCCCGCTTCGAGGACGCGCCGCTCTACGAGCGCGTGCACTGCGGGATCACGTTCGACCGGGTCGAGCAGGTCGCCTATCGCGGCTTCTCCAAGGATGCGCGCGGCCACGTTCTGGAACTGCTGGCGGTGGTCGCCGACGACCAGGGGATCACGGTGACCTTCGCCGGCGACGCGGCGCTGCGCTTGCAGGGGGCGAACATCGTCTGCCATCTGGAGGACCTCGGCGAGCCCTGGCCGACGCAGTGGCGGCCCAGCCACGCGCGCGCCGATCAGGACAGCCAGGCCGGCGGCCAGGAGCGGGCGCCGGACGCCAACCGCAACGGGAAGCACACGTGACGGCCGCGAACGAAAACCTGGTGCTGGCCCTGCCCAAGGGCCGGATCCTGAAAGAGCTGATGCCGCTGCTGAAGGCGGCCGACATCGTCCCCGAACCGGCGTTCGAGGACGACGATTCCCGTCAGCTGCGCTTTTCCACCAACCATCCCAACCTGGACATCATCCGGGTGCGCTCGTTCGACGTGGCGACCTTCGTCGCCTTCGGCGCGGCGCATCTGGGCGTGGCCGGCAACGACGTGGTGATGGAGTTCGACTATCCGGAACTCTACTCCCCGGTCGATCTGGGGATCGGCAAGTGCCACCTGGCGGTCGCCGAGCCGAACGACCTGGTCAAGCGCGACGACCCGACGCGCTGGAGCCACGTGCGCATCGCGACCAAGTATCCCGATATCACCAAGCGCCACTTCGCCGCGCGCGGGGTGCAAGCGGAATGCATCAAGCTGAACGGCGCGATGGAACTGGCGCCCAAGCTGGGGCTCGCGCGCCGGATCGTGGACCTGGTCTCCACCGGCACCACCTTGAAGGCGAACGATCTGGTGGAGATCGAGCGGATCGTCGACGTCACCAGCCGCCTGATCGTCAACCGTGCCGCGCTCAAGACCCGCCCGCACGACGTGGGCAGCTGGGTCGAGAGGTTCCGGGAGGTCGCAGATGCCGCATAAGCTGGACGCGCGCCAGGGCGACTTCGCGCGGGCGTTCGCCGACTTCCTCGACGTCCGGCGCGAAGAGGAGGCCGACGTCGACCGGACGGTGCAGGGCATCCTGGCCGACGTGCGCGCCCGCGGCGACGCCGCGTTGCTGGACTATACCGCCAAGCTCGACCGCTACGCGACCACCGCGCAGGGCCTGAAGGTCACGCCGGAGGAGCTCGACGGCGCGGTCGATCAGTGCGACCCCGACACGGTGGCGGCGCTCGAGCTCGCGCGGGCGCGCATCGCCGCCTACCACGAACGCCAGAAGCCCGACGACCTGGACTATACCGACGCCGACGGCGTGCGGATGGGCCACCGCTGGACCCCGATCGACGCGGTCGGTCTGTACGTGCCGGGCGGCACCGCGGCCTATCCTTCCAGCGTGCTGATGAACGCCGTGCCGGCGAAGGTGGCGGGCGTCGAGCGCGTGGTCATGGTCGTACCCGCGCCCGACGGCGTGCTCAACCCGCTGGTGCTCGCCGCCGCCCGGATCGCCGGGATCGACGAGGTCTACCGGATCGGCGGCGCGCAGGCGGTGGCCGCGCTGGCTTACGGCACCGAGACGATTCAACCGGTCGACAAGATCACCGGACCCGGCAACGCCTACGTCGCCAGCGCCAAGAAGCAGGTGTTCGGGACCGTCGGGATCGACATGATCGCCGGCCCGTCGGAGGTCCTGGTGGTCGCCGACAAGGACAACGACCCAGCGACCGTCGCCGCCGACCTGCTGGCGCAGAGCGAGCACGACGTGAACGCCCAGGCGATCCTGATCACCGACGACGGCGCGTTCGCCGAGGCGGTCGAGCGTGCCGTGCAGAACCACCTGCAGCGCCTGCCGCGCAGCGAGATCGCGGGGGAGAGCTGGCGCCGCCACGGCGCCGTGATCCGGGTCGACAGGATCGCCGACGCCGGGCGGCTGATCGACCGGGTGGCGCCGGAGCACCTGGAACTTCAGGTCGCGGACCCGGATGCGCTGCTCGAGACGTTTCGCCACGCCGGCGCGATCTTCATGGGCAAGCACGCCCCGGAGGTGCTGGGCGATTACGTCGCCGGGCCCAACCACGTGCTGCCGACCGGGCGCAGCGCGCGCTTCTCCTCCGGTCTGTCGGTGCTGGATTTCATGAAGCGCTCCTCGCTGCTGCAGAGCTCGGCCGCCGGCTTCGCCAGGATCGGCCCGGCCGCCGTCGCGCTCGCCGAGGCGGAGGGCTTGGACGCGCACGCGCTGTCCGTCAAACTCCGCCTGGACGGGGAATAGGGAATAGGGGGGCGCTTCCGACCCGCGTCGCCTGACAACACGAGGCGGGCGGGAACGGACATGGCAGCGGGTCCCCTCTCCCCCACGCGGGAGAGGGGCAGGGTGAGGGGGGGCTCCCCGGCGTGCGGCAAGGAATCCCACCCTCACCCTCCCACGCGCTGACGCGCGCGGGCCCCTCCCTCTCCCGTCAAGGGAGAGGGGTTGGGCGCGGTCGTCCCCAAGACGCGTGAACAGGAAGCGACGGTGATCAGGTGAGCGACGATCAGTCGGACAGCGAGAACGGGCCCGGCGCCGACGGCCGCCGCAACCAGATCATCGACGTCACGCTGGACGAGCGCACGGTCAAGCGCCGCCACCCCGACATCGAGCACGAGCGGGCGGTGGCGATCTACGATCTGCTGGAGGACAACCGCTTCGCGCCGTTCGGCGACTACCAGGGCCCCTACCGCCTGCACCTGCGTCTGGAGGAGAGCCGGCTGGTGCTGGACATCGCCAGCGAGGACCACCAGCACCTCGGTTCGATCGGCATCTCGATCTCGCCGTTCCGCCGGATCATCAAGGATTACTTCACGGTCTGCGAGAGCTATTTCGAGGCGATCAAGACCGCCAGCCCGTCGCGCATCGAGGCGATCGACATGGGCCGGCGCGGGCTTCACAACGAAGGCTCCGAGCTGCTGCTCGACCGGCTGAAGGGCAGGGTGGACCTGGACTTCGACACCGCGCGGCGGCTGTTCACCCTGCTCTGCGTCCTGCACATCCGTACCTGACGCCCGCATCTGCCGCCCTGGGGGCACGGGCGATAGAGGGTCAGCGAAGACGCCAAGCCATGCGCGACCTGCCCGACAGCGTGCTGTTTTCCTGCACCCACAACTCCGTCCGCTCGGCGATGGCGGAGGGGCTGCTGAAGTACCTGCTCGGGCACCGGCTGTACGTCGACAGCGCGGGCGTGCGCGAGGGCGAGATCAACGGTTTCGTGATCGCGGTGATGGACGAACTCGGCATCGACATGACCAAGCACCGGGCCAAGACGTTCGATCAGCTGACCGACACCTCGTTCGACCTGATCATCACCCTGTCGCCGGAAGCCCAGCACCGCGCGGTCGAGATGACCCGCACGATGGCCTGCGACGTCGAGTTCTGGCCCACCTTCGACCCGACCCTGGTGGAGGGCACGCGGGAGATCCAGCTGGACGCGTTCCGCCAGGTCCGCGACGACCTGTTGAAAAAGCTCAAGGACCGCTTCCCGCTCGACTTGAAACCGGTGCCCTGACGGCGCACGTCACCGCGCATATGCAGGTCGCGCCCCAAGCGTGCGGCGCGCGCCGACGGGGTCTGTCAAACTTGCGTTTGTTGCACGGCGGGCCATCCCGTATGATCCGCGCGCCGTGCGGACTGGCGGGCGGTTTCTCCGCCGCCGGTTTCCGTGCATCGAGACATCGCCGGCGTGCCCGGTCCGTGGGGACCGCGGGCGGAGCGCGCCTTGCCACATCCGGGTGCGTCGCCAGCGATTGGCATCGGCGCGCCCGGTGCCGTCATGCGCGCGCACGCCGAACCCGGCATGCGCGCGCACGAGACGAAACGACCGGAGGTCAACGCAGGAACGCATGTCGAAGGAAGATTTGATCGAATTTCAGGGCACGGTCCGCGAACTGCTGCCCAACGCGATGTTCCGCGTGGAACTGGACAACGGCCACGAGGTTCTGGCCCACACCTCGGGCAAGATGCGCAAGAACCGCATCCGCGTGCTCGCGGGCGACCGGGTCAACGTCGAGATGACGCCGTACGACCTCTCCAAGGGCCGCATCACCTTCCGCTACAAGTAGGCGTGCGGGCCCGCCGTGTCCGTTTGACCTGCCAGCAGGAGCACGCCCGCGACATGACACCGGCTCCGGACAGCGCCCGGGCGGCGGCGGCCGCCGAGGATCAAGGCGCGGCTGCGGCCGTCCGAGATCGGAACGCCGACCGGGCGGCCGCGCAAGCCCCGGAACGCGCGCTGGTGCTGGCTTCCGCCTCGCCGCGGCGGGTCGCGCTGTTGCGGCAGGTCGGCGTGGTTCCGGCCGAGGTCGACCCGGCCGAACTGGACGAGACGCCGGGCCGGGGCGAGACGCCGCGGGTCTACGCGCGGCGCATGGCACGGTCGAAGGCGCGCGCCGTCGCCGAGCGCCGCCCCGGCCGGTACGTGCTGGCCGCCGACACGGTGGTCGCCGCCGGCCGGCGCATCCTGGACAAGCCGACCGGCGAAGGCGAGGCCCGCCAGCGCCTGGAGATGCTCTCCGGCGGCCGGCACCGGGTGTTCGGCGGGGTCTGCCTGGTCGCGCCCGACGGCCGCTCGGCGGAGCGGCTGGTGCAGACGATCGTCCGCTTCAAGCGTCTGCATCCGGATGAGATCGACGCCTACGTCGCCGGCGGCGAGTGGCAGGGCAAGGCCGGCGGCTATGCCATCCAGGGCGCGGCGGCGGCCTTCGTGCCCTGGATCAACGGCTCCTACACCAACGTGGTCGGCCTGCCGGTGACCGAGACGCTGGCGCTGCTGGACGGGCTGGGGATGGCCCGGCCGCCCGCCGGCGGGCAAACCCCGTGCCCGCCGTCCGGGGACGCCTCGCCGTGACCGGCGGGCGGGCGCTGATCGACGGCTGGCCCGGGGAAACGCGGGCCGCCGTCCTGACGCCCGCGGACGATGGCGGCGAGGCGCTGAACGAGCTGTTGATCCAGCGGGCCGACCGGCCGAGCCTGACCGGCAACCTGTACCTAGGCCGGGTGGTCGCGCGCGACCGCGGGCTCAACGCGGCGTTCGTCGACCTGGGTCTGGCGCGTCCAGGTCTGCTGCCCCTCAAGGCGGCGCCCGACCGGCTGCAGGAGGGCGCTGGCGTGCCGGTGCGGATCGTGCGCGAGCCGTCGCCGGGCAAGGGGCCGAAGCTGGCGCCGGCCGCCGACGCGCCGGAGACGCACGCGCAGCCGCCGGCGCTGCTGGCCCAGGCGACGCCGCTGATCGACCTGCTGCGCCGGGCCGAGCCGGACGCGATCCTGGTCGAGGGGGCCGGGCGCCTGCGTGCGCTGGCCGATGCGGCGCCCGACCTGGCGGGCCGGCTCCGCGGCCACACCGGGGCCCAGCCGCTGTTCGAGGCGGCCGGCTTGAACGCCGCGATCGACCGGCTGTTGGACGCGGAGGTGCCGCTTCCAGGCGGCGGGCAGCTGCTGATCGAGCCGGTCCGTACCCTAACCGCGATCGACGTCGACGCCGGCCAGGCGGACGCGCGCGGCGGCCGGGCCCGGCAGGCGCTGGCGGTCAACCTGCGCGCGGCCGCTGAAATCGCCCGGCAGGCTCGGTTGCGCGCGCTTTCCGGGCTGATCGTGGTCGACTTCCTGGATCTGGAGACCAAATCCGACCGGCAGCAGGTGGCACGCGCGCTGGAGGCCGGGTTCGCCGGCGACCCGGTCGAGACCAGCGTGTCCCCGATGCGGGCGAGCGGGCTGGTCGAGATCGCCCGGCAGCGGATCCGGCCGCCGCTGCACGAACTCCTGAGCCTGCCCGCGGGCCGCGCCGGGCGGGTCGCGGACACGGCGACGCTGGCCTACGATCTGCTGCGCCGGGCCTGGGCGGAGGCGCTGGCGAACCCGGGCCGGCAGCCGGTTCTGGTGGCCCACCCGGACGTCCTGGCCGAACTCGACGGCCGGCTTGAGGACGCGCACGCTGCCCTGGCGCGGGCGCTGGGCGCGGCGCCCGGGCGGCGCGGCGATCCGACCCGCCCGCGCACGGCGTTCGACATTCTGCTAGCCTGAGGCGGACGGCATGACGGACAACAACAACCAGGATCGCCCGGGAACCGCGGGCGCGGCGGGCGCAACGGGATCGAAAGCCGCCGGGAACCGCGGCCGGACCTGCCCGATCTGCGGCAAGCCGACGGCGGAGCTGACCCAGCCGTTCTGCTCCAAGCGCTGCCAGCAGCTGGACTTGGCCCGCTGGCTGGACGGCAGCTATCGGGTGCCCACCCAGGAGCCGGCCGATCCGGACGATCTACCGCGGGAGGACGAGGAATGAGGCGATTTCTGCCGGCGCTGTTGGCGGGCCTGCTGCTGGCGGGCGGTCTGGTCCAGCCGGTCGCCGCGTTCGAGCGGGCGGTGATCGAATCGGTGGTCGCGGTGCTGCGGCCGGAGCCGGCCCAGCAGGCCGAGCCGCAAGCGGGTCCGCAATACCGTCCGTTGGAGCCGGAAGGCAGCGCGGTGGCGCTGGCCCACGGCCTTTTCGTCACCGCCAACCACGTGCTGGGTCCGGGCGACCGGGCGCTGCTGCGGCTGGACGACGGCCGGGTGTTCGAGGCCAAGGTGACCGCCCGCGCGCCCGCGGCGGATCTGGCGATCCTGGAGAGCGCGGCGCCGGCACGCCCGATGCAGTGGGGCGAACCGCCGCTGCTGGGCGACCGGGTCTGCGCCGTCGGCAACGCCTTCGGCCTGGGCATCTCGGCGTCCTGCGGCGTGGTGTCGAAGAAGAACGTCACCCACGCCGGTTTCAACCCGGTCGAGGACTTCCTGCAGACCGACGCCGCGGCCAACCCCGGGATGTCCGGCGGCGCGCTGGTCAACGAGAAGGGCAAGCTGGTCGGCATCCTCTCCGCGATCCTGACCCAGGGCGCGGACGCGAACATCGGCGTGAACTTCGCCGTGTCGGCCGAACTGACCCGGCGCGTGGTCGCCGATCTGAAGGACGACGGCAGCTTCACCCGCCCGTCGATCGGCGCCTCGCTGCAGGGGCAGCCGCGCCTGGAGCCGCGCTCCCAGGCCGGCGCGCGGGTCGCGGCGGTGACGCCGGAGAGCCCGGCCGCGCAGGCGGGCATGCAGCCCGGCGACCTGCTGATCGAACTGGCCGGCCGGCCGGTCCAACGGCCGAGCGACGCGGTCGCGGCGCTGGCGCTCGCCGAGCGCGGCAGCACGATCGAAGCCGTGGTCCAGCGGGACGACGGCCAGGCAACCTTGGAGATCGAGCTGCCGTCGAGCTAACCCGGCCGATTCTCGTCGCTCGGCGCCTGCGGCTGCCGGGCGCGGATATCGTGCAGGATCTCCAGATTGGCGGCGAACCCGAGCAGCATCGCGCTCGCGAATCCGGCAAGCGCGCCCAGGCCCAGCAGGACCGCCCCGGTCGCCGTATCGCTGCCCGCGCCCAGGCCCAGCAGCAGACCGACCCCGGCGAGCGCCAGCCCCCCGGCCGCAAGCGCGCTGACCGCGCCAAGCGCGCGGAAAACCGGGATGCAGCGGGGGCGAGGCGGGCTCTCCGTCATGCCGTCAGACTACCCCTAACCCCCCTTGGAATCCAAGGGTCCGGCCACCGAAGTAAAGCTGGACCAGCGGGTTATCCCCGGCGGTGCCACAAACCGCGCAGCGGGGCTGGACACCGCGGTCCGTGATCGCTATACACCGCACCCGCACGCGAGCGGTGGCCCTGTCCCGCGCCACCGGCAGCGCTCGGTGCCCAGGTAGCTCAGTTGGTAGAGCATGCGACTGAAAATCGCAGTGTCGGAGGTTCGAATCCTTCCCTGGGCACCATTCCGGTCTCTTGCCGTTTTTCCACGGTTTTAACGGGGCGCCCAGTTGCGGGCGGCCGGGTGCGCCCGCGGTAGGTGCGCGGATCGGCGGGTTGTGTCGCGGCCTGTCCGGTTTTTATGTGGGAGCGTGTCCAAGGGTCGGAAAACGACCGCGCGCAGGGCGGCGTCCGCGCGGCGCCCACGCAATCGATCGGGAGGGGTCGGACATGATCACCAAGCGCAACGTCGTCGCCACGGTTGCGGCGCTCGCGGTGATGAGCGCGATCGCCGCCGCCGTGCTGGTGGCTTGGCCGGAGCAGGGCGAGGCGGCGCGGCTGGCGCTGCACACGGCGCAGTAGGCCCCTGCCGCGTTCCACGCGCGTAAAGCAGAGCGCATCGGCGGGTTCCCTCTCCGCCACGGGTGGGAGAGGGTGAGGTGGTGTGCACGGCGCGGGTAACCTCCGCCCCGCGCCCCGCCCCCCAGTGTAGGAGAGGGATCCGGGGGAGAGCGGTCAGATCGCACGAAAACGCGGCCGGGGCCCATGGGCCGCCGGCCGCATCGCTGTGCCTTCGCGTGGCGTCTCGCTCAGTCCTCGCGGTAGGTGTCGTGGCACTCCGAGCAGGCGTCGGTGGTCTTCTTGAATGCCGCGGCGTAGGCCTGCAGGTCTTCATTCCGCGCGGCCTCGACCATGTCGCGGGCGTGCTTCTCCATCGTCTCGAAGCCCTGGGTGAACTGGTCGTACTCGTCCCAGATCTTGGGCAGTGCCGCGGTTTCCACCTGTGCGTCCGGGAACGGCCCTTTCCGGAAATGCTGCGGGGCCATGCTGGCCGCGTGCGCGATCGCGCGGGCCTGCAGCGTCAGATAGTCGAACGCCCGCGGGCAGCCCTCGCCCTTGAGCGAACAGGCCACCGACTTGGTCGCGGCCGCGGCGGAGGCGAGGTTGTCCTGGCGCGCCTGGATCCAGTCCTCGGCGGTCTTGTCGCCCTGCGCGCCCGCGGGCGCGGCGACGCCGAGCCCGGTCACGGCCAGGGTGGCGGCGGCAAGCGTGGTCTTGATCGCGGTCATCCTCATGGCAAGCAAGTCTCCCTTTGGTGTTTGGCAAGGCAGTCGAGCGCGCCCCGGCATCGAGCGGACACGGATGCGGGGCCGGGACGGCCTTGGGGGCGACGCTTACACGATTAAAGTTCTTGTTATATGGCAGGCAAGCGCGTCGCTGAGTCGCGTTGTATTAGCTTGCCTGTACACAACTCCGTGCGATACCAAAATGTTCCTTGGCGCAAAATGGGGATGGCGGAGTGCGGGCGGCACACGTAACCGAGAGTCGAGGCTGGAGCGAAACCCATGGCCGACCCGACGGCTGACAACGGCGAGACGACGCACGGCGGCCCGGCAGCCGGCCAAAGCCCGGCCGCGCGCGGCGCCGTCCCGCGCGGGGCAAGCGCGCCCGGGCAGCAGCGCCTAAAGGTCTGGGACCCTTGGGTGCGCGCGTTTCACTGGCTGCTGGTCGTCGGCCTCGTGCTCGCCTGGTACTCGGCGGAGTACGGCTTCGGCGGACTGGGTAAGACCTGGCACATGCGCATCGGCACGACCGTGCTCGGGCTGATCGTGTTCCGCGTGCTGTGGGGCCTGGTGGGCAGCGAGACCGCGCGCTTCCGCCAGTTCGTTAAGGGGCCGGGCGCCGTGTTCGGCTACGTGAAGTCGCTGCGCCGGCGTGACCCCACGCCGATCGGGCATAACCCGCTGGGCGGCTGGGCGGTCGTCGCGCTGCTGTTGCTGGCCGCCGCGCAGCCGATCACCGGCCTGTTCGCGAGCGATGACATCCTGGCCTCCGGCTACCTCGCCAACGACGTTCCGTCGGGCGTCCAGGACGCGATCGGCGGGCTGCACAAGGATCTGTTCTGGGTGTTGCTGGGGGTCGCCGGCCTGCACGTCGTGGTCACGGTCGCCTACCTGCCGCTCAAGCGCGAAAACCTGATCCGCTGGATGGTGACCGGCCGTCGCCCCGCCCCGGCCGGCTGGCGGGAACCGTGGTTCGCCAGCCCGATCCGCGCGCTCGCCTGCGCCGCTGTCGCCGCCGGCGTGGCGGTCGCGATCCCGTTGGTCTGGGGCTGACACCCGATCGACGTCGCCAAGGGTTTCTGGCTTTTGCCCGGGCGCTTCAGCCCCCGTCAGCGATGCGTCGAGATGCGGCCTTGGCAGGCCGCATCTCCCCATGAAGCTCTATTATCTTACTGACAAACCTGTCACTTCATCCTGAAGGGGTTGGCGAAGCCAACCGTCCGGAAGGATGCCCTACGGCCATCATCACGACCGTGCGCGGGTCCGGCGCCTGCGACAGTCAGTTGCACCTGATTGAATATCTCATCGGGTCGGCCTTAATAGTTATATGAGCACTACAGCTTTCACCGTCCGGCCGCGGCGGACGCCGTCGCCGGACGGTTCGACACAGGAGGTGATAGGCGATGACGTCCCAAGCGAAACAGCTCAAGCCGGCCGGTTTCCACGGCGCGGGCGGCGGCCAGAAGGTGGGCCGGCGGGATTTCCTGATCCTGGCGACCGGCGCCACGGCAGCCGTCGGCGCCGCCGGCGCGCTCTGGCCGTTGATCGACCAGATGAACCCAAGCGCCGCGCAATTGGCACTCAGCAGCATCGAGGCCGACCTGTCGCCGATCCAGGAAGGCATGGCGATCAGCGTGATGTGGCGCAGCAAGCCGGTCTTCCTGCGCAAGCGTACGCAGGCCGAGATCGAGCAGGCGCGCTCGGTCGACCTGAGCGCGCTGCCGGATCCGCAGCGTGACAAGGCGCGCGTCAAGCAGCCGCAATGGCTGATCGTGATCGGGGTGTGCACGCACCTTGGCTGCATCCCGCTGGGCAACAAGCCGAGCGAGCCGCGCGGCGACTACGGCGGCTGGTTCTGCCCGTGCCACGGCTCGCACTACGACACTTCCGGACGGATCCGGAAAGGGCCGGCGCCGACCAACCTGGTGGTTCCGCCGTACACGTTCGTCGACGACACCACCGTCAGGATCGGCTGAGGCGATTAGGCCGGCGGAGGCCGGGCACGGCGGACGCGCCGCGGCCCGCACGCGGCCGGGTTGCATCGGCCCAGGCACCGGGCTACAGATGCCGGTGGGCGGCGTCAGAGACGGGGGACCGACAGCATGACAAGCCCTGGCGGACGCCGCTGGGCGCCGCTGAGCGTGATCGGCCTGCTCGTCGCCGGCGGGCTGGCCGGCCTGGTCGTCGCTGGCGGCGGCGCGGTCGCGGTGCATCACACCAACACCACCGAATTCTGCACCAGTTGCCACGTTTACGACGACTTCGCGGCCGAGTTCCGCCAGTCCGGCCACTGGACCAATACGCCGGGCGTGCAGGTCGGCTGCGCGGACTGCCATATCCCCGACGACAATCTGGCCGACATGCTGTGGACCAAGGCGACCTCGGGCGCTCAGGCGTTCTGGGCCTATTACGTCCAGGGCATCGATACCCCCGCGGAGTTCGCCGAGATCCGGCCGGCGCTGCAGGAACAGGCCCACCGCTGGTTCAAGGCGCGCGACAGCGCCACCTGCCGGTCCTGCCATGCCGTCGAAAGCATGCAGTTGGATCAGCAGTCCGCGGGCGCGCGCGCGTCGCACCAGTCCCTACAGGCCGGCGGCGGCCCCACCTGTGTCGACTGCCATTCCGGCGTGCCGCACGGCCAGGCCGGGCGCTGATGCCCCCGTGCGTTCACCTCAGGCAGGGAACAGACCGCATGATCCGAAGCGTTCTCGCGGCCGCCGCGCTGGTTATGGTCGCCACCGCCGGGCAGGCGGCAGACGGCGATCCCGCGGCCGGCGAAAAGCTCGCCCGGAGCGCGTGTGCCATGTGCCACAAGCTGCCCGACGGCAGCGGCGCCCCGGTCGGCCCGGCGTTCGCGAACATCGCGGCCGAGCGGGCGCCGATCAGTGCCCAGGCGATCTCGGAGGTGCTCGACCAGCCGCAGCACGCCCCGGCCAGGAGCCAGGTCGACCTGCCGGCCGACGCCGAGGATCTCGCTGCCTATTTGAACGGATTGCGGTGACTTCTTGAAGACACGGCGGAATCGCTGAAGGGCAATTCGCGCTTCAGCGATTCCGCTGCCGCCCGGCACGCCAGCAGGCCGGTACCGGCCTGCTGGCCGCGTTTCAGTCGAACGCGCTGTCGGCTGGGCGGGCGACCGCCGACGGGCATCTTTACCTGTCGGCGTTTGGCCGCTGGCCGCCCTGCATCTGACCGCCGCGCGGCTTGGCGACCCCTTCGATCTTCAGCGGCACCGTCTTGGTGCTGCCGTCGGCGAACGTCAGGGTCAGGGGGAACTCGGCGCCGAGAGCGAAGCCCTCGTTGGTGCCGGTCATGCAGATGTGCCGGGCACCACGCTGCAGCACGACCGTGCCGCGGGCCGGGACCGCGAGCGGGCCGGTCGCCGGCTCCGGGCGCCGACGCTGGGCGCCCCGGCCGCCCGGCATGCCGCCGGGCGTGTCGCAGCGGTGCAGCGACACCGTCGCCGCGACCGGGGCGGCAGCCTGGGTGATCACGGCGTCCGCGCCGCCGGTGTTGGTCAGGGTCATGAACACCCCGCCGCCCTCGTGCATCGGCGAGACCAGGGCGTGTGCCCCCGTCACCTCGACGTCGTCCGCCTGCGCGGCCGCCGCCGGCCCGGTCGCTGCGGCCAACAGCCCGGCCAGGGCGAGCGACGCCGCGACCGGCCTCCGCCAAACATACGTTTTCATGGCAACCTCCATCCGTGCCCGTCTTGCGCAGGACGCTTCGGAAGCCAGACCGACCTGACCGCGAAGTCCTGCGCTGGGTTACCTGTGATCCCTCGGCATTCGGCCAGGGGCGGCGCAAAATCCGCGTGGAAGGCCGACCCGGCCGGCGCCGATTCTGCCCGTTTGCACAGTTACACCTCATAGAATGGGTATTCACGGGTGGCGGCGGAAGGCTCGGGCCCCGGTGCCAAATGGTCGCAGGCCCGGGTCTTCGAAGGGGCCGTTCACCCAGCCTTGCGGCCCAGCCAGCGGCGCGTCCGCGCGCAGTAACTGCGGTAGGCGGCCCCGAACATGTGGCTCAGGTGGACCTCCTCGCGGGCGATCACGTACCGGTCGGTCACCAGCACCGCGACCGGGACCAGCAGCAGCGCCCAGGGCAGGTCGAGTGCGACCGCGGCGCCGGCCGTCAGCAGGGTCAGCGAGACGTACATCGGATTGCGGGTGTACGCGTACGGCCCGTGCGTCACCAGGTTACGGGCCGGCGCCCAAGGTTCGATCGCGGTGTCGGCGCGGCGGAAGGTCAGCAGCGCCCACAGCGCCAGGGCGACCGCCGGAAGGCCGAGCGCGGCGGCCAATAGCCAGCGCGATGGCCCGGCGAAGGCACTCCACGGCAGCAGCCAATGCAGGCCGCAGCCGATCGCAAACGCGCCGGCGTAGATCGCCGGCGGCGGCAGCTTGACGTTGGGCCGATCGGACACGGGTGGCTCCCTTCGCCGCGGCGTCAGTAGGTGAGCGGGATTTCGATCCCCGGCGCCGCCGCCGGTTCGGCGGTCGCCGCGGCGAGGCTGCGGCACGGCCGGCCGCCCAGGCCCATTGCCCAGGCCCCTCGGGTGTGCCCGGCGCTCACGCCTGCTGGCCGCCGACCAGGTGCTGCCCGCCGGTTGTGGGATCGATCGCGATGTAGGGCAGGCCGGCCTGCTTCCAGGCGGCGAAACCGCCCTCCAGGTGCGCCACCCGGTCGAAGCCGGCGTTGATGCAGGCTTCCGCCACCCGCCGGGAGCGGACGCCGGAGCCGCAGTGGAACACCAGCTGCTTGCCCTGCTGCGCGGGCAGCGTCCGCGCGTCGAAGGTCGACAGCGGCGACAGGAGCGCGCCCTTGATGTGCTCGAAGGCGAACTCCTGGGGCGTCCGCACGTCGATCAGCGCGACCTCGCCGCGCTGCATCGCCGCGTATAGCTCTGTCGGCCCCCACTGCTCCAGGGTCGCGCCGTTCAGCTCGATCGTCTCCATGGCGGACGGTCTCCTTGTTGTCCTGCGGTCGGTCTGTCGGCCGCCGATGCGCCTGTCGATTAAGATAACAGGAATGCGTTCTGCGGCCACCCGGGGTTGGGCAAAGCGGTATTGCAGATTTAGGTTAGCTCGTGGGCGCGGGCGCGGCCGGGGACGTTACGAAGGTAAAGGGGCACGAGGGCAATGCGGCTGAAGAACTACACCAACTACGCTCTGCGGACGCTGCAGATGGCGGCCCTGCGCGCGCCCGCCCTGACCCGGGTGGATCAGGTCGCGGCCGCCCACGGCGTCTCGCGCGCGCACATCATGAAGATCGTGCACGAACTGGGCAAAGCCGGCTACGTCGAGACGGTCCGCGGGCGCGGCGGCGGCTTCCGGCTCGCCCGCGACCCGGCGGCGATCACGGTGGGCGAGGTCGTGCGCCTGACCGAATCGCCGATCGAGCTGGTCGAGTGCTTCAACGCCGACACCAACAGCTGTCCGCTGATCGGCGTCTGCCGCCTGTCGACCGCGCTGGACGAGGCGCTGGTGGCATTCCTCCAAGTGCTGGATGGGGTCACGGTGGCCGAACTCGCCGGCAACCGGAGCGATCTGGTCGGCCGCCTGGGCGCGGTCGTCGAGGCGCCGACGCAGGAAGCGTCCGCGTAGGCCCTGCGGCCGCGCCTGAAGCGGCGCCGGCGCGATCCGTGCCAGTTGGAACGCAAATAATTACGCGCGAGGGAATGCGTCCGCGGGCACTGGACCTGCGCGCAGGCATGTCGAATTTCGCCGCGCCGGTGCCGGAAACGCCGGCCTGGCCGGGGCGCTCAGGGGGTGGCGTCGGTCAGCGGTGCCTCGGTCACCAGGGCGATCAGGTCGCGCAGGGACAGCATGGCGAACGGCTCGCCGCTGCCGTCGACCACCGGCAGGTGACGAAAGCCGCCGTCGCGCATCTTCGACACCGCCGTTTCCAGCGTGTCGTCGACCGTGATCGTGGCAACGTCGACCGTCATCACGTCGGCGACCGCCGTCGTGCTGGGGTCCAGGCCCGCAGCCGCGACCTTTACCAGCAGGTCGCGCTCGGTGAAGATGCCGGACATGGCGCCGTCGCGCAGCGCGACGACCGCGCCGATCGACTGGCTGGCCATCATCGTCGCGGCCTCCGTGACCGTCAGCTGGTCGTTCACCACGGCGAGGGCGCGGTGTTCGTGCATGCCGGGTACGTCGGCGATCCGCATGGTCGGTCTCTGTCCTGCGTGGTAGGCGGGCGAGGCTTGAGGTTCGTAGTAAGAACTAGAGCGCGACGTCGGCGCGTCCACGCGCCCTTTCGCTTGGGCGCTCGTTGCGCCGAGAGCAAAATCGATGAAGGTCGAATCGACCTTCATGGTGAATTTTGCTCTCACTGCTTGAAGAGAGAGCAAGATGCTGAAAGGTGGCTTCACCTTGCAGCATCTTGCTCTAGGCTAACCGCGTTGCCGCGGCCTGTCGCCTCCCCATCCCACGCAGCTTGAAAACCGCTCCATCCCGCATGTCCGAGACCGATCGTCATATCGCCGCCGCCCGCGGGCTGTTCGAACAGATCGCCCGGGACCTGAACGCCCCGTTCCAGGTCGAGCTGTGGGACGGCAGCCGGGTTGCCCTGGGCGCCAACGCGGGCGGCAACGACGCCCCGGCGCTGCGGATCGCCGACGCGGGCGTGCTGCGCCGCCTGTTGCGCCGGCCGACGCTGGAGACGGTGGCGCGCCTGTACGCCGCCGGGCGTCTCGCCGTCGCGGGCACCGACCTGATGGACTTCGTCGAGCGGGCCCGACGGCACCGGGTCAAGATCCGCCTGGGCGACCTCGACAAGCCAGCGCTGGTCAAGCGCGCCTGGCCGCTGCTGTTCGCGCCCGATACCGGAACCCGCCCGACCCGCGAATACGCCGGCGAGGCAACCGGACGCGACCAGGGCAAGCGCGACGAGAAGGCGTTCATCCAGTTCCACTACGACGTCTCGAACGCCTTCTACCGCCTGTTTCTCGATTCCGAGATGCAGTATTCCTGCGGCTACTTCACCGACTGGTCGAACGGCATCCAGCGGGCCCAGCACGACAAGCTGGAGATGATCTGCCGGAAGCTGCGGCTCCAGCCGGGCGACCGGTTCCTCGACGTCGGCTCCGGCTGGGGCGGGCTGATCTGCCACGCCGCCCGGCACCACGGCGTCCACGCGCACGGCGTCACCCTGTCCAAGACGCAGTACGACTGGACTCTGGAGAAGATCGCGGCCGAGGGGCTGCAGGACCGCGTCACGGTCGAGCTGAAGGACTACCGGGAGCTGACCGGGCCGTACGACAAGATCGCCTCGATCGGGATGTACGAACACGTCGGTATCCAGAACTACCCGGCCTATTTCAGCCATCTCCACCGCCTGCTGGCCGACCGGGGTCTGCTGCTGAACCACGGCATCACCCGCGGGGCCAAGAAGTCGGCGCGGCGGTTCAACCGGATCCGCCCGGAAAACCGGCTGATCCGGAAATACATCTTCCCCGGCAGCGAACTCGACCACATCGGCCATAGCCTGTCGGTGATGGAAGCCCACCGCTTCCAGATCCACGACGTCGAGGGCTGGCGCGAGCACTACGCCCAGACCACGCGCCTGTGGTACCGCGCATTGATCGACCGGGAGCAGGCCGCCCGGGCCGAAGTCGGCGATGAGACCTACCGGATGTGGATCGCCTACCTGGCGGGCGTCTCGCTGTCGTTCCAGGACGGCTCGCTCAGGATCTTCCAGACGCTCGCCAGCAAGCACAAGGCGAAGGGCCCGAGCGGCCTGCCGCCCACCCGCGCCGACCTCTACCGCGCCTGACGCCGGCTTGTAGCCGCGCGCCTACGGGGTTATCTCGCACGATAGACGGAACCCCCCTTCCGCGTTTGCCCCTGACCCAAGAGCCAGCGACCGCGATCATGAGCGAACAGCCCACCGCCGTCCCGCTGCCCAGCCGCGCGCTGATGCGCCTGTCCGGCGAGGATGCGCGCTCCTTCCTGAACGGCGTGGTCACCAACGACGTCCACCAGGCGACGGCCGAGCAGGCGATCTGGTCCGCCTTCCTGACCCCGCAGGGCAAGTTCCTGCACGAGTTCTTCCTGGTCGAGGGGCCGGACGGCGCGCTCTGGATGGACTGCGAGGGCGCGCGGCGCGCGCACTTCAAGAAGCGCCTGGCGATCTACAAGCTGCGCGCCAAGGCCGAGATCGCCGAGGCGGACGATCTGTGCGTCTACGCGCTGCTGGGCGTGCGCGCGCTGGGCCTGCTCGATCTGCCGGCGCTGGAGGGCTACGCCCGGCAGCTCGGCGACGGGGCCGCGTTCACCGATCCCCGGCTCGGCTGGCTGGGCGCGCGTGCGATCCTGCCGCGCGCGACGGCGGAGGCGACGCTGCGCGAAGCCGGCTTCGGCTTGGGCGAAACGGCGGAGTTCGAGCGCCTGCGCCTGACCCTCGGCGTGCCCGAAGGCAGCGGCGACCTGGAGCCGGAGAAGGCGACCCTGATCGAAAGCGGCTTCGACGAATTGCGCGGCATCGACTGGAACAAGGGCTGCTTCCTGGGCCAGGAGCTGACCGCGCGGATGAAGTACCGCGGGCTGGCCAAGAAGCGGCTGGTACCGGTCGAGATCGCGGGTCCCACGCCGGAAGCCGGCGCGGCGATCAAGCGCGACGGCAAGACCGCCGGCACGCTGCGCAGCGCGGTCGACGGCGTCGGCCTGGCGCTGATCAAGCTGGACCAGCTCGACACCGCCCAGCCGCTGACCGCCGGCGAGGCCACCCTGACCCCGCGCAAGCCCGACTGGGTGAACTTCTGAGCTCTCCTGTCGGCAAGCTCCGCCGACGCACGCCCCGAAATCCCGTCTCCCCCGAGGGAGACTCTCGCGCAGCTCGCCAAAGGCTCAGGGCTGGCTACTCAGCATAGATGAAGATGTATCTAAGCGTCTGACACATCTACACCTTCGTCCTGAGTTGGACGCCGAAGGCGTCCGTGTCGAAGCACCCCACACGGCGGCTTATGCCGGCTTGCAAAAGTCTCCCCCCAAGGCGGAGGGACCCGCCGAGGCGGTCGTCGTTCCCCCGCGACGAGTCGGTCGCCCTCTTCCGTCCCGGCCGCCGCGCGCCTACCTTGCGCGCACCATGACCTCGCTGTTCGAAAGTCAGGCGCCGCGGCCGCTCGCGGATCGGCTGCGGCCCACCCGGCTCGACCAGGTGCTGGGCCAGCAGCATCTGCTGGCCGCGGAGGCGCCGATCGGGCGGATGGCGGCCTCCGGGCGGCTGTCGTCGATGGTGCTGTGGGGCCCGGCCGGTTGCGGCAAGACCACGATCGCCCGGTTGCTGGCCGACGTCACCGACATGGCGTTCGAGCCGCTGTCGGCCGTGTTCTCCGGTGTTTCCGACCTGCGCAAGGTGTTCGAGCGCGCCAAGCAGCGCCGCCAGGACGGGCAGGGCACGCTGCTGTTCGTCGACGAGGTGCACCGCTTCAACCGGGCCCAGCAGGACGCCTTCCTGCCCTACGTCGAGGACGGCACGGTGGTGCTGGTCGGCGCGACCACCGAGAACCCCAGTTTCGAATTGAACGCGGCGCTGCTCAGCCGCTGTCAGGTCTACGTCCTGCGCCGGCTGGACGAGGAGGCGTTGGAGGCGCTCGCCGCGCGCGCCGAACACGAGCTGGGCCGCCAGCTGCCGCTGCAGGACGACGCCCGCGCCGCCCTGATCGCGATGGCCGACGGCGACGGCCGCTACCTCTACAACATGGTCGAGGAGTTATCCGCCTATCCGGCGGACCCGCCGCTCGACACCCAGGGGCTGATGCAGGTCGTCCAGCGCCGCGCGCCGGTTTACGACAAGGCGCAGGAGGGGCACTTCAACCTGATCTCCGCGCTGCACAAGGCGCTGCGCGGGTCCGACTGCGACGCCGCGCTGTACTGGCTGGCGCGCATGCTGGCGGGCGGCGAGGATCCGGCCTACATCGCCCGCCGACTGACCCGCTTCGCCAGCGAGGACATCGGCCTGGCCGATCCGCAGGCGCTGAGCCAGGCGCTCGCCGCCTGGGACGCCTACGACCGGCTGGGCAGCCCGGAGGGCGAACTCGCGCTCTCCCAGGCGGTCGTCTATCTGGGCACCGCGCCCAAGTCGAACGCCAACTACGTTGCCTACAAGGAGAGCGTGCGCGCGGCCAAGGAGACCGGCTCCCTGATGCCGCCCAAGCACATCCTGAACGCGCCCACCAAGCTGATGCGCGAGATCGGTTACGGCGAAGGCTACGCCTACGACCACAACGCAGAGGAAGGCTTCTCCGGACAGGACTACTTCCCGGAGACGATGGACCGGCGGCAGTTCTACCGCCCGGTCGAGCGCGGCTTCGAGCGCGAGATCAAGAAGCGCCTGGACTACTGGGCCAAGCTGCGCCGACAGCGCCAGGACGGCGAAACCTGATCGGATCGGTTGCACCGGCTGACCGTCGTCGTGCGCGTCCCGCGGTCGTAAACCCCGGTGCGTTGCAGTTCCCGCAAGGCGGCCATGAGCGATCACTCTCTTGTTCCGGTGGCCGCGGTCTGTTTCTTGGTCAGAGGGTTAAACGATAGTTCGCGGCTTGAGGGGAGGCGGCTTCCGCCGGTCATGAACGACTACATCACACCGCAGCGCGCGCACGCCGCCCTGCTCACGGTCGATGCGCAGCGCGACTACATCGACCCCGACAGTCCGGTGAAATCGGCCGGCGCGAACCACACGCTGGAGCCGCTCAGGCGCCTCGTCCACGGCGTGCGGGAGGCCAGCCTGCCGATCTTCCACGCCGTGCGCTTCTATAAGCCCGACGGCAGCAACGTCGATCTCGCCCGCCGACGCGCGGTGGAAGAGGGCATGCGCGTGCTGATGCCGGGCAGCCGGGGCGCCGACCTGATTCCAGAGGTGGCGCCGGAGAGCGCGCCGCGCCTGGATCCGCATCTGCTGCAGGACGGCGGGATCCAGGAACTGGGCCGGCGGGAAGAGGTGCTGTACAAGCCGCGCTGGGGGGCGTTCTACCGGACCTCGCTGGAACAGCGGCTGCACAACATCGGGGTCAACACGCTGATCGTGGTCGGCGCCAACTTCGCCACCAGCGGCCGGGCCACCGTGCTGGAGGCGAGCGAGCGCGACTTCCGCGTGGTCATGGTGCCCGAGGCTTCCAGCGGCCTGCGCGACACCGGCGCCAACGACATGGCCCGGATCGGCGTCAACCTGATGCACCTGGACGACTGCCTCGCCTGGACCGACGGCCGCCAGCGCCCGACGCAGGCGGCGTGAGCGGCGGGCGCCGCCGGGCAGGTTTGCGGCGCGAGCCGTCAATCGCCGCACGCCTTTCGTGGGATGCCTGCTACTTGACCGCGTGACCGGGGGACAGCACTGTCTCGGTCCCACGAGCATCAACGTGTTGCGGCATGAGCGAGATCATCTTCCAGGTCGAGGAAGCCCAAGAAGGCGGCTACATCGCGAGCGCCCTCGGCCACGCCATTTTTACCGAAGCCGACACGCTGGACGACCTCCGCACCAATGTCCGTGACGCGGTGCGCTGTCACTTCGACGACGAAACCCGCCGTGTGGTGCGCCTGCACTTTGTCCGCGATGAGGTTATTGAAGCTTGAGGCTCCCACGGGACGTCAGCGGCCGACGTCTCGCCAAGCTTCTTGAGCGCTATGATTACGAGATCGTGCGCCAGCGCGGCAGTCATATGCGTCTGGAACGTCGCGGCCGTGACGCGGCCCCTTTGACCATCCCGGACCACGACGCGCTCCGGGTTGGAACGCTGAACGCGATCCTCACGGCCGTGAGCGATGCGACCGGCCACGATCGCGACACCATCGCGCGCGACCTTTTCGGATAAGGCCGCTTAAGTCGGGCGAATGGGGCCCGGTCAGTCGTACAACTCGTTCCCCTCCTCCAGTGGGAGGAGGGGTTAGGGGAGGA
>NZ_NRRL01000064.1 GCF_016583645.1 Rhodovibrio sodomensis | reverse complement strand
TGATGACCTCGCGGAGATCCACCTCCCGCGGGCGACCGATCCGGCGGTCCGCCGGAAGTTTCGGGCGGATCACCTCCCATTCGAGGTCCGTGGTATCACTTGCGTAACGCAGGTGCGTACGGTCATATTTCGGGCGAGTGGTTTCAGTCCACATGATGTGCCTCCTCGTCTGTTTGCCACAACGAGGGCATCATAAAGGGCTGAAATCACTCAACGAGTTTCGGGCCAGCCTCTCAGGGTCAAAAACCACGGTTCCAGAGCAGCACGCCGGCGATCGTCCAGAGCACCAGGCCGATCACGAGGTCGATCGCCCGCCAGACCTTCGGCCGGGCCAATACCGGCGACAGCCAGGCCGCGCCGGCCCCGAGCGCGACGAACCACACCGCCGAGGCCAGGATCGCCCCGCCCGTGAAGACCGCCCGCTGGTCGCTCGGGAACTGACCGGCGACGCCGCCCAGCAGGACCACCGTATCCAGCCAGGCGTGCGGGTTGAGAATGGAAAAGCCCAGGGCCGCGGTCACGATCGCCCGGGTACTGACCGCGTCCGGCGCATCCGCCAGGTTCAGCCGCTGAGGCTTGAACGCGTTCTTCAGCGTGAGCGCGCCGTAGACGATCAGGAACGCCGCACCGCCGTAGACCGCGAGTTTGGTCAAAACCGGCGAACTCGCCACCAGGGTGCCCACGCCCGCGGCGCCCAGCGTGATCAGGGCGGAATCGCAGACCGTGCAGAGCGCGACGACCAGGGCGACGTGCTGCCGGCGCAGACCCTGGCGCAGGACGAACGCGTTCTGCGCGCCGATCGCGACGATCAGACCGAGACCAAGACCGAAGCCCTGCCACCCGGCCCCCAGGAGCGGGAGCAGGCCACTGTCGATGATATCCCCCAATGGCGCACTGTGCGTCGTCGGCCCGGTCGGCGAGCGCTGTGGATGCACGCGCGTCCGGCAGCCGCGCCCGGCTCGATGGCGCAGGTTCGATGGCGCAGGCTCGATGGCGCAGGCTTTACCAAACCGGCTGGCTACGCGCCAGAATTGCAGTCACGGTTGCGCGAAAAGTATGCGCCCCCAAGAGAGCCGGGTTAGGCGGCTTGCGCGGGCGCGCCCGGACCGTCCGCTTCCGCGGCGGCCTTCACGTCGGCGGCGACTTCCGGGCCCCAGTCCTTTTCCAGCGTTTCCTGCTTGTTTTGCAGTACCCGGATGCGCCGGGCCGTGCTGCGGGCGTGATGGGCGCGCAGCACCGGCGGCAGCACGGCGAACAGCAGCCAGCCGACCGCGGCCGCCCCGTAAGCGGCGAGCCAGGTGAGCGGATCCGAGAGCACCCATTGCGCCGCCGCGACGTCGTGCCCGGCGGTCCAGACCTGGATCACCCCCGGCAGGCTGCCCGCCAGGTTCAATAGGCAGACCGAGGTCGCGAGCGCGCGGCCCGGCTGCCGGTCGACCAGCCAGGCGGCCAAGGTCGGCATCATGAACACGACGAGCACCAGCGTCGTGGGCAGCAGCACGGCCCCGGCCGGCAGCAGCAGCACGACCATCGACAGCGTGCGCCACAGGCGCCGCCCACCCGGGTTGGCCGACCATTTCGGCGACGCCTGCCGGCGCGCGGCTTGCGAGCGGCTCATCGGGGGGCCTTCCTGCGGATCGTCCGGTCGGTCATCGCGGCCCCGCTCAGGTGACGTAGACGATCGTGGCAACCACCACGATCAGGCCCGCGGCGATCGCGGAGGCGGCCGTCGCAACCGACCGGGTGGCGCGCGCGATGCTGGCCGGGCTGGTCAGGCCGCCCTCCTCCAGCCACGCGATGTCGCGGGCGAGCTGGGCGTACTGCGCCTTGGCGTGCGCGAACGCCTGCTGGTCGCGCTGGCGCAAGTCGGAGCCGGCGGCGGCCGCCCGCAGCTCGGCGAGCGAGCCGGACTTGACCGCCCGCTCGATCCGCCGGTTTACCTTTTCCCGGACGTGCCGGTTGTGCAGCGACTCGGTCAGCGGCGCCAGCCGGCGCGCCATCCATTCGCACAGCGCCGGCAACTGCGTCGGGCCGTAGCGCCGCTGCAGGTCCGCCAGCAGGGTCACGGTCGCCTGCGCCCGGTTGGCCGGGTTGGGGTCGCCCAGCCCCTGGATCATCCGGTCCGGCGCGGGCTTCATGTTGGCGCCGCAGAAGGCGGCGATATGCCGGTCGATCGGGGCGCTGTCGGGCACGTCCTGCTCGGCCCGCCGCTCCAGCGCCGGCAGCAGATCCTCCATCTCCGAGACGTAGGAGCCCGCCAGCAGCGGCGACTGACACGGCCAGCCGCTGTTGTATTCATAGAGCACGCGCTCCATGCCGTAGCCCGGCTGGTCGCGCTCGATGTACCAGAGCATCCGCTCGAACTGCTGCAGCACCTGTGGATGGTCCGGGCGCTGCTGCGGCTGCGCCTCCAGCCAGCGCTGCGGCAGCTTGCTGCGCAGCACCTCAACGAACGCGGTGCGGCGGTCCCGGTCGTCGAAACCCAGTGCCAGCGCCTGCGGGATCGCATCGATCCGGGCGGCGAATTCGCGCAGGCGGATCGGCGCCGCCGGGTCGAGGGCGACGAGGGCACGGGCGAGCGCGCGGTCATCGCCCCCGTCGCCGGCCTGGGCGCTGGCGAGCGTGGCGGCGAGCTGCTTGCTCTGCTTCTCGTCCGCCAGGCTGCGCTCCGCCCAGCGCTCCAGCTCCCCGGAAGAGAGCACCCGCAGCGCGTCCTGCCAATTGGTGGCGAGCGCGTGCGACAGCGCCGGGGCGGTCCAGTAGTCGCGGCCCTGAAAGTTGAAGGCCCGGCGGGCCTTGGTTGGCAGGCTGGGTTGCTTGGGGCTCTGCCGCCGGCCGTTCAACCAGATTTCCAGCTGGTGCAGGCTCCAGCGCTCGTCGATCCGGTCGCACAGCAAGCCGCGCAGCGGCTCCATCAGGGTCAGCGACACGCGCGCCTGCCCCATGATCGCGGCGTAGCTGCCTTTGCTGATCTTCTGGGCCGCGATCGCCGCGGGGTCGCTGTTCTGGAACGGATCCTGGCCGCGCAGGATCAGCGCCATCAGCACGCCCAGGGCGTACAGGTCGTCCGACAGCGCGCCGGACCCGCGGCCGACGGCGAGCGCCTGGCCGGCGTCGATCGGCTCGTACACGGCCGGCTGGGTCATCCCGGCGGGCGCGCTGGCGCACTCGCCCAGCAGGCAGGCGCCGTTGCCGCCTTCGGCGAGGTAGAGGTTGCTGGCGCACACTGCCCGGTGGGTCAGGCCGCGGGCGTACAGCTCCCGGAAGGTCCGGAACAGCGGCCGCAGGATCCGCTCGATCAGCTGATCCTCGCGCAGCTGCGGCAGCTCGCCGCCAACCGGCGCGAGCACGGGATCGACCGGGCGGTCGTAGCAAATCGCGTAGCGCCGCTGTCCGCCCTCGCCCCAGGCGACCGGTCCCCAGTCGACCGGGATCATCAAGGGCACGCCGCGCAGCTTCGCCAGGCTGTGCAGCGCATCCAGGCGCGGCGGCACCTGCGGGTCGCAGACCAGCACGAACACCTGTTCGGTCGGCGTCCGGCTGTCGCTCGCGCCGTAGGCCAGCGCGGTCGGCCGGTCGAGGTGCGGCAGCCGGACCCCGGTGTCGATCGTGATGTACTTGCCGAGCGCGACGCCGCGCGCGCCAGGCTTGCCCGCCTGGGCGGTATCGGCCCGGGCCCTGTCGCCCGGGGCCTTGTCGCCTGGGGCCTTGTCGCCTGGCGCCTTGTCGCTTGAGGTCTTGTCGGCGGCCGGCTGCTCGCGCTTGCCGGCGTCACTTGCGGCGGGCGCACCGGTGCCGACGGCCGCCGCGCGGTCGTGGCCCTCGCCCGCCCTGTCCCTGGTCGCTGCCTCGCTCATCCGCCCGTCCGTGGTCCGGCCGCTGGCGCCCGGAACGCAAGCCGGGGCCGCGGTCAACGCGTTGCGCCGCGAGCATAGCAGCAGGGGAATAAAAATATCTCGTTAACGGCGGAAGTTCGCGCCTGGCGGGTGGTCGGCCGACGCCCGGCAGGCCCGGCGGGCACGCGCCTTACGGCTGCGTCCCGCCGATCCGGTAGGTGACCTCGTCGGCGCAGGAGCGCACCAGCGGCCCGAATTCCGCCAGCCGGTCGTCGGGCAGCCGGACCGCCGGGCCGGAGATCGAGATGCCGGCGACGATCTCCCGGAACTCGTTGAAGATCGGGGCGGCTAGGCAGCGCATGCCGAGCTGGCGCTCCTCGTCGTCGACCGCCCAGCCGCGTTCGCGGATCGCCGAGAGATCCGCGTTCAGCGCGTCCAGGTTGGTGATCGTGTTGGCGGTGAAGGCCGGCAGGCCGCGCTGCTGGACGATCGACGCCACGCGCTCGGCGCTCATCTCCGCCAGCAGCGCCTTGCCGATGCCCGAAGCGTGCATGTGGCCGCGCGTGCCCGGCGGGAAAAAGGCACGGATCGGCTGCTGCGTCTCCACCTGGGAGACGAACACCACGTCGCCGCTGTCGGGCACCCCCAGGTTGGCGGTCTCGCCCGTGTGTTCGACCATCCGGCGCATCATCTGACGGCCCGCGTCGATGTAGTTCGCGCGCAAGAGGTAGGTGCTGCCGATCCGGAACGCCTCGACCCCGATCGCCCAGGTCTGGTCGGTCTCGTCGAACTCGACCACGCCGTGCTGGCGCAGCGTCTCCAGCAGGCGGTGGGTGGTCGACGGCGCCAGTTCGGCGGTCACCGACAGGTCGGTCAGGGTCGCCCGACCGAACTGCGACAGGATCGCCAGCACCCGCATGCCCCGGTCGAGCGCCTGGACCGTCGTCGGCGGGGTCTCGCCGGCGCTGCTGCGCGGCCGCCCGCGCCCGCGGCGTTCGCCCTGCGCCATGTCGCCTCCTCTCGGTTGCCTCGGCCGGTCGCCGATCCGGCCAACCCGGCCTGCACCGACCGCCGTCGAATTTTCCGCGCCACGTTTTGCACCTGCGAATGAAAAAATGAATTATTCCTCCATGTCAGAACTCTAAGCATTTTTCAGTGCTGTTTGGAAAACTTTTCTAGAATAATTGCAAAAAAACTGGTGGCGCGCGTAGCATACCGACCTAGCGAACCTGGGGAGTTTGACGCACATGAGCCAACAAAATCCCGTCTTCATTCCCGGCCCGACGAATGTGCCCGACCGGCTGCGCCGGGTCATGGACATGCAGACCCTGGACCACCGCGCGCCGGATTTCGCCGACACCTTCCAGCCGGTGCTGGCTGGCGTGAAGCGCGTCCTCAAGGCCGACAGCGCCGAGGTCATGCTGTTTCCCGCGAGCGGCACCGGCGGCTGGGAAGCCGCGATCAGCAACACCCTGTCGCCCGGCGACAAGGTCCTGGTGGCGCGCTACGGCATGTTCTCCCATCGGTGGATCGACCTGTGCCAGCGCCACGGCCTGGACGTGCAGGTGATCGACGTCGAGTGGGGCGACGGCGCCCCGATCGAGCAGTACGCCGAGGCGCTCAAGGCCGACACGCGCCACGAGATCAAGGCCGTCCTGATCTGCCACAACGAGACCGCAACCGGCGTGGTCAGCGATATCGCCGGCCTGCGCAAGGCGCTGGACGACGCCGGCCACCCGGCCCTGCTGTTCGTCGACGGCGTCAGCTCGATCGCCTCGATGGACTTCCGGTTCGACGAGTGGGGCGTGGACGTTGCGATCGCCGGCTCGCAGAAGGGCTTCATGCTCTATACCGGCATGGCGATCCTGGCGGTCAGCCAGAAGGCGCTGAAGGCCGCGGAGACTGCCCGCCTGCCGCGGACCTTCCTGGACTTCGGCGACATGCTGACCGCCAACGCCAAGGGCAGTTTCCCCTATACCCCGCCGCAGCAACTGATCTTCGGCCTGGGCGAGAGCATCAAGATGCTCGAGGAAGAGGGCCTGGACAACGTGTTCGCCCGGCATCACCGGATCGCCGAGGGGGTGCGCCGGGCGGTCAAGGCCTGGGGCCTGCAGATCTGCGCCAAGCGGCCGGAGCTCTACTCCGACAGCGTGACCGCGATCCACGTGCCCGAGGGCTTCGACGCCACCGCGCTGATCAACCACGCCTACGGCGCCTACGGCGTTTCCTACGGCGTCGGCCTGGGCGAGGTCGCCGGCAAGGTGTTCCGGATCGGCCACCTGGGCAGCATGACCGACGTGATGGCGCTGACCGGCATCTCCACCATCGAAATGGCGATGCACGAGCTCGGCTACCCGATCCAGCTGGGCGCCGGCACGGCCGCCGCGCAGGCGTACTACAGCGAGACGCGCGGCGACGTCCGCGCGATGGCGGCCTAGCAGCCACGACCGCCCATACCATGACCGCCCGGACAAGGAGGGCGCACGCCATGACCGTGGACGCGAAGACCAAGACCGATCCGGGGGACGCCGGGCTCGACCTGCCGAGCTACGACGACGTCGCCCGGGCGCACGAGCGGATCCGGCCGTACATCCACGAAACACCGGTCCAGACCTCGACGACGATGAACCAGCTGACCGGCGCGGACCTGTTCTTCAAGTGCGAGAACTTCCAGAAGGCCGGCGCCTTCAAGGTGCGCGGCGCAACCAACGCCGTGTTCGGCCTGACGGATGCGCAGGCAAAGCTGGGGGTGGCCACCCACTCCTCCGGCAACCACGCGCTGTCGCTGTCCTACGCCGGCGGCCGGCGCGGCATCCCGGTGCACGTCGTGATGCCGCACTCCGCCCCGCAGGCGAAGAAGGATGCGGTGCGCGGCTACGGCGGTGAGATCACCGAGTGCGAGCCGTCCACCTCCTCCCGCGAGGCGGTGTTCGCCGGCGTGCAGGAGCGCACCGGCGCGGACTTCGTCCACCCGTACAACGATCCGCGGATCATCGCCGGCCAGGGCACCTGCGCCAAGGAGATGCTGAGCCAGATCGACGGGCTGGACGCGGTGATCGCCCCGATCGGCGGCGGCGGCATGGTCTCCGGCACCTGCCTGACGCTGTCCGAGCTCGCCCCGCACATCGAGATCTACGCGGCCGAGCCGGAGGCGGCGGACGACGCCTACCGCTCGTTCAAGTCCGGCACGCTGATCCAGGACGACGCGCCGCAGACGATCGCGGACGGCCTGAAGGTGCCGATGAAGGAGTACACTTGGCACTTCGTGCGCACCTACGTCACCGACATCCTGACCGCGAGCGAGCAGGAGATTGTCGATGCGATGCGGCTCACCTGGCAGCGCATGAAGCTGGTCATGGAGCCGAGCTGCGCGGTGCCGCTCGCCACCATCCTGAAGCACAAGGACGTCTTCGCCGGCAAGCGCGTGGGCGTCATCGTCACCGGCGGCAACGTCGACCTCGACAAGCTGCCGTGGATGAGCACCTGAGCCGTTCGACCTCGAAGGGAGGGTAACGCCATGAACATGCAGACCAACCTGAGCCAGCTCGAGGTCGGCTACGACGTCCCCGCGGCGATCGGCATGCCGGAATCCGAAATCCAGACCCCCTGCCTGGTGGTCGATCTGGACGCCTTCGAGCGCAACGTGGCGAAGATGCAGAAGTACGCCGACGACATGGGCGTGCGGCTGCGCGTCCACGGCAAGATGCACAAGTGCGCCGACGCCGCCCTGTATCAGATCGAGCAGGGCGCGGTCGGCGTCTGCTGCCAGAAGGTGTCGGAGGCCGAGAGCTTCGCGCGCAACGGCGTCAAGGACGTGCTGGTCTCCAACCAGGTCACCGATCCCAAGAAGATCGACCGGCTGGCCCAGCTGCCCAAGCTCGCGCGCACGATCGTCTGCGTCGACGACCTGGACAACGTCACCGACCTGTCCGAGGCCGCGCAGCGCCACGGGGCCGAGCTCGAGGTGCTGGTCGAGATCGACTGCGGGGCCGGGCGCTGCGGCGTCGCGCACGGGCAGCCGGTGCTGGACCTCGCCCAGGCGATCGAGCGGGCGCCCGGCCTCAAGTTCGCCGGCCTGCAGGCCTACCAGGGCGCGGCCCAGCACGTGCACGACTTCAACGAGCGCAAGCAGAAGATCGAGGCGGCGATCGATCAGGTCCGCGAGACCGTCGACCTGCTCAAGCACAACGGCCTGGATTGCGACATCGTCGGCGGTGGGGGCACCGGCTCCTACTACTTCGAGGGCAATTCCGGCGTCTACAACGAGCTGCAGTGCGGCTCCTACGCCTTCATGGACGCCGACTACCAGCGCGTCCTCGACGAGCACGGCAACCACATCAGCGAGTTCGAGAACGCGCTGTTCATCTTCTCCACGGTGATGAGCCACGCCAAGGCGGAGAAGGCGATCTGTGACGCCGGCCTGAAGGCGCAGTCGGTCGACAGCGGCCTGCCCTATGTGTTCGGGCGCGACGATGTCGAGTACATCAAGTGCTCCGACGAGCACGGCGTGATCTCGGACCCGCAGGGCCATCTCAAGATCAACGACAAGGTCAAGCTGGTCCCCGGCCACATCGACCCGACCTGCAACGTCCACGACTGGTACGTCGGTGTGCGCAACGGCAAGGTCGAACAGATCTGGCCGATCACCGCCCGCGGCAAGGCGTACTAAGCGGGCCCGCCGTCGAAAAGCTGAAGCGACCCTCGCGGAGAGGCCCTCCCTTCCGCTCTCTCGAGAGCAGAGGGCAGGTGAAGCGGAGGGTCCCTCTGCCTTGAGGGGAGAGGATAGGTGAGGGTGAAACGCCTCGGATAATGCCGGGGAGTCCCACCCTCGCCCTCTCACGGCCCTTCGGCCCGCGGGCCCCTCCCGCTCCCCCCGAGGGAGAGGGGTTTGCGTGTGAGCCGCCTGCCCCAGCCGAACCAACGACCCAACAAGTCAGGACGACAGGAATGACCGACAACCAAGTCGTGGTGGTCCCCGAGGACCTGTGCCAGGAGCTGGTCTCGCGCACCGACGCGTTCGCGGCGGTGGAGCAGGTGTTCGCCGCGATGGGCCGCGGCGACGCGCGCAACTTCCCGGTGGTGCGCGAGGCGATCGGCCACGCGGAAGCGCTGTTCGGCTTCAAGTCGGGCTTCGACAAGGCCGGCATGGCGCTCGGCCTCAAGGCCGGCGGGTTCTGGCCCGGCAACGCCGATCGGGGGCTGACCAACCACCAGTCGACCGTGTTCCTGTTCGATCCCGACACCGGCCGCCTGAAGGCCCTGGTCGCCGGCAACTACCTGACGGCGGTCCGCACCGCGGCTGCCTCGTCGGTGTCGATCCGCCACCTCGCCCGGGACGACGCCAAGGTGCTGGGCATGGTCGGCGCCGGTCACCAGGCGCAGTTCCAGCTGCGCGCGGCCGTCGAGCAGCGCAGCTTCGAGAAGGTCGTCGCCTGGAACCCGCATCCGGACATGCTGCCCAAGCTGGAAGCGGTCGCAACCGAGCTCGGCCTGCCGTTCGAGGCGGTGTCGCAGCAGGAACTGGGGGCCCAGGCGGACGTGATCATCACCATCACCAGCGCCTTCGAGCCTTTGTTGATGCTGGACTGGATCAAGCCCGGCACGCACATCGCCTGCATGGGCACCGACACCAAGGGCAAGCAGGAGGTCGACCCCGAGTTGGTCGCCGGCGCGCGGGTGTTCACCGACGAGGTCGCGCAGTCGGTCCAGCTGGGCGAAACGCAGCACGCGGTCGCCCAGGGCCTGCTCGACGAGGGCGCGATCAGCCCGATCGGCAAGGTCATCAACGGCGACCATCCAGGCCGGCAGGGCGACGACGAGATCACCCTGTTCGACGGCACCGGCGTCGGCCTGCAGGATCTCGCGGTCGCCGCCACCGCCGCCGCGCTCGCCGCCAAACAGGGCAGGGCTCAGACGGTGTCGCTGTAATCTCCGCGTCGCGACCGAGGGCCGGGTGTAGGTGGCACGCTGCCTCTCCTTTTTTGGCAAGCGTATTGCGCAACTCGCCAAGCGCCCGTGTAGCGTCCTTCGACACGGACACCTTCGGGGTCCTGCTCAGGATGAATGTGTAGGGTTTTCAACGAGATAAATACCACTTCCTGCTGAGTAGCTGGCCGCTTGGCCAGCGTGTCGAAGCACGCCGCACGGCTGTTCATGCCCGGATGCAGAAGTCTCTCCGCTCGTACAGAGACCGGCCAGTTGCGGCCCTCTACCCGCATCCCCCGCTCCCCGGCTCCCGTCAATCGGCCACGCTCCCCGGCGGCACGCTTTGCAAGCCGGGCGGGCAGCGGGCAGACTTTCGGTAGCTGAAGCAGCACGAACCGGGGAGTGCCGCGGATGAGCCAGACCGTTCCCTCCTTCACCATGGGCATGGAGGAGGAATACCTGCTGGTCGAGCGGCAGAGCCGCGACCTGGTCACCGAAGTGCCGGACGAGCTGATGGCGGAGTGCGAGCGCCGGCTGAAGGGGCGGGTCAGCCCGGAATTCCTGCGCTGCCAGATCGAGGTCGGCACCGGGGTCAACGACACGCTGCACGGCTGTCGCGACGAGCTGCGCGAACTGCGCCGGACGGTGGCGGAGGTGGTCAGCGACTACGGCCTGTCGCCGGTCGCCGCCTCGACCCACCCGTTCGCCGCCTGGACCAGCCAGAAGCACACCGACAAGGAACGCTACAACGTCCTCGCCCGCGACATGCAGGCGGTCGCGCGGCGGATGATCATCTGCGCCATGCACGTCCACGTCGGGATCGACGACGACGAGCTGCGCATGGACCTGATGGGCCAGGCCGCCTACTTCCTGCCGCACCTGTTGGCGCTGTCGACCTCCTCGCCGTTCTGGCGCGGCGAGAACACCGGGCTCAAGTCCTACCGCCTGGCGGTGTTCGACGAGCTGCCGCGCACCGGCCTGCCGGAAATGTTCGACAGCTGGGCGGAGTATCAACGCCATCTGGACATCATGGTGAAGGCGGGGCTGATCGAGGACGCCAGCAAGATCTGGTGGGACGTCCGCCCGTCGGCACGCTTTCCCACGCTGGAGCTGCGGATTCCCGACGTCACCCCCCGCCTGGACGACGGCATCTGCATCGCCGCGATCTTCGTCTGCGTCTTGCGCATGCTCTACCGCCTCAAGCGCAACAACCAGCGCTGGCGGCGCTATTCCAACATGCTGGTGCGCGAGAACCGCTGGCGCGCGCAGCGCTACGGCTTCGACGAGGGGCTGGTCGACTTCGGCCGCGGCGAGCTGCTGCCCTACAGCGAGCTGCTGGAGGAGCTGATCGACCTGATCCGCCCGGAGGCGGAGGAGATGGGCGTGCTGGCCGAGGTGACCCACGCCCGCGAGATCGTCCGCCGCGGCACCAGCGCGCACCGCCAGCTGCAGGTCTACAGCGAGGCGCTCGCCGAAGGGGCGGACAGGCACGCCGCCCTGCAGCAGGTGGTCGACATGCTGGCCGGCGAAACTCTCGTCGGGGTTTAGGGCGGGCCGCGGCCGCTCGGCATGTTCAGCTTCAGGCCGTTCCGCGCCGGCGCTTTACCGCACGCCGGTGACGGGTCATATCTCCCGACAGTCCGTCACTTCCGGGGAGGTTCGAGACCATGGACGAGAAGACCCGCACCGAGATCGAGGCCCAGGTGTTCCGCGACCTGGTCGAGCACCTGCGCACGCGCACCGACGTGCAGAACATCGACCTGATGAACCTGGCCGGTTTCTGCCGCAACTGCCTGTCCAAATGGTACCGCGCCGCGGCCGAGCAGCAGGGCATCGAGCTCAGCTACGACGACGCCCGCGAGATCGTCTACGGCATGCCCTACGAGGAGTGGAAGGCGGCCTACCAGACCGAGGCGAGCGACCCGCAGAACCAGAAATTCCAGGAGAGCCACTAGCTCGGGCGCCCGATTTGTCCTCTCTCCTCACCCACCTACCCCCTCTCCTCCACTGGGAGGAGAGGGCTGGGGAGAGGAGGTCGCCGCAGGCATAGACCCGTGGCCCCTCCTCCCCCAACCCCTCCTCACAGTGGAGGAGGGGAATCAACTGAGCACCCCCGCCGCCACATCACACTCTCCCCCGTGAACCGGACCCCGCCATGGCCGACTACCGCGCCCCGCTCGCCGATCTCGACTTCGCGCTTCGCACCTCAGGCGGCCTCGACGGGCTGCACGCCCTGCCCGCCTTTGCCGAGGTCGATGCCGACCTGGTCGATCAGATCGTCGAGGAGGCGGGGCGCATGGCCGCGGAGGTCTGGGCGCCGCTGAACCGTCGCGCCGACCAGGAGGGCGTGCATCTGAAAAACGGCGTCGTGCGCACGGCCGAAGGCTTCAAGGACGCCTACCGCGCCTACGTCGACAGCGGCTTCAACACACTGCCGTTCGAGGCGCAGTGGGGCGGCCAGGGATTGCCCTGGACGCTCGCGCTGGCGCTGATGGAAGTCTGGCACAGCGCCAACACATCGCTCGCGCTCAACCCGCTGCTCACGATCGGCTCGGTCGAGCTGCTGCAGGCCCACGGCACGGCCAAACAGCAGGCGACCTATCTGCCCAAGCTGATCTCCGGCGCGTGGACCGGCACGATGAACCTGTCGGAGCCGCAGGCCGGCAGCGACCTGGGCCAGATCGCCTGCAAGGCCGAGCGCGCGCACGACGGCAGCTACCGGATCACCGGTCAGAAAATCTACATCACCTGGGGCGAGCACGACCTGACCGAAAACATCGTGCACATGGTGCTGGCCCGCCTGCCGGACGCGCCCGCGGGCACCAAGGGGCTGTCGCTGTTCGTGGTGCCCAAGTTCCTGCCCGACGCCGACGGCAACCCGGGCCAGCGCAACGACCTGCGCTGCACCGGCGTCGAGCACAAGATGGGCATCCACGCCTGCCCGACCTGCACCATGAGCTACGGCGACGACGGCGGCGCCACCGGCTGGCTGGTCGGCGAGGAGAACGGCGGGCTGAGCGCAATGTTCACGATGATGAACAACGCCCGTCTCGCCGTCGGCATCCAGGGCATCGGCTTGGCCGAGCGGGCGTACCAGGACGCCCGCGCCTACGCCTTCGAGCGCACGCAGTCGCGCGACATTCACGGCGGACGCCAGTCCGTGCCGATCGTCCGCCACCCCAATATCCGCCGCAAGCTCCTGACCATGCGCGCGCTGACCGAGGGCAGCCGCGCGCTTGCGCTCTACGCCGGCAACGCGCTCGACCGGGCCAAGCAGGCGGACGACGCGGACACCCGCAGCCGCCTGCAGACCCGGGTCGACATCCTGGTGCCGGTGGTCAAGGCCTGGTGCACCGACCGCGGGGTCGAGGTCACCTCGACGGCCGTGCAGGTCCTGGGCGGCATGGGCTTCATCGAGGAAGGCGGCGTCGCCCAGCACTACCGCGACGCCCGGATCGCCCCGATCTACGAGGGGACCAACGGCATCCAGGCGCTCGACCTGATGGGCCGCAAGGTGCTGCGCGACCAGGGCAACGGCATGCAGGCCCTGCTGGCCGACCTGCGCGCGGACCTGGGCGGCCTGGACCGCAGCGACGACGCCGACCTGACCGCGATCCGCCGGTCGGTCGCGCGCGGCCTGGACCAGTTGGAAGCCGCGACCGCGACCCTGATCTCGCTGTCGCAGGACGACATCGCGAAGTCCGCGGCCGTGGCCGACCCGTTCCTGGAGCTGACCGGCACGGTGGTCGCCGGCGCGCTGCTTGCCCAGCAGGCTGGCGTCGCCGCGCAGCAGATGGCGGCAGCCGACGGGCCGTCGGAGCAATACCGGGCGAAGCTCGCGGTCGCCCGCTTCTACGCCGACAACCTGCTGCCCCGCGCCGACGCGGCCGCCGCCCAGGTGCGCCAGGGCGCCGCCAGCACGCTCGCCCTCGACGAACGGCTGCTGTAGGAGCGGCTCGACACAGCCGCTTTGCCAGCCGGCGCCCGCCCGGCTATAACCCGCGCCCGCGACACCCCGGCGAGGAGCGACATGACGAGCGGGCATCATCTGCATCTGGACGTGCCGGAAACCGCGCTGCCCACGTTCGAGGCCGCGCTGCAGGGGTTTGGCGCGGCGATCGTCACCGGCGAGACCGACGGCGCCGGCAATGTGCCGGTCGACGTCTACCTGGGCGCGCAGCCCGATCCGGACGATCTCGACACCCGCCTGGCGACCGCCGCGATGGCCGCGGGCGTGCCCAAGCCCGCGGTCGAGAGCCAGCCGCTCCCCGACGTCGACTGGGTGCAGCAGGCCTACGAGGGGCTGCCGCCGATCCATGCCGGGCGGTTCTGGGTCTACGGCGAACACGACAAGCACAGGCCGCGCCCGGCCGGGTCGATCGGCTTCCACATCGAGGCGAACCAGGCCTTCGGCACGGGCCGGCACGAGACCACGCTGGGCTGCCTGTTGGAAATCCAGCGGCTGGCCAACACCGGCTTCGGGGTCCGGCGCGCGCTCGACATGGGGGCGGGCAGCGGCCTGCTCGCCTTCGCCGTCGCCCGGCTGTGGCGCCGGCCGGTGATCGCCGCCGACAACGATCCCAATTCGGTACGGATCTGTAGCGCGAACGCGCGGATCAACGGCGTTGCCCCCTGGGTGACCAGCTTGGCGAGCGACGGCTACAAGGACCGGCGGGTCCAGACCGGCGCGCCGTACGACCTGGTGTGCGCGAACATCCTGGCGGAGCCGCTAACCCGGATGGCGGCGGACCTGGACGCCGTGCTGGCGCCCGGCGGGGTGGCGATCCTGTCCGGCCTGCTGAACCACCAGGCACGCAAGGTGCTGCTGCGCCACCGCGCGCAGGGCCTGATCCTGCTGCGCCGCCGGCGGATCGGGGGGTGGACCACGCTGGTGATGCGCAAGCCCGCCACCCGCGCGATCAGCCCGCAGCGCGGCAGCGCCGGGCTGACGCGCCCCTGACGGCGCTTACCCGAATACAGAACCGCCCGCCAAGCGCCGGCGGGCGGTTACAGCTGTGGATGCAGAGCGATCGGGCGGGTCCTGTCTCCCCCAATTGGGAGCAGACGGGACCCGATACGTCTTGCACCCCAGATGACGGGGCGCAGGGCGTTACGCCGCCTTGCGCCGGGTCTGCCCGTCGGTGTTGGCGGGCGTCTCGGTGCGCTCCGGCGCGGCCGGGCGGGCGCGGCCGTGGGCCGGCGCCAGGTCGGCGGGACGCTGCGTCGCGCCGGACTCGGGGTTGCGGTCGGCCTGCGCATCGGTGCGCTCCGACCCCTGCCCGGCGAACAGGCGGTCGACCGCGCCCGCGATATCGTGCGGATCGATGCCGATGTCCGCCAGGGCGCGGTCGTCGAGCTGGCTCAGCTCGGCGACGGTGCGCCGGCGGGCGCGCAGGGTGACCAGGGCGCGCCAGCTGCCCCGGGCGGCGCGGGCGATCAGGCGGGCCAGCGCGGCAACGGTCTTTTGGGTGGTGCGGGCGATCGCGTCGGCTTGCATCTGCCGGGCAAGCAGGTAGACGTCGGCGGTATCCGGCCGGCGCTCCTGGGACCGCTGCCCGGCCCGCGCACCCGACAGCTCTGTCGGATCGATCATGCGGGTCATCGGTTGGGACCTCCTTTTAAGGTCGAGGTTTGCGGTCAGGTTGCGTGGTTCACGAACCGGGCTCCGGTCCGCCGTTACGTGGGCCGAAGTCCGCGGACGACCGGCTCGAAAGCTGTCGCAAACCAGCTTTTCGCCGTCGTCGCTAAGTAAGACATAGGCCTATTCCCGCACCGGCTATAACGGAGATTCCGCACCGCAGCATTGCCAGTCGTGCATAGCTCAAGTCATTGGTTTACAAGGAGTTAAAGGCACATTGCAGAGCTGTGACGGGGCGCATGACTCGCCGTCTGCAGGGCTCGGACGCCCCCTTGCGGCGCGGCCGGCTCTTGCATCTCGGCGTCGGCGTGTGGTCGGGAATCACGCCGAACTACGAGCGCGGTCGATTCGACCTGGATCGATTCCGCGCTATCGTCGCCGGAGATACCGTGAAGCACCGTCGGCACAGGGGACCCGCCACCATGTCCGAAAGCGCGCAGAGCGCGGCCACCGCGTCCGACATGCCGGACCTGTCGGGTCTTGCCGAGGCGCTGCGCGCGGCGGGCGTCGGGATCGACCCGGACGCCCTGGACCGGCTGGTGGCCGGCGTCGCCGCCTCGCCGGTCGCCGACCAGCCCGCGGCCTGGATCGGACTGCTGGGCCGCGGCCTGGACGCGGACTTGCAGGCGTGGGTCGCCCGCGCGGTGCGCGCCAAATCGGCCGACGGCGGGCTTTCGGCCGGCCGCGCGGCGACGGCGAGCCGGCTCGCCGAGGTTCGGGCGGAGCTGGACCGGCGCGGGCTGGACGGCTTCGTCGTGCCCCGGGCCGACGCGCACCAGCTGGAAGCGCCGCCGCCGCACGCCCAGCGCCTGACCTGGCTGACCGGCTTCACCGGCTCGGCCGGCGTGGCCGTCGTGTTGCGGGACCATGCAGCGATCTTCGTCGACGGGCGCTATACCCTCCAGGTGGAAAGCGAGGTCGACACCGCGGCGTTCGAACCGCGGCACCTGTCCGACGCGCCGCCCAGCGACTTCATCGCCGAGCGGCTGGCCGGCGGCACGCTGGGCTACGATCCCTGGCTGCACAGCACAGATGGCGTGAACCGCCTGCACGACGCGGTCGAACGCGCCGGCGGCCAGTTGCGGCCGGTCGACGGCAACCCGCTGGACGCGGTCTGGCCGGACCAGCCGCCGCTGCCCCTGACCCCGGCCAGCCTGCACGATCTGGCCTACGCCGGAGAGCCTGCGGCGGAGAAGCGCGCGCGGGTGGCGCGGACCCTGACGGACGCCGGCCAGACGGCGGCGGTGCTGAGCCTGCCGGATTCGATCTGCTGGCTGCTCAACGTGCGCGGGCGCGATGTGCTGCATACCCCGCTGGTGCTGTCGTTCGCCGTGCTGCACGCGGACGGCCGGGCCGACTGGTACGTCGACCCGCGCAAGGTCCCCTCGGAGGTCTGCGACGGCCTGGACGATGCCGTACGACTGCGCGCGCCGGAACTGTTCCCGCCGGCGCTCGACGCGCTGGCTCAAGGCGGCCGGCCGGTGCGGGTCGACGCCGCCACCGCGCCGGCGGCGATCGCCCAGCGGATCGAGGCCGCCGGCGGCAAGCTCGCGCGCGAGAGCGACCCCTGCCAGCTGCCCAAGGCGCGCAAGAACGCGACCGAGCTTCAGGGCACGCGCGCCGCCCATGTGCGCGACGGCGCGGCGGTCACGCGCTTCCTATGCTGGCTGCAGACCCGCGCCGGAGAGCGCGCCGAGCGCCGCGAACCGATCACCGAGATCGAGGCCGCGGAGGCGCTGGCGGCGTTCCGTCGGGCCGATCCGCTGTTCCGCGACCACGCCTTCGACACCATCTCGGGTGCCGGCGCGCACGGCGCGATCGTGCACTACCGGGTGGACGCGGAAAGCAACCGCGACCTGCAGCCGGGCGAGCTGTACCTGGTGGACTCGGGCGCGCAGTACCTCGACGGGACGACCGACCTCACCCGCACCCTGCCGGTCGGCACGCCGACGCCCGAGCAGCGGACCCGCTATACCCTGGTGCTGAAGGGCCACATCGCGCTCTCGCTCGCCCGCTTTCCGGACGGCACGACCGGCAGCCAGATCGACGCGCTGGCCCGGCGGCCGCTGTGGTCGGCGGGGCTCGATTACGACCACGGCACGGGCCACGGCGTGGGCAGCTATCTGGGCGTGCACGAGGGGCCGCAGCGGATCTCCAAGCGTCCCAGCACGGTGGCGCTGGAGCCCGGCATGATCTGCTCGAACGAGCCCGGCTACTATAAGACCGGCGCCTACGGCATCCGGATCGAGAACCTGGTGGCGGTGACGTCGCTCGAGGGCGGCGGGCCGGACAGCCGGGCGATGCTCGGCCTCGAGACGCTGACGCTGGCGCCCTACTGCCGCGCGCTGATCGACACCGAGGTCCTGACGCCGGAAGAAGTCGCCTGGATCGACAGCTACCACAGCCGGGTGCGCGACACCCTGACCCCGCACCTGGACGCCGACACCGCCCGCTGGCTCGCCGGCGAAACCGCGCCGCTCGGCCGGTGAGAGACGGAGAGCAGGTTGCCCGCGGCGTCGATACCCGTGGCCGCGCCTCCTCCAATTTGAAGAGGGGGCGCCGGTTTGGCGGCGCACCGGCCGATACGGCCGCCATCGCCGGCTCACAGGCAGTAGGTGTAGTCGATCCCGGTGTTCTTGTCGGTGAGGTCGATGTTGCGGCCGGTGACTTCGCCGGAGAAGGCGTGGCCGCTCGCCTCGTCGGCGCCGTCGAAGGCATCGCCCGCGAGGTTGAGCGAGACCGGCTTGCCGTCGGCCGTCCGCAGGTTGGGCAGCCGGCCGGCCAGCGTGATCCCGGCGGTCTCGTCGGTCACGTCGACGTCGTTGCCGACGATCGTGCCGGACACCGGAAACCGGCTGCCGACTTCGAAGTCGAACACGCCCTCGGCCTGATGGCCCTCCACGGCCACCCCGGCCACGAACGCGATCAGGCGGCGCAGGGGATCGTCCATGGGTGGGTGTCCTTTTCGATGGCTGGATAGGCCGGATCAACGGCCATCTCGGCGGGTCCCTCCCCTCGAGGAGACTCTTGCACGCGGGCATCAGCATCCGTGTGGGGTGCTTCGACACGCCAGCCCTTCGACAAGCTCCGGACTGGCACCTCAGCATGATGAAGATATATGTAAGCGTGTGACAAACCTCCAACTTCATCCTGATTAGGACGCCGAGGGCGTCCGTGTCGAAGGACCTCACACGGGGGTCAGGCGAGGTGTGTGAAAGCCGCCCCCGCGCGCGGAGAGGGGATTGGCTCACGCCTCCGCTTCGGCCGTCTCCCGGGTCGTTTCACCGTCGTCGTCGATCGGGGTGACCTTGAGGGAGGTCACCTGGTTGCGCTGGCGGCCCAGGATTTCGAAGCGGAAGCCGTGGAACACGAAGACCTGGCCGATCTCGGGGATGCGGCGGGCCTCGTGCAGGACCAGGCCGGCGATCGTGGAGGCCTCCTCGTCGGGCAGCCGCCACTCGAATTGCCGGTTGAGGTCGCGGATCGTCACCGTGCCCTCGACGATCACCGCCCCGTCCTTGAGCTGGCGCACGCCCTCGATTTCGACATCGTGCTCGTCGGCGATGTCGCCGACGATCTCCTCCAGGATGTCCTCCAGGGTGACGATGCCCAGCACCTCGCCGTATTCGTCGACCACGATGGCGAAGTGCTCGTGGCGCTGGCGGAACGACTGCAGCTGGCTCAACAGATCGGTCGCGTCGGGGATGAACCAGGGCGTGTTGGCGACGTCGGCGACGTCGATCTTGTGTTCCTGGCCGATCATCTCCTTGGCGGCCCGGAACAGTTCCTTGGCGTGGATCACGCCGACGATGTTGTCGGGCGTGCCGCGCCACATCGGCACCCGGGTATAGGGACTGGACAGCACCTCGGTGATCAATTCGTCGATCGGCAGTTCGGCGTTGACGGTCACGACGTTCTTGCGGTGGGTCATGATCTCGCCGACCTCGACGTCGCCCAGGTCCAGGATCGAGCGCAGCATCTGCCGCTCCTGCCGGACCTCCTCGCTGCCGCCGGAGTGCAGGTCGATCGCCCCGCGCAGCTCCTCCTCGCTTTGCTCCGAGCCGATCGGCGAGCCGATGTCGACGCCGAAGATCTTCAGCGTGCCGCGGACGACCAGGAAGATGGCGTGGTTGACCGGGCCGAACACGATCACGAAGACGCGCAGGATCGGGCCGACGAAGACGGCCATCCGGTCGGCGTGGTGAATCGCATAGGTCTTCGGCAGCACCTCCGAGAAGATCAGGACCATCAGGGTCATCACCACCGTCGCGGCGAACACGCCGTTCTCGCCCAACAGCGTGATCGCGACCGACGTGGCGATCGCGGAGGCGGCGATGTTGACCAGGTTGTTGCCCAGCAGGATCGCGCCGATCAGGCGCTCCTTGCGCTGCCACATCTGGTTGACGATGGTCGCGGCGCGCGAGCCCTGCTGCTCGAGCGCGTGCATGCGCGCCCGGCTGGCCCCGGTCATCGCAGTCTCCGAGCCGGAGAAGAAGCCCGAGCACACCAGCAGGCCCAGGATCGCCAGGATCGAGAGGAGCGTCTCGGTGGTCATTACGTGTCCTGAAAGACGGGAAGAACGGAGCGGCCGGGCGGACCGGCGACGCCCGACGGAGGCTGCGGCAGGGTCACGCGGCGAGCGCCTGGGTCAACAGCGCCTCGACCGCCGCCGGCGGGACCTCCGGATCGAGGAACGCGCCGCCCAGGCCCTTCATCAGGACGAAGGTCACCCGGCCGTCCTGAACCTTCTTGTCCCGGCTCATGTGGTCGAGCAGCCGGCCGACGTCCCAGCCGCGCCCGGGCAGGTGGTCCAGGCCGGTCGGCAGGCCGACCGCGGCGACGTGATTGCGCACCCGCACCGCCTCGGCGCCGTCCATGTAGCCCAGCTCGGCCGACAGGTCGGCGGCCAGGCACAGGCCGATCGCCACCGCCTCACCGTGCAGCAGCTGGCCTTCGTAGCCGCACTCCGCCTCCAGCGCGTGGGCGAAGGTGTGGCCCAGGTTGAGCAGCGCCCGGGCGCCCGATTGCTCGGTCTCGTCGCGGGCCACGATGTCGGCCTTGGCCGCGCAGGCGGTCAGCACTGCCGTGCGCCGGGGCGCGGCGACGCCGTCCAGCACGTCCGCACCGTTCGCCTCCAGCCAGTGGAAGAACTCCGCCCGGTCGATCAGCCCGTATTTGACAACCTCGGCGTAGCCCGCGCGCAGCTCGCGCTTGGGCAGCGTGTCCAGCACGCCGGTATCGGCCAGCACTAGGCGCGGCTGGTGAAACGCGCCCACCAGGTTCTTGCCGTGCGGGGAATTGATCCCGGTCTTGCCCCCGACCGAGCTGTCGACCTGGGCGAGCAGCGTGGTCGGCACCTGGACGTAGTCGACCCCGCGCAGCACCGTCGCCGCGGCGAAGCCGGCGAGGTCGCCGATCACCCCGCCGCCCAGTGCGACGATCGCGTCGCGCCGCTCGATCCGGTGTTCCAGCAGGGAATCGACCAGCCGCTGGAACTGGTCCCAGCTCTTGGTCTTCTCGCCGGCCGGGAGGACGAACGCCTGATAGGCGATGCCGGCATCGTCCAGCGCGCGCTCCAGCGTCGCGAGATGCAACTCGGCGACCGTGCGGTCGGTGATCACGAACACCCGCTTGCGCCGCAGCGCCGGCGCCATCAGCGCCCCGGCGCGCGCCAGCACGCCCGAGCCAACGTGGATGTCGTAGCCGCGCGCACCCAGGTCGACGCGCAGGCGTTCGACCCCCGACGGGGCGTCGCCGGCCGACTGGCCGGCCGCCGTCGCCCCACACGCCGCTGCCCCGGGCCCGGTCGCCCCGGACCCTGGGCCTCCGGCCCTTGGCCCGCCGGGCCCGGTCTGGTCTCCCGTCTCGTCGCTCAACGTCCGGTGTCCTCGCTCGGCGGGCGGATGCAGCCGTCGTTCTCCAGCGGCTCCGGCGGTCCCACATGGTTGCGGGCGACGTGGTCGGCGACCGACGCCTCGACTTTCTGCACGGTGGTCTCCGGCGGCCCGTCGACGCTGTCCACGGTGACGTCCGCCTCGGCGTAGACGGGATCGCGCTTGGCCATCAGCTCGCGCAGCACCGCGCGCGGATCGCCCTGCTCCAGCAGCGGCCGGGTGCTGCGCTTGGCCGTGCGCCGGACCAGCAGGTCCAGATCGGCGCGCAGCCAGACCGAGATCGCGCGCGCCTTGATCAGCGCCCGGGTCTGGTCGTTCATGAACGCCCCGCCGCCGGTCGCCAGCACGTGCGGGCGGCAGCGCAGCAGGCGCGCGATCACCCGGCGCTCGCAATCCCGGAACGACGCCTCGCCGTAGCTTTCGAAGATCTCGGGGATGGTCATGCCGGCCGCGCGCTCGACCTCTTGGTCGGCGTCGGAGAACGGCACGTCAAGCCGGACGGCCAACCGCCGGCCGATGCAACTCTTCCCCGCCCCCATCAGGCCGACCAGCACGATCGTCCGTGGAAACGCGGGTCCTCGAGCGGTGGGCGAGACTGCGGCGGTCTCCACGGCGCCGGCCTGGCTTGGATCGCGCGCGCTCACGCCTGCCTCCCGGCCAACCCGCACCCGGCCAAACCGCGCCCGGCCATCCCGCGCCTGGCCAGACAGCCACCTGCCCGACTCCGGGCAGCCAGCAGCGGCATCGCCCGCCCCGCGCCGGCGCGGGAGGAGAGGGGGGCGCGGGCGGCGCGTTGCACCACCCCGAATGCCCAGATAGACTGCCGCAAATTCGCCATAGTGCGAACATATCACGAGGTTGCCGGGCAAGGGCAAGCGCGTGCCGCGACCCAAAAGGTCTCGGCCGCAGCGGTTTCGACCGGCCGTTCGCAACCGCCCCAACCCGATTGCTCGTCGAACCGCCTATCCGAAGATGCCTTTCAGACCACCGAAGTCAGTGCGTGATAAATGGGCCGCTTGAGTTTCTTCCTTGTCGTCATCGTTCTGGGCGCCATCGTCGCCGGCGGCATCTTCCTTACGACCTGGGAAATCCCTGCGCCGACGCAGACGGTGGAAAAGGTCATCCCGAATGACCGCTTCGCGGAGTAACCGCGCGGCGATCGCTGCCGGCCTGGCCGCCGTTTGTCTGCTGATCGGCGGTCCCGCCGGATGGACGCCCGTCCAAGCCCAGACCCCCTCCGAAGCCGAAAGCGGCCGGTCCAGTCCGGTTGGGGAGCCGCTGCGCCTGGGCCCGCCCGACCCGGACGGCTCAGCCGACGGCACGCCCGACGACGGCCAGCCCCCGGGGCCTGCCTCGGGCGCGGACTCCGGCGGCGCGCCGCGAGCGGACGCCGCAGACACTTCAGACGCCGCAGACGGCATCGAGGTCGACCAACTCGGCGAGATGAGCCTGGAGACGCTGGGCGTGCTCGACGCCGATAGCGGCGCGCTGGGCGCGGACATGTGGGCCGGGACGCCGCGCCGACGGGTGGAAGCCTTGCTGCCGCGCCTGCCGGGCGAGCTGAACGCGCCGGTGCTGCGCGACCTCGCACGGCGGCTGCTGCTGTCGCCCGCGGTCGCCCCCGAACGCCAGCACGCCGAAGGCGGCAGCCAAGATTTGCTGGCGCTGCGGGTCGACCGGCTGGCGGCGATCGGCGCGACCGACGGCCTATTGCGCCTGATCGACGCCCTGCCGCGCAGCACCAGCAGCCCCGGCGTGCTGCGCCACCGGGTGCAGGCCCTGCTGCTGCGCCACGAGCAGGCCGCCGCCTGCAAGGCCGTGCGCGCGGCGGTGCGCGAAACCGACAGCGCGTTCTGGCAGCGGGCCCTGGCGCTTTGCCAGTTCTCCGACGGCGCGGTCGCGCAGGCCGACCTGACCGTCCGCCTGCTGCGCGAGCAGGCCGACGCCGACCACGCCGGATTCCTGGCGCTGTACGACGCGGCGACCAGCGGTCAAGAGCGCCTGCCCGACAGCCTGCCGAAGTCTCTCGGGCCGCTGCATCTCGGCCTGATCATGGCGGGCGACCTGCCGCTGCCGGAAAACCGCCTGGATCAGCTTTCCGCGGGCGCGCTGGCGGCGGTCGCGACCGCCGACACGGGCCCGCTGCCGGTACGCACGCGGGCGGCCGAACGCGCAGCTGCGCTGGATGCCCTGCCGGTGGCCCTACTGGGCGAACTGTACGGCGCCTTTACTTTCGCCAATGACGACTTGATCAACGCCGCCATCCAGACCGCCGAGCGGGCGCGTAACAAGCTCCCCCCGGTCCGCCGGCGGGCGCTGCTGTATCAGGCGCTCGGGCAGGAACCCGCCGCGGCGGTGCGCGCGGAGCTGCTCAGCCAGCTGCTGAGCGACCGCAGGCCGGGCGCTTTCATCGCGACTTCCCGGCTGCTCGCGGACGAGCTGGCGGCGCTGAAGGCGCAGCCCGACTTCGCCTGGTTCGCCGCGACCGCCGGGCGCGCGCTGTATGCCGCCGGCCGGCCCAACGCCGCCGGGCGCTGGCTGCGCATGGCGCAGCAGGAAGCGATCATCAATCCCAAGGCGGCCGCCGCGGTTACCGCACTGTGGCCCTACGCCATGCTGGCCGGGGCGGAGGAAGTGCCGGCGAACGGCGGTCTGGCCGCCTGGCGCCGGGCGCAGGACGACACCGCGCAGATCCAGGCGGCCGGGCGGGAGAGCCTGCTGCGCGCGCTGCTGGGCGCGCTCGGCCGCGCACCGGAGCGCAGTTGGGTGGAAATCGCCCTGGACACGCCCGCCGCCC
>NZ_NRRL01000063.1 GCF_016583645.1 Rhodovibrio sodomensis | reverse complement strand
GATGGGGCGGCTTACGCCGCCTTGTCCGCCGCCGTTTCCGATTGGACTTCCTCCGCGTCTCCAAGGAGGTCGCCGAGGGCGTCTTGGAGGGCGTCCATGACCCGTCCGGCGGCCTGTTCGGTGGCGGAGAGGTTCGCGCCGTCCCGAGCCGTCAGCGCGGCCTTGGAGGCGGCCACGAGCGCGTCTTGCATTTGACCGAGCAGCGCGAGGTCGATGTCCGCGTCGGTGCCGAGGGCGCGGTCGCCCGAGGTTATCGCGTCGAGCTTGACGGACAGGGCGGCGATTTCGTTGGAGTAAGTCATTGGGTTTCTTCCATGCCCCGGCGGGGCAGCCTACTGCGATGGTCGGCGTCTTCACCGACAATTCTGTTATCTCACGCGACCGACGGGAGCGCAACCCCTTTCAGAAAGAACATTTCAGAAAATGTCCGATTTTTTGCCTTGTGTTGCGTGGGGTTCGATGGGACATTGGGAGTGTTGAAGTCAGTTGCCCGAACCGGGCAAGGAGCGCACCGATGACCGCTTTGCCGCTTTTCGACGACGCCCCCGCACCTGCGGAACCGCCCAAGCGGAAGAAGACGCGCAAGAGCGCGGCGGACAAGGCCGCCGACGCGATGGCGAACGCCGCCAAATACCTCGACGCGCTGGAGGGCGGCGACGGCGACGGCCTCACGATGTCCGCGGACGAGATGTTCCGGCCTGAAATGACTCGCGAGTTCGGAGACCCGACCGAAGGGCTGACGGACCTCGAAATGATGACGAACGGATATATGGCACTCGAAAAGGCCGTGGAGATGGCCGCCGAGGTCGCGGAAGCGGGCGTTCGGGCCGACCATGAAAGCGGAGAGAAGCCGCTGTGGACGATACGCCTCGAAACCGCCGCGCTGGACGCCGTGGAGCGGCACATAGACGCCCAATCGAACAGTGGCGCGACGGCGGCGGCGTGGCGCGGATGGGTTCGAGCCGTGAACCGGGCGGACGCGAAGCGGGGCGAGGAACTGCTTCTCAACCGGGTTTTGCGCCGCATGTCGCACTTCGCGGCGGAGGTGGGGTGCGACCCGCACCGGAGTCTCAAATGCCCGAAGGGCGTCAGGGCGCGGCACATCTGGGCGTTGTCGAAAATGCGCCTGGATGGCGACGTTCGCGGGGACGATCTGCTGATCGAAAGGGGCGTCCACGCGCCGTTGCGCGAGTTGGAGTGATTTGCGGGACACCCGCCGGAGGCGAGGGCATTCTCCCTCCGGCGGGTTGACAGCACACCGCGGACGTGATACCCATATAATTGGCCGATGGCCTTTTGAAGTGAGTCGCCCCTCGGGGCGGAGGCGTTGAAATGGAACACGAAATCCGACCGTTCTTGCAGCTTTGTCCTACGGAGCCTGAGGCCCCGGACTGGCAGTTCTCGGTTACGGCGAACAGCGACGGTAGCGCGGCCTGCCATGCCCGTTTTACTGGGCGCATCTCGATAGACGGGCCGAACCCCGTCGCGAGGGCGAAGCTGATCCTGGTCGACTTCAAAATTTCATTGAAGGCGAAAGGTCCTGGATGCGTCGACGTCGATAAAGTCGAGGTTGTCGGCTTCCGCCAGCCACCGGGCGCGGAGTACCGGAGCGGCCCCGGAAGACCGCTCGATCCGCACAGCGATTTCGAGGACATCGGAGGATGGCCGGAGGGCATGACCGATTTCATCGAGAGCCATATCGACACCTACGCTTCGAGATGGATCCATTTCCACGACGATTGCCCGGAGACGCTTCGGCTCATGGCCAAAGTGGCGTCCGTGGCGACGGACTAGCCGATTGACGTGAGTCGCCGCCGACTAGGCGGCAGGGAGCTGTAGCGATGCGGCACTTCATCTTGTCGGCGGGAGCGGCCCGGCTTTTGGGCCGCGTCCTGCGGGAGGCCGCGGACGAAGCGGCGACCGCGATGGAGGGGCCGTTCGGCCCGTCCCCCGCGCACGAGATCGGCGCGGCCGTGCTGGAAGAAGCCGCTCGCGCTTATTCGTCGGCGGTCCCCGAAGGAGTCTCCGACTGCGCGGAAGTCCACCTGGTCGCGAACCGCGAGCGCCGCATGGCCGTCCACGAAGTCTTGGCGGCTCGCCTGTTCGAGGAACCCGAACGGACGGCGGCGGACGACAGGTGGCGGGAGATCGAGCGCGAAGCTGACCGGCTCCGTCCGGAGCACGCGGCCGGACGGCCGATGCCGGGAAGGCCGCGATGACCGAGCGGTCCGGCGAAAGGATGATGGCGTCGAGCGAAGCGGTCGGCAACGCAACAGGCATAACCGTCGCCGTCGGATTGGCGATCTGGCTGGACGCCTTGCCGCCGGCGGTGATCTATCCGATAGCGGTCGGTCTCTACGCGTACTTCGTCGGGCGTCCGGTGGCGCGGATGATCCGCGAACGCGGAAGGGGGAGGCGATGACCCGAGAAGCGCCGGATGAAGTCTTGCGACGCAACGCTGAGCGAGGGGAACACGCAAGGCGGGATTTCCTTCTTTACGGGATCGGCACCGCCCTTTTCGCGTTCGGGATCCTGTTTTTCGAATACGCCGTGGACGTTCTCGGAGGCTCGAACCAGGGGGCGCATTTGACGGCCGGGTTCGCTGCCGCCGTTTTTCTCTTGGGCCAGTTCAAGTGGCTGGGCACGTTGAGGAGCGCTTTGAATGAAGTCGAGCCTATGCGCGATGAAGTGAGTTCCGGAAGGTCAAGCGAAATGGCGGGTTTGGAAAGGCAATTGGTCGAGACAGTGCTGCATGTCGGGGCCACGGAGACGTATCGCTCCGGGAGCGTGCCCAAACCGGGCGCTTACGACAGGATGTTCACGCGCACGCCGGGCCTGATTGTCGTGCGTTCTCCCCAGGGCTTGGACGGCCCCGAAGAGATCCGGTTGCCGTGCGAATACCTGATCGGCCGCGATGAGGACGGGGACATAGACGAGGTGCAGTGCGTCGCGTCCGACCGCACGGAGTCTTTCTTTCAGATCGAGCCGATCCAAAGGCACTACAGGTCGCGCGTATCCGCGGTGGCGGGAATGAAGGCCGTAATGGAAGCTGCGGCGGCCGACGTGGGCGGGCAGATCGAGTGCGGCGAAGGGCCGGCGTGCGAGGTCGTCCGCCGGTTCCTGCGCCCGGAGCCATGAAGGTACCACGGGGTCTTGCGAAAAACGCGTATTTGTGAACAATCAAACGACTGGCAACGCCTGTTTGCAGTCCGTCAGGGAGGCTCGGAATGTCCGAGGCGGAAATCGAGGTCGAGTGCTGGGAGCCGTGCGAATGGCATGTGGCTTTCGGGCACGTCGACCCCCTCGACTTCATCGCCGCGCTGAGGCGAGAGCTGTTCATCGACACTTCTCACGAGATCGACGAGGGCGATGTCCGGCACATCCACGTGCGCGAGCTCACGCCGTCGGAGAAGGCGGAAGGCGAACCGGAAGAGCCGGTCTGGACGAGTTGCGAACCCGACCACGCCGGGGCGGTTCCGGTGACTGTGGTCGAGTTCTGATTGACGCGTTTTAAGTCGGGAGAAAGTGAAAATGAAAGCTCTCAAAGCGGTCGCGACGCTGGCGCTTTTGCTGGCCTGCGCTGTCGGGAACTCGCCGGGCGCCCACGCGTCCGTGCCGACGCCCCAGATCGGATCGATGGGGAGCGGCTCGGTAGAAAAGGACTCCACTCCGGCCCTCGCGCCACTTCCGGACGGGGCCAACCAGGCGAAGCGAGGCCGGAACGGCTTTGTCGAGGTCCGTAGACGGCGCGGCAGCCTTTTCAGCACCAGCAGGAACCGCAAGCGACGCGACGGCGGACTCTTCGGCTCCGGATCGAAGAAAAAAAAAGCGCAGCATCCTCGACGACGACTACATCGAGGACGATGACGACGGCTGGTTCATCTTGAAGCTGATCTTGGTTTTGATGATCCTCCTCGTCTGCGCGTTCCTTTACCTCGCGATGAAACTGGAGGATATCCGGGATCACGGGGTCATCGGGGGCCTTTTCGGGCGACGGCGCATCTGAGCGGAACAGCAGGAGGGCGCGGTTCGGCTCACGCGCTGTCGCTCCTGTCGAACTGGCAGAAGGGGTCTTCGTCGAAGGTGACCGGCCCGTACTTCTCGCCGCTTTCCGTGGTCCGATGCCGCGAGGGGGCGTTGTCGGAGGTGTAAGCGCCCGAGACGCGGAAGGAGCCGACTTGGAAGCGCCATCCCTCGGTTCTGTCTCCTTCCTCCTCGTCGTCTTCAGGCTCTTGGACGGCATCCGAAACCGATACCGACAACTTGGCCGCCGTCCGGTCCGCGTCCCAAGCGTCCCGCCAGTGGTCGGCCAAGTCGCGATAGGCGTCGCCAGGCAGAACGAGCCGCAGGCTCACGCGAACGGCCTCTTTGTCTTCCTCCACGGTCGCGGACCCGAATGGCGGCTCCGCGTCGGCGTCCGAGACGCCGACGACCTCCACGTGCGCCGTCGCCTCGCGGCCGCGCAACCAGCATCCGGGGGCGCCGACTAGCGCGGACATCCCCATCCGGCGGCACCACCCGGCCTCGCGCTTCCGAACGTCCGGGTCCGCGGACGCCGAGATTTCCCCCTCGCGGCGCGGACGAAAGAAAACCTCAAGGGTTACGGTTTCCGGGCGGATGCGCGTCATGGCCAGTTCCTTGTTGGACGGGTCGGCTCCAAGGCACCGCACGTGTGCCCGAACAGGGCCCCATATGCAACACGAGGCAATCTGGCCTGGACAGGCGTGTCGCGCGGAATATAATATACACGCGGCTTTTGATTTCGTTTGGGAGGAGAAAAATGGCGATTTCCGACACGACGACCGACGCGTCCAGTTCGACGGAGGCGAAGGTCGAAGAGGCGATTTCCATCGTCTGGACGTACGACGAGGCCAACGCGGAGGACTCTGCCCGCGACGCCGTGCGCGGACTGGTCGAAGGCGGCCTGTCGCCATGGGACGCCGCTAAGGAAGTCGTTTCCGAGGAAGCGTTTCGCGACATGAAGGACGACGAACTGGCAGTGCGCTCGACCAATATCCCGGCGGGGAAAATCGACGGCGTTTACGTGCGGCACAACGTCGGCAGCGATTTGTTCGAGAGCGTGGGAGTGGCGTCCGAGTTGCCGGTCGAACTCGAAGACGGGTCCGAGCACTTTGTGACGATGCAGTTCCGTCAACAGTTCCGGCACCTGCAAGACGGCGACTTCGAGCAGGGCGCGGTGGCCGCCAAGGTCATCGGCGGGGATGGCCATTCGCTGCCGAGCGCACGCAAGGCGGCTATCGAGCAGTACCTGAGCCCGCAGGGCGTCAGCGAGAACCTAGGGCGGCAGATGTTGGCGATGGCGGGGCGACACGCGGAAAAGCACGGCCGAGAGGTCACTGGCCAAGCCGCGGCGTTCGAACACTCGCCGCAGCAGCCGCACCGTTCGATCGACACGATCTGTGACGACAACGGCCGTCCCTGGGGCGTCGTAACGACCGGCCCCGGTTTCGTCGCCGGCAAAATGCTTGAGGGCGCCAACCCCGGGTCCGGCAGAGACGACGACGTTCGTAGCCCGGGCGACCTGCTGCCGCACATGCTTGCGGCCGGCGAGAAGTTCCAAGAGCCCGCAGTGTTGGAATCTTACGCACGTCGCAACGGCAACGAAGTCGATAGCGACAACCTCGCTTTTGTCTTCACGGAGCCGTGGGCCGTAGGTCCGGACTGGGACGGCATGGAGTGGGTGTCGAGGGAATATGGTTCGGTCGCAGACTTCAATCTCGCGAAAGAGGGCCACGCGCCTAATCGTAGCCACCTTGAGAACCTAATGGAGCGCGCCCACGACCAGGCCATGCACATGGAGCTCGGGAAGGGCGCCGACTACGACTTCGACAACACCGTGTTCGCCCCGCACACACCCAAACACCGCCCGACCGACAGCCCGCGCAACATCGGCGACCACGCGGCGAACACGGGCATGGACGTATTCGGTCAAGCGACGGCGGCCGTTCTCAAGGGACACGACCCGCTCGGTGGGAAGCCGACGCCGACTCAGAGTGCCGCCTACGAGATCAATGAGGCGCTTACCATCGGAAACGTCGGCGATCTCGACCCGAAAAAGATCGAACAAGTGGGCATGGCGGCTTGGCAATCGACTGGCGATCCGGCCTTCAAGGCCATGGCGCAGCCCCATTTCGAAGACGCCCGCGCCGGAGATCGGACCGACGATCCGATGAGGAACGTCTTCGCCGGCGGGGTCGCGCGGTTAGAGGGGGTCGCCAAGGCCGCGGTCGATCGGCTTCAGGCGGACGTCGATGCGGCCGAAAGCAATCAGGAAGCGGCCACGCTGGGTTGGCGTCAGGCGCAGATCGACCAGATGAAACACATGCTGTCCGATCCGGGGCAGCCTCTCGGCGCGTCGTTCTCAGGCAAGTTCGCCATCCCCTTCGAGGACGCCCTCGACATCGCGGCCAAGGGGCGGGACACCATTCCGGAAATCGAGCACAAAGCCGCCAGCCGGACTCTCGGAGACTTGAAGGTTGGTCCGCGACGCGAGCCGGAGCCGAGCGACTGGGACATGGAGGACAAGGAGCCGATCACTCCTCGTCGTTTGGGCATGGACATCTGATCGACGTCAGTCGGCGGCGGGGATGTGCCCCGCCGCCGCTTCGCTCACCCGAACCGGAGAAGCGCATGACCGCACGCGACAACCCGAAATGGGCCGAGAAACTGGAAGAGCGGCATGGACACCACGTCCGCGAGCTTCGCTCCGAAGGGCTGGACGGCCTGGCGGACGTTATCGAGGCCGTGTCCGACGGGCCGGACCCCGAAGAGATCGATCTGGACGCGTTCACCGCTCCGAAACACCCTGGCTCGTAAGGAGGCGGCATGACCGAAATGGAAGCGCGCCTGACGCCCGCGCAGAAGAACAAGTTGAGCGCGGCCCGAGACCGAAGCGCACGCCGCCTCAGGGAAGCGGGGCTGCTCGCCGCGGCTGCGGTAATCGAAGCTCGTCTTCGCGGAGACGAGCCGCAAGAGATCGATCCCGCCATTTTCGCAGAGGGGGATGCCTAATGTACGGCGTGGACAACAACTGGCTGCAAGGCGCGCTCATCGGCCAGAACTTCGCCATGGGGCGCGAGCGCGCGCAGCACCGGAACGACGTCGAGGCGCTTTCCGGCGCGGTCGCGAGCGCGGCGGCGAAGATGCGCTCGGCCCAGAGGGCGCGCGACCGGGCGATCCGGGACCGGGACGTCGCGCAGGAGCGCGAGTCCGAACTGTCCAGCCAACTTTTCGCCGAGCGTGAGGCGAACGCGCTGAAAGACTCGGAGATCGCCCGCCTGAAAACCGAGAACGAGCGCCTCCGCCGCGAGGCCGCTTTCGAGCGCTGCGCCGCGCGGGGCTACGAGATCCTGGCCGCGGCGATCGAGCGCAAGGCGGTGACGGACGAGAAGCACCGCCGCGCTCTAGACATGCCGGTCGAATGCCCCTTGACCGGCGACCTTGTGCCGCTGCGGAAGCAGATGGTGTCCAACGCCATCCTGCTGGCCGGCGCGGAGGAGGGCGTCGACGAGGCCGCCCTGCGCGAATGGCTGCTTTCCCCGACGGGCCGTCGGCAGGGTTGAAATCGCGCCGTTTTTCTGATAGAATATACGCGTAGACCCGTTGCAGTCAGTGCCCGCGAAGGGCCGAAGGTGTCAAATGCATTCGTACAGGCATCACGGCGCGAAAGTCCGAGACCTCGGAGAGGATGCGCCCGTTGTCATCTGGGATGACCAGAACCGGATCGCCCAGGCGGCCAAACAGGTCGCGCTGGACGACGGAGAAGTCGAAATCCGCGTGACGCTCGGGATCGCCGCCGCGTTGGATCCGCAGATCGTCCCGCCGGGCGGTTTCGACCCCGGCGCTCTGCGCTTCGGCGGACTCGAAGTCGCGATCGATCCGGACGAGCGCGCCCGGGTCGGAATGGACCAGGCGTCCGCTGACCAGTTCATCGCGCAGATTTCCGATGCGTGCCGGGACAACGAGGAAAAGGCTTTCGCCGAAGAGCAGGCCGAACTCCTGCGCGCGGCGCTGGCGCGGCTCATGCGGGTGATCGGCCAAGAAGGCGAACGCCCGCAGCACGAAAACCTCCAGATGTTTTTCGACGACGCCGCGGAAAGCCAAGACGCGGACGCGTTCTGGTGGGGGCAGATGCATTCCGGTTACGGCGTGCAGATTTTCGATCTGACGGCGATCCGGGAAGACCGCCTCCACGAGGCCGTGGCGCGCGTCCTGTCCGAAGCTGTCGTTTGGCTCGACATCGGCGAGGGGACCGGGCGCGACGCGGGCGCCAGCTTGTCGCTTTGGTGCGACGAAGAAGGCCGCAACGCCGTCATCTCGGTCGAGTACGCGAAGCAGGTCGCCGAGGGGCTGGCGGCCGAGAGCTTGACCCCGCTTTTGTGGTGCCGCCTCAACCTCGGCGAGGGCGACGAGGACTACCGAAAGGCGGTGGCCGATCTTTTCGAAGACGCCAAAAACGCGCTCGAAGCCCACCTCTCCGGAGAGGACGTTCACGTTCCCGAGGAAATGCCCACCCTCCAAATCTGAGGCGCGACATGTCGGAACGGCTTAAGGATCGCATCCTGGACATGAACATCGCGAACCCGGAGTGGACCGCGCCGCAGATCGCCGCGGCGATGGGACTCCAGCGCGAACTTGTCTTCACGTACGCCTGGAAGTACGGCATCGAACTCCCGAAGGCGAAACCGGGCACGAAAGCGGATCCGGCGAGAACCCGAGCGATCCGCCGGATGCTTCAGCGCACGACCCTCACACATCGCGAGATCGCAGAACGCGTCGGGTGCAGGCAGCATCATGTCCGCGAAGCCGTCCGCTCGGCGAAGAAACGGGGCGAAGACCTATCGACGGACGCCAGATACCGGCTCGTCGCCATGCAGTCAGTGAAAGGGAAACGCAATGTCCGCATCGACCACGGCCACCGCGACCGGAGAACTTGAAGGGGCGCGTGACGCCCTCGCCCGCGGGGACGCCGAGAACTTCTTGAGACATTCGGACGGCGCCGTGCGCTCTATCGTCGGCGACGGCGACGCGTTTTCCGACCGCATGGCGCGCAACCTCCTGTACGCGACGTGGATCGGCCTGGTCGGCGACTGCATGGCCGAGGCCGAGCGGGCGGAGTTCGAGGGGCGGTCGCCGCAGGTCGAATGGCCCACGCTGGACGACCTCCGCGCCGCGGCTTCGGAGCGTTCTGATCGCCTGATCCAGCGCTTGGAGACTTGGAGCGCGCAGATTTCGGAGTTCGGCCGGCATCCTCGCCATTCCGACCGCGCCCAGGCCGCTTTCCTGAAGGTGCTTCTGCTGGAGCCGGAAGTGGCCGTACCTGGCGCGCAGGAGGTCGTCGCGCGGGCGTTCAAGGGCCGCAAGCAAAAAGGATAGCGTTCGGAGCCAAGGCTTCGCGAAGGGGGTCATTTGAGTAGCCGGAGGCGTGGGGGGCGCTTCCCGGCAGTCCAGGGAACCCCTGCCATGGAGACGAATATCCTGACCATCGAGCAATTGCTGTCGGCAAAGCGCCAGTGCGTCGCGCCCCTGTTCCAGCGACCGTACGTCTGGCGGGAGGAAGCCCAGTGGCAGCCCCTGTTCGAGGACATCACCCATCTCGCGACAGAACTCGGAGAGGGGCGCCAGGTCCACAAGCACTTCCTCGGCGCCATCGTCCTGAAGTCTCTCCGGGCCTCCACTGGCAAGATTCCGAAGGCGCTCGTGATCGACGGGCTGCAACGGCTGTTGACGCTTTCGGTCTTTCTCGAAGCCCTTCACGACCTGTGCGCGGAGCGCGGAGAGCACGACCGCGTGGCGAACATCCGGCCCCTGATCCGGAACGAAAAGCCCCCCACCCCCGAGGATCACTTCGAGTTCAAGGTCTGGCCGACGGACGCCGACAAGCTGCATTTCCTGAGGGTCACGCAAGCGCGCTCGCCGGCGGAAGTCGAGGCCGCTCCGTCGGTCCCTCGTGACTCCGAGAAGGCGTCGAAGCTGGCCGAAGCCTATCGGTTCTTCCATCGCGCCCTGAGCGACTGGATCGACGCCGAAGGTCCGTCGAAGGCTCCTGAGCGAGCCAAGCTGCTCTACATGGCGGCCGCCGAAACGATGCGCTTGGTCGTGATCGACCTGCATGACGACGACAGCGAACAGGCCATTTTCGAGGCCCTGAACGGACGCGGGACACCCCTGCTGCCGGCCGACCTGATTAAGAACGACGTCTTCAGGAAGGCGATCCAGGAAGAGGGCGACGACGCGGCAAGGGAGCTTTACGCCGAGTGCTGGCGGGAGTTCGACGTCGATCAGGAGTTCTGGCGCGACGACGTCGGGCCGGGGAAGCACGCCCGGAAACGCGTCGAGCACTTCCTGAACCACCTCCTGGTGGTCAAGGCGGAGCGCACGGTCAGATCGACCGAGCTGCACCTGGAGTTCCAGCGGCTGCTGTCCGGAAGCGACAGGTCGGCGCGCGACTGGGTTCGTGAGATCAGGCGGTACGCCGATCTCTACCGAAGCTTCGAGGACGACGGCCTTCCGCCGCGGCAGGCGCGGTTCTTCGGTCGCCTCCGGGACATGGAGCAGACGACCTTCTACCCGCTCTTGCTCAAAGTGCTGGCCGAGCACGGGCACGACCCGAAGACGGTCGAGGCGGTGATGGGCGACGTCGAATCTTTCCTTGTACGACGGCTGGCGTGCGGGCTGAAAAAGCAGGGATACGACCTGATCGTGCCGGAACTTGTGAAGTCGGTTAGCGGGGCCACCGAGACGCTCCCGCAGCGACTCAGGCGGCACTTCGAGCAGACGAGCGACGACCGCTTCCGCTGGCCGTCCGACGCGGAGTTCGTCCGTTCGCTGTCGCAGGCTCAAGTGGACACGTGGCGCACGCCCCGACAGGCCATGCTCTTGCGCGCGATCGAGGAGCATCTGCGCCCCAAGCACTCCGAGGAGATCCGCATCGGCGGCGAGCTTCAAGTCGAGCACTTGATGCCGAAGAAGTGGCGCGAGCACTGGCCGGAGGCCGACGACGAGGAAAGGCGCAACTTCGCGTTGCGCACGCTCGGGAACCTCACGCTCGTCAGCGGCGGCCTGAACCGCTCGATGAGAAACGCGCCGTGGGCCGAGAAGCGGTCGGCGCTGCACGACCACAGCAGCCTTCGGCTCAACCGTGAGCTTCTCGACGATCCTCGTTGGCGCGACCGATGGGACGAGGACTCGATCTTCCTGCGCGGGGAAGCCCTGGCCCAGACGGCCGCCGGCATCTGGCCGAGGCCGTTCTGAGGGTCATCGACGCGTCGGCGACTGGACCCCGGGGAGGCAACTCTCCGGGGTCATTTTTATGGTTGCGCGCGAGACTCGTCCGTGCGATAGTGTGAATGTCGGAAACCCCGACGCATCGCAGTGTGTAGCCCCGGACGGGGCGAAGGACAAGCCAAATGGCCCATTTCAACCATGACAAGCCGATATGCGTTTCGCTCGACGAAGGCGTCTCCGGGATCGCGAATGCGTTGACGGCGCTCGCGAACGAGGACCGGATCCGACTGCTGCCATTCTCGGTTGACACAGGAGAGGCGTTTGAGATCGTCGCCCGCAGCGAAAGCGAGAACCGCGTCGCGCTCAGTCTGGAAAGCGGGGCGCTGAAAACCGGAGACGCGGCGTTCCGGCGAGAAGTCGCGAGTTTGGGACGAGACGCCATACTAAGGGCCGAAGACGCCGTCGCTTTGGAGCACGGGGTGGCGGAAGCTTCGGTTTCGGCCGCGCGAAAGGACGCGATCGACGGTTGCGTCTTGGACGGTTACGAGGTCGAAGGCGCCAATTATCTCCTTGAGCAACTTGGCCGAGAGGAAGTGATCGACTGGGTCGCATGCGCCTGGGTCGCCTTGGCCGCCGAAGAGATCGGTGAGACGATCGCCGAAAACGGAAGTGGGATCGCGTCGGAAATACTGGACGCGGTGGGCGCTTAATCCTTTTCGAGTGTGTGGCCCCGCCGGGGCCAGGAGAAAAACGATGAGCCGGATTGACCCCATGACCCTTAGAGCCGATTTCGACCGCGCGTTGAGCGAGGTGACAGGCGCCGCCGTGCTCGCCGCCACGGCAGTTGGGGGAGAGGCCCCATCGGGCGTCACCGTCGCCCTGACTGCCCGGAACGGCGGATACGAGGCGGACGTGCGCCTGATGGCTGACCCGGAAGCCGGCACGGTCGTCGAGACCGGGCGCGGCATGCTCGGGTGCCGGATCGCGAACCCGCAGTCGCGCGTGGAACTGAGAGCCGCGTGCGACCGTCTGCTGCGGGAGTACATCGCGATCGAGGAGTCGGCGGCGTCCGGCGTCGAAACCGGCGCGCGAGCCGTCTGACGCTTGAGGGAGCGGCGTCTGCGGATACAATCCGAGGCGCCGCTCCACGCATGCCACGCGATCTCTCTTGGCGACACGCGGAGGAACCTTGCACGATGGGTTCCCGCGCCCCACGACAGCAAAAGGGAGCCATCAAGTGGAAGACGCCTTGGAGGGCGACGGCCCGTATTTCGCGGTCGTCGCGTGGTCCGTCCACGAGGACAACCTGCATCTCACTCCGGAGGGCGAATGGACTCCCGACCACGAACGGGCCGCGCGTTTCGAAGACGGCTCGGCTGCGGTCGGTTTCGGTCGCCGTAGCGATCCGCCGAAACCTGTGGACGACCCGGAACTCGACTTCGATGAGACCCTGTGGCGCGTCGAAGTCCATCGATGCGGCTGGGAGGTCGTCGCCCACGCCCCGGGGCCGCGCTCCGGGCGCGCCTGGTTCTGGACGGGGCGACAATGGGGCGGGATCGACTATGCCGTCGTCTGGAGTTCGCGAGCGCGCGCGGAGGCCGTTTTGGCTCTTTTGCCCGACCCGCCGAGGCAAGATTGCCAAGTCCGTGTCGGGTGGGGCTCCACGCCGTCCGAATGGCGCGTCTGAAGATTTTCGCGAGAAAGGGGCTTGCGCCCGCTTATGTTCCGTGCGATACACAATATATCGGCATAGACGCCGACGGATAGGAGTCAGTCACCCCATCGGGGTGAAGTTCACGGTCCCCCCGAGGGTTTGCCCGAGCAGGGCTCATACCGGGTTAAGGCCCGGCTATCGGAAGTGGGATTGGAAGGACCGTGAATCATGTCCGAACTTCGGGATGTCGCCGAAAACGACTTGATCGAGACCATCGAGGTGGAGGCGAGCGCCCCCGCGGGGCGAGGCCGTAGGCGCGGCGCGGCATCGGAACCTGCGCTTCGCACTGTCGCGACTTCGCGCGGCGTCCGGGATGCTGTCCGGGCCATTCGCGAAGCGATGAAGGTCGGGGACGAACAGGCCGTCGAGCGCGCGATGGAGGCGTGGGCGGCGGCCGACCGCAGGGTCGAGGTCGTTCGCCAATCCTCGCTCGGCGAACAGTTGCAGCGCCCGGAACTCGGGTTCTCGCGGCATGGGCCGGGCGACCCCTTCATTTACCATTTCTGCGACAGCCTGTGCTCGAAAAGCGAGCGAGCGAAAGCCGCCCCCTCCGGAGACAGGGCTCTGGAGCGGATCGAACTGGCAGCGCTCACGCATTCGCGCATGCTGGAGCGGGGAGCGACGCCGCATCGTCTGGTGAACATTGTCGCGGATCGCGAAGGGGGCCGGAAGATCGTCTTTCGCCTGGATCCGGGCGAAGCGGCCTTCGGCGACATCAAGGCCGCTTTGAAGGAGGCGGGCGCGAAGTTCGACGGCGGCGCCAAACTCTGGGTATTGCCGGAGAGCGAGTCCAGCAAGGCGTTGGCGCTCGCGGACGAGTGGCGGTTCGCGGAGTTCCACACGCTCGCGATGGAGCGATGCGGCGCCTTGTAGCGGCGCGCGCGGTCGGCGCGGGTGTCGCCGAAAAAATCGCGCTGCGGCCTTGCGTATACACACAAGGCGTGCGATAAGAGTGTTGTCGGCAAAAACCCCGACGCTTTTGAGTCAGTGCCCCTATGGGGCAAAGGAAGCTCCGAGATGAAGGTGAAGATTTCCGAGGAGAACCGCGAGAAGGTCGAAAAGCTCTTGGCGGACGTGAACGGCAAGGCGAAGAAGCACACCTTCCGCGGCTACTCGCAGATCGAACAGCTCGCGGAGAGAGCCGAAAAGTCGCTGATCGATTACGGGGTCCCGCAAACCCGTCGCGCTGGCGCCGAGGTGTACGCCCTGTCCGGCGCGCCGGATCATTTCCCGCGAAGCTACAACGGCCAGCCGATCATGAACGGCGTCCGCATCCGGAGAGGGCGAGACGCCTGGTTCATCGTTCATCTGGACGTGGGGCCGCGATACGTCGGCCCGGGCAACGAGTCCGATTTCCCGGGCGTCCTGATCGGCGAGGAGCAGGCCGAGTCCGCCGAGAGAGCGCGACGCCAGAACTGCAAGATCAAGGTCAGGCAGCCTGAAGGCGCCTGAAAATCGTCGTCGGGGGCGGGCAGAAGCCCGCGGGCCCGCAAGCGGAGAACCGAAGAGATGACTGACAACACAGAACCCGCGCAGGGAACGGAAAGCAAGCTGAGCAAGGACCTGGTCGCCTTGGCGATCGCGCGCGTCGAACTGGAAGGGGCCACCTTCCAGCAGGTCGCGGCGGAGTTCGGCGTGCATCCGAAGACGGTCTGGAACCGCCTGTCGAGCGAGTCCATGGGCGTCGGATGGAGCAGTCCCGGCGTGGACGGCGTCCCCGCCAGCCCCCGCCGGACGGCCCTCGAAAAGATCCGCGACGGCGCTTCCTTGGAGGAGGCCGTGTCCGCGATCAACGGCGTTACGGCGGACGACGTGCTCGGCAGCGCCTGGGATCAGTCGATCAAGCCCGGGCCGGACAAGGATCCCGAGGTGTCCCGCGCGGCCGACCGCGCGCTTTCGGAGAACCTCGACGTGGACCGGCTCGAACTCCCCGCCGGCGTGAGCGCGCGGGCAGTTCGGCGAGCGATCGCGGACCGAAAGTCCGACGGGGGCGTCCGGCTCTTGGAGCGGGTTCGCCAACGCCACGGCTACGACGTCGACGAGCTCGCGCGCGCGATCGACCTTCCGGTCGGGGCGGTCCGGCACGCCAGTTCAGGGAAAACGCCGGTCACAGGCAAGCTCCGCGACCGCCTGGAGGCGCTCGACCGTCTCCAGGCCGGCGTCGCTCCCGAGAAGGCCGCGAAGAAGATCGCGCCGGCTTCGGACTTGTTCGACAGGATGGCTATGCTGTCGCACTTGGACATGGCCCGCTTCGTCGGGGGGCACCCGAGCCGGCTGTCCGATCAGAGCAAGCGCGGCCACGTGATCGCGGTCCACCGCGGCAATCGCGCGTACTACCCGGAGCGTCAGGTCGACACTGAAGGCCGGATGCTTCCCGGCGTCGCGAAGGTCTTGGCCGAAGCCGGCGGAGACCCGGAGGAGGCGTGCCGGATGATGTGGGACGGCGAAGCTTGGCTCCCCCCGCGCGAGGGTCACGGTCTCGTGTCACGGGAAGAGATGATGTCCCTGATGGGCGTCGATCGGGCGCGCCTGGTTAGCTTGCGCGACCAGGGTATCGTCATCGGGCTTCAGGTGTCCGGTCGCGTCCACCGCTATCCCGTGTGGCAACTCGACGCCAAGGGCCGCCCCCTGCCGGGCGTGAAGGCCGCGATCGAGGAGGCCGACGGCGACCACATGCTGGCCTACCGGCGCATTTTCGAAGGGCGTTCTTGGATCCCGGACGCGGAGACGCCTTTTCTGGATCAAGACGAGATGGCGGCACGGTTGGGCGTGTCAGCGGACAAGGTCATGGCGCTTCGGCGCGTCGACGGCGAGTTCGTCGGGGTCCGGGTCCAGCACCACTTCATCCTCTTCCCCGAGGCGCAACTGGCGCACCCCGAGATCGCCAAGGACTGCGTGGCCGAGGCCGGAGGCGACGATTTGGAAGCGTGCAAGCTGTTCCTGGAGCGTGTCGGGGCTTAGGTCGAAACGCCCCGACCGACCTGAGGCGGCTGTCGCCCGGCTCACGCCTCGTCGGCCTTGGACGCCTTCGAAGCCTCTTCGACCCGGTCGGAAGACAGGTCGAGCAACGCCCTCAGGAACGCGTCGGCTCCGTTGGCCCGCCAGGCGATCTTGATCTCCGCGAATAGCCCGCGGTGACAGTCGCGGGGTCGCCCGACGCCGTCGAACAAGACCTCGACCGACCCGCGAGCGCCGAAGTCGGCGACGGACAGCACCTCCCCGGGAACTGGCACGGACCCGCTTTCGGCCATCATCTCGTGAAGCCTCAGCAGGGCGTCTTCCCGGGCGAAGTGAAGGCGCGCGTGAACGTCGCCCGCGTCGGAGACGACTTCCTGAAGCCCTGTGTCGTCGGTGATTTCAACGCGCCAGACGCGGGTGCAGCCGACCTGCCTGAAGGTCTTGGCCTCTTCGACGAGCTTCACCGCGGCCCAGTGGTGCCGTCGGGACCATGGCAGGGCCACGCCGACCCTGTCAGCTGTAACCACGTTGCCTGCCGCTACATGCGCGTGGACCCTCATCCCTCTCTCCCCGCTGACTGCAAAACGCCTGCTGCCTTGAGCGACCACGTTCCGTAGGGTGGCCAATATCGTTTCAATTTGATATTCTACGCGTCGTTTTCAATGCGCAAAAGGGGTTTGTGGGCATGCGGCCTTCCGAGGAGACCGACAAGGACTGGATCTTCGCCCGTCGAGAGGGGCGGGAGCTTCCCGCCGGTGCGTCTGAGGACACGATCGGCAAATGGATGGTTTTCGCGCGGCCGGAGGACGTCGATCCCTTGTGGGACGCGATCGCGCGCGACGTCCGGGCGGGCGAGCTCGCGAAACACACGCTGAACGCCAAGGTGAGCACGGCGGCGCGCGCCGGGGCGTACGACGACGAGCATCACGTGATCTGCGTCTACACGGCGGACTGGCGCAAGACCGGAACGGTGCGCCATGCCCATCGGGCGCTGCGGCGCCTCGGGGTCGATTGGACGATTTTCTACAAGACCAACGCGCAGACCGAGGCCGGGGTCTACTCCGGCGGCGGTCGGCGGTCGTACGTGTACCGGTCCGAGCAGTTCGACGAAGACTTCCATAACGTGCCGCTCGAAGAGGTGTTCTCGACGGACCGCAGCACTCGCAACCTGGCGCTCGCGAAGGTCGGGCATCGCCTGGGCGTTCGAGGGAAGCCGACCGAGGCCGTGGCCGTGATCGCCGACGGAGATTGCGAGTTCCGCGGCGAGAGGGGGCGTCACCACCGGATCGTGCTGCCGAAGTCCGAAGAGGCCCGCGAGAGCTTGAAGGCGATGTTCCCGCGCGATCTCCTGACCTTCGACGTCGACGCCAAGCTCTGGATCGCGCACGAGTCCGTCGATCAGGCGGAAATCCACGCGGCCCTGAAGCGTCACGTAGAGGGCGCTGCGGCGTTCCGCGACGGGAAAATCTCGCTGGTCGCCAAACCGGGCTGACCGCTCCGAGAAAAATCAAAAAAATCCGCCTTGCGCGAGTTGACGCGACACCCGGCTCGTGATACCCCTGAAACATCGAAGGCTTTTGCAGTCAGTTGCCCGACCGGGCAAGGAGACTTTCGATGATCGACGGAATGCTGGATATGCTGGACGCCCAGGTGGACGACATGGAGGAGACCGACCCGATCGCCGAGGCGTTCGGGTCGAACCTCGGCGACATCCGGGACGACGCTGCCATGCAGCACGAGTGGCGGGTACACGGTCGGTTTCGCACGGAATACATCTGATGCCTCCGCGCGCAGCCAGGCTGGCTCAGCCCAGCGGTGGCGCGATCGGTGCTTGAGGCGCATCCTCTTCGGTCGAGCGCTTCGACGCTGGGCTTGCGGTTGTCTTTCGTACGGCTAAAATGGCGCGTATCGTCCATGTTGAGCGCGATTGTCAGGAGGGTCAACAAGTGAGCGACACCGGCGCCGTCATCCCCAAGCAACCGGTCCATTGCCGGGTCGTGCTGAAGGGAGGTGAGACTCTGCGCGGAACGCTTTTCGCGCGACCGGACCAGCGGATCACCGACATCCTGAACGACAGTCGCGATTTCTTGCCGTTTGAACATGACAACGGCGAGTTCGAGGCGCTGTCCAAGGGCCTCATCGATCGCGCCAAGCCGGTTAACCCGCAGAAGGCGACCCAGGTTTCCGAACGGCATCAGGCGGCCTGACCGGTCTCCAAGACCGAGCGGATATTGCGATTGATCCGAGTTTGAGTCCCGATTCGTCGGAGCGATACCGAGTCGTTTATCCGGCCTGACTGAGAAGGCGGCTCCAACTGAAAAGCCGGCGGCCATGCCAGCCGCCGGCTTTATCTTTGCGCACCGCGCCGAACCGGTCAGATCGGCTTCGCCGCCATCCGGCGCCCGCCGACGTCCAGATGCGTCACCTCCACGTCGAGCTTGGCGCCTACATCGAAGGCGTCTGCCGGCATGTCGCTGGCGGCGATGACCTTCCGATGGACCAAGGCGTCGATCTTACCGGGCAGACGCACGAAAGCGCCATTTCGGTCCTTGCGGACCACTTCGCCGACGTGGGCGCTGCCGACAGGATGCGTCTCGCCCGCGCGCTTCCACGGATCCTCTTTCATCCGCTTGAGGGACAGCCGAACCCGTTCGGCCCGGACGTCGATTTCGACGGCCTTGGCGGCGACCTTCTGGCCCACCTGGAGGTAAGAGAAGGGCTCCGCGACGTAGCACCACTCGATTTCCGAGACGTGGATGAAAGCGTCGAAACACGGGAGCACCTCGACGAAGACGCCGTAGCTCTCGACGTGGCTGACCGTGCCCTCCACGACATCGCCCCGCTTCAGGCGCCCCAGGAACCGCTGCCGGTCGTCCTTCGTGAGCTCGCGAACCGCGCCCCACCGGGAGAAAAGGTAGGCGGGCGTGCCGTTGTCGCGCTTCTTGCGATCGAGGACGAAGACGTCGATCGGATCCCGGAAGTCCTCGGCCTCCGAATCGACATCGCCCACGTGGTTCCAGGGGATAAGGCCCTTCACGCCCTCGACGTCGACGACGACGCCCCGCTCGCTGACGCTGTGCGGGACGGCGGTCACCATCTCGTCGTCGAGCATGCAGCGGTCCAACCACTCTCGAACCTCGACGGGCGGCCGCTTGCCGGTGTTCTCGTCGGTCAGGCTCCGGAACGCGTCGAGCACGTCGTCGCCGACGGTGTTCGTGGACATTTCCTTTTTCCCCTTCCCGCTTCTACGGGAACAAAACCTCTTGCGCCGCGGCCTTCTGCCCGCGGCTTGGACGTCAAGACACGCTCTGGCGACTCTTCTGCCGCCCAAAACGCCCGCTGCGCTCGCGAGCGTTCAACGGTTCTCCGTTCTCTCCCCGACCGTCGGCCGCGAGCGCGCGCTCGATCGCGCGCGGCGTCCCGTCCAGCCCGGCCATCGCCACGACGTCGACGCCGGACCGACGGGCCAGGTGCATGCCGCGCTCAAGCTTCTCGACCGCGTGCTCAGACCCGGTCTCGACCTCGAACGTTTCTGCCAGATGCAGCCGATGAGCAGAATGTTCCGCCAGGATCTCGCCGATCCGCGCGGACAGCTCCTCGCGAACCCGTCCGGTGTCATCGCAGAAACCGAGGTAGGCGTCACGGAGGCGCATCAGGCGACCGCCGATACGGCTCTCGTCCAGCCGGCCCTTGCTCGTGGCCTGGTGGACGGCCTCCTTGGCCAACCACTCCACGGCCTTGGACTGGTGTACGGTCCCGCTCTCCAGAAGGCGCCGGCGCTCCGGCGCGAGTTCGTCTTCGCTCAGCAACATGTCACTCACTCCAATGTTGGCCACGTCCCGGCCACTGACTGCATAGCGTCAATGGTATCACGCTACGGGTGTTGCGTCAACTCAACGTCGACACTCACCGGTCGAGAAAGCTCAGGTCCGTCAACGCGGTCATCCAATCGCCCGGCACGGCCGCCGAGAACAGGCCGAGGAAAGCCGCGCAGAGGGCGACGTAGCCCAGCAGAGCCAGGGCGGCTCCGCCGCGGGACATAGGGAGTTCGGGCGGACCTTCTTTGAGGAAGCGCGAGATCGTCTCGATCACGCCGACGGCCACGATCACGTAGAGGGCCAGCCCGCCCAGATGCCAGATGCCGAAGGCGAGAGCGGCGACCGAAGCCGCCATCACCGCCACGACGGCGACCTTCGAGCGGGTCAGGGAAGCCACCGCCGATTTCAGGACGCGCCCGCCGTCGAGCGGGAAGACCGGCAGAAGGTTGAAGAGGTTGACCACGCACAGCATCGCGGCCGCCATCGCGAACAAGTCGACGCCTGTCGCCCAATGCGCCCCGAGCGGAAGAATGACGGTTCCCAACCCGAACACCGGCCCCATCATGGCGATCTCGTACTCGTCGCGCTGCGACAGAGTCACGTCCGTTTCCTGCCCGCCCACGGCGAGACCGCCTACGAAAGGGATCATGTAGACGCCCTGGACGGCCATCCCGCACCGGCGCATCGAGAAGACGTGGCCGTACTCGTGGACCAAGATTCCGATGACCAGAGCGGTCGCCAACGGCCAGCCAAGGACTAGCGAGAAAGCCGCGATCGAGACGGGCACCAGCGCGACTTTCAGCGCCTTGGGCCCGTAGTCGTAGCGCAGCCGGACCGGGAAGGAGCGCGGAGCGCCGGCTTGGGCCTCGCGACCGCGTTGGAGCTTGAACGCCTCCCAGAAACCCACCCCGTCCCGATTGCGCACGGTGTATGCCGTGTATGCGGCGGCCAACACGGTGACCCACGCGGTCCCGCCGATGTGGAGACCGAACCCGCCGAGGAAGAGCGCCAGCAGCGCCCAAAACGGAAAGATCACGATCCCGAAGATCCATGCCTCGACATAGGCGGATGTGGGAGCCGCCGATGTTGGGATCGCGGCCGCCTGGGCCTTCGAGAACAGGCTTGCCGTATCCCAACCGAACGCGTTCGCGACATGGCGTGAAGCGAACCGGACCCCGTTCGACGCGATGAACGCGTACGCGGCCGCTCCCGCGACCACGAGGACCCCCCCAGTAGCTTGGCGCCGCCGGGAGCAGCGCGTAACGGGCGACGCCCAGACATGCCGCCGCGGTTGCCGCCAGCGACAGGACGCCAATAACCAGGCTCCCGATGCGCTTCATTGGATTTAGCCCCGCGACGGAGCCGGTTCCGATCTCACTCACTGCAATCCCCTCCTGGTTGGCTGGCTGCGGTCACAGGCGAAAGGCTCGCCCGTCCGGCTCCCCGATGCGGCCGTCAGCGGCGTCCTTCAGGATCGCCGCGAAGTTCGGCAGGTCCCTAAGCTGGAACGGCAGCTTGAGCACACGGGACACTTGCTCTTCCCGGGCGTACGCGGATGCCACGAGCGCGCGTACGCTTTCCCGGGAAAACACGATCTCGGTTCGGATGTACGGCGCTTCGATAGCGCACGGTTCTTTCTCCCGGCCCTGCTGGGCCAGGATCCTGCGGCGCGACGCCTCCTGCGGGTCGCTGACGATCTCGACGTACCAGGCGGCCATCGGCTCATTTCCCCTTCGGCAGCAGCGCCTTCCCGCACGCGACCGCGCACCGCCACAACCCCCAAACCATGAGGCTGGAGGCCATAACCAACGCCGTGTCGCACGCGGCTTGGGTCGGCGTCCTGACGCATAGAAGCGCCAAAGCCGCGACGCCCGAGAAGGCGAGCGGCCAGAACAACGGCGGAAAAAGGTTCGCGCCCGCGCCATGCGGGTCGGCTTCGCTGTTTCGTTTCACGGACTTCACATTTCTGACGATATGGTGTATATTATATACATCAGGCGGCTTTTCGCAAGGCCCGCCTGGGCCGTGTGAGAGGGAAACAATATGAAGTCGGGCGTCCGGATCGGGCGCCTTGGTCAAAAAGGAGCGTATCCTAATGCGCAAACAACGCCTGATGTCCGCCGCCGCCCTGGCGGCTTTCTCTGTCGTCGGCCTTTCTGCCTCGCACGGCCACGCGAACGAACCCGTCACCGCCGAACGGTCCGGCCTGACGCCAGTGGCCACCGGCGAGCCGGTGAATGTCGCCAGCCACCATTCGACCACGGATATCACCGGGCACGGCCGGATCGCGACGAAGCGCGCCCGCGTGGAGTATCGTCGCATCGGTCGAACCGACGTCGACCACCTCGTGGTCGCGCTCAACCGCGGCTGGGTCACGCAACACGGCGACCCCCTGGTTCACGCCGACGTACACGATTACGCGTGGGCCGCTTTCGGCGAGGGGACGTCCGTCGTCTCTCTGTACCGGCCCGGATACTCCGGCGACAACGGCATGAAATCCATCTGGACTGGCGCGGCGGCGAAGCCCGAACGGGCGGAAACCTCCGCTCTCGTCGAGGCGATCCACGAAATCGCGGACTATATCGGGCCATCCCGAGTCACGGTGGTGGGCTTCGGCCCCGGAGGCGCTGACGCCGCCGGTCGCGTGGGGGACGAACTCAACGACGTGCGAGCGATCGGTATCACCGGGAACCGGGCGTTGGAGTCCGGAGAGTTCGCGAGCGACAAGGCCCGGGCCGGACTTTCGCTGAGCGAGGCCCGCCACGAGGCCATCATGGCTGAATGGGAGGACAAGCGGCACTCCGTGCGCCGGCACCCGGAAATCTACGGGAAGGGCGTCGTCGTTGGCGGCTCCGGCATCGGCGAAGGCAACTGAACTCCGACGTTTCAGGAAGTTTTCGCGCGAAAGAGGGTCGGCGCTCCAGGGCGCCGGCCCTCAATCGTTCAGCCGGTGGCCTTCGGTCGCCAGCAAAGCCAAGCGACGAGCCAGACGGTCGCGAACGCCGGAACAACGACGCCCCAGGAGCCGAACTCGACGCCCTGGAACGCCGCCCGCGCGGCCACCAGCCAGTAGGAAAGCTGCGGAGCGCAGAAGGCGATCCCCGCGATGAGGAGGACAGCGCCCCGCGACGTTTTTCCGTCCCGAACCATCCGGTTGGCCCACGACCCCACGAAGAACGCCGCGAGCAACGCGAAGATGAACAGCGGCGCGTAGGTCGGCGTCCATCCGCCCGCCACGTGTTCGAGCAGCGGCGGCAGCGGATCCGGCGTGAAGACGTCGAACCCGGCGGACACGTTAGAGCACCAGGCGCTTTCGCACCCTCCATCGACCAAATAGGCGTTCTCTCCGACTTTGTGCGCGGGGTTGCCGTACTCGTCGACGTAACGCGCGCCGTTGTCGTATCTCAACTCTTCGGGCAACTCGTAAACGTCCGGCATTTTCGCCTCCGGCGACCGACTTCAATATCTCGAACAGATCGTATCACCAGGCGGGTGTGGCGTCAACCCGGAGCGGCCTGACAACGACTTGAGAATACACCGGCGACGTGATACCTTGCAGGCGACTTTTTTTGTGCAAAACGGCTTCAGGCGAGGTGACATGGCCGCACACGGTCAAGCCGAACTCGGCCCGAGCTTGTCCGAAATCGGGCGACGCCTGGTCGATGATGGCATTTCCTGGGAGCGGGCGAGCCGCGAAGCGGGCTGTTCGCGTAACACGCTGATCCGGCGATTGCGCGAAATCGGCTGGACAGGCGAGGGGCCTCCCGCGGAGGGGAGTCCGATGGCCAACGCTGCCGCGCGTTTGAAAGCGGGCGAGTCCCTGGCTTCCGTGGCGGAGGACATGGGAGAGACCTCGGCGGTTCTCGTTCGCAAGCTGAAGGCCGTCAACGCCGACTTCATCCCGCAACCGAAGGCGCCGGAGCGTTACCACTCCGATCTCTCCAACCTTCTGTCGGAGGCTTCGAGCGCGAGCGCCGCCGATGTGGCGTCGCGGCACGGCGTGCCGGAATGGGCGGTGTGGCACCACCTCGCCGAGGAGCGCCGTCGAGCGACCGCGCCTTTCCGGGACGCCATAGATCGGTGGCAAGAGCTTCACGGGCTCGACAACTCGGCCGCCGCGGCGGAGCTGGGCGCGCCGTCCGGCGTCGCGTTCAGGAACTGGCGCAGCGGATCCGCGTTCCCGCCGAGTTCGGCTGTCGAACGCCTGTGCCGGGACCTCGGCATTGACGACCCTTCGCGCGTAGACCCCAGGGCCGGGTTGGCCCAGGAGCGCGAGGGAGCCCTCGCCCGCCAATCCAAGGACATCAGGGCGTGGCGGGAACGGTTCGGCCTGAGCGCCAAGGCTGCCCGCGAACGGTTCGGTTGCTCGAAAATGACTTGGTGGCGATGGGAGAACGCAGTCGTGCCGGCGAATGCCGGCGTCATGGAAAAGGTCAGGTCGGAGCTGCGGGGGGAAGCGGGGTGACCCCCTCCGGAACGGGGTACTGGCGGGGCGCCGGAGGGGGTCACCCCGCTTCCCCCCGCAGCTCCGACCTGAC
>NZ_NRRL01000062.1 GCF_016583645.1 Rhodovibrio sodomensis | reverse complement strand
AGTACCTGCATACGTGCAGAGAATCTGGGTTATTTGGCGCCGCCAAGGCCTCCCTGTCGGATCGATTCGATATGTCGCACCCCAACCTAGACGCGCAAGTGCGACTCAATTGCATTTAGATCTGCTGCACTCTCACGGAAGCGCTTGACGCGTCGGCGCGCCTCCTTCGCCCACGCCTTGGCGTCCTCGCAAAGCGGGTTTTCCGCGCTCGCGCGCCGGAACACGACCGGCGCGGACCACATCTCACGGATGAAAATCTTGTCGTCGTCTTTGGACCATTCATCCGGCGGACCGAGATGGAAGTGATTGCGCAGGCCGGTGATGTGGTCCTGATCCGGGTGACTGAGGAGGAAGGCATCCACATAAAGGCGCTCCTGCGCATCGCGCTTGAGGCGGTCGCGAAGGTCCGTCGCCACGTCGGGCGTGTCGTCGTCTTCGTCGTCGGCGGCGCCGCGGATATTGAGGTCAACCAGAATGGTCTGCCCGTTGTCCAGGCGGATCAGCGTCATGTCGCCGTTGGACACAGGAAAGAAGGTGATAGACGCCGACATTGCCTCGCCTTTAGCTCGGTTCCAGCAACTAGTATATAGGGATCAGCGAGGCGCTCGTCAACCATATCTTGTGGACGGCAGCTCCGGAGGCCCCACTGGTGGGGTGCTGGGGATCCTTAGCCGAGGATCGAATTTGCTCCGCGGCTTAGCGTTCGAACCAGCCGTTCACGGTCCGCAAGCGATGGTCGGGTTAGCCTGTGGTTCACACCTGATGGTAGAGTCCAACGGGATTCGGCTTGACGCAAGCTTCTTGAGCAGAACAAATACATCCGCGTGTCCTTAGATCCGTTGCACACCATAATTCACAGGACGCTCTTGTACTCGCGCAAAGCGGCAGCCGTTTGCGTGAGTTCCTGACGTTCGAGGCTCGCGAGATACTCCGGAACCGACTTGGTAGGACTCTGCAGGCTTTCCCGATGCTCGCGCGCTGCCCCAACCACGGCGCCGGGCGTTAGGTCGAAGAGATTCATGACGAAGGCATCAGGGTGCTTCGGCTCGATGCCATAAGGGCGGAGTCGCTCTTCCGGAAAATCACGCAGATTGCGTGTGACAACGACGTCGGCGTTGGAGCGGATCGCGGCCGCGAGGACGTGACGATCATCCGGGTCGGGCAACTCTAACCCCTCGATCAGGTCCTCGTAGCCGGTCACCAGACTGCTCTCGGCATGCAGGTCCATGAGCTTCCGCGTCCGCTCGAGCTGTGGGCGGGTAATGTCGGGAAAGTCTTCCATCACCGCAGCCATCCATTCCTCGTGGACCTTCTCCGACCACTTCGCCCGGAAGAGTCCCCTGACGGCAAGCCGCATCAGCAGGTTCCTGAGCCCCGCCGGGTAGAGCACGTTGGCGTCGAAAAAAGCCGTGAAGCGATCCATGCCTCATTCAAGGCCCAGGTCCTGATCGTGGGCCGCCAGCTCGTCGAGGGCCTGGCGTCGCTTGCGCTCGGTCTCCTTCTTGTAGCGCAGCAGGTCCTCCGCCAGGACCCTGCGATGCGTGCCGACCTTCCGGTATGGAATCTCCCCACTCTCCAGAAGGCCGACGAGGTGCGGACGCGACACATTCAGCAGATCGGCGGCCTGCTGTGTCGTCAGCTCCGCGTGTATCGGCATCAGCGTCACCGCGTTACCGCGCGACATCTGCTCCAGCACGTCGAGAAGCAGCCGCACGGCTGGACCGGGAAGTTCCAGCGTCTCCCCCTCCCCGGCGCTCTCGACGAGCTTCACCGTCATCCGGTCTTCGCCGTTGAAATGCGCGGCTAGCTTGCGGCTGGTCTCGCCGGCGAGGCTTGCCTGCTCCTCAGAGGGCATGCGGACCGAGCTGTCTTCCGCGAGTGCGAGCGTCATGGTGCGATCTCCTTTCTCGTACCTCAGACATAGCACGAATCGAACCAAACGCAACAAACGAAATATACGAAAACACGCTCGATGCTGAACGTAAGCCACCGCGAAAAGCGCTGACTCCTTGTAACAAAAGGGCTGGCAGGGTCAGCGGTGTCGGGCTCGAAAGCACCTACGGCCGGAGCCGACCCACTACGCGGACAAGAACTCTGCCGGATCGACGCCTAACGCCGTCGCCAGCCGTTCCAGCGTGTCGATGGAGGCGGCGTTCTCGCAGCGCTCGATCATGCCGACGTAGTTGCGGTTGATGCCGGCCGCGTCGGCGAGTTCCTCCTGGGACATGCCTTTCTGCTGGCGCAGACGCCGGAGGTTGCGGGCCACGATCCGCCTGAGTTCCATGGCGGAAGGCAGCCCGAGCCTCTGGAATCCGGCCACCTAGTATACTAGGTATTTTGCTTTTGCCTCCGGATCGCCAGGACAGGGGACCCGTACGTTGGCCGAAACCGTCCGGCTCAAGCCCTTCTTCCGACCCGAGCGCGATACCGATCCGCGCGTCGGGCCGGAGCGGTATGTCGCCGGATTCGAGGACATGACCGGCGTCCCGTGGGGCGTAAGCGTGCCGCTGGCGCCGCACGCGGTCGAGGCGACGGTCCTGGGCGGGATCGCCTTCTCGGTCGCGATGGCCGCGGACGGCACGCTGCGGGTCGAGGCCGACGGCCGCAGCGACGCCGCCAACGAGGCGATCGCCGTGGCGCGCCCGGCCGGTCAGGGCGCGATCGACTGCGTCGTCGAGAGCACGCTCGATCCGGTCTTTTTGGACCTCGACCCGGAAACACGGCAGGAGCTGGAGACGCTCCGTCACCGCCTGCGCCGCGCGCTCGCGCTGGTCGACGGCGTCCTCGGCGAACCGGACTCTTAAGCCAGCACGTGCTTCCACCGGGCGACGCCCTGCCCGTCCGCCGTCAGGCCTCGCGCCGGTTCCACACCAGGAAGGCCGCGCCGTCGTCCTCGAACAGCGCCGCGCGGATCGGCTGCGGGAAGCTCGGATCGTCCAGCTGGACGCTGAGGTAGTCGCGCGGGGCGTCGCCGTTGGTGCGCGCCTTCCAGGCGGCGCCCAGCTCGGCGTTGCCGGCGTAGACGCGGAAGTCGGGCGCGCCGTCGCTCTTCTTCTGGTCGTTGGCGACGATCCGGGCCTTCACGTTGACCGTGAGGGTGCGGATCGTGCCGGTGTAGCCGTCCTTGCCGGCGGTGAAGCTGCCGATCGTGGCCATGGCTCAGGTCTCCTTCGCCTGGGGTTTGGGTTTGACGGCAGGCACGTCGTCGAGCTGCTTGCGCGCCCGCCGGAAGCCCCCGTCGCCGGCCATGAAGGCCTCCAGCATGTAGGGGATCAGGTCGGCCACACTCTCCTTCTGGCCGTAGGCGCGCCGGTAGACTTCGGCGTAGGCGTTGAGGGCGGCCTTGAGCTCCGGGCTGGCGGTGAAGGTGATCTTGACCGCCTCGCGGTCGGGCAGCTTGTCGAGCTTGAGGGTCATGGGATCGCTCCGGGGGCATGGTAGGGCCTGAGCACCAGGTCCTTGTGGACGATGATCCTGAGCGGCCAGCCGGGGCGGATGGTGATGGTGGGCTGGACGTTCAGGTTGCGCTCGGTCAGGCGCTGGCCGACCTGGTTGCCGCTGTCCTGGGCGGACTCGCGCAGCGCCTTGAGGAGGTCGTCCTCGGCGTCGCCGAAGGTGAGTTCGGTGCCGACGCCGAGCAGGGTCGACAGCGCGATGCCCTTCAGGAGGCGCCAGGTGTGAAAGTCGACCCGGTCCGCGAGACCGGCGTAGCCGCCCGTGTCGGTCGCCGGCAGGTTCTCGATCACCATGGAGGATCCGTCGGGCAGCACGATGCGCTGCCAGACCACGAGCGCGCGCTCCTGGCCGTAGGCGACCACGCTGTCGTAGGTGCCGATGACGCGCGAACCCTGCGGGATTAGGAGATGGCGGCCGGTCACGGTGTCGTAGACGTTGGCGGTGACCTGGGCGATCACGCGGCCCGGCAGGTCGGAATTGATGCCGGTGACCAGGCTGGCGGCGATCACGGTCCCGGCCATGACCTGATAGGGCGAGACGGGATCCTGGAGGGCGTGCGGGTTGTAGATCTCGGCGTCGACGCCCTGGTCCAGAAACGCCAGCTTGCGCCCCTGCAATCCCGGATCGGGACCGAGATCGACACCCGTGTCTGCACCACCCTGCCCTGCGCTGAGCGCGTCGAACGGGTTGCGGTCGCCGTTGCCGGCCGGTGGACGCAAACCCGGCTCGGCAGCGGCGAGCGCCGCCCCGCCTCCGCCCGCGCCGGCCGCGCCGGCCGCGCGCGAGGTGAGCTGGAAGAACACGCCGGACTCGCGCCCCTGCTGGGCCAGGCGGGCCTGGCGGATCCGCTCGGCGCGGGCGGCGTCGTCCTCCGGGCTGGGCCGGAACGGCAGGTCGGGTGGGCCGATGCCGAGATCGCGCTCGGCGCCGACGACGGCGGGCCCGATGTCGCCGGCCAATGGCGGGCCGAGCTCGACGGGCGCTTTGGGCAAGTCGCCGTAGTCGCGCGGCAGGGCCTCGAGGCCGTCCGGCTTGGGCGCGTTGCCGGTCTGGATCAGCTCGCGGCGGGTATCGCCCCGATCGAAGAGCCGCGGCGGGTCGAGCGCCAGCAGCGTCGCCCCGAAGATCAGCAGCAGTCCGGTCCCCGACAGCAGGATAAGCACCCGCCGGTTGATCCGGGCGACGGGTCGCGGCCGGGCGCGCAGCGCCAGATCGGCGGGATCGACCTTGGCCGCGCCGGGATCGCCCTGCGGCCCACCCTCCTCGGGCGCCGGCGCCATCACCGCGCGTCCCGGTCGGACGCCGCGACCTCGCCGCCCGGCTCGCGATCGCGCGCGGGCCCGCCGTCGGTACGCGTGATGCGCACGACCTGCTGCGGGTCGGCGCCGAGCCGGAGCTCGGCGGCGGCGAAGAGCCGGTCGACGACGTAGTGACGGCCGCGCACCCGGTAGTTGACCAGCTCGTGGCCGCCATCGGGTCCGACGACGAAGAGCGGCGGCGCCTGGCCCTGGTCGAGGCGGTCGGGGAACTGGATATAGACCTTGTGCGTGTCATCGAAGACCCGCACCGGCCGCCAGGGCGGATCGTCGCCGGTGACGGCGTAGCGGAAGCGCAGCCGCTCGACGGCGAGCCCGCGGTCGACCACCTCGGCCGCCGCCCGTTCCGCCGCATCGTTGCGCTTTTCAAGCGCGATCAGCTCGTCGTGGGGATAGTGCCAGGAGACCGCCGCCATGTAGGTGCCGTCGGTGCTGGTGAGCTCCAGGTGATAGGCGCGCCGGTCGGTGACGATGACGAGATTGGTCTGCATGTCGGCGATGGTCGGCTTGACCAGCACGTGGGCGCGCGCCGCCGCGCCCGAGCCGCTGACCGTGTCGCCGATCACCCAGCGCACGGTGTCGCCCGCGGAGACGGCGACGATCTGTTCGCCCGGCTGCAACGCGATGGCGCTGACCCGCTCGGGCGCCGTGTAGAGCTGGTAGAGCGCGCCGTCGGCGTAGGGATAGACCTGGATAGCGTTGACGTAGCCGTCCGCGCGCGGCTCGACGGCGGCGTCGGCCTGGGCGTCGGTGACCCGCTGTTGCGGCGGCCGCCGATCCGGGGTGCGCGGCGCCGGCTTGAGCTGGCCCGGCAGCGGCAGGGGCTCGGGGACCGTGACGATCTACACGGGGCGCGGCGGCTCGGCCGTGCGCGCCGCCGGCTCGAAGCTGGCCGTGTCGTAACTGATCGTCGGCGGCGGCTCGCGATGGGCACAGGCCGCGACGAGGGCGGTGGCGGTCACGACGAGAAGGACCTTCATTCCTGATCTCCTGCGATGCGGTCGCGGCTCCAGTTGAGCCCGTGGACGTAGATGCCGAGCGGGTTCTGGCGCAGCGCCGCCTCGCTCCGCGGCGGCTGCAGCCGGACTGTGAGGACGGCGGTGTAGCGGGCGGTGCCGGCAAGCGTGCCGTTCTCGTGGGTGCGCTCGCGCCAGCGCACGTCGAAGCTGTCGGCGGAGGCGCGCACGACGCTGGTGACCTCGACCGTGACCGTGCGCGTGCCGATCGCGGCGAAGGGATCGCGCTCGCGGGCGTAGGCGCTGAGGGTGTTGGCGGCCTGCGGGGTAGCGTAGGCGTAGGCCTGCAGCCAGTTCCGGCGGACGACGATCGGATCGATCGACAGCGACCGGACGTTCTCGATGAAGCGCGCCAGGTGCCAGGCGATCTGCGCGTCGCTGGGCCGATAGGCCTCCGTGGCCGGGCCGACGGCGCGCACGGCGCCACGGGTGTCGACCTCGACGACGTAGGGGGTGACGCTGCTGCGCCCGGCCTGCCAGACGACGCCGCCGGACAGGCCGAGGGCGAGCGCCAGGCAGCCGAAGGCCATCAGCCGCCAGTTGCGCGCCTGGACCCGCGCCTCGCCGATGCGTTCGTCCCAGACCTGGGCGGCCTTCTGGTAGGGCGTCTCGGGCGCGGGCGTCCGGCCGTAGGCGGTGGTGGCGCGCCTGAACATCACACGTCCTCCCGCAGGCGCGGGGAGTCGCCGGCGACGGGCCGATCGCCCTCGCGGATGGTGTGGGCGGCAACGGTCGCGCCCTCGCGCAGGCGCTGCTCGCGCCTAAGCTGCCGCGCCCAGCCGGGCGCCGCGGTGCCGGCCGCCTCGGCCGGGGACGGCGACGCACCGGCGGGCAGCGTCCCCCCGGTCGCCGTGTAGGCGCGCCGTTCCCCGCCCGCGAAGGCCTGACGGACGCCGGCCGTGGCGTCCCGCGCCCCCTGCCCGACCACGCCGGCGCCGGCGCGCGTCACACCGCCGACGCCGGCGGCGACCCCGGCCGCGCCCGAAACGCCGGACGTCGCGCGCGCAAGTGTGTAGGCCCCGTGCGTGCCGCCGGCGACGGAGGCGGCGGCGCGGGTGGCGCTAGCGGACCCGGCGGCCAGGGTGCGGGCGCCGCCCGCGGCGAGCCCGGCGCCGGCCACACCACCGAGCGCAAGGCCGGCGGCGGAACCGACGGCCGCGCCGGCGCCCAGCTGCGGCGCGCCGGAGACCAGGCCGGCGGCGATGCCGGGCCCGAAGATCCCGAGCATGAAGATCGCCAGCGCCCCGAGGACGGTCGCGAGCGCCTGCTCGATGGTGACGTCGCCGCCGGCGAAGGAGGCGGCGAAGGCGCCGAACAGGGTCGAGCCGATGCCGACGATGACGGCGAGCACCATCAGCTTGATACCGGCGGCGACGACGTTGCCCAGCACGCGCTCGGCGAGGAACGCGGTCTTGCCCCAGAGCGCGAAGGGGACGAGCACGAAGCCGGCGAGCGTGGTCAGCTTGAACTCGAGGATGGTGATGAAGAGCTGGATCGCCAGGATGAAGAACGCCAGCAGGACGACCAGCCAGGCGACCATCAGGACGGCGATCTGGACGAAGTTCTCGAAGAAGCCGATCGGCCCCAGCAGGTCCTGCACCTCCGACAGCAGCGGCAGCCCGGCCTCGAAGCCGGTCGCCGCGACGAAGCCCGGACGCGTCAGATCAGCCGCACCGATCGGCGACCCGGCCGCGCGCAGGCCGAGGTCGGCGAAGCTGTCGAAGACGACCGCCGCCAGAAACGCGAAGTTGTTCAGGATGAAGGCGAACGCGCCGACGTAGAGCACCTTCTTGATGAGGGCCGGGATCACCGCCTTGTCGTCGGCGAGCGCCCAGAACAGGCCGGCCAGCGTGATGTCGATGCCGATCAGGACCGTGGTCAGGAAGGCGACGTCCGGGCCCAGCAGCCCAAAGCCGCTGTCGATGTAGGTGGTGAAGGTATCCGTGAAGCGGTCGATGACGTCGAGGTCGTCCATCGCGGGTGTTTCCTTGAAGGTCAGCGCGGCGTATAGGCGCTGCCGTCGCCCAGGAAGCGCTGGAAGCGGGCGCGCGCCCGCGCCTGCTCGGCGAGCGCGTCCGCGCGCTCGAGGGCGTCGGCGCGGGCGGACGCGGCGAGCAGGCTCTGCAGCTGCATGGCCTGCTTGGTGGCGAGCGCGGTCAGCTGGTTACCGGCTTGGAGCGCCTGCAGGTTGCCGGCCGCGCCCTGGCTCTCGGCGATAAGCGCGTCGAGGGTGAACGCGTCGGCGCGCACCTGCCCGACCACCTCGGCCTGCATCTCGAGCGCGTGCTTGTGGCCGTGCCGGGCGAGGCCCCAGGCCTCGCGGGCGTTCTGGACAATCCGCGAGCTGGTGACGGCCGCGGCGTACTGCTCCGGGAACAGCCGCCTGTACTCGCCGTCGATCGCGCCCACTTGGTAGGCGAGACCCTGGGCGTTGCGGATCAGGGTATCGACCCGGCCGAGCGAGACGGTCAGCTGACCGGCGACCGAGGTCGGCAGGCGCTCCAGGTTGCGCGCCTGGTTCAGCAGCATCTGCGCCTCGTTGGCGAGCTGCTGGACCTGGTTGTTGATCTGCACCAGCGCGCGGGCGGCCTGCAGCAGGTTCTGGCTGTAGTTGGCGCCGTCGAAGACGGCGATCGCCCGGGCCGGCTGCACCGGCGTGAGGCTGGCTGCCACACCAAGCGCCAGGGCGGCGCCGGCGGCGAGAAGCCGTCGTTGAAGAGAGGTCATCGGCCGCGATCCTCCTGGGGGTTCCACGTCCAGGCCGCAGACCCGTTCGCCCGGATCTCGACGCGGTAGTGGTAGGTATTGAACTCGCTGATGGCGGCGACGGTGGCGCCGAAGGGGCGGACACGGCCGCGCCCGAAGCCGTCGTAGACGCCGTAGAAGTACCCGTCGGCGTAGCTGTCGCCGAAGACGTAGCCGTCGGCGAAGTCCAGCGCGACGCCGCCGTAGCGAAGCTCGCCGAGCTCGGCGTTGCCGATACGCGCGTGGCAGCCGGTGACAGTCGCCGTAGCCGCGCCGCCGTAACCGCGCCGCAGCACGGCGCCCGGCCCGGGCCGGTTGGCGCGAGCGATCTCGGGCCATTCGGTCTCGCCGCAGTGGCCGCCGGTGGGCGTCACCCGGATCTCGTCGACCTGGGGATGAAGGGGGATGCACAGGCTCCCCTGCCCGGTCGCGGCCCGGTCGTCGAGCCACTGCCGGATGGTCTCACGCGCGTCGGCCCGGCCCCAGACGTGCCACCAGTCGCCGGCGCAGGCGCGCGAGACCGCGAGCCGGGCGTCGCCGCGCACGGTGGTCACGGACAAGAAGACGGCCGGGCAATCGTCCGCGCGCCAGCAGCGTGGCCAGCCGTCCTGCGCGAACGCTGCCGGCGCGCCGAGCAGCCCGGCGAGCGCGGCCGCGCCAATGCAGCTAAGCGGGGGGCGCATCGGCCGGCTCCTCTGCCATCGGGGTGTCGTCGGCGATCAGATCGGCCGCCCAGTCGAGGCCCTTGGCACGCAGCCATTTGGCGGCGAAGGGCTCGGCGCCGTCATCGGCAAGCAGCGCATCCATCAGCGCGTGGTCCGGCTGTGCGGACGCGGCCGCGAAGGCCAGGCCGATGGGGCCGAGCGCGAGGTCGATCAGGCGGTTGCCCTGGCGCGACTGGACGTAGTAATCGCGCTTGGGCACGGCGCGCGCGAGGATCTCGATCTGCCGGGCGTTCAGGCCGAAGGCCTCGTAGACAGCCCGGGCCTGCGGCTCGCCGGCGCGGTCGTTGGGCAGGAAGATCCGCGTCGGGCAGCTCTCGATGATCGCCGGTGCGATCGAGCTCTCGGCGACGTCGGCCAGCGCCTGGGTCGCGAAGACCACCGCCACGTTCTGCTTGCGCAGGGTCTTGAGCCATTCCCGGATGCGCGCGGCGAACGCCGGGTTGTCGAGGAACAGCCAGGCCTCGTCGAGGATCAGGAGCGCCGGCGTGCCGTCGAACTGCGCCTCCAGCCGATGGAAGAGATACGTCAGCACCGGCAGCACGGCGCCGGCCTGATGCATCAGCTCCGCCATCTCGAACCCCTGCACCGCGCCCAGGCTCAGCCGGTCGTCGTCCGCGTCCAGCAGCCGGCCGTAGGGGCCCTCGAGCGTGTAGGGCTGCAGGGCCTGGCGCAGCGCGCCCTGCTGCAGCAGCGTCGCCAGCCCGGTGAGCGTGCGCTCGGGCCAGGGCGCGGCGGCCAGGTTGGTCAGTGCCGACCAGACGGCGTCCTTGACCTCCGGGGTGACGTCGATGCCCTCGTGGGCGAGCAGGCCCAGCACCCAGTCCTGCGCGAAGACCCGCTCGCTCGTCAGGTCGATCCGGGCCAGCGGCTGGAAGGCGAGCCCGCCAGCGTCGGCGGTGCCGAGATCGAACCAGGCGCCGCCCATGGCGAGCACGGCGGCGCGCGCCGACCCGCCATTGTCGAAGATCGTGATCCGGGCGTCCGGGTAGCGCCGGAACTGCAGCGCCATCAGGGCGAGCAGCACGGACTTGCCCGCGCCCGTGGGCCCGACCACCAGCGTGTGGCCGACGTCGCCGACGTGGGTGACCAGGCGGAACGGCGTGGTTTCCTCGGTGCGCACCGTGATCAGCGGCGGACCGTCCAGGTGGGCGTTGCGCGCCGGCCCGGCCCAGGTCGCCGACAGCGGCATCATGTGCGCCAGGTTGAGCGTGTTGACCGGGGCCTGGCGGACGTTGGCGTAGACGTGGCCCGGCAGCGAGGCCAGCCAGGCCTCGACCGCGTTGGCGCTCTCCGCAATGGTCGCGAAGCCCCGCCCGTCGATAACCCGCTGGACGGCCCGAACCTTCGCCGCGACGGCGTCCAGGTCAACGTCCCAGACGACAAGCGTGGTGGTGAGGTAGCCGTAGGCGACCAGGTCCGCGCCCAGCTCCTGCAGCGCGGCGTCGGCATCGGCGGTCTTGGTGTCGGCGTCGGTGTCGACCAGCGCCGACGGCTCGTTGGTCAGCACCTCCTTGAGGATTGCGGCGATCGACTTGCGCTTGGCGAACCACTGCCGGCGGGTGCGCTTGAGGATGCGCTCGGCCGCGGCCTTGTCGAGCGGGATGAAGCGCGTCGTCCAGCGGTAGGCGAAGCCCAGATGGTTCAGGGCGTCCAGGATCCCGGGCGTGGTCGCGCCCGGATAGCCGAGCACGGTGACGACGCGCAGGTGCGCCGCGCCCAGCCGCGGCGCCAGCCCGCCGGTGAGCGGGGTGTCCACCAGAACCGCGTCCAGATAGGCCGGGATCTCGGGTACGCTCAGGCGGTGCCGGCGGTCGGAGACGCAGGCGTGCAGGTAGGTCAGGGTTTCGGCGTCGTCGAGCGGTGCCACCTCGGGCATCAGCTGGCCCAGCAGGTCGAGGGCGCGGTCGGAGGTCTGGACGAACGTCTCGAGATGCGCCCGGTAGTCGACGCCGGGGCCGCCGCCCTCCGGGCGCTCGACCAGCAGCCGCTCGGCGCGGTTCACGGTCTCCGCCGGCGGCAGGTAGACGAAGGTCAGCACGTAGCCGCTCTCGAAGAGCGCGTCGGCCTCGGTGAAGGCGGCCCGGCGCTCGGCGTCGACGAGCCGCGAGGCCGGGTCCGGAAAGGTTGAACCCGGATAGGCGCGCGCGGGCCGGCGCTCCGCCTCGAAGAAGAGCGCCCACCCCGACCCGAAGCGCCGCAGCACGTTGTTGATCCGCGCGCAGGTCGCGACGAGTTCGGCCTCGGTGGCGCTTTCCAGATCCGGTCCGCGGAAGCGCGCCGAGCGCTGGAAGCTGCCGTCCTTGTTGAGCACCACGCCGGGGGCGACCAGGCAGGCCCACGGCAGGTAGTCGGCGAGCAGCGCCGGCCGTCGCCGGTATTCCGCCAGGTTCAGCATGACAGATACCCCTTGTGGCGGACGTGGCGGACCAGGACGTCGAGGAAGGCCGGGTCCTTGCGCGCGGCGTAGACGGCGACCCCGTGGCCGGCGAGCCAGACCACGAGCCCGGCGAGCCAGAGCTGCAGCCCGAGCCCGAGCGCGGCGGCGAGCGTGCCGTTGACGATGGCGACGGTGCGCGGCGCGCCGGCCAATAGGATCGGCTCGGTCAGCGCGCGGTGCAGCGGGACCTCGTAGCCCGCATGGCCGGGTGCGGCACTCATTGGACGAGCGCCCCGCCGCCGAAGGAGAAGAACGACAGGAAGAAGCTGGTCGCGGCGAAGGCGATCGACAGCCCGAAGACGATCTGGATCAGCCGCCGGAAGCCGCCCGAGGTCTCCCCGAAGGCCAGCGACAGGCCGGTGATGACGATGATGATGACGGCGATGATCCGCGCGACGGGTCCCTCGATCGATTCCAGGATCGCCGTCAGCGGCGCCTCCCAGGGCATCCCCGAGCCGGCCGCCTGGGCGGCCTCGGGCCAGATGAGCGCGACGCCGACCAGCAGAACGGCGCTGGCGGCGGGCGGATGCAGCACTTTGATACGCACGTCGAAGACACCTCGGGGCATGGCAGGATCTCCTGGGTCAGGCGGGTGGAACGAGCGGGACGGGGGTGAGCGGGACCAGGCGGTAGTCGCCGTCGCCCGTGAGGCCGTCGAGCGCGGCGACGGTCTCGACGCGGCGGGCCGCGCCCCGGCCCTGCAGGAAGACGACGACGTCGATCGCCTCGGCGATCAGCCGGCGCGGCACGGTGACCACGGCCTCCTGGATCAGCTGTTCGAGGCGATAGAGGCCGGCGCGGGCGGAGTTGGCGTGCAGCGTGGTGAGGCCGCCCGGATGGCCGGTGTTCCAGGCCTTGAGCATGTCGAGCGCCTCGGGCCCACGGACCTCGCCGACGACGATCCGGTCGGGGCGCAGGCGCAGCGTCGAGCGTACGAGATCGGCGAGCGTGGCGACGCCGGGCTTGGTGCGCAGGCTGACGCAATCCTCGGCCGCGCAGTGCAGCTCGCGGGTGTCCTCGATCAGGACCACCCGGTCGCCGCCCGCGGCGACCTCGGCCAAGAGCGCGTTGACAAGCGTGGTCTTGCCCGAGCTGGTGCCGCCCACGACGAGGATGTTGCGACGGGCCGCGACGGCCGCGCGCAGCGCCTCGGCCTGCGCGGCCGTGACGATCCGGGCCTCGAGGTAGTTGCACAGGCGGTAGAGGACCCGCGCGGGCTTGCGGATCGCGAAGCACGGCGCCGGCGCCACCGGCGGCAGCAGCCCCTCGAAGCGCTCGCCGCCCTCCGGCAGCTCCGCCGAGACCACCGGCCGGCCGGCGTGGCACTCCTGGCCGACGTGGCTGGCGACCAGGCGGATGATCCGCTCCGCCTCGGTCGCAGCGAGCCGCGCGCCGGTCTCCAGCCGGCCGTCGCCGTGGCGGTCGAGCCAGAGCCGGCCGTCGGGGTTGACCATCACCTCGATCACGGCCGGATCGGCGAGCGCATCCGCGATCGCCGGGCCCATGGCGGTGCGCAGCATGCTGCGTTGCCGGTCAAGGGTCGTCGGGTGGCGGCGCTCACGCATCGCCGTCCTCGGCCGCCGGCGCGCCGTCCTTGAGGGTGCGCAGCGCATCGATCTCCGCCTCGGTGAAGAAGTCGCTCTCCGTTGTCCCGATCTCCTCGAGCACGTCCCGGATCATCGACTTGCCGCCGGCAAGGCGCCGGCCGAGCTGGGCGACGAAGTACGCGAAGCGCTCCTTGCCGAGCGCCCGCGCGGCGTCCTGTTCGGCGCCCGGCAGCGGCGGCGTGATCGTCAGGTAGTAGCGCACGAAGAGCGCGAGACTCTCCGCGGCGATGGTCTGGTCGCGGTCCAGCCGGTCGAGCTGGCGCGAGACGCGGTCGAGCCGGCGCACGATCGCCGCGTCGCGCTGGTCGTCGCGTTCCGGCGACAGGAAAGCCGCGAGCGCAGCATCGGTGATCGCCGACTTGGACGCGCCGGGCCGCCGGGCCGCGAGCGCGAGGCGCTGATCGACCTGATCGGAGAGATAGACGCACAGGCGGGCTTTCATGGCCGTTGGGCTCCGTTCAGAAGTTGGGGATCAGGTCGTCGTCGCCCCGGTCCCCCGTGGCGGCGTTGAGGCCGTGGGCGCGCCGGACGGTCGCGGTGTCGCGGGCGAGGTTGTCCATGCCGCGCGCGTCGGCGGGATCGAAGGCGTCGTCGACCAGCCCGGCGTCGGGCGCGCGCTCGGGCTCGGCCGGGGCCGGGGTCTCGTCGGGGAGTGCTGGATGGCGCGCGAGGCCGCCGTCGTCGTCGGGGGCGCCGGAGACGAGCTCCGACCAGGGCCGGATCAGGTCGGCGTGGGGCGTGCGCACCCGGCCCGACCAGTCGTCCGGGCGCACCGGCGGCCGGTCTGCGTAGGGCGCGTCCGTCTCCAGGACCGGCGGCGGGCAGACGCGACCCTTGAAGTTCCCGTCCGCGAAGTAGCGCAGCTTCTTGGCGCGGATCGGCGGATGGCCGGAGACCATGACGATCTCGTCGTCCGCCGGCAGCTGCATGACCTCGCCGGGGGTGAGCAGCTGGCGGGCGGTCTCCTGGCGCGAGACCATGACGTGGGCGAGCCAGGGGGCCAGCCGGTGGCCGGCGTAGTTGCGCTGGGCGCGCAGCTCGGTCGCGGTGCCCAGCGAGTCCGAGATCCGCCGGGCGGTACGCTCGTCGTTCGACGCGAAGGCGACCCGGACGTGACAGTTGTCCAGGATCGCATTGTGCTCGCCGTAGGCCTTGGAGATCTGGTTCAGGCTCTGGGCGATCAGGAAGCTGCGGATGCCGTAGCCGGCCTTGTAGGCGAGCGCGCTCTCGAAGAAATCAAGCCGTCCCAGCGCCGGAAACTCGTCCAGCATCATCAGCAGCTGATGCCGCGGGCCCGCCTCGGCCGCGCCCTGCAGGCGCTCGGTCAGGCGCCGGCCGATCTGGTTCAGCACCAGGCGCACGAGCGGCTTGGTGCGCGACAGGTCGGACGGCGGGATCACCAGGTAGAGCGACACCGGTCGGTCGGCGTCGACCAGATCGGCGATCCGCCAGTCGCAGGCGCTCGTGGCCGCGGCGACCGTCGGATCGCGGTACAGGCCCAGGAAGGACATGGCCGTCGAGAGCACGCCCGAGCGCTCGTTCTCGGCCTTGTTCAGGACCTCGCGGGCGGCCTGCGCGACCACCGGGTGGACCTGCGGGGCCGTGTCGGTGCCCAGGTGGTTGGTGGTCATCATCACCCGCAGCGTCCGCTCGAAGGACCGCGCCGGGTCGGACAGGAACGCGGCCACGCGCGCCAGGGTCTTGTCGGGCTCGGCGTAGAGGACGTGCAGGATCACGCCGACCAGCAGCGAATGGCTGGTCTTTTCCCAGTGGTTGCGCCGTTCCAGCACGCCCTCGGGGTCGACCAGGATGTCGGCGATGTTCTGGACGTCCCGCACCTCGAAGCAGCCCTTGCGCACCTCCAGCAGCGGGTTGTAGCGGGCACTCGCCGGATCGGTCGGGTTGAACAGCAGGCAGTGCGAGAAGCGCGCCCGCCAGCCGGCGGTCAGCTGCCAGTTCTCGCCCTTGATGTCGTGGATCACGGCGGACTGCGGCCAGGACAGCAGGGTCGGGATCACCAGGCCCACGCCCTTGCCGCTGCGCGTCGGCGCGAAGCACATCACGTGTTCCGGGCCGTCGTGACGCAGGTAGCGGCCCTTGAGCGTGCCCAGGAAGACGCCGCGCGGCTCGAACAGCCCGGCCCGGGCGACCTCGCGCCGGGTCGCCCAGCGCGAAGAGCCGTAGGTGGTCACGAAGCGGGTCTGCCGGGCACGCAAGAGCGAGCCGGCGACCGCAACCGCCACGCCCAGCACCCCGCCGCCCGCCGCCATCGCCCCGGCGGTGTTGAAGATCGCCGGCGCGTAGGGCTCGAAGGCGTACCACCACTCGAACAGGCGCCAGGGCCGATAGACCGGGTAGCCCCAGAGCTCGAACCAGGCCGGACCGAGGCGCGGCTGATGCGCGAGCTGGCCGGCCGTCCACTGCGTCGCCAGCCAGACCGCGCCGATCACGATCGCGAAGACGAGCAGAACCTGGCCGATGAGAAGCTTGGTCGGGGTCATGGACGGCTCGCCGGTTGGAGAGCCCGAGGGCTCGCGAGTGATTACCGGCGAAGGATCGTGGGCGGATCGGAGCGAAAGCAACGCGGCGGCGTCCAGGATCGTCCAAGCCCGGACGAAGCGGCCAAGACGCGCCAAGACCAGGAAGGCGCGACCAAAAAGGTCACGGCACATTTTTTGGTGTCGAGGCGAGACTCGATCGGTGGGAACCGCTTTGCCGGGCCGATCTCATAAGACGGCACGTCTGCCGGCGGCTTTCGACGGCTCCCTAGTCCGGAAAGGAGATGCTCCGATGCGCTCGCCTCGCCGCCTGCAGTCGCTCCCGCAGATCGTTTTGGCGGCCGGTCTCTGGGTCTGCGCCGGCATCGCCACCGAACCGGCGCGAGCCACGGATTACGACGTCCGGGTTTTCGAGGGCGGTGCCGGCTGGTTCGTCTACGACGAAGCCGTCGACGTCGCGCTGCACGTGCTGCGTCCCGCCGACCCGAAGTGCCACGAGGTCGGCGAGATCATCCTGCTGTTCGACAGCCGCGCGCAGCTGCGCGATCCGGCTCTAATCGCGACCGCCGCACTCACAGGCATGGCCCGCTACGCCGAGCTGTGCCGGGCGCTTGGCGGCACGCCGTCCAATCAGCGCAAGGTCGTCAGTGTCGTCGCCGGGGAAGCCGAGCCAGACACGCGCGGGCGCTTGATCGGCGAAGCGCGGATCCTGGATGCCTTCGTTTCATCGCTGACCGGGGTCCCGCGGGTCGCGGTTCGCCGGAACGCGGCAAACACAGGAAACGAGAAGCGCGACACCGTCGCGATCTTCAGTAAAGAGGACGATAAGCCGTCGGCTGGCGAGCGCGCGCGCAACTCCGCGGCGCAAGGACGCGCGGCGGAGATCGCGGAGATCCGCACCACCTATGATGTCGCCCTCGCAGAGAGCTTGGCGAAGGCCCAGTCGCCGGCGTTGGCAGGACGGCTGATCGGCGGCGACCGCGCCAGGATAGCTGGGGTATGGGCCGGCAGTCAGGCCGAATGCGCGAACGAGCGCCTGATCCTCTTTGAAGCCAATGGAACCGGCAAGGTCGAGTGGTGGCGCACCTCCAACGCAGACATCGGACTGCTGCCGTGGCGTGCCGGGAAATGGGACCTGCGCCGTGGAACGCTCGTCATGAGCCTCGACCACCGCGTCGAGTATGACGACTTCCTCGGACGCCTGCGGGAGGCTCAGGTCGATGAGACTCTCCAGTTCGAGCTGATGGACGTGACGCACTCCGCAATACGCCTCGCAGCGACGGGCGGCGGGCTGTCGCCCGAAGCGCTTTTCCTCCGGGGTGCGGAAAAGCTGTTCGTGCGCTGCGAGAGCTGACCGATGTGCTAGGTGCATACAGTCGTCTGAGCGATGGTCGTAAGCACCGGTGATTGAACCGTGCACTTGATCTGCGAAAAGCCATAAGGATGATTTCTGGGCCCCCAGCCGTCGTGAACGAGAGAGGTCAGCATGGATGTTGCCGGCGTCTTAGCCGCGGTCGCGATCGCCCATTTTCTCGTCGCCGTCAGTCCGGGACCGGCGTTCCTCGTCGTCGTGCGATCGTCCGTCGCCCGCACGAGACTGGCGGGCCTCTGCACCGCCGTGGGGCTCGCCGCCGGATCGACGCTGTGGGCCGTGGCCGCGCTTTTCGGATTGCAGGCGCTGTTCGCGGCCGTCCCGTGGATCTATTCCGTCCTCAAGCTCGCCGGCGCGACCTATCTGGTCTGGATCGGCATCTCGCTGTGGCGCAATGCCGGAGTGCCTATTCGGGAGACCGATTATCCTGCGGGCGGCGCGGGCCTCCTGGCTGCGCTTCGGCTCGGGCTCGTCACCCAGCTCGCCAATCCGAAGGCAGCCATCTTTTTCGGCTCGATCTTCGTCACGATGCTTCCGGCCGATCCTGCGCTGGCGACGACCGTCTTGCTGCTGCTGAACGTCTTCCTGCTCGAATGCGGCTGGTACGGCGGCTTGGCCGCGAGTTTTTCGACCGGACCGGTGCAACGGAGCTACAAGCGCGCGAAGGTCTGGATCGACCGCGCAGCCGGGGCAACCTTGGGGGCCTTCGGCGTTAAGCTCGCCGCGGATCGATAGCAGGCTTCAGTTCCCGGCGACGAACGACCGGTCGGTCGGCGTCCGCACGCGCGCGTCCCAGTCCTCGACGTCGCCGCGTTCCAAGCGCCGCCGTGCGAGCTTGCGCCAGCTCTCGGCGAGTTGCGGGATCTCCGCGATGCCCGCGAGCGCCGCACGGTTGAGGGTGTCGCGATAGAGCACGTGCAGCAGACGGCTCAGCGGCCAAGCGGGTTGCGGCCGCTCGACGAGGGCCAGCGTGGCGCCCGGGGCCACCTCGCCCGGCTCCAGCACCCGATAGTACCAGCCCGCGCGCCCGGTCTGCTGGACGCGCAAAGCCATCTTCGGGTCACCGAAGCGAACGTTCAGCCGCCAGCAGGGCTGGCGCCCCTGCGCGACCTGCACCAAAGCGGTGCCGAGCCGGTAAATGTCGCCGACGCAGACAACCTCTTCGGTGAGGCCAAGCGTCGATAGGTTCTCCCCAAAAGCCGCCGGGTTTTCGAGCGACACGCTGAACCCGGGGTGGTCTCGACGCCACGACGCGTAATGATCGCGCGGATAGTGATGCACGGCCTTTTCCGGGCCACCATGGCGCTTCGTGTCGCCCTGGCCATCGCCGACGAGGCCGGTCGGCTCGACGCGCACCGGGCGGTCGACCGGCCGCTTGTCAATGCCGCTGGGCTCGCCGTTCGGACCGAAAGGGCGCGGCTGTCCGATCAGGACATGATCGATGCGGACGGCCTGCGTCATAGCCCCACCCGATCCAGCCAATCGGCGAACAGGGCGGTCCCGCGAGCCTCCATCGCGGCCGAATGGCGCTCGGTGTCCGCGCGCAATTGCGCGACGGACACGCCCGGCGTGGCGCCGATTTCGACCGTGTGGCCTACGAACCAGCGTTCCAGCGCCGGGCCGCAGGCCTCCGCGTGGAATTGCAGCCCGAGCGCGGTGCGGGCATAGGCGAACGCCTGGTTGGGGCAGACCTCCGTGCGCGCGAGGCGCTCGACGCCCTCGTGAAGGTCGAAATTGTCGCCGTGCCAGTGCAGGACCGGCGTCTCGCCGTCGAGGTGCCGCAGAGGACCGGCAAGCCCGGCCTCGGTCAAGGTCACCGGCGCCCAGCCGATCTCCTTCGTCTTGGCCGGATAGACCCGGGCGCCCAAGGCCCAGGCCATGATCTGGCTGCCCAGGCAGATACCGAGCGTTGGCCGATCGTCTACCAGCCGACGCTCGACCAGCCGCAGCTCGTCGTTCAGGAAGGGATAGTCGGCCGCGTCGTTGACTCCGATCGGCCCGCCCAGCACCACCATCAGATCGAATGCCAGGGGGTCGAGCGCCGTAAGATCGTCAGTGGGCGCGTCGACGTAGCGCACCGCATGGCCGCGCGCTTCTAATAGCAGTCCGAGCAGGCCCAGATCCTCGAAGGCAACGTGGCGGATCGCCAGACATGTCTTGTCGGTCTCCGGCATGCCGATCCCCTCCGTTCAGGTCGTGGTCGTCGCGTCCGGTATGCCGGATGTCGCGTCGGTGTGGGTCTGCAGCCAGGCGATCACCTGCTCCGGCGCCCGGTCGGGCGGGAACACAGGGTAGAAGGTGTGCACGATGGTGCCGTCCCGAGCGATCAGCGTCAGGCGCTTGCACAGCGTGCGACCCTCCACGGTCATGGTGGGCAGATCGAGCGCCGCGACCAGCCGCAACTCGGCGTCGGAGATGAGCGGGAACGGCAGGTGCAGGCGCTCGGCGGCCTCGCGCTGCTCTTCCGGCGGCTGCGTCGACAAGCCGAACAGATGGGTCACGCCAAGCGCCGTCAGCTCCGCCGCGTAATCGCGGAACGCGCAGGCCTGCGGCGTGCAGCCCCGCGCGCCGGGGATCGCGTCCCAGCCGTCCGGCAGCGCCCGGTGGGGCCGACCGGTCATCGGATAGGCGTAGAGCACCGTCAGGCCGCCGAGCGCGGCCGGGTCGACGCGTGTGCCGTCTGTGGCTGGCAACGCCAGCGACGGCAGCGCCCGTCCGGTCAGGTGATCAGCGCCGCCGTCATCCGCCGGCGCGGGCAGCTGCGACCAGTCAACGTCGTGCAGGTTTGTCATGCGTCGCCTGTCTCCAGTTTGCTGCGCCGGTCCGGGGCCATCGTCATCTAGTCCACCGTACCGGGAAGGCTTAGGTCGCCGGAGGCGACGTCGAACACGTCCTCGACGCACAGCAGCGGCGCGTGTACCTGCTCGTTGACGCGCAGGCCGGACGTCACGCCGTCGAAGGCGACGCCCTTAAGCTGAGGCGCCGCTTGGAAGGGCACGCGGACCGTGACGGTGTCGTCGCTGAAGCTCGGGTCGTAGCCGGGACTGTCGATGTAGATCGGCAGACCAGGCCAGGTGGCCGGCAGCTCCGGTTCGGCGCCGTCGGGAATGTCCTTGACCTTGAGGCCGCCGCCGCACGCCTCCTCGGCCGGAACGAGCACGACCCAGTGGCTGTGCCAGGCGCGACCGTCGTTGTCCGGGTCGCCGTCGCCGTTTTCGTCGAACAACGGCGTGTCGTCGAAATCCGGATGCGAAGTGACGGCGAAGGCCAGGATGCCCAGGTCCTGGCCGAAGCCGACCCGCGCCGTATCGAGCTTGGTCGGCCAGACGTACGAATAAACCGGCGCCCCACCGAGATCGCCGGCGGGCTCGGGCCGGCGCGCGCCGGCTGTCCCGGCGACCGACATGCGGAACGTCAGCCAGTCGTCTTCTGCGGTCACCTCGGCCCGCACAATGTCGAAGGCGGGATCGGCGTTTCCGGTTTCGGCCTCGATGCCGTGTGCGTTGGCCGGCGCGGCGGCCAGTCCGGACCACAAGGCGGCGACGGCAAGAGCTGCGAAGCGAGCAGAACAGGTCATGATCCAGGCTCCTGGGTATGGGGCGACGTTGTGAAGCGCTGCCAGTTGGCGCTCGCGAGGGCCGCATCGGCCTCGGCGTGCTCCGGGCAATCCAGGCGCAGGTGCCGGTCGCCGAACGGCGCGTCGACGTAGGCGCAGTGGTGCGGCGTGTGAGCCTCGGCGTGCGCGTTGGGGCGGAAATAGCGGCAGTTGACGCACATCCGCTGGACCGGGATGGCGCCCTGTTGCTGCAGATTGCGGATCATCCGGGTCAGGGTTTTCAGCAGCGCGGCCTGCTCCGCCTCCGGCAAGTCCGCCACGACGGTCCGCAAAAGGTCCGGCCATTCGGTGCGCCCGGCCGCCGCCGCGGCGCCGGCCTCGGTCAGCCGGATGCTGCGGGCGCGTCCGTCGTCCGGAACCGACTGCTTCTCGACCAGGCCCTTACGCGTCAGCGCGGTGACCGCGTCGCTGGCCGTGGGCTGCTTGACCGCCAGCTCGGCGGCGATCGCCGACAGCCGCATGGCGCCGCGCGCCTGCAGCAAGGCCAGCACCTGGGCCTGGGTTGGGGTCAGCCCGCGGGTCCCGTCCTGCGCCCAGGCTTCGTGGCGCATCACCATGGCGATCTTCGAGAGCCCGGCCTGGACCCGGCGCGGCAGGGGTTCGCTGATGGCGTCGAAGGTTTCGGACATATACATAGGAGTCCGAATTATATTGCCAGTGTCAAGACCCCTGTGGCCGGATGCTCTGGGATCTCTGCAGGGCTCGAGAGTCGATCACGCTTGTGGGATCAGCGATCCATGCGCGCGGCAAACCTTCCTGAAGCTCTGCGAACTCGCGCCCGGCCCCGGGCCGCCCCAGCATCAGACAATCCCAAGGCCGCGCTTTCGCGCGAAGCTCCAGGAGATCGTGGTCCCTCGGACAATCCCGGACACGGCCCGCCCGCGCACCCGCTCGAGTTCCGGTCGCCAGGGTACAAGGGCGAAGGCCCTGGACTTCTCGATCACGGCGAACTTCCCGCTGGCGAGCCGGAGTGGACCGCGGTACACGCCCTCGAGCCGGTCGCCGTCGAGCAACTCGGTGAACGGCTTGCCGACCTCTTTAGAGAGCCGATCCGCGGCCGCGCTCACATCGCGACGGCGAAGCTCGTTCAAGAGGTTTCGGTCGTAGACGGTGCGGCCGTCGCGCTCCATTGCCAGGCCCTGCCTGAGTAGCCAGCGGCGACGACGCGCAATCGCGTTCTCCACCTCGTTGCCAAAGCCAGCCGGCCGCAACGGCTCGGGCCGGTCTGCCAATAGCTGGCGGTCCAGCCACGTTGCCCCGTCCGCCTCGACCATACGCTCCAACGAGAAGCTCGACAGCAACACGAGCCGCGCCGGCTGCCGCAGCCGGGCGCGCTCCTCGTAGGCACGCGCCCTGTCGAGGATGTCGTTCGGGATCGCCCACGACCCGTCCGGCAGCCGCTCCGCGACGCCGCCCGGGCGCATGGCCTCCAGCCGACGGACATGGGCGCGGACGTATTCGCGCGACGCCCGCGGATCGACGGCGCGGTGCAGCGCGGCGCTGTAGCGACCGCCGCTCCGCTCTGCGATGTCGGCGATGGTGCGGTCCGCGCGCCGCGGCTCGGCCCGCTTGCCCGCGACGGCGACGATGGCCCCCGGTTCGTAGTCACCCGGATCGGCCAGTTCGCCCACCTCGGCGTAGTGCGTGCGCCCGTCGGTGCCATCGACGACCAGATAGTGCCGGTCGTTGAGTTCGTCGGCGCGCCCGCGCGCGATCACCTTGCCGACGACCCGCGCATTCGCCTGCGTCGGATCGAAGATCGCATGTGCCGCGCCGGCGCGCTCGACGCTCGCCGCGCGCAGCTCGCGGTGCAGCGTCCGGATGATGTCGCCGCGCTCACCCATGTCGCGTAGCGTCGTCTCCAGACCCGCCGCGAGCCGCCAGCGCTTCGCGCCGGCGGGCTCGGCCAGACCCATACGCTCAAGGGTCTGCAGCCGCCCGATCTTGAGCGCGTGCTTAAAGCGCGCGACGCGGGCCGCCGGCTCTCGGCGCAGATCGGCCACGCCGGCCTCCGCCTCGCGCAGGATCTCGCGGTCGAGCCGCGTCAAGCGCTCTTGCCCCACCTCGCGGGCGTAGCCCTGCTCGATCTGCCGTTCGGTGACCGGCCCGAGTTCCAGGGTCAGGAGTTCGCTGGCGCGTTCGCGCAGCCCGTGGGCGATATAGTCGCGCGCGATCACCAGGTCCCGCCCGAGTTCGTCCGTGCCCCGGACGACGATGTGGCTGTGGGGATTGTCGGTGTTGAAGTGATCGACCGCCACCCAGTCGAGCCGCGTGTCGAGATCACGCTCCATCTCCGCCATCAACCCGCGGACGAAGGGCTTGAGATCGTCCAGCTCCGTCCCGTCCTCCGGCGAGACGATGAAGCGGAACTGATGCCGGTCGCCCTCGCCGCGCGCCAGGAACGCCCGGCCGTCCGCGTCGTCTTGCTGGGCGTCGTAGAGACGGCCGGGCGCACCGTTGCGGGTTACGCCGTCACGCTGGATGTACTTGAGGTGCGCGCGGGCCGCGCCGAGCCCCTGCCCCCGAAGCCGGACGATCCGCGACTTGACGACGACGCGGCGCCGGCCCACGCCGCCGGACCGCCGCATCGCGGCCCCCGTGCCCCATCCGCCGCCGCGTGTAGCGCGTCAAGCAACGTGACCGGTTGAGCGACAAGGTCGTGGCCGGTGCGGATCGATGATGTTGAGGGCTTAGCTTTCGGTGTCGTCACCTCCTTCTCGGTTGTTGTCGCTGGGGTTGTCGCCGAGGCTGTCGCTGTCGGATGACGCGGCGTCAGCCGGGTCGGTTTGGCGGCTGACGGCAGCTCGCCGACGGTAGCTCTCGACGTTCAGCTCGAGGATGGTCGCATGGTGGACCAGCCGGTCGATCGCCGCGACCGTCATGGCGCGGTCGGGGAATATCTGTTCCCAGGCGCTGAACGGCTGGTTGGCCGCCACAGCGAGGCTACGGGTCTCGTAGCGCCTTGCGATCAGCTCGAACAGCACACTGGTCTCGGCCTGATCCTTCTGGGCGTAGGTGATGTCGTCCAGGATCAGCAGGTGGTACTTGTCCAGCTTGGCGAGTTCGCGTTCGAGCGTGAGGTCCCGGCGGGCGGCCTGCAGGCGCTGCACCATGTCGGTGGTGCGGCTGTACAGCACCCGGTAGCCGGCCTCGATCAGGGCGTGACCGACGGCGGCGAGCAGATGCGACTTGCCGCTGCCGGAATTGCCGATGGCGATCAGGTTGCCCGCCCCGGCGAGCCAGTCGCCGGCGGCGAGCGCGTCCACGCGCGCCTTGGAGACCTCGGGGACGACCGAGAAGTCGAACGTGGCCAGGGTCTTGCCCGCGGGTAATCGCGAGGCCTGGAGGTTGCGGTGGATCCGCCGGGTCTCCCGCTCGGCGAGTTCGTACTCGGCGAGCAGCGCCAGGGCCTGGGCGGTCGGCCAGCCTTCGCGGTCGGCCATCTCGGTCACCTCCTGCCAGTGCGCCTTGAACGACGGCAGGCGCAAGGCGTTCAGCAGGGCCGGGAGCTTGTGGACATCGGTCTCGGTCGCCGCGGTCATCACGCCCCCTCCCGCTGG
>NZ_NRRL01000061.1 GCF_016583645.1 Rhodovibrio sodomensis | reverse complement strand
AGGACACGCCCAACGATAACAGAATCGGTATGGCTGTCTTTGGGTGCGGCGGTTTGACTCGGGCGGGCGGGATTCCCGTTCACTGGGAGGTATCGTAAGTATGCCAGATGATCGACCGGCGCGGGATTCAGCTGCGATGGGAGGCGGACGGCTCGAAGCGTGACGAGCGGGGCCGGCGGCTGTTTGCTGCCAGCGAGGCGCGCGCGGCGGGGCGCGGCGGGTTGGTAGCGGTCTCGGAGATCACCGGGCTCGCCCGCTCAACGATCGGACGCGGGTTGAAAGACCTCGACGTGCCGCCGCCGGCTGGCGGGCGTGTGCGGCGCGAGGGCGGCGGCCCGCGGTCGCTGACCGAGCGTGATGCGAGCTTGCTCGCGGATCTGGAGCGCCTCGTCGCACCGGCGACGCGAGGCGACCCGGGGCGCGCGCTTTTGTGGGTTTCCAAGAGCTTGGACAAGCTGGCCGCCTCACTCCGCGCCATGGGCCATACGATTAGCCCCGGCAGCGTGGGCAAACTGCTTTCCAAGCTCGGCTACTCGCGGCAGTCCAACCGCAAGGCGGATGAAGGTTCGCACCATCCAGACCGCAACGCCCAGTTCGAGCACATCAACGCTAAGGTGGTCGCGGCGCAGGCCGCCGGGGAGCCCGTCATCTCGGTGGACACGAAGAAGAAGGAGCTTGTCGGGAGCTACAAGAACGGCGGCACCGACTATCGCCCCAAGGGCGATCCGCAGCGCGTGAAGGTGCACGACTTCGAGGACAAGGACCTGGGCAAGGTCGCGCCTTACGGTGTGTACGACGTGACCACCGACGAGGCCTGGGTCAGCGTCGGGATCACCGCAGATACGGCCGAGTTTGCCGTCCAGTCCATCCGCACATGGCTCCTACGTCTGGGACACACCCGCTATCCCAAGGCGAAAAAACNCGAAAAAACTCCTGGTGACGGCGGACTGCGGCGGCTCGAATGGCGCGCGCGTCAGACTGTGGAAGCTGGAGTTGCAGAAGCTCGCCGACGAGACCGGGCTCACGCTCGAAGTCCATCACTATCCGCCTGGCACATCGAAGTGGAACAAAATCGAGCACCGGCTGTTCTGCCGGATTACGCAGAACTGGCGCGGCCGTCCGTTAACGGACCGCATGACGGTGGTCGAGCTCATCGGCGCGACCACCACCAAAACCGGACTCAACGTCGCGTGCGCCCTCGACGAGCGGATCTACGAGAAAGGCCTGAAGGTCTCCAACGCCGACATGGCCACCCTCGACATCACCGGCGATTCCTTCCATCCCGAGTGGAACTACACCATCAAACCAAGGCCAACGAAAACGTAGCGATTATCGTCGGTGGCGTCCTTAACGGTCGTTGGACAGAGGCGGCGGGCGATCGCAACCTAATCCGCCTCCTCCAGGTCGGACGAGAGCGGACCTGCCGTGGCGCCCGGCGAACGCGAGCACGCCGAACCGCCCTGCCTCCCCAGCTGCGAAATCCCCTTCTCCCGCGTAGGGCCTTGTCGGGCCGTGAATTGATTCACGTCAACGCGCCGTTACACCGGACTTGTCAGGTTTACGTGACAGTTCACGAGAGGCCTGGGGAGATCGCCGTCATGCGCATCCTGTTGATGCATCCGAACTACCATTCCGGTGGCGCGGAGATCGCGGGCAACTGGCCGCCGGCATGGGTCGCCTATCTGGCTGGCAGCCTGAAGAAGGAAGGCTACGACAACATCCGCTTCGTCGACGCGATGACCAACGATCTGTCCGACGAGCAGATCCGCTCGGTCATCGCCGCCGAGAAGCCGGACGTGATCGGCACGACCGCGATCACCCCGTCGATCTACAAGGCCGAGCGTATCCTGGAGATCGCCAAGGACGTCTCGCCCGACACCGTGACCGTGCTGGGCGGCATCCACGCGACCTTCATGTACCAGCAGGTGTTCCTGGAAGCGCCGTGGATCGACTGCATCGTCCGCGGCGAGGGCGAGCACGTCTTCGTCGACCTGATCCGCACGATCGACCAGGGCCGCTGGCCGGACGACCGCGACAAGGTCAAGGGCATCGCCTGGCACGACGGCGAGAACGTGGTCGCCAACCCGGCCGCCCCGCCGATCACCCGGCTGGACACGCTGGCGCCCGACTGGGGCGTGCTCGATTGGGACCAGTACCACTACATCCCGATGCAGAACCGACGGGTCGCGGTGCCCAACTTCGCCCGCGGCTGCCCCTACACCTGCACCTTCTGCTCGCAGTGGAAGTTCTGGCGGACCTACCGGGTGCGCAATCCGAAGGACGTGGTCGACGAGATCGAGCACCTGTACCGCGAGTACGACGTCGGCTTCTTCATCCTGGCGGACGAGGAGCCGACCATCCACCGCAAGAAGTTCATCGAGTTCTGCGAGGAGCTGGCCTCCCGCAACCTGGATATCTACTGGGGTATCAACACGCGCGTCACCGACATCCTGCGCGACGAGGAGTACCTGCCGCTCTACCGCCGCGCCGGGCTGATCCACATCTCGCTCGGCACCGAAGCGGCCGCGCAGATGAACCTCAACCGGTTCCGCAAGGAAACCACGATCGAGCAGAACAAGAAGGCGATCGAGCTGCTGCGCAAGCACGGCATCGTCTCCGAGGCTCAGTTCATCGTGGGCATGGAGAACGAGACCAAGGAGACGCTCGAAGAGACCTACCAGATGTGCCAGGACTGGGCGCCGGACATGGCCAACTGGGCGATGTACACCCCCTGGCCGTTCTCCGACATGTTCGCGGAACTCGACGACAAGGTCGAGGTCTACGACTTCGACAAGTACAACTTCGTCACCCCGATCATCAAACCCGACCAGATGGACCGTGCGGAAGTGCTCGACCACGTCATGCACAACTACCGCCGGTTCTATATGAAAAAGTCCTTCTTCTCCTATCCGTGGACCCTGGACAAGGCGAAGCGCCGGTACCTGCTGGGCTGCCTGAAGGCCTACGCGCTGTCCGGCTTCAAGCGGAAGTTCTACGACCTGGGCCGGGTTAACTACTGGGGCTCCAAGAAGACGGTCGACTTCGACTTCGACGAGAGCAAGACCACGATCGTCCAGCCCTCGCTCGGCGAATGGAAGCAGGCGCCGCGCAAGAAGCTGGAGCGCGCCCGCAACGTGGCCCGCGAGGCGCAGGTCAACAAGCAAGCCGCGCGCGAACGCGCCCGGGACGAGGCCGCCCAGGCCAAGGCGACCGGCGGCCAGACGGCCGATGCCGCGTCGGCCGCGGGCATGCCGACCCGGGGCGGCGAGCCGGCGGCCCTGAACAAGCGCCGCGAGCGCCAGGGCCGCGAACAGCGCACGCACGAGACCACGCCGGCGGAATAAGCCCGGCGGCCGCTGACGGCCCGACGGCACGGCCCCGCCGGGCACGCCCTGGCGGGGCCGGTTGCGTTCTGGGCCGGCGACGCGGTTAAGCAGCGCTTCGCAGAGCTGTCGGGCGTACTTCGACACGCCGAGCTCCGATCGGCTGCTCTGGATGGCGTCGATGTTGGTAAAGTGCACCTGTATCAGCAGATTAAACCAATCGACGTCATCGTTGTTTGTCGGCGGCTTGCGCAGCAAGCCGTGTCGTAGGCCGCCTGACGGGCCCCAAATCAGCACCCCGGCACCATACGGAGGCCCCCGTGTCCGACGCCAGTCACGGCCCCATGCAGACCGCCGCGGACGCGCCCGGCGACCCGCTGGCCCGGGTCGGGCCGAACGCGATCACGCGGGTCGGCGAGGCGCTGGACGGGCTTTACGGCCGGGCGACGACCTATGCCGTGTTCGCCGACGCCGGCCTGACCTCCTACCTTGAGGCCTGGCCGCGGGAGATGGTCGCGGAGGGCGCGGTCGCAGGTCTGAACCGCGCGCTGCACGCCCACCTGCCGGAGACGGGCTTCCGCCGGGTCGCGCGCGAGGCCGGCGGGCGCACCGGCGACTACCTGCTGGCCCACCGGATCCCCAAGCCGGTGCAGGCGCTGCTGCGGCCCGCCCCGGCGTGGCTGGCGAGCCGTGTGCTGCTGGCCGCGATCGCGCGCAACGCCTGGACGTTCGCCGGCTCCGGCCGGTTCGACGCCGCCGCCGGCCGGCCGTGCGTCGTCACCATCGCCGGCTGCCCGCTGTGCCGTGAAATCGCCGCCGACCATCCGGTGTGCGACACCTATACCGGCACGTTCGAGCGGCTGTTCCGCGAGCTGGTCCACCCGCAAGCCGCAGCTACGGAAACCGCCTGCCAAGCCGCCGGCGCTAAGGCCTGCCGCTTCGAGATCCGCTGGTAAGCGTGGGGCGCAGATCTGTTCGCGCACCCCGGTGGCCTTCCTCGCCTCCACACAAAGTTGTCCCCTCTCCGCCACTGGAGGCCGGGAATCCGTTTGACCGCGGGCTCCCTGTCGCGTTCCGGACGACGCAGCTCCGGCGCGCACGCAAGAAAGCCCCGGCAACTTCAGTTGCCGGGGCTTTAGGCGTCGGAGGCTGGCCCGACGGCCCCGGAAGGGGCCGCTAGGTCCATCCCGCCGGCTAGAAGCGGTTGTCGACCGCCGGTTCGGCGTTCTCCGAGCCGATCCGCGGGGGCAAGCCGTAGTTGGCCCCGTGGTCCGGCCCCAGCTTCTTGCGCAGCTGGGCCGCCTCTTCCCGGGTCATGTTCGGGTCGAGGCTCGGATAGTCCTTGACCATGTTGGCGCCGAACAGCGGCTTGAACACGCCGTTGTGGCAGGTCGCGCAGTTGGCCTTGGGCGCGTCGCCGGTCGGGCCGAGCCGCTTCTCCGGCAGCAGATCCGTGGTCGGGACGATGTAGTCGTTGTTGATCGCCCGGGTCATCCGCTGGCCGTGCCAGGCGGTCACCCGCTGCGGCGGGCTCTGATCCCAGTTATTCCAGGACCGGCTGTTGTGGCAGTACGTGCAGTTCACGCCCAGTGCGTCGGACTGGTGCATCATGAAGCCGTAGGTCGCCTCGGTCGCCTGGATCGAGTCCGTGCTCTGGGGATTCGGCAGCGCCTGGTTCCCCTGCACGCCGATCATCTGGGTCAGGTTGCCCCCGCCCAGCAGGTACCGCTCGAACGGGTTGCCGGGCAGCGAGGTGTAGACCGTCTTCATGTTCGGGCCGTTCTGCCCGTCCGGCGTCCAGCCCGCCATCATCCCCGCGGCGTTCTGCGGATCGTCGGCGTTCTTCCACCAGACGTTCTGGGGCAGGTTGTTGCCGCGGTGGCAGGTGTAGCAGGTGACTCCGGTCTGGTTCTCGTTCGTCTGAACGTGGCTTTCCCAGTTCTGGTTGATGTCCATGGTCATCCGCAGCATGTAGCGGCTGACCTGCTTGGTATAGACATCCTCGTAGGCGAAGCCCTGGGCCAGGTTGTGGCAATAGGCACAGCCCTGATCCGGGGCCACCCACTGGGTGATCGCGGTCATCAGCCGCGTGAATTGGGCCTGGTTGAGGTGCCCCAGAACCTCCACGTTCTGGTACACCTCGGAGGCCTTCTGCCCGCCCTCGGGTGCCGGGGTTGCGGGCGCCGGCACCTGGTTCTGCTCGATCAGCTTGGCGAAGTCCTCGGGGTTGTAGTGCTGCACGAGGGCCACGCCGCGGTACCCGCGCTGCTGACTTTCGATCGGCGGGTCCTCGCAGCCCGCCAGCACGGCGGCAACGCCGAGCGAGGCGAGCGCGAGCGATTTCCTAAAGCTCCAAGCCATGGTGCGCTCTCCCTCTACTGAGCCGTTGCCGTGCCGCCGGACATGTCGCCGCCGCCGGACAGGGCCGGGTTGCTCATCTCGGTCATGCCCGGGAAGACGTCCGGATAGACCGGGGCCAGACCGTGCTTGACGCCCCACAGGTACCAGTTGTCCACGACCGTGCCGGTCAGCAGGATGCCGATACCGCCGGTCAGCGGGGTCAGCACCGCGAACCACCAGGCCCAGCGGTGGATGCTTTCCATGGTGGCGTTGAAGCCCATGGTCCAGCGCCAGAACAGGGCCGCGCGCTCGGAGGCGGTCCCGCGGTCGGTGATCTGCTCGCTCTCACGCTCGCCGCCGTACCGGCTGGTCGCCAGGATGGTGGCGCCGTGCATCGCGAACAGCAGGGTCGAGCCGTACAGGAACACGATCGAGAGCATGTGGAACGGGTTGTAGAAGAGGTTCCCGTAGCGGATCGAGAACGCCGCGGTCCAGTCGAGGTGCGGGAAGATCCCGAACGGCACGGCCTCGGCCCAGCTGCCCATCATGACCGGCCGGATCAGGCCCAGCACCAGGTACAGCCAGATCGCCGAGGCGAACGCCCAGGCGACGTGCGTGCCCATGCCAAGCTGGATCGCCCGGCGGTAGGTGCGCACCCACCAAAGCAGGATCGCGGCCGTCAGGAAGAAGCCGGCAAGCAGCCACCAGCCTCCCTGGTTCAACGGCGGCAGGCTCAGCCCGTACTCGGGCGGCGGCGGCTCGAGCGCCAGCCACGGGCCCTGACGGACGAACTGGATCGGGTCCCAGCCGACGCTGGCCCACATGTTCAGGCCGATGATCTCGATCGCGATGAAGCCGCAGATGATCGAGGCCACCCCGTACCAGCCAAGGTAGATCGGCCCGATCTGGCTGTGACCGATCCGGCCCAGCCAACTGTTGTGCATCGGCTTGCCGAAGCGCCGGCCGGTCCCGCCGGGCGGCAGGGCCAGGCCCGCTTCGCCGGGTCCTTGGACTTCGACCCTTGTGAAGATGTTCTGATATTCAGGCATGGTCGGTGTCCCTTCGCCCTAGTTGAAGCCACCGGCGTCCCAGATCGGCAGCCGGAGCCACCAGAACCACCATTCGGGCCAGCCGCGCGTCCAAAGCGGCCCGGAGATGATGATGCACACGGCACTCCAGAAACCGGCGTTGAGCGCCAGGAACAGGCCCAGGCGGTGAATGCCCAGCGGGCCGATCGAATAGCCGATGAAGTCACGGAAGAAGTTGTCCTCGTGCTCCCCGGCCTTGACCGGCTCGTCCTCGCGGCCGGTGTTGGCGGCGGACAGGATCGCACTGCCGTGCAGGGCCAGCGCCAGCGTCGTGGTGAAGAAGAAGCTCACCGCGATCATGTGCGCCGGATTGTAGTGGAAGTGCAGGTACTGGTAGCCGACGTTCGACACCCAATCGAGGTGCGACAGGATGCCGTAGGGGAAGCCGTGCCCCCAGGCGCCCAGCAGCAGCGGGCGGAACACCACCAGGGTCACGTAGGCGAAGATCGCGACGCCGAACGCGAACGGGACGTGCAGCCCCATGCCCAGCTTGCGGCTGATCTCCACCTGTCTGAGCGCCCATGACACGAACGCGCCGATCGCGCAGATCGTGATCAGTTGCCACAGACCGCCTTCCTGCAGCGGCGCCAGCGCCAGACCGTAGCTCAGGTCCGGCGGCGCGATGTTGATCCGCCAGACGTTCCACGTCGGCCCGAGCGCGGCACCCCAAAGGATCAGGCCCGTCCCGAGGACGGCGAAAAACAGCGTCGTGACACCGAAGAACCCTACATAGAAGGGGCCCACCCAGAAATCGAACAGGTCGCCGCCTATGAGCGTGCCGCCGCGGACCCGATATTTTCGTTCAAAACTCAGCATAGCCATAACCGAACCCTCCAATTGGATGCCGGCCTCGGTGCCCGTCAGCGGCGGGCCCGAGCCGCGGTGCGGGGCGTCGGCCCCGACGCCCCGCCCGCTGACTCGTCGGTCGGGCCCGGCTTAGGCCTTCGACGGCTCCACCGACCGCTCGATCACGCTGGACTGCTGGCCGCCGCTCGCGGCGGGACCCTCCAGCCAGTTGTAGCGATCGGTGCTGAGCAGGATGAAGTGGATGAGCAGCGCCAGGACGAACAGGAACGTCATCAGCGCCACCAGCATCCGGCGGGGATCGAAAAGAAGCCAAATCTTCCACATGGTAACTCCCTCCTTACGCCAGGACTGGCAGGATGGTGGCCAAGGTCTGCTGCGCACCGTCCAGGATCACGCTGGCCTGAGCGGCCGGGTCACCCTGGAGCCACGGACGCCAGATCCAGGCGAGGATGTGCGCGAACACAGCGATCGCCACGAAGATGATGAAGCTCGTCATGAAGATCTTGTGGAACTCTTTGGCCTCGCCTTCCGTCAGCCCGGAAAGGCTTTCGTTCCGGCCTTTACTCTCGGTTGCCATATCTGCACCTACTCCCGTTTTGCTAGTTGCACCTAGCTGGAAAACCGCTTTCCGTCTCGATCGCGGCTGTTGAGACCGCGATACGGACGATCGCGGCGGTTACCGGCCGACCGTGGCCGGCCGGATTCTTGGATGGGCTTGCCTCAGCCCATGAACGCGAAGGGGACGTACGTGTCCGCCGCGGCGCGCGCCTCGCCGATCACGGAGAGCCGCTCGCCGGGGACCGCGTGCTCGCCGCTCGGCAGCACGCGACCGACGATGGCCGCCACCAGGAAGATCGGCAGGCTCGCCGCCATCAGCAGGCGGTACTCGAAGGAGTCCCCTTTGCGGTGCTTCTTGTCGCCACCCGTCGTGATCCGGTTACGTTCCGGCATGTCGTTACCCTCCCAGTTTTGGGCCGTGCGGCCTTCGGTCGGCCGCTGCCGGGCAGCGGCGGTGCGCGTTGGGGTCGTCCCCCTGGCGCGGTTGGTGTCGGGGGCGCGGTTGGTGTCGGGCGCGCGGTTCAGGTGAACCACCGTCATGCCGCCGCCCCCGTGTTCAGGGCCCCGCGCGCCGCGTCCACGTGGCCCGCGGCGACCCGGGACTCGCCGTCCTGGCGGGCGATCGCCTCGGCGCGCTCGCGCAGGCGCTTCGCCGCGGAGATCCGCACCAGGAACGGCTGCGTCTCGATGTAGTCGTCCAGCTTCGCCTGCGCCGCGTCGTCCCACGGCAGCGTCTGCTCCAGGCTCATCTGCTGCGCTGGCCCGCGGGTCGGCGTCGCCTCCGCTTCGTCCATCTGCGTGGACAGCGGCAGGATGTGGAACAGCGCGTCGAACAGCTGGTTGCAGAACTCCTGCACCACGTAGGTCGCCCCGGCGTAGCCCATGAACGGCGTGCCGGTGGACCGCCGGACGATCGCGCCCGGGAACGAGGCCGGGACGTACATCGCCCGGCCGCCGATCTCAGCGTTGTACATCCGCTCGTTATAGGAGCCGAACAGCACCAGCGGGGTGTTCTCCTGCACGTCCCGGCGGATTGCCGCGTTGTCCGGCTTCTTGCCCGGCTTGCGGGCGTGATGGAACGCGCAGGGCACGCCCATCTCGTCCTCCAGGAACTTGCGCAGGCCGCGCGTGTGGGTCTCGCTCGCCACCACGCCGAAGCTCGAGGTGGCGAAGAAGTCCTGGGTCACCGAGCGCCACAGATCCCAGATCGGCTTCAGCGTGGTGTGCTTCTCCTGCTCGATGAACGGCTCGGGGTCGGCGCCGGTCAGCTCGCCCAGCGTGCGCAGGAACTTGGTGGTCGAGAACACGCCCATCGGCGCCATCAGGTACGGCCGGTCCAGCGCCTCGCACAGCTTCCGGCCGAACTCGCGGTACATGCAGATGTTCACGTCCGCGTTGTTCAGGCGCGGGATGTCGAGCACGTGACTGCCGAGCGGGAACACCATGTTCACTTCGCAGCCGATCCCCTCGACCAAGCGGCGGATCTCGGCCAGGTCGCTCGGCATGTTGAAGGTGCCGAAGATCGGACCGATGATGTTCACGCGGGGCTTGTCCTGCCCCTCTCTCCGCTTGGGCTTGTCGGTCTTGCCCTTCTTGGGCCCGAATTCAGTCCAGAGCCAGTTAATCGCACGATCGGCCGCTTGCCATTGATCCTCGTCAATCGTGCGGCAAAGAAACCGGCGAAGATTACTTCCTTCGGGCGTAACACCGCCGCCGATCATTTCGGCGATCGATCCCGTGACCACGACGGCCGGCAAATCGTTGTCCTGTGTCGCGGACGCACGCTTGAGATTTTCCTCGGTGCCGGTCATCGACAGCTCGTCTTCGCCAAGCCCGGTCACCGTCACCGGCAGCTCGTGCGGCGGCAGGCCGTCGGTGTAGTGCAAGACGGAGGTCACCGGCAGGTTCTCGCAGCCGACCGGGCCGTCGATCACCACCCGCATCCCCTGGATCGCGGTGAAGGTGTAGATCGCGCCCCAGTAGCCACCCGCGCGGTCGTGGTCCAATACCAGCATGGCTCAGGTCCCCACGCTGTCCGGGACGCCGGTGTCGCGCTTCTCGGCCTTGGCGGCCCGGCGCATCTTGCGCTTGGCCGACGGCACCTCGGAGAAGCCGTATCCCGCAGTGTGGCCCTGCCCGACGCCCTCGAAGAAGGACACCATGGTCTGGAAGCGCTCCGCGCCGGCGGTCTGGGTCTCGACGATGCCGGTCAGCGCGCCGATGCCGGCGGCGCCGAACAGCGGGCGGGCGGACACCATGTTGGTGAAGTAGATCGCCGGCCAGCCGAGCTCCTTCGCCTTCTGCACCAGCGGCGTGGTGCCGATCGCCAGGTCCGGCCGGACTTCGCGCATCGCCGCGGTGTCCTGCTCCAGCGAGGCGCGGTACTGCACGTGGCAGCCGTGCGCGGCCAGCCATTCGCGGTCGGTCCGGCTCCACGCGGTGCGCGGGCAGGCCGTGCCGACGTAGGGCACCTCGGCGCCCGCCTCGATCAACAGGCGGGCGACCAGGAGCTCCGAGCCCTCGTAGCCGGAAACCACCAGCCGCCGGCCCTTCAGGCTGTGCTCTGCGAGCGCGGCGGAAACCGCCGTGCCGGCCTTCGCCTTGGCGGCGTCGATCTTCGCCTCGGCCACCCCGGCGGCCTCGCCGATCCGCTGCAGCCAGTCGCTCGTGCCCTCCAGGCCGACCGGGCCGGAGCCGACGACCGGCCGGCCGGCGCGCTGGAACTGCTCGACGCAGCGGGTGTAGAACGGGTGCACCGCCCCCACCGCCACGCTGTCCAGCGCGGCATAGAGGTCGCGCCACTCCCGCGTCGGCACGTTCGGCGCCATCTTCAGGCCCATCGGCTCGATCATCTGGCCGACGCCGACCGGATCCGCCGGGAACATCTCGCCCAGCAGGGCGATCGTGGGCGCATCCTCGACCAGGTTGCGCGGCTTGGCGACCGGGCCGGCCTCGGCCTCCTCGCGGGCGTACTTCAGCATCGCCCCGGCCAGGATGTCCTTGGCCTCCGCGTGGGTCGGCACGCCGAAGCCCGGCACGTCGACCCCGATCACCCGCACGCCGTTGATCTCGTGCGGCAGCCGGTCGAGCGGGATGCCCGAGGCGGTCGGGACGCAGAGGTTGATGATCACCACGCAGTCGTAACGCTCCGGATCGGCCATCTGCTCGACACCATCGCGGATGTCTTGATACAGTTCGCCGGTGACCAGCGTTTCCGAGCTGAACGGCACGTAGCCGACGGTCCGCCGGGCGCCGTAGAAGTGCGAGGTGAAGGTCAGGCCGTAGACGCAGCACGCCGAGCCCGAGAGGATCGTCGCCGTGCGGCGCATCCTGAGGCCGACGCGCAGCGAGCCGAACGCCGGGCACATCGACTGCGGCTGGTCGTGCGGGCCGGTCGGGTAGTCCTCCGCCAGCTTGTCCAGCGTCGCCGACTTGCCGGCCTGCCGCGCGGCCGCCTGCAGCGTCTCCTTGCCGCCGTGGCAGCCGCCCTCGGCGGCGGCCTTGGCGGCGGCCTGCTCGATCGGCTCCGCCGGCGCGCCCGCGGCGGGCGCGTCGTCGGCCGGCGCGCCGCTGGGCTCAAGGCCCTCGATGCGATCGTCCGTCGTATCGGTCATCGCCGGGCCCCCTTCACGCGTCCTCGTAGACGACTTCGAGCGACTTGTGCTCAGGCGCGATGCCGCCGCACATGTCCGCCATCGTGGCCGGCTGCAGTTCCACGCCGCGGCCCACGTCCTCGCCCTTGAACAGGTCGAGCAGGCCCTCGTGCTCCAGCGGCGCGGGCAGCACCGGCGGCGCCGCGGCGGCCGACAGGCCCAGCTGCTCGAACAGCGGACCCCACTGGCTGCCCGGGTAGCCGATGATCTCGTAGTTCGCCGACTTCTTGCGGATGTCGTCGTGCGCGGGGATCGAGGCGAGCACCGGGATGCCGACCTTCTCGGCGAAGGCGTGCGCCTCGCCGCTGCCGTCGTCCTTGTTCACCACCAGGCCCGCGACGCCGACGTTGCCGCCCATCCGGCGGAAGTAGTCGACGGCCGAGCAGACGTTGTTGGCGACGTAGAGCGACTGCAGGTCGTTGGAGCCGACGACGATCACCTTCTGGCACATGTCGCGGGCGATCGGCAGGCCGAAGCCGCCGCAAACCACGTCGCCCAGGAAGTCGAGCAGGACGTAGTCGAAGCCCCAGTCGTGAAAGCCCAGCTTCTCCAGCAGCTCGAAGCCGTGGATGATGCCGCGGCCGCCGCAGCCGCGGCCGACTTCGGGGCCGCCCAGCTCCATCGCGAACACGCCGTCACGCTTGAAGCAGACATCGGAGATGTCGACTTCCTCGCCGGCGGCCTTCTTGCGCGAACTGGTCTCGATGATGGTGGGGGTGCTGCGCCCGCCGAACAGCAGCGAGGTGGTGTCGCTCTTGGGATCGCAGCCGATCAAGAGGACGCGCTTGCCCTGTTGCGCCATCATGTAGCTGAGGTTGGCGAGCGTGAAACTCTTGCCGATCCCACCCTTGCCGTAGATGGCGATCACCTGGGTCTCGTGACCCGCGCGATCGGCTTCGGTTTCGGGGGTATCCGCGGTCGGCGACGTCATGCTGCCCTCCAATCCAGGATCATCTTGAGGCAGGCGGAGTCGCCAAAGGCGGTCCTATAGGCTTGCTCCGCGTCCGTCGCCGCCTGCCGGTGGGTAATCAGGCCGTCCAGCGACAGGGCGCCGCGTTCCGCCATATCGCGGGTCGCGTGCAGGTCGCTCTCGCGCCACTCCGCCGCGATCCGGATGCGGGCCTCGCGCATGAAGGCCTGCGGGAACGCGAACGACGGGCGCTCGCTGTAAAATCCGGCGAGCACCACCTCGCCGCCAAAGGCGAGGCGGCCGATCAGCTCGTCGAGCAGGTCGGCGTCGCCGCTGACGTCGTAGATCGCGGCGTAGTCGCGCCGACCGTCGTCCTCGGGCGCCACCACGGTGTAGCCTTCCGCCCCGGTCCGGCGGGCGGGGTTGGTCTCCCACACCGTCGGCGCGGGGCCGCCGAGCGCCAGCGTCACGCGCGCCAGCAGCCGGCCCAGCGTGCCGTGCCCGACGATCAACTCGGGCAGCTTGGCGTCCGTCGCCTGCACCGCGTGGTAGGCCGTGGCGGCGAGCGCCAGCAGCACGCCGCCCTCGCCCAAGGCATCGCTCACCTTGACCACCCGGCTGGCCGGCACCACGACCCGGCTGGCCGCCCCGCCGAACAGGCCGCGGACGTCGCCGAAGCAGCGCGCGCCGGGCACGAACACCCGGTCGCCCAGCCGCAGGCCGCTGCTGCCGCCGTCGGCCTGGCTGACCCGGCCCAGGGCCTCGTAGCCCGGCACCAGCGGGTAGCCCATGCCCGGGAAGTGCGGCATCTGACCGCTCCAGAGCAGCCGCTCGGTGCCGGTCGAGATGCCGGAGAACTCCATGTCCACCACGATATCGCCCGCCGCCGGGGCCGCGAGATCGAGCTGGCTTAGCGCCAGCTTCTCGGGCTCCTGCAAGACAACGGCTGTGGCGTTTAGCGGCGGCGTCACGGTCGATCCTCTCCCGGGTCGATGACTTATCTGAGTGTCAGTCTAACGTGACGCAAAGCCATGTCAATCTAACCTTACGTCACGATGGTTAAGCGGTGTCCTTCCGCGCTGACATGACGCGGGCCAGGAAGGGCTGGCGGGTGCGCCAGGCCCGGACCCGGGAAAAACCGGCCGATTCCAACAGGGAACGCTGTTCCGCGGGGGTCCGCGCGCGGCCGCGGCCCATCGCCAGCAGGTAGAAGCCGAAGTACGCGTCCCCGACCGGCGCGGCGGAGTCGTCGCTTGCCATCGGCTCCGCGACGACGACCGTCCCGCCGACCGGCAGGGCGCTGTAAACGTTGGCCAACAGTCGCGCGACGCGGGCGTCGTCGTGGTCGTGCAGGATGCGCACCAGCGAGATCGCGTCCGCGCCTCCGGGCAGCGGGTCGGCGAAGAAGTCGCCGCCGTGGGCCGTGATCCGGTCGCCCAGGCTGGCCGCGGCGAACTGCCGGCGCGCCCGTTCAGCCACCGCCGGCAGGTCGAACAGCATCAGCTCCAGCTCGGGCAGCGCCTCCGCGGCAGCCGTCAGGAACGCGCCGTCGCCGCCGCCGACGTCGAGCAGCCGGCGATGCTTGTGAAACGGATAGGCCTCCAACGCCTCCGCCGCGACCAGCGGCTGCGATTGCGCCATCAGCTGCGAGTACCCGCCCACGCTGTCTTCGGACAGCTCGCGGGGATCCTCGGTGTTGGCGTAGGGCCAGTACGCACCCAGCCGGGTCGGCCCGCGCTGCCCGCGCAACAGCGCGATCGGATCGGCGAGGTCGGCGTAGAGCATGGCGTGATGCTCCACCATCGCGGCGATGCCGGGACTGCCGACCACGACCGCGCCCTTCGGGCCCAGGCCAATCCGGCCGTCGGCGCGGGTTTCCAGAAGCTTCAGCGAGGTCGCCGCGCGGACCAGGCGGTCGGCGGCGTCAAGCGGAAGTGACACCCGATCGGCCAGCGTCGCCAGCGGCTGCGGTCCGGCGTGCCACAGCGTATCCAGCAGCCGCAGGCGCACGCAGCAGTACAGCACCTGCGCGTAGACGAAGCCGGCGGTCAGGTCGAACAGACCATGCGCCTGCCGCCGGGCGATCGGCCGGGTCAGCGGAAAGCCGGCGGCCCAGCGCTGGAAGCGCGCGCTGGCCAGCAGCCGGTTGCGCCAGTCGGCAACCCGGTCACGCAGCCGGTCGGGCCCGCCGCCGTCAACCGGCGCGCGGGCCAAGCGATCGTCGGAAGATGGTGAAGCGGTCACCTTGCGCGTCCCTCGCGATTGGCGGCGCGAACGAACGCCCATACGCTTCGCCGGGCCGGCCGCGGCCGGCGGCACCCCGTTACGCCGCCGCCTGGGCCAGCGACTTCGGCAGGAAGCGCTTGGTCTCGGTGCGGATCAGCTGGATCAGCTGATCCCGGCCCGGGCACACCGGGATCGAGGTCACGGCGTCCTCGACCAGGCCGTTCAGACGCGCCTTGGCCCCGTCCAGGCCGAGCTCGCGCACCGCGCTTGGCCGGTTCAGGGCCTCGTCGCGGCCGGTCGGCTTGCCCAGGTCGTCGGCGTCGGCATAGACGTCGCGGATATCGTCGGCGACCTGATAGGCTTCGCCCAGCTTGGCGCCCAGGGTGCGCCAGGGTGCGCCGTCGCGCCCGGCGGCCTGGGCCCCGATCACCGTGGCGGCGGCGAACAGCGAGCCGGTCTTGAGCTGCTCGTACTTGTCAAGCGGCACGCCGTCCGGTTCGCATTCCCAGGCCTGGCCAGCGCAGATCCCCGACGGCAGGCCAACCGAACCGCCCAGGGTCCGCAGCAGGCCGGGCAGCCGCTCAGGCGCACTCGCCGCGGCGTCGGCCAGCGTCTCGAACGCCAGTACGATCAGCGCGTCGCCGGCGAGCACCGCCAGCCGTTCGCCGTAGGCGACGTGCACCGACGGCTTGCCGCGGCGCGTCTGCGCGTCGTCGAAGCACGGGAGATCGTCGTGGATCAGCGAGGCGCAATGCAGCATCTCGATCGCCGCCGCGGCGGCGTTGGACGCGTCCGGCGCGTCGTCGCCGCACGCGCCGGCGACCGCGAGTGCCAGGCGCGGCCGGATCCGACCGCCGCCCGGGAAGACCGCATAGCGTACCGCGTCGCCAAGCTGCGGCGGGGAGTCCGGCGATTCCCGCCGGGCCAGGACGTCCTGCAGGACGCTTTCAATCCGGGTCGAGGTGTCCATAATGCCTCACTCCCCTGCCAGCCTGTCCGGGTCGCGACCTTGGCTTTCCGACCCCCGGCCGCAAGCCGGAGTGTCAGGTTTGCTGGTCATGTTAGGTGTCATTATGACTAGACACCCCCGAGCTGGCAAGTCAACGTCGCCTGACGCCAACCGACAGGAGGTCACGTGAGACGAGCGGGCGAACGCGTCGTGGTGATCGGCGGCGGCGTGGCGGGCTTGGTTGCCGCCCTCAAGCTCGCCGCCCGCGGCCTCGAGGTGGAGCTGGTGGAGCGCCAGAGCCACCCCGGCGGCAAAATGCGCGCCCTGCCCGCCGGCGACGCGCGGATCGACGCCGGCCCCACCGTGTTCACGATGCGCCAGGTGTTCGACGATCTGGCCCAGGATCTGGGCGAGCGGCTGGAGGACATCGTCCGCCTGCGCCCGGCCGACCGGCTGGCCCGGCACGCCTGGGACGGCGACGGCGGCGATCCCGCGAAGCGTCTCGACCTGTTCGCCGACGTCGAGCGCTCGGCGGAGGCGATCGGCGCGTTCAGCGGCCCAGCCGAGGCCAAGCGCTACAAGACGTTCACCCAGGAAGCGCGCAAGATCTACGAGACGCTCGACCGGCCGTTCCTGCGCGCGCCCAAGGCGACGCCGGTCGGGCTGATGCAGCACGCCGGCCCGAAGGACCTGTGGGGCATCAAGCCGTTCGACCGGCTGTGGGACGCGCTCGGCCGGCATTTCCACGATCCCCGGCTGCGCCAGCTGTTCGGCCGCTACGCCACCTACTGCGGCTCCTCGCCGTTCCAGGCACCGGCGACGCTGATGCTGGTCGCCCACGTCGAACAGAGCGGGGTCTGGCTGATCGACGGCGGCATGCACGGCTTCGCCCAGGCGCTCGCCGACTTGGCCCGGCGCCACGGCGTCACCCTGCACTACGGCCGAACGGTCGAGGAGATCGAGCTTCAGGGCAGTGCGGTCAGCGGGGTGCGGCTGGATGACGGCACCCGGATCCAGGCGGACGCGGCGGTGTGCAACGCCGACGTCTCGGCGCTCGCCGACGGCAAGCTGGGCCGGCGCGCGGCCCGGGCGGCGCAGAAAACGCCGCCGGCGATGCGCTCGCTGTCCGCCATGACCTGGACCTTCCTGGGTAACGCCGGCGGGTTTCCGCTGCTGCATCACAACGTGCTGTTCTGCCGCGACTACCGGCAAGAGTTCGCGGACATCTTCGAGCGGCGGCGCTTGCCGGACTCCGGGACCGTCTACATCTGCGCGCAGGACCGCGGCGACGACGGCACCCTGTCCGACGCCGCGCGCGAGCGCGGGTCCGAGCGCCTGTTCATGCTGGTCAACGCCCCGCCGACCGGCGACGTGAACCGTTTCGACGAACCGGAGATCGCTTCATGCGAGGAACGTCATCTGGCCCTGCTGAGCCGCTGCGGCCTGGATCTCGAGTTCGACCGCGCGACCCGCACGGTGACCACGCCAGCGGACTTCGCCCGGCTGTTCCCGGGCACCGGCGGGGCGCTCTACGGCCGGGCGACCCACGGCTGGCGCGCCACGTTCCAGCGCCCGCCGATCCGGACCCGGGTGGCCGGCCTCTATCTGGCGGGCGGCAGCGCGCATCCGGGCCCGGGCGTGCCGATGGCGGCGATGTCGGGACGGCTGGCGGCGGCATGCCTGATGGCGGACTGGGGCCTGCCGGACCGGGCGACGGACGCCCAGGGAGAGCCGGCGGGGAAGGCGGGCAGCGCGTCGGGCTGGGCTTCGACCGGCCGGTCGCGCCGGGCGGTTACCTCTGGTGGTACGTCGACGCGCTGAGCGACGACGGCCGTCACGGCCTGACCATCATCGCGTTCATCGGCTCGGTGTTCTCGCCGTACTACGCCTGGGCCCGGCAGGGCGCGCCCGGCGGCGCGGCGGACCCGCTGAACCACTGTTCGATCAATGTCGCGCTTTACGGCGACGGGCCGAACCGCTGGACCATGACCGAACGCGGACGCGCGCGCGTCGACCGCGGCGCCGATTTCTTCACCGTCGGCCCCAGCGGCCTCAGCTGGGACGGCGACACGCTCACCATCGACCTCTGCGAGGTCGCGGCCCCCCTGCCCCTGCGGGTGCGCGGGCGGGTGCGCGTGAGCCCGCGCGCGCTGACGAGCCGGGAGTTCGTGATCGATCATCAGGACCGGCACCACTGGTGGCCGATCGCGCCCACGGCGGACGTCGCGGTCCGCTTTGACAAGCCGGTCCTGAACTGGACCGGCACCGGCTACCTGGACCGCAACCGCGGCGACGAGCCGCTGGAGGCCGGCTTCCGGGAATGGGACTGGTCGCGCGCCCCCCTGCCCGGCGGCGGCACCGCGATCACCTACGACACGTGCCGCCGCGACGGCTCCGACCACGCATTGTCGCTGATCGTGCGCCAGGACGGCGCGGTCGAACGGTTCGACCGCCCGCCGCTGGTCGACCTGCACTCGACACCGATCTGGCGGCTGCGCCGGAAAAGCCGGGCGGACAAGGGCCACCGGCCGAGCGTGGCGCGCACCCTGGAAGACACGCCGTTCTACGCCCGCTCGCTGGTCGAGACGCACCTCGCCGGCGAGCCGGTGCGGGCGATGCACGAAAGCCTGTCGCTGGACCGGTTCGACACCCGGATCGTACGGCTGATGCTACCGTTCCGGATGCCCCGCGTCGGAGGCTGAGTCGCCGCCGGGCGCCTGCGGCTCGGCCGCGCGCGACCGGGTAAAGGCGGACTCGCCGGTCCGCCCCTCGGCCTCGGCGTTCGCCTTGTCCTCGCGCTCCATCTTCTTCAGCGAGCGCAGCTGCCAGATCCCGAACCCGATCAACAGCCCGAAGATCGCGATCCCCTCGATCAGCACAATCCAGCCGGTGTTCATGGCACCTCTCCGATATCCGGGTGCAGTCGGGCGCACGATCCCCTCTCCCTCGAGGGGAGAGGGAGGGGCCCGCGCCGCGATAGCGGCGTGGGAGGGTGAGGGTGGGACTCTCCGGCGTACAGCGAGGAGTCCCACCCTCACCCATCCTCTCCCCTCGAGGGAGAGGGACCCGCCGATACGTCCGTTTTCCGCGTCACAGAGGAAATAGCGTGGGCGCCCCACCCGGCCAGCCCTGCCCTACCCGCGGGCCTGGTCGCGCTGTTCCAGCCGCATGAACAGGTCGATCACGAACGCGGCGGCGCCTTCATGGGTCGGTGCGGGCTCGGCGACCTCGTCGGGTTTGAAGCCATGCAGGGCGGGCAGCGCCTCGTGCACCGCCTGGACCAGGAAGTGCGTTTCCGGCAGGCAGGGATAGTCGCTGTAGTGCGCGCTGGGCGACGGGCCCTTCAGCGCGTCCATCATCAGCCCGGCCTTGCGCATCGCCGGCACGACCGCGCGCCGGGACAGGGAATCGTGACCGTGCCGGGCGACCTGGTGACCGATCGCGCGGTACAGGCGGCTGGCCGCCGTGATCCCCGGCCGGCAGGACGCCGGCAGGGCCGGAATGCCGGCCTCGGCGCGCTGGTAGAGTTCCTCGGCGTGGACCAGCAACCGCTCGACCGTACGCGCCACGCCCGGGGTGAACCGCGGATCGGCGAGCCAGGCGTCGGGGTCGATGCCTTCCGCCTCCAGCCACTCGGTCGGCAGGTAGAGGCGTCCCTGGCGCGCGTCCTCACCAACGTCGCGGGCGACGTTGGTAAGCTGCATCGCCACGCCGAGGTCGGTGGCGCGCGACACCACTTCCGCCTGACGCGCGCCCATCAGCATCGCGACCATCGCGCCGACCGCCCCGGCGACCCGGGCGCCGTATCCGCGCAGCTCCTGGATCGTGCGATAGCGCCGGCCCTGCGCGTCCCAGGCGAAGCCGTCGAGCAGCGCCTCCGGCAGGGTCTGCGGGATCGCGTAGGCGGCGACCACGTCGGCGAACGCGCGGTCAGCGGCGCGGTCGGCGGGCCGGCCATCGTAGATCCGCTGCAGGCGCTGGCGCAGTTCGGCGAGCGCGCGGTCGGTATCCGGGCGGGTGTCGACCGCGTCGTCGGCTTCCCGGCAGAACGCGTAGAGCGCCCGCGCCGGCTCGCGCACCCGCCGCGGCAGCACCAGCGAGGCGGCGTGGAAGCTGCGCGAGCCGGTGCGGATCGCGTCCGTCGCGGCGGCGGCGTCGGCCGCGCGGCTGGCCGCGGGCTTAGGTGAATTCACTGGCATCGGGCACCACCTGGTCGAGCACGCGGGCGGACGAGAGGACCCCGGGCAGGCCGGCGCCCGGATGGGTCCCGGCGCCGACGAGGTACAGGCCCTCGACGTCCTCGCTCTTGTTGTGGGGGCGGAACCAGGCGCTCTGCGTCAGCCGCGGCTCGAGCCCGAAGGCCGCGCCGCGCTCGGACAGCAGGCGGTCCTGGAAGTCCTGCGGGGTGATCATGCGTTCGGAGACGATGGACGCGCGCAGGCCGGGCAGCTCGGTGCGCTCCAGGAAGTCCGCGATCCGGTCGCGGTATTCGCGCGCCTTCTCGGACCAGTCGATTCCGGCGTCCAGATGGGGCACCGGCGAGAGGACGTAGAAGCCGTCGCAGCCGTCGGGCGCAAGCGACGGATCGGTCGCGGTCGGCCGATGCAGGTAGAGCGAGAAGTCGTCGGCCAGGATCTTGCGCTCGAAGATGTCCTCGATCAGCTCGCGGTAGCGCGGGCCCAGCAGGATGGTGTGGTGGGCCGTATCCGGGTACCGCCGGTCGGTGCCGAAGTACCAGACGAACAGGCTCATCGAGTAGCGCGCGCGGTCCAGCTTGCGGTCGGTCCAGCGCTTGCGCGCGTGCGCGGGCAGCATCCGGCGGTAGGTGTAGGCGCTGTCGGCGTTGGAGACGACGATGTCCGCCGGGATCCGCTCGCCGTCCTTGAGCCGCACGCCGGTGGCGCGCCCGTCGGCCAGCTCGATTTCCTCGACTTCCGTCTGGTAGCGAATGCGGTTGCCCTGCCCGGCGATCAGGTCGACGAGACCGGTGGCGAGCGCGCCGGTGCCGCCCATGGCGAAATGAATGCCCCAGTGCCGCTCCAGGTAGGAGATCAGGCAGTAGATCGAGCTGGCGCGGAACGGGTTGCCGCCGATCAACAGCGGGTGGAACGACAGCATGACGCGCAGCCGCTCGTCCGTCACGTAGCGGCTGACCGTCTGGTAGACGCTCCGGTCGCCGCGCAGCCGGATCAGGTCCGGGGCGATCCGCGCCATATCCGCGATCGAGCCGAAATGGACGTGGCCCAGCTGCTGGAAGCCGATCTCGAAGATCTCGCGGCTGGCCTCCAGAAAACGCTCGTAGCCGTCGACGTCGCCCGGCGACAGTTCGGCGATCCGGCCGCGCATCGTCTCGGGATCGCCGTTGTAGTCGAACGTCGTGCCGTCGGAGAACCGCATGCGGTAGAACGGATCGACCGGCCGCAATTCGACGTCGTCCGACAGCTTGCGCCCGGCGAGTGCCCACAGCTCCTCGAACAGGAACGGGGCGGTCACGATGGTCGGGCCGGCGTCGAACACGAAGCCGTCCTGCTCGAACACGTACGCCCGGCCGCCCGGCTTATCCAATTTCTCCAGCACGCTCACGCGGTAGCCCCGGGCGCCCAGCCGCACCGCGGCGGCCAGCCCGCCGAACCCGCTGCCGATCACCACGGCGTGCGGCCGCCGGTCGGTATCGTGGGCGGCGCCGCGCGCGTTGCCGGCCGTGGTGGTGTCGAACATGCTCTGCGCTCTCCTCGCGTTCACTCTAGAGCACGATGCTGAAAGGTGAAGTCACCTTTCAGCTGAATCTTGCTCTCTCTTCAATCAGTTAGAGCAAAATTCACGATGAAGGTCGACTCGGCCTTGATCGATTTTGCTCTAGCATGCCCCCGAAATGGCGCCACCGCGCCGCGGGTCGAGTTGCGGGCCCGTGCGCCGGGCGCTTGTGCCGCAGGCCATCCGGGCGCGTCAGGCCGCACTGCTGGCGTCGTCGACCCCGGCGGCCTCGAAGATCAGCGCCGCGACCTCGCCGGGCTTCTCCTCGTGCGCCAGATGGCCGGCGGCGTAGACGGTCGCCATCCGGGTGCCCGGCCGATGCGCGGCGACGCGCCCGGCCTCGGTCGGCGGCACCGACAGGTCGTTCGCGCCGACGATCATGACCAGCGCGCCCTTAAGATCCGGTAGATCGCGCTGCAGGCGCTTCAGGTCCCAGCGCGCCATCATCCCCAGCGCCGCCGCGGTGTGCTGGGAGAACCGGATCAGCCGCGCGTACAGCTCGATCCCCCGGGGATCGATGCTGGACCCGGTGCCCCAGAGCAGCCGCTCCACCGCCGCCGGCTCGCGCGCGTTGAGCGAGAACACCCGCGCGGCGAAGCCGCCCTTGTTCAGCACCTTGGCGATCGGCGAGAAAACCAGCCCCGGGAGACCCGGCAGCGGCAACAGCGCGCCATTGATCGAGACCAGCGTGTCGGCGTGGAGCTGGCCGGACAGCTGCATCTGCGCCAGCACGGCCGCCCCGGCCGAATGACCCGCCGCGACCCTGGGACGCAGCTCGAGCGCCTGCAGCAGCTGGCCCAGCGCCTTCGCCATCCCGGGCAGCGAGAGCGCGTCCGCGCGCGCCGGCCAGCTGGAGAAGCCGTGGCCCGGCATGTCCGGGACGATCACGGTGAACCGCTCGGCCAGCAGCGGCGCCAGGTCGCGGAACGAATGGCTCGCCCCGCCGGTCCCGTGCAGCAGCAACAGCGCGGGCCCCTGCCCCATCACCTGGACGTGCCAGGTCACGCCGCCGGCTTCGACGAACCGGCTCGCCGCCCGGTTCGGCCAGTCCGCGCCCTCGCGCGCCCAGTCCGGCGCGGTATAGCTCGCCCGGCGCTCAGGCATGCCCGACACCCCAAGGGTTCGTGCGCACGGCGTGGCGGCGGGTCCCCTCTCCTTCACTGGAAGCAGAGGGACAGGGAGAGGTAGGTCTGCAGGGCCGTCGCGCAGCAGAGCGCCCAGAGCGCTCCGTCGGGGCATGAACGGCCGGGGCAGCCACCTCCCCCTGGCCCCCTCCTCCCATCGGAAGAGGGGGGACGCGCGGCAGACCGCCGTCGATCTCTTGAAGCGCGCGCATCAAAGCGACTTCTCCGCGGTCTTGACCGCCTGCGACAGCGCGCTCGCGTCGGCGTGGGGCAGCGGCAGGTAGTGGCCGCCCATCGCCCCCGCCAGCTCGCGCGCGCTCTGGCGCGGGCGCGGCGAGGTGTCGATCAGCAGCGCCGTGATCCCGGTCGCGCGCAGCCGGCGCGCGGCCGCCTGGGCGTCCGATTTCGCCTGGGTGCGGTCGGTGCCGCCGTCGTAGGCGACGTTGGCGCGGCCGTCGGTCATCAGGATCACGACCGGCGTTTCGCCGCGGCGGTTGGCGTGATCGGCCAGCACCCAGGCTTCGTTCAGCCCGGCCGCGAGCGGCGTGCCGCCGCCGCCCGGCAGGCTGGCGAGCGAGCGCTTGGCGCGGGTCAGCGACCGGGTCGGCGGCAGCAGCACCTCCGCCGCCATGCCGCGGAAGGCGACCAGGGCGACCTTGTCGCGCCGGACGTAGCAATCCGCCAGCAACAGCTCGATCGCGCCCTTGGTCTCCGCCAGCCGGTGCAGCGCGGACGAGCCGGAGGCGTCGACGCAGAAGATCGTCGCCGTCTCGGTCTTGTGCTTCAGGCGCTTGATCCGGAAGTCCTCGGGTTGGACCACCAGTTTGCCGCCGGTGCCGCCCTTGCCGGGCAGGCCGCGGCCGCGCAGCGGCTGCCAGGGAGCCGCCGCGCGCAGGGTCGCCATCACATCCAGCTTGTTCTGGCCGCTTGGCTCGCCGCGAAAGGTGCCGACCTGGCGGCCGCGGGTGCGCGACTTGGCAAGCGCGCCGGCCCGGCCCGCCGCGCCCTGCTCGCGCCGGCCCATCTGGTCGCGCAGCCGCTCCAGCTGGCCCGGCTGCAGCGCCGACTGCGCGGCGGCCAGCACGGTCTCCGCCAGCTCCTCGGCGCTGGGCGCGTCCTGGTCGTCCTCGTCGTCGCTGCCGGTGTCGTCGTCCTGCGGCGGCGGCTCCGGCGGCTGGTCCTGCTGGTCCTGGGCCTCGGGCTCTTGCTGCTGGTTGTCCTCCGGCTCCTCCTGGTCCTGCTCTTGCGGTTCCTGCTGTTCCGGCTCGTCCTGCTCGGGCGCCGGCGGCAGCTGGGTCGCGCGTGGCGTCAAGACCATGCGCGCGGCGACCTGGGCGTCGTCCTGCCGGACGTCGTCGACGCCGTTCAGCGCGGCGTGCGCCTTGGCGACCTTGAGCGCCAGCAGCGGCGCGCGCAGGGAATGCACGCCCAACGCCTGCGCGGTGCTGGTCAGCGCGGTCAGGATCTCGTCCGACGCGGTGACCTGGGTCAGCCGTTGGCGCGCCAGCCGGATCGCCCGAGCGCGCTTGGCCTGCTCGCCCTCGGTGTCGTGCGGCGGGACGCTGGACAGGTCGATCTGGATCGCCAGCCGCTCGGCGAGCGCGCCCGGCGGCTGCTCCGCGTCCTCCGCGCCCTCGTCGCAGGCGATCAGGCCGAACCGGCTGGGCAGCGTCTGGGCAAAGCCCTCGCGCTCAACCCGCACCGCGCCGTGGTCCATCACCGAAGCGATCCGCGCGGCGGTGCCGGCGTCCATCCGCTCGGCCATGGCGACCTGCATCACCTTGCCGTCGGCCTCGGCGAGCAGCCCCCGGCTCGCGACCGGCTTGCCGGTCTGCAGCGTGGCGGCGAGGTCGAGCCCGCCGATCAGCCTGTCGTCGGAGACGTTAAGCGGGATCTTACGCACCGGCCCAAAGTCGCCCAGCCGGTCCTTCAGCTGGTCGATCCAGCGCTGGCGCACCGGGCCGGCGCGCGCGCGCAGCAGCACGCCGCCGATGCCGGCCGGATCGACCGCGAAGATCGCCAGCGCCAAGAGCGCATCGCGCCAGACGGCGCTTGCGCTCTGCCCCTGCTCGGCGCGGGCGTCCGCCACCGTGCCGGAGCCGGTGCCGGCGCGGATATCCGCCTGCGGCGGCGCGCGCCCGGTTTCGGCCTGGCCGAACACGCTGTCCATCAGGCTGCCTCGCCGCTGCGCGCGGTGCCGGCCTCGCCCTCGGCGTCGAAGATCTCCGACAGCACCCGCTCGACGCGCGTGGTCGAGCCGGCTTCGTCCAGCGGATCGCGGCGCAGCCGGTGGCGCAGCGCCATCCTGGCGACGCGCTTGAGATGGGTGTCGGTGACTTCGGGGTCGCCGTCGATCGCGGCCGCGGCGCGCGCGGCGCGCATCAGGGTCAGTTCCCCGCGCAGGCCGTCGGTGCCGAGCTGGATGCAAATCTCAGAGGCGCGGCGCAGCGCGGCGTCCGGCACCTGCGTCTCCGGCAGGCGTTGCTTGGCCTCCAGGATGGTCTGGCGGAGCCGGTCGTCCGCGTCCTGCCAGACCTTATTGAAGCCCTGCTTGTCGCGGTCGAACGCGTCGCGCCGGCGCACCACCTCGATCCGGGTGTCCAGATCGGTCGGCGTCTCGACCTCCAGCGACAAACCGAAGCGGTCGAGCAGCTGCGGGCGCAGCTCGCCCTCCTCCGGGTTGCCGGACCCGACCAGCACGAAGCGCGCCGGGTGGCGGACGCTCAAGCCCTCGCGCTCGACCACGTTCTCGCCGGACGCGGCCACGTCGAGCAGCACGTCGACCAGATGGTCCTCCAGCAGGTTGACCTCGTCGATGTACAGGAACCCGCGGTGCGCGCGCGCGAGCAGGCCCGGCTCGAAGTGCTTCTCGCCGTGGCTGAGCGCGCGCTCGAGGTCGAGCGCGCCGACCACACGGTCCTCGCTCGCGCCCAGCGGCAGGTCGACCACCGGGACCTCGGTCTCGTGGGTCGGGACCGCGCCGCCCCCGGCCTGCATCTTGGGGCATCCGGGCTCGCACAATTCGGTGTCGCGGTCAGGCGCGCAGCCGTAGCGGCAGCCCTCGACCGCCTGCATCTTCGGCAACAGGGAAGCCAGCCCGCGCACCGCCGTCGACTTGCCGGTGCCGCGGTCGCCGAAAATCAGCACGCCGCCCACGCTGGGGTCCACGGCGGCGATCGTCAGGGCAAGCTTCATCTCCTCCTGACCCGCGATCGCGGAGAAGGGATAGGCTACGGCCATGCGGTTTGCGCTCCGTCTTGTCGTCGTGTCTTCAGGGCAGCCCGGGCCAGGATGCCCCGGCGCTGCAGGCCCGTGGCGCGTCGTCCCAACCCCCCGCGGATCCGAGCGGTGGCGAGACGACCCGCCGCGGTCACCGGTTACTTTAGGACTCGTAACCGATCGGCGCCCGGCTCGCCAGTGGGCGCGGGCGCCCGATCCGCGAACACGCGGCGCGTGCCTCAGACGGCGCGGAAGCTGCCGCGCGCGGCGGTCCGGGTCAGGTCCGCCGTGGCCGCAGCATCGGCGATACCCAGCGCGTCGAGCGCCTTGGCGACCATGTGGTGGGCGTTGAGGCCGGCGGCCTCGTACTGCTGGTAAGGCTTGTCGTGGTCGATGAACCGGTCGGGCAGGTGCATCGGCCGGATCTTCAGGCCGTGGTCGAGCAGGCCGTGTTCGGCCAGGAAGCTCATCACCTGGGTGGCGAAGCCGCCGATCGCGCCCTCCTCGACCGTCAGCAGCACCTCGTGCTCCTGGGCCAGCCGGCGGACCAGGTCGCGGTCTAGCGGCTTGGCGAAGCGCGCGTCCGCGACCGTGGTCGACAGGCCGCGCGCGGCCAGTTCGTCGGCCGCCGTGCAGGCCTCGCCCAGCCGGCCGCCGTAGGACAGGATCGCCACCTTGGTGCCCTCGCGCACGACGCGCCCTTTACCGATCTCCAGCACCTGCCCGCGCTCGGGCATCGCCACCCCCAGGCCCTCGCCGCGCGGGTAGCGCACGGCGATCGGGCCGGCATCAAAGGCGGCGGCGGTGGCGACCATGTGCATCAGCTCCGCCTCGTCGCCCGCGGCCATCAGGGTGAAGTTGGGCAGCGTGCCCAGATAGGTCACGTCGTAGCTGCCCTGGTGGGTGACGCCGTCCGCGCCGACCATGCCCGCGCGGTCGATCGCGAAGCGCACGGGGAGGTTCTGGATCGCCACATCGTGCACCACCTGGTCGTAGGCGCGCTGCAGGAAGGTCGAGTAGATCGCCGCGAACGGCTTCATGCCCTCGCACGCCAGGCCGGCGCAGAAGGTGACCGCGTGCTGCTCGGCGATGCCGACGTCGAAGGTGCGCTCGGGGAACCGCGCGCCGAACTTGTCCAGCCCGGTGCCGCCCGGCATCGCCGCGGTCACCGCCATCACCCGGTCGTCGGCCTCGGCCTCCTGGATCAGCGCCTTGGCGAAGGTGCCGGTGTAGCTCGGCGCCTGCGGGGTCGGCTTGGCCTGCTTGCCGGTCACCACGTCGAACTTGGCCACCCCGTGGTACTTGTCCGCCGCCCCCTCGGCCGGCTCGTAGCCCTTGCCCTTCTGGGTCACGCAGTGCACCAGGATCGGCGCGCCCCCTTCCGTGTCGCGCACGTTGCGCAGCACCGGCAGGAGATGCTCCAGGTTATGCCCGTCGATCGGGCCGACGTAGTAGAAGCCCAGCTCCTCGAACAGCGTGCCGCCGGTGAACAGGCCGCGGGTGTACTCCTCGGCCCGGCGGGCGGCCTCGCGCACCGGGCGCGGGAACTGGTGAGACAGGTCGCGCATCGCCCCGCGCACCGAGCGGTAGGAGCGCGAGGACAGAATCCGCGACAGGTAGGCGCTCATCGCCCCCACCGGCGGAGCGATCGACATGTCGTTGTCGTTCAGGATCACGACCATGCGCGAGCGCAGCGCACCCGCGTTGTTCATCGCCTCGTAGGCCATGCCGGCACTCATCGCGCCGTCGCCGATCACGGAGATCACCTGATTGTGCGCGCCCTTGTGGTCGCGCGCGATCGCATGGCCGAGCCCGGCCGAGATCGACGTGGACGAGTGCGCCGCGCCGAACGGGTCGTAGACACTTTCCGCCCGGCTGGTGAAGCCGCTGAGCCCGCCGCCCTGGCGCAGCGTGCGGATCCGGTCCTTGCGCCCGGTCAGGATCTTGTGCGGATAGCACTGGTGCGAGACGTCCCAGATCAGCTTGTCGTCCGGCGTCTCGAAGACGTAGTGGATCGCCGTGGTCAGCTCGACCACGCCCAGGCCGGCGCCCAGGTGGCCGCCGGTGACCGACACCGCGTCGATCACCTCGGCGCGCAGCTCGTCGGCGAGTTGACGGAGCTGCGTCTCCGGCAGCCGCCGCAGGTCGGCCGGTGTCTCCACGCGATCCAGCACGGGACGGTGCCGCTCGGCCTGTTGCGTCATCGCTCGTCCTCCCCAGCCGCAGAAGCCCGCGTGAACGCGCGCGTCCAGACAGGACTCCCTCGCGCGGGCCATCGGCGCCGGCCTTGGCGTTTGCCGGCGCCCCATCGAGGCGCGTTCCGCCTTCGAGCATAGGTGCGCTGGGTCGATGTGTCCACTTTTCTTGACGTCAATTATCCTTGACGTGTCGTGCGCGATTGCCGACGGTCGTGATGCCGTCGGTTGCACCGCAACCTGCGGTGACGCCGCCGGGCAACGGCCGCGCCCGCCCGCCGGGACGGTGCAGATCGGTCCCGCGGAAGGACCGCATGACGGGCACATCGACGGGGGCCGGCGGTCGGCGCGGTCGACGCCCATGCGCACGCCCGGTCGGCGCCGGAGCAAGATCGTTGGAGGTCGAAACGACCTTGATCCTCTGTTTTGCTCTTACCTGCCCGAAGCACGGGCGAGACCACGCCGGAAGGTCCGCGGACCGGTCGGCGGCTTGCCCGAGCGGATAGTTGCCGGGTCGCCGGCAAACCAGTAACCTCGCACCCCGTTGCGTCATCCAACGCCGAAGGAGGCATTCATGGCTGATTCTCCCGGTACCCCGGACACCTACGACAAGGCTGCCGGCGCGCTGATCGCGTTCATCATGGTGCTGTTCCTGATCAGCGTTCTGTCGGTCTGAAGCTCAGCGAAGGCCGCCATGAAACGCCGGGCGTCGCGCGGGACCCGTGCGGCGCCCGGTGCGTTTTCGGCCGGCCTCGCGTGCGGCGTTGGGGCGTCGCGTGCGGCGTTGGCCGGGACGGCTCGGCTCTGAACGGCCCCCGCTTTGACGCGGGCCCGCGCCGGCGATCCTTGTCTCCAGCCCGCCGACGG
>NZ_NRRL01000060.1 GCF_016583645.1 Rhodovibrio sodomensis | reverse complement strand
TCAGCCATGAAGCGATCGTTCAGCTCATCAACGCGACCACGACGCGCACGGGCCTCGAGGTCAGCTGCACCATCGACGCCAACACCTATCCCAAAGGCATCAAGGTCTCCGACCGCACGATGAAACAACTCAACATCCAGCCGCATGACTTCCACGGCGAATGGAACTACACCATCCGTCCACGGCAGATTGATAGCGCTAAATGTAGCGGTTAATCGATATCAGCTCCTAAACTCAAAATCCCCTCGCCCTTGAGGGAGAGGGAGGGGCCCGCGGACCGCAGGTCCGTGGGAGGGTGAGACTCCTCGCCGTACGCCGGGGAGTCTCACCCTCACCTAGCCTCTCCCCTCGAGGGAGAGGGACCCGCCGCCGGCGGTCGGTTTCGCTCGGATATGTTCGGCAGCCGTTAGCCGCCCAACCCGCTACTCCGCCGCGCTGACGCTGGCGTGGGCGGTGCGGGTGTCGCGGCGCTGGACCAGGTCGTCGAACGCCTGCAGCAGGGTGCGCGTGGTGTCGCCGACGGTGAAGCTGTACGGACCGATCTCGCGCACCGGCGTGACCTCCACGGCCGTGCCGGTGATGAACACCTCGTCGGTCCGGGCCAGCTCGTCCGGCATGATCGCGCGCTCGTGGACCTTGTAGCCGTGCTGGTGGGCGAGCGCGATCACCGTGCGCCGGGTGATCCCGTCCAGGAAGCAGTCCGGCTCGGGGGTGTGCAGCTCGCCGTTCTGCACCAGGAAGATGTTGGCGCCGGTCGCCTCCGCGATCCGGCCGCGGTAGTCCAGCATCAGCGCGTCGTTGTAGCCGGCGGCTTCGGCCGTGTGCTTGGACAGGGTGCAGATCATGTACAACCCGGCCGCCTTGGATTTGACCGGGGCGGTGTCCGGAGCCGGGCGCTTCCAGTCGGAGATCTGCATGCGGATGCCTTCCAGCCGCGCCTCCGGCGAGAAGTACGCGGGCCACTGCCAGGCGGCGATCGCGACGTTGATCGAGTTCTTCTGCGCGCTCACCCCCATCATCTCGCTGCCGCGCCAGGCGACTGGGCGGACGTAGCCGTTCTCGATCCCGTTCGCCTCCAGCACCTGCTGGGCGGCATCGTTGATCTGCTGCACCGAATAGGGCACGTCGAAGCCCATGATGCGTGCCGACTCGTGCAGGCGCTGGTGGTGCTCGTCGCGCTTGAAGATTTCGCCGTTGTAGACGCGCTCCCCCTCGAACACGCAGCTGGCGTAGTGCAGACCGTGGGTGAGGACGTGCACTTGGCTGTCGCGCCAGTCGCGGAGCTGGCCGTTCATCCAGATGGCGCCGTCGCGGTCGTCGAAGGGGAGCATGGACATGGCTTTACGCGCTCTTTCTTGCTCGCTCGTGGTGTCGTTCGTGCGGGTCGCTCGTGCGGGTCGTCCCCCGCCCGCGCGGGACGGCGCGGCGCCCGGCTCGGCCGGGCCGTCTCGGATCCACGCGCCACCCGCGCGCGGGTGCTCTCGTCCGGCGGCCAGCCATCGCGCAAACGGCGACGCGTTTCAACCCCCGTAAGCCGCCTGGCGAGCAGTTTGTTACCCGGAGCCAGCAACGCCGAGATACAATCTGTCCACCAAACCTTGCATCCCGTAACATCGTTGTGCGATAAAAGTCAACATGGCTGACGTAAAAACCGGCTACAACCCGCTTTTCCTGCGCGAGGAGGAACTGCGGCAGGCGATGGAGCTGCTGTTCTTCGCCTACCGCGACTTCACCCGCGTGCCCGACCAGATCCTGGCCAAGCACGGCTTCGGCCGGGCGCACCACCGCGTGATCTACTTCGTCGGCCGGGAGCCGGGGATCACGGTCAGCGAGCTGCTGCGCCTGCTGCAGATCACCAAGCAGTCGCTGTCGCGGCTGCTGAGCCAGCTGGTGCGCGAGGGCTTCATCCAGCAGAGCCCGGGCGCCCAGGACCGCCGGCAGCGCCGGCTCGAGCTGACCGAACAGGGCCGCGCGCTGGAGCGCGAATTGAGCGAGAACCAGCGCCGGCTGATCGCGGCCGCCTACCGCGAGGCCGGGGCCGAGGCGGTCGAGGGCTTCCGCCGGGTGATGCTGGGCATGATCGAGGAGGGCGACCGCCGGCGCTTCGACCGCCGCGAAGGCCAGCCCGAGAGCGGCGCCGGCCCGCGCCGGCTTACGCGATGAGCGGGACGGGCCGGACCGCGGTGGCGATGCGCGAGGCGTGCGGCATCGGTCGTGCCCTCTCCTCCAGATGGGAGGAGAGGGCTAGGGAGAGCAGGCTCGCACGGCCTATCCCGGCGGCACCCGCCTTCCCTAGCCCCACCTCCCAGGCGGCGCCGGGGGACCCGTGGAGCGTGCTCGGATGAGCGAGACGGAGCCGCACATCCTGGTGGTCGACGACGACACCCGGCTGCGCGCGCTGCTGCAGCGGTACCTGAGCGAGCAGGGCTTCCGCGTGACCACCGCCGAGAGCGCGGCCGAGGCGCGGCGCAAGCTGGAAGCCCTGACCTTCGACCTGCTGGTGCTCGACATCATGATGCCGGGGGAAAGCGGGCTCGACCTGACCCAGGCGCTGCGCGCGGGCAGCCGGGTGCCGATCCTGCTCTTGACCGCGATGACCGAGACCGAGGACCGGATCGAGGGGCTGACCCGCGGGGCGGACGACTACCTGTCCAAGCCGTTCGAGCCGCGCGAACTGGTGCTGCGGATCAACGCCATCCTGCGCCGGGTGCCGCAGGCGCCGCCGGCGCCCAAGGAGCTCAGCTTCGGCGAGTTCACCTTCGACATGACCCGTGGCGAGCTGAAGCGCCGCGGCGGCGTGATCCGCCTGACCGAGGTGGAGACCGCGCTGCTCGCCGCGCTGGCGCGCCAGCCGGGCGAGGTGCTGTCGCGCGAGGACCTGCGCCAGGAGACCGCCGAGGCGTCGTCCGCCCGCACCGTCGACGTGCAGATGACCCGCCTGCGCCGGAAGATCGAGGACGACCCCAAGTACCCCCGCTTCCTGCGCACCGTGCGCGGCAGCGGCTACGTCCTGATGCCGGACTGACCGCCGGTTCCGGGCCGCGCGCGCAATAACCTTTCTTGTAAGCCCCTAAAAATCGACTCTTGATTTCGCACGAAGAGGCGGCAGACTAAGCCCCGTTCGCACGGCTCGGGCGGTTCAGCGCCCGGCGCCCGCGGACCGCCGTTCGGGCCCGCCCGCGGCGGCTCGATCGGTTCCGGCAGCCGGCCGGAATAAGATGCATGACCGCGCGTCACAACGCGGACGAAGCGACGGCCTTAGGGAAGTTACGGCCTAAGTCTGGGGAGGGCACGGATGCAGGACCCGATCGAGAAGCTGCAGGAAACGGAAGCGTTTCAGAAGCTCGACCAGAAGGTCGACTGGGCGCAGGTCACGCTGTTTTCCACGGTGGCTGTGCTGGTGGTGATCGCCGTGGCCAAGAACGTGGTGGCGTGACGGCCGCGCGCGCGACCCGCGCCGCGGCGAGCAGGGAGGCTGCCCGCACCCCGTGAGCGCGACGCTCGAACGGATTTTCGTCACCGGGGCCGCCGGCCGGGCGATGCAGGCGGTGGACCGCGTGCAGGCGGTCCCCGGCCGCGGCCTCGTTGGCGACCGGTACGCCGCCGGCCTGGGCCACTGGACCCCGAGCGGTGACGTCTGCCAGGTCACCATGATCGGCGCGGAGGCGCTGGAGGCGGCGGAGGCCAGGATCGGTCTCCCGCTCGCCAACGGCGAGCATCGGCGCAACCTGGTCGTGCGCGGGCTCGATCCGCACGAGCTGGGCGGCATGGTGATCCGGATCGGCGCGACCCGCCTGGTCTACGACCGCCCGCGCCCGCCCTGCGGCTACATCGCCAAGCTGACCGACAAGCGCATCTACAAGGCGCTGATGAAGCACGGCTTCGGCATCTGCCTGACCGTGCAGGACGGCGGCGAGTTGGCCGCGGGCATGGATGTGGAGATCGAGGGCCCGAACAAGGACCTGTTCTCCACCAGTTTCGAGCGGTTTTTGAAAGTCTTTCGCTAGAGCAAAATCGCAGCAAGCATAACCGGCTTTCTTCGTGAATCTTGCTCTATTTTTATGAAGAAAGGGCAAGAGTCAGCTGAACGGTGGCTTCACCTTTCAGCATCTTGCTCTAGGATTATGCCGGCATTACACGGTCGGGGAGGCTGGTGCCCCGGGAGTTCGGTCACCGGGTCCCCGCGTCCGCCTACATCGCGGTGAAGCTGCTCACCGCCCAAAGCACGACGACGAAGTACAGGCAGGTTCTCGCGACCATCACACCGATCCTCCTGACGCGGTGTTGCACCTGGGGACCAGTTTGGCGGTCAAACATTAACGAGCGCTTGCCCGGTTAACGCCCAACGAGCTGACCCGCCCGGAAAACCGCCGGTCTGCCCATTGGCGCGCGGGCGGCCGGGCCTACATACCGGGATAGCCGCCGAACAACAGCAATAACGGAGATGGGGACATGAGCGACACGTCCGAAGTCCAGCCCAACGCCGAGGGCAAGGTCGTCAGGTCCGACGCCGAGTGGAAGCGCGACCTGAGCGCGGAATCCTACCGCGTCGCCCGGCGCGCCGGCACCGAGCGGCCGTTCGCCAACGAATACCACGACTGCAAGCAGGCCGGCACCTACCGCTGCGTGTGCTGTGGGCAGCCCCTGTTCGACAGCGAGGCCAAGTACGACAGCGGCACCGGCTGGCCCAGCTTCACCCAGCCGCTGAGCGAGCAGGCGGTGCGCTACGAGACCGACCGCAAGCTGTTCACCAAGCGCACCGAGGTGCTGTGCAGCCGCTGCGACGGCCACCTGGGCCACGTGTTCGACGACGGCCCGGCCCCGACCGGCAAGCGCTACTGCATGAACTCCGCCGCGCTGAAGCTGGAACCGCGGGGCTAGTCGGCACGTGCCGGACACGACCCCGGGCACGACCTCGCACCCGACCGAGGACATTCCCCGCGTCGCCTTGGTGACGGGTGCGGCGAAACGGGTCGGCCGTGCGCTCGCCCTCAATCTGGCGCGCGACGGCTGGGACATCGCGGTGCATTACGGCGCCTCCCGCACCGAGGCGGAGCAGACGGCCGCCGAGATCGCGGCCGCGGGCGGCCGGGCGGTGACGCTGCAGGCCGACCTGATGGACGCGGGCGCGTGCGCCGCCCTGGTCGACCACGCGGCGAGCGCGCTCGGCCCGGTCGGGCTGCTGGTCAACAACGCCGCGGTGTTCGAGTACGACACGGCGCGCACGGCGACGCGCGAGAGCTGGGACCGGCACATCGAGACCAACCTGCGCGCGCCGTTCGTGCTGGCGCAGGGCCTGCAGCGCCAGGTCCCGGCGGGCCGGCAGGCGATGGTGGTCAACCTGCTGGACGGCTACGTCCTGCAGCCGGCCGCCGGGTTCGCCAGCTACCATCTGTCCAAGGTCGGGCTGTACAGCCTGACCCAGTCGATGGCCCTGCAGTTCGCCCCGGACGTGCGGGTGAACGCGGTCGGACCGGGTGCGCTGTTGCCCGACCACTACCGCGACCAGGCGGCGATCGACGCCGCGCACCGGGACACCCCGCTCAAGCGCGGCACCGATCCGGACGAGATCTACCGCACCCTGCGCTTCTTCCTGGACGCGCCGTCGGTCACAGGGCAGATGGTGGCGCTCGACGGCGGTCGGCACCTGGGCCCGTCGCGTCAGGGTGACGAACTGTAGCGCCGCCGCCGGCGGCCGATGCATTTCCCGTCTGGACCGCCGTGCGGCGAGCGGTTAGGGGAATAGGGTATGCCCGGAACGCCCCGCCACGACCATCCCGACACCAGCCAGGCCGACCCCGCGCGTACGGTACGCCGGCAGCGGATCTTCCTGCGCGACCTGACCGTCAGCGCCCATCTGGGCGTGAGCGAGCGCGAGCGCGCCCGCCCGCAGCGCCTGCGCATCAACGTCGAGGCGGAGGTGCGGGTGGTGCGCCCGCTGGACGACGATCCCCACCAGATCGTCGACTACCGCAAGCTGGTGCCCAACATCCGCAAGCTGATCGCCGACGGCCGGCCGCGCCTGCTGGAGACGCTGGCCGACGAGATCGCCGCGGCGACCTTCGCCGACGACGACGGGGTCGCGCTGGTCCGCGTGCGGATCGAGAAGCTCGACCGCTACTCCGACGCCGCCGGCATCGGCGTCGAGATCGAGCACGCCCGCGACTAGACTTTTTGAAGAGAGGGCAAGATGCTGAAAAGTGGTTCCACCTTTCAGCATCTTGCCCTAAGTCCTGTCGATCCTCGCACGCTGCCCGGCGCGGCAGGCCGGGGTCGGCGCCGGCCGGGGCGCCGCACCCGCCGACCGGCCACGCGCGCCTACCCGATCGGATAGGTGTGACGACCGCCAGGGGGCGTTTTCGGGCGCCGCCGCCCAGGTGGTTGTGCACACGGGCAAGTCGTCGCAGTTAACCCGCCGTTAACCGTCACCTGGACGCGTCCGGTTGCCGGGCCCGCGGAAGCGTTCGTTTTGAACATTATTGTTTTTCAATGACTTGGAAGGTTTGCCGAATTTTTGGGCAATCCGAAGCGACTCCTGGATTTCCGGCGCGCTTGGACCTTTCCCAGGGACCTGCCCACAAGCTTATCCACAGCTGTCGTGGAACACCTCCGCCATCGCCGAAACGCCCTTATAATCTGTTCGGTTACGACCGGCGGTTACGGCTGGCGGTTACGGCGGCGGTCGGCGAAATCCGGGTCGGTCGCGCACGACCGGCCGGCCGCTCGTTGACGCGCTCCCCCGATAGGCGACATCTAGCTCACCATGGCACAGGCACGCGGCACCCGACGCACCAAGGACCCCTCCGCCGGCGGCAAGCGCTCGGCGATGCGGGCGGAGGAGGACCCGGGCGACAGCTTCACCCAGGTCGCCGCCCTCGACGGCGCGGCGGCGGACCGGGACGGCCAGCCGGTCGGCGCCGCCGACGGGGCTGCGCTGTCGATGGAGCGCGGCGTCGGCGTGCTCAAGCAGGCGATCAAGACGCTGCCCGGCCATCCGGGCGTCTACCGCATGCTGAACCGCAAGGGGGAGGCGCTCTACGTCGGCAAGGCGCGCAACCTGAAGCGCCGGGTGACCAGCTACACCCAGCTGTCCCGGCTGCCCTACCGGCTGCAGCGGATGGTGGCGGAGACCGCCAGCCTGGAGATCGTCACCACCCGCACCGAGGTCGAGGCGCTGCTGCTGGAGAGCAACCTCGTCAAGCGGCTGATGCCGCGCTACAATGTGCAGCTGCGCGACGACAAGTCGTTCCCTTACATCCTCTTGACCGGCGACCACGACTTCGCCCGGATCAAGAAGCACCGCGGCCAGCACAGCCGTCCGGGCGACTACTTCGGCCCGTTCGCCAGCGCCGGGGCGGTCAACCGGACGATCACCGCGCTGGAGAAGGCGTTCCTGCTGCGCTCCTGCTCCGACAGCGTGTTCCACCAGCGCTCGCGCCCCTGCCTGATGTACCACATCAAGCGCTGCTCGGCCCCGTGCGTCGGCTACATTAGCCAGGACGACTACGCCCAGCTGGTGAAGCAGGCGCGCGACTTCCTGTCCGGGCGCTCGCACGACATCCAGGAGGAGCTGGGCCGGGAGATGCAGGCCGCGAGCGAGCAGCTCGACTTCGAGACGGCGGCGCTCTACCGCGACCGGCTGCGCGCGCTCGCCCACATCCAGTCGCACCAGGACATCAACGTCGAGGGCGTCACCGACGCCGACGTGTTCGCCCTGCACACCGAGGGCGGGGTGACCTGCATCCAGGTGTTCTTCTTCCGCTCCGGCCGGAACTACGGCAACCGCGCCTACTTCCCGACCCACGACGACCAGCTGACCAGTTCGGAGGTGCTGGCCTCGTTCATCGCGCAGTTCTACGACAACAAGCCGGTGCCCAAGCTGCTGCTGGCCTCCGAGACCCCGGACGACCGCCAGCTGCTGGCCGACGCGCTCACCGAGCGGGCGGGCGGCAAGGTGCACATCCACGTCCCGCAGCGCGGCGACAAGCGCAACCTGGTCGAGCACGCGCTCACCAACGCGCGCGAGGCGCTCGCCCGCCACCTGTCGGAGGGGCGCAACCAGCGCAAGCTGCTGGAGGGGCTGGCCGACAAGCTGGGCCTGGAGGCCGCGCCGGAGCGGATCGAGGTCTACGACAACTCCCACATCCGCGGCTCCGAGCCGTACGGCGCGATGATCGTCGCCGGCGCCGAGGGTTTCCGGAAGAACCAGTACCGCAAGTTCAAGATCCGCGGCACCCGCAAGCCGGGCCAAGGGGCGAACGAGAAGGCGGGCGGGATCGACCAGGCCCACGGCGGGGCGACCGGCGCCAACGGCGCGGCCGAATCCGGCGGAGACGAGGCGGGCGCGCAGCCGGGCGACGACTACGCCATGATGCGCGAGGTCCTGACCCGGCGCTTCCAGCGCGCGCAGAAGGAGGACCCGGACAACGACCAGGGCTCCTGGCCGGACCTGGTGCTGGTCGACGGCGGCCGCGGCCAGCTCAACGTCGCGCTGGAGGTGTTCGCGGACCTGGGCGTCAGCGAGGTGCCGATCGCCAGCGTCGCCAAGGGCCCCGACCGCGACGCCGGGCGGGAACGGATCTTCCTGCCGGATCAGCAGCCGATCCTGCTGCCCAAGGACGACCAGGTGCTGTACTTCATCCAGCGCCTGCGCGACGAGGCGCACCGCTTCGCGATCGGCGCCCACCGCACGGGCCGCGGCAAGGAACGCCTGCGCTCCTCGCTGGACGAGATCCCCGGCGTCGGCCCCACGCGCAAGAAGGCGCTGCTGCTGCACTTCGGCTCGGTCAAGGCGATCGGCCGCGCCCACCTGGCCGACCTGGAGGCGGTCGACGGGATCTCGAAGACGGTGGCGCGCAAGGTCTACGACCACTTCAACGCGGCCGGGTAGGGCGCGCGCGGCGGGGGGTGACGTCTGCACCGGGTACCAAGGCCGAGGTAAATCTGTCGCCGCAGATCGTCCCAGTTGCGGTATTCGCCGCCGGTAAAGCCATCACGCTTTTGCAGGCGCTGTGCACCGCCCGGCCGCGGCACCGGGCTTTCGCCCAGCCGTCGGTTAGCTTAGGGTTCGCGCGCGTGCCGGAGCCGGCGGCGACCTCAGCGCCGATCGGCCGGCCGCGCGCGGCGTGCGGCCGCGCCCCAACTCGCGGACCCGAGGCGACACGGCGATGCTGCTGACCCTGCCGAACCTGCTGACGCTCTCGCGCATCCTGATCGTGCCAGTGCTGGTGGCGCTCTTGTTCTACCAGGGTCCGGCAGCGAGCTGGACCGCGCTTGCGGTGTTCCTGGCGGCCTCGGTCACCGATTGGGCGGACGGCTACTTCGCCCGGCAGTACAAGACGGTGACGCCGCTCGGCCGGTTCCTCGACCCGATCGCCGACAAGTTCCTGGTCGCCGCGGTGATGATCATGCTGGTCGCCAGCGACCGCGTGACCGGGCTGCCGGTCGCGGCCGTGCTGCTGATCCTGTGCCGGGAGCTGCTGGTCTCCGGGCTGCGCGAGTATCTGGCGGAACTGCGGGTGGGCATGCCGGTCTCTCAGCTTGCCAAGTGGAAGACGACCGCCCAGATGATCGCCTTGTCGGTGTTGATCGTGGGCGACGCCGGCCCGGCGTGGGCGCATCTGCAGCTGATCGGCGAGCTGGTCCTGTGGGTCGCGCTCGCGCTCACCCTGATCACCGGCTGGGACTACATGAAGCGCGGCCTGCAGCACATGATGGCCCAGCCCGAGCGCTGAAGCCCCGAGCGCTGACGGCTCGCGGGTTAACGCCCGTGCGTGAACGCCCGGGGGCTCAGCCGGGCGCTCGCGCGGAGCGGCTTGGCGGGGCCGTTCTCGCGGGCGTAGGCTGGCCCGGACGGGTCGACGCGGGCGCCAGGACGAAAACGGCAAGCGAGCATGACCACCCCACCGATCGCCTTCGGCCTCGCCGGCTGGAGCGGCAGCGGCAAGACCACCCTGGTGCGCCAGCTGATCCCGGCGCTGGTTGCGCGCGGCGTGCGGGTATCGACGATCAAGCACGCGCACCACGACTTCGACATCGACCAGCCGGGCAAGGATTCCTACGAGCACCGCGCGGCCGGCGCCGGCGAGGTGCTGGTGTCGAGTGCCCGGCGCTGGGCGCTGATGCACGAGCACCGCGGCGCGCCCGAGCCGACGCTGGACGAATTGATCGCCAAGCTCGGCCCGTGCGATCTGGTGCTGGTCGAAGGCTTCAAGGGCGAGACCCATCCCAAGCTGGAGGTGTACCGCCCCGATGCGGGCAAGCCGCGGCTGGCGGGCGAGGTGCCGGGCGTGGTCGCCGTCGCGAGCGACGCGCCGCTGGCAGCCGTCGGCCCGTCGGGCGCCCACCTGCCGAGCCTCGACCTGAACGACGTCGCGGGGATCGCCGCGTTCATCCTGGACTACACCGGCTTGGCGCCGGCGCGCGGCGGACGGGCCGGACAGGGAGGCTGACGCCATGGCCCAGCTGAGCGACGACTGCTTCGCCCACGGCGACCGGCTGATGCGGGTCGAGGAGGCGCTGGCCCAGATCCGGCAGCGGATCACCGCGGTCGCCGAGCCGGAGACGGTCGGGCTGCACGATGCCCTGGGCCGCGTGCTGCTGGAGGACGTGGTGTCCGCGATCGACGTGCCGCAGCAGGGCAATTCGGCGGTCGACGGCTACGCGGTGTTCTTCGACGACCTGAACCCGGAGGCGGAAACCACCCTGCCGGTGGCCGGCCGGGTCGCGGCCGGCCACGCGCTCGACCGTCCGGCCCGCCGCGGCGAGGCGATCCGCATCTTCACCGGCGCGCCGATGCCGGACGGCCCGGATACCGTGATGATGCAGGAGGACTGCCAAGAGACCGACGGCCGGGTCGCGATCAAGCCCGGCATCGCCCGCGGCGCCAACCAGCGCGCGGCCGGGGAGGACGTGGCCGCCGGATCGACCGTGCTGCACGCCGGCCAGCGGCTGCGCCCGCCGGACCTCGGCCAGGCCGCGGCGGTCGGCCGCAACACGCTGCGCGTGGCCCGGCCGCTCGAGGTCGGCGTGGTCTCGACCGGCGACGAGCTGTGCGAGCCGGGGGGGCCGCTCGCGCCCGGCGGCATCTACGATTCCAACCGCTTCACGGTGCACGGCCTGCTGCGCCAGCTGGGCTGCCGGGTGCACGACCTGGGCATTCTGCCGGACGACCGCGCCGCCGTGACCGACGCGCTGGCGGACGCCGCCGAGCGGCTCGACCTGGTGGTCACCAGCGGCGGCGTCTCGGTCGGCGAAGAGGATCACGTCAAGCAGGCGGTCGCGGCGCTGGGCCGGCTGCATACCTGGCGGCTGGCGATCAAGCCGGGCCGGCCGATCGCGCTCGGCCAGCTGGGGCGGGTTCCGTTCGTCGGGCTGCCGGGCAACCCGGTCGCGGTGGTGGTGACCTTCGTCACCATCGTCCGCCCGCTCATCCTGCGGATGCTGGGCGGCCGGGCGGCGCGGCCCCACCTGTTCAAGGTGAAGGCCGGCTTCGACCACAAGAAGAAGCGCGCGCGCCGGGAGTGGGTGCGCGCCCGCCTGGTGGCGCACGACGGCGACCTGCGGGTCGACAAGTATCCGAGCCAGGGGGCGGGCGTGCTGTCGTCGATCGTCGAGTCCGACGGGCTGGTCGAGCTGCCGGAAGACATGACCCAGCTGGAGGCCGGCACCCTGGTCGACTTCCTGCCGTTCAGCGAGGTGGCGTAGCCGTCATGCAGATCCTCTACTTCGCCTGGCTGAAGACCCACACCGGCACCGGCCAGGAAACGGTCGACCCCCCGGAGCAGGTGCGCGACGTCGCCGGCCTGCTGGATTGGCTCGCCGGCCGCTCGGAAGCGCACGCCAAGGCGCTGCGGGACCGCCAGGCGGTGCGCGTCGCCGTCAACCAGGAGTACGCGCGCCCAAGCGATCCTGTGCAGCCGGGCGACGAGGTCGCCCTGTTCCCCCCGGTCACCGGAGGTTAGGCCGCGATGATCCGCGTGCAGCGCGAGGACTTCGAGATCGGCGCCGAGCTGGACGCCCTGACCCGCGACAACCCGGGCGTGGGCGGCCTGTGCTCGTTCGTCGGGTTGGTGCGCGACCTGCATCCGGACGCGCGCACGCCCGACAGCGAAAGCGGGGAAGGCCGGGTGCACGGCGAAGTCCGGGCGATGACGCTGGAGCACTATCCCGGCATGACCGAGAAGATGCTGCGGCGGATCGACGCCGAGGCGCACCGCCGCTGGCCGCTGGAGGCCTCGCTGGTGATCCACCGCTACGGGCGGATGGAGCCCGGCGAGCGCATCGTCCTGGTCGCCACCGCGAGCGCCCACCGCCAGGCCGCGTTCGAGAGCTGCCAGTTCCTGATCGACTGGCTGAAGACCAAGGCGCCGTTCTGGAAGCTGGAGGAAACGCCCGACGGCGGCTGCTGGGTCGACGCCCGGGTCGGCGACGATGCGGCCGCGGCGCGCTGGGGCCGCGACGACTGGGCGGCGGAGTAGGGCGGGGATCTAACTGCTTGAAGAGAGAGCAAGATTCAGCTGAAAGGTGGCTCCACCGTGCAGCATCTTGCTCTAGCTCATCGCCCGGTTGAGGACGACACGCGCGAGCAGCAGGCCGGTGACGGTGGCGCCGTCGTCGGACAGCGGCAGAACCAGGCGGGCGTAGGTGTGGCGCCGGGCGCCGTCCTGGCGGACGTCCTCGCGATAGGCCGGACGCCGGGTCTCGCAGGCCGCGTCGAACGCCGCCTGGACGATTTCCCGCTGCCCGGCGTCGGGATGCTCGGACAGCGGTTTGCCGGTCAGGTCGCAGGCGTCCTGCGCGGCCAGGCGCGTGCCCATCAGACGGTACCGGTAGCGCGCCGCGCCGCTTGCGCCCGGAACGACGTCGATCAGCGCCAGCCGTCCCAGCATCTGACGGAAGTCGGCGGGCTCGATGTCGTGACGCGCCGGGGCGAAACGGGTCCCGCACAGCTTGCGCCAAACGCGGAGGGTCTCGACCAGACGGTGGTCGCGGATGTCGTGTTCCAACGTTGCGGTGCCCATCGTGATGTCCCGACAGCGCCACTTTGGACGCGCGCAAAAGGTTGCTGGCAATTCAACCTATCAGAACGGTATGACAAAATAACCAAAAATAACGTGTGCTTCCCTTGCGCAGTCGGAATATTGCGCAAGCAAGCATCCGAGCTACACGTATTAAATGAGTAGTTTTTGTCGCCTTGCACCAACGGCGACCTGTTGGACGACGCGTTCGCTTAGTCGCCCGCTGGCTTGCCCGCCGGCTCGCGCCCTGCCTCGCCCTCTGTGTCGCCGGCATCGTCGGACAGCCACTGGCGGAACCGCCGCTGGCGAAGGTCGACCGTCTGTGCGTACCAGGTGTGATCCCGGGGGATCGCGGTTTCCATGTGCCGCTCGGCGGTCGGCAGGTAGGGGCGCATCGGCACGCCGGCCGTGACGTGCAGGCCGACCCGGCGCTGCGCCGACTTTCGCGCCGGGCCGTAGGAGATCCGGTTCGCCTGGTCGGCCAGGCGCGCGGTCCGGGTGGCGAAGCCGATGAACCGCCGGGCGAGGTCGCCGTCGTCGGCGCCCTTGGGGATCGCCCAGGCGTTGTAGTCCAGCAGCTGGCCGTCCCAGATCACCGAGATCGGTGCGCCCTCGACCGCGCGGGCGTGGAAGAACCGCCCGTTGTAGCCGCTCGCCATCGCGACCTTGCCTTGTTTCAGCAGGTCGACCGGCTCCTGGCCGCCCTGCCACCAGACCAGCTCGTCGCGGATCTCCTCCAGCTTGGCGAGCGCGAGGTCGAAGCCGCGCTGGGTGGAGAGGAGTTCGTAGAGCTGCTGGCGCGGCACGCCGTAGGCCATCAGCGCCCATTCGAACAGCGCCACTGGCGCCTTGCGCAGGGCGCGCTTGCCGGGGAAGCGCTCGGTATTGAAGAAGTCCTCGACCCGCCGGGGCTTCTCGCCCGGAAAGGCGCGGTTGTCGTAGGCGATCACGGTGGAGAACACCAGCTGGGTGATCGAGCAGGGCCGGATCGCCACCTCGATGAAGTCCGCCCGCGCGGGCGTCCCGTCGGGCGCCGGTTCCAGGATCGCCGGGTCGATCTTCTCCAGCAGCCCCGCGTCGCAGGCGCGCACCGCGTCCGCCCGGATCAGGTCGATCACGTCCCAGCGCGTCTCGCCGTCCGCCAGGTGATCGCGCAGCGCCTGTAGGCTGCCGTCGTAGCGCACCGTCTCGACCTCGACCCCGGTCAGCGCCTCGAACGGCTCGAAGTAGGCCGCCCGCTGGCTTTGCTCGTAGGTCCCGCCCCAGGTGACCACGGTCAGCGTCCGGTCCTGCTCGGCGCGGGCGGGTGCTGTTAGCAGGAGCAAGGCGGCGGCGAGTAGCAATCGGCCTCGCCAGCGGGTTCCCTCTCCCTTGAGGGGAGAGGGCCAGGGTGAGGGTGGGACGCCTCGGCGGACAGCGGGGAGTCCCACCCTCACCCTCCCACGTGCCTTCGGCACGCGGGCCCTTCCCTCTCCCCTCAAGGGAGAGGGGATCGAAGCCACCTTGCAGATCCGGAACACCGCCTTAAGCCGCTTCATTCTCTTCCGTCCGGAGTTCGTTGGTGGCGTCGAGGTAGGCGCGGATCACCGCCTCCTCGGGCACGACGCCGAGGAAGCGGCCGTCGGTATCGACCAGTGGCACCGCCTCGCCCAGATAGCCGGGCAGGGCCTGGATCGCCGCCCAAACGCTGGTGTCGGGGTCGAAGATCACCGGCGTGCGTTCGGCCAGGTCACCGACCGGCCGGTCGCCCGCGACGCTGGTGGCGTCCTGCAGCTGGACCGTGCCGCGGTAGCGGCCGTCGGCGTCCACGACCGCGGCCTCCGCCCGGTCCGTGCGGGCGAGTTCGGCCAGCAGCTCGCGCACGCTGGCGGACGGCGGCAGCACGGTGGCGGCCCGGCTCAGGTAGTCGATCACCCGCCGGCTCTCCAGGATCGCCTTGTCGCGGCCGAGCGACAGGTCGAAGCCGCGCGCCTTCAGCTGCGCGTCGAACAGCGACCGGCCGAAGATCCGATAGGCCACCAGGTTGGAGAACACCACCGCCACCATCGCCGCGATCGTCAGATCGTAGTTCCGGGTCAGTTCGAACACGATCAGGATGGTCGTCAAGGGCGCGCCGATCACCGGGCTGGTCACCGCCATCATGCCGCGGATCGCGTAGACCACCACGCCGCTGCTCTCGATCGGCAGCGGGACCAGCGGCACCAGCGTGCCGCACAGCGCGCCGAACAGGATGCCGATCAAAAGCGCGGGCGAGAACACCCCGCCGACGAACCCGAACGCCACGCACAGCACGGTCGCCGCCAGCTTGGCCGCCACCAGCAGCGCCAGTTCGCCCGGCTGGAACGCACCGTCGATCGTGGCGAAGCGCAGCGTTTCCTGCCCCACGCCCAGCACCTCCGGCACCTGCAGCGCGAACAGCCCGAGCGCCAGGCCCGCCGCCATCGGCCGCAGCGGCTGCGGCAGCGGCGTGCGCGCGGCCTGCCGGCCGGCCCACAGGACCAGCGCCATGAACGCGCAGGCGAGCAGGGCGCTCGCGATGCCGACCGCCGCGAACAGGGCGAACTCGTAGGCATGCGGCACGCCCTCGAAACTGACCAGGAACAGGGCCGGCCGGTCGAAGATCACGTTGGCGAACACGTAGCCGGTCGCGGACGCCACCGTCACCGGCGCGAAGGCGCGCAGCGAATAGTGCCGCAGGATCACCTCGTGGGCGAACACCAGTCCCGCGATCGGGGCGTTGAAGGCGGTCGAGATCGCCGCCGCCACCCCGCAGGCGAGCGCCACCGGCTGCAGGTTGCGCACGCCCAGCTTCAGGCGCGCGGCCAGGTTGCCCAGCATCGCGCCCATGTGCACCAGCGGCCCGTACTGCCCAACCGATGCGCCGGCGCCGAGCGAGACCAGCGCGGCGGCGGTCGAGGCCAGGCCGCTTTTCAGCGACGGCGGCCGGGTGCGGGTCTGCACCGCATAGATCGTGTCGGGCGGGGCGAGGCCGCGGCGCTCGGCCACGCCGTAGCGCACCAGCAGGCCGACCAGCAGCCCGCCCAGCCCGGGCACCAGCACGGTTGCGGCGGTGACCAGGCCCGGCTGGGTCTCGTACTGGATCCGGGCATAGGGGGAGATCAGCAGCAGGTCGTTCAGCGCGGTCAGGGCCTCGACGAACCCGATGGCGGCGAGCGAAGCGCCGGTGCCGACCGCGACCCCGACCAGCGACAGCACCAGGATGCGGTAGACCGCCGTCTGGCTCAGCCGGTCAGGGATCGGGACGGCCGGCATGCGCGGGCTACTCGCGTCGGTGGTCGGGACGACGGCGGGGGGCAACCGTAAACCGTTGACGCGGGCGCTGGCGAGTGGCGCGTTGACGCCGCCGCTTTCGACCCCGATCCTCGATGCCCAGACACCGTTGCCCCGGATCCGCGGAGTTGCCCAGATGCCCGACGACGGCACGCCCACCAGACCGGAGGCCAAGAACATCCTGGGCGGCGCGCTCCAGACCTGTTCGACCGATCCGATGACCGGCTTTCTGCGCGACGGCTGCTGCACGCCGCATCCGATGGATCACGGAAACCATTCGGTGTGCGCGGTGGTCACCGAGGAGTTCCTGGCGTTCACCGCCAAGCAGGGCAATGACCTGGCGACGCCGCGGCCCGAGTTTGGCTTCGACGGGCTGAAGCCGGGCGACCGCTGGTGCCTGTGCGCCGGCCGCTGGCTGGAGGCGATGCAGGCCGGCGTGGCCCCGCCGATCGTGCCGGAAGCGACGAGCGACCGCGCGCTGGAGGTGGTGGCGCAGGCGACGTTGATGCAGTACGCGCGCCAGTAACGCCGCCGCGTGGATCGGCGGGTCGACGGGACCCGTGCAAGGGGCCGTCCCGGCCGCCCGCTGCGTCGGCCGTGGCGCCAGCGAAGGTCGAGGCAGCAGCCGCGGGACGCGTCGCCCCCAAGTTGCCAGCCGGCGGCAGTGCGATGTTTTGATCGCGAAAACCCGTCGAGACGACGGTACTATTCGATCCCGGTTAAACGTATTTTACCTTTTGCCGTGCCACGCTCGGCGCTCCTGGTGTCGCACCGGGCAGGGCGCCCGGGCGCGGGTTGGCGGAACGGAAGGAAGTGTCTGGAATGCCGCAGGTGGCCCGATGCGCGGGACAGGCCCCCATAGCGATCTCGCGCCGGCTCGCGGCGGCCGTCGAGGTGGTCGATGCCTTTCCTGGCTCGACGGCCGTGGTCGACCCGAACGGTGTGATCGTCGCCGTCAACGCGGTCTGGGAGCGGTTCGGACGCGATAACGGCCGCGGCGCGGGCGAGGCTGGCGACGTCGGCCGCAACTACCTGGAATACGCCGCCATCGAGCGCCCGGAGGGCGCGGGGGAGGGGCGCCGTGTAACCGACGGCATCCGCGCCGTCCTGACCGGCACGCGGGAGCGTTTCGAACACACGTATCCCTGCCATGGGCGGGATGTGGAGCGCTGGTTCCGCTGCGACGTGCGGGCGCTCAACGGGGACGCCGGCGTCGCCGGCGCGGTGGTCACCCACATCGACATCACCCATGAAGTCGCAAGCGCCGTGCATAGCGACGTCCGGTTGCATCAGCTGGCCGAGGTCGCCGAGGGGATCGGCGCTTACTGGTGGGACTGGCGGATCGACGAAGACCTAATGGCGTTTTCCCCGGCGCTGGCGAGGCGGCTGGGGCCGCCCGGCGCGTCGCTCTCCAGCCGGACGTTCATGCGGCGGTGCGTGGACCCCCGCGATCACGGGGTCACAGCCAGCCTGCTGGATCGGCTGCGCGCGGGCGAGCTCGACACGTTCGATCACGAGTTCCGGCTGCTCGCCGTCGACGGGCCGCAGTGGGTGCACAGCCGCGGGCAGGTTGCGCGCACGCCGACCGGCCGCGCCAAGCGTGTCGTCGGGATCACGCTGGATATCAGCGAACGCCACGCGCTGAGCGACGAACTCGCGCGCGAGCGGGCGGACAGCCGTAAGATGGCATTGGTTGCCGAGCGCACCGACAATGGCGTGATCATCACCGATCCCGATGGTCGGATCGACTGGGTCAACGCCGGTTTCGAGCGGCTGAGCGGCTATCTCCTGGCGGACCTGACCGGCTGGTGTCTGGGTGACGTGCTGCAGGGCGAGGCGACCGATCCCGACACGCGCGCGCGCCTGGCGAAGGCGATCGCCGACCGGCAGCCGATCAAGCTGGAGATCGTGAACTACCACAAGAGCGGTCGGCCCTATTGGGTGGAGATCGACCAGCAGCCGGTGTTCGACGCCGCGGGCGTGCTGGCGCAGTTCATCACGCTCCAGCGCGACATCACCGAAACCAAGCGGGACGCCGGCTTGCACGCGGTCCGCGAGGTCGGGCTGCGGCACACCCTGGACGGCCACGACCTGAGCCAGACCCTGCCGGACGTGGTCTCGGCGCTGGAGCCGGCCTTCATCGACGCCCACCTGGCCGTGCTGATCGCCGCGCCCGACGGCGACGCCCTGCACTGCCTGGCGGGCCCCAGCCTGCCGGACTCGGTGCGGACCCGGCTTGACCGGGTGCCGGTGGGAAAAACGGGCGGCCTGCTCGGCCTGGCCGGTCGGGGGCAGCGCGCCTGCGCGGCCGACCTGACGGCGGACCCGTACTGGTCGGCCGCGGCCGCCAACGGGCCGGCGGACGGCCTGGTGGACTGCTGGGCGGAGCCGATGATCGGCTTCGACGGCCGGCAGCAGGGCGTGATGGCGCTGTTCTTCAGCCGCCGCACCAAGGTCGAGGCAAGCACCATCGCCTTTGTCGAGCGGGCGGCCCACGCGCTGGGCAACCTGATCGAACGCGACGACCGGGAGACCGCGCTGCGCCGCAGCGAACGGCATTTCCGCGCGCTCGCGGAGGCGCTGCCGGTGTTCGTCAGCTACATCGACCGGAACCTGCGGTTCGGCTACACCAACGCCAGTCACGACGCGTTCCTGGGCGTGCCGCGCGGATCGCTGCAGGGCAAGCCGATGCGCAGCGCGTTCAGTGCCGAGACCTGGCCGACCGTCGCCGGTCAGGCCGCGCAGGCGCTGGCCGGCGAGCGCGTCAGCACCACGACCGCCCGCGTCTACTGGGACGGCCGGCAGCGGCAGATGAAGGTGACCTACATCCCCGATGCCGGCGACAACGGCGCGGTCGCCGGCTTTTACTGCGTGGTCGAGGACATCAGCGAGTTCCATCGCCGGGAGGCCGAATTGCACCGCGCCAAGGAGCAGGCGCAGGCGTCCAGCGCCGCCAAGTCCGCGTTCCTGGCCAACATGAGCCACGAACTGCGCACTCCGCTGAATGCGGTGATCGGCTATTCCGACATGCTGCGCGCGGAGCTGCTGGGGCCGATCGGCAACGAAACCTACAAGGGCTACATCGACGACATCCACGCCAGCGGCAAATACCTGCTGAACCTGATCGAGGACGTGCTCGACCTGTCCAAGCTGGACGCCGGGGCGCGCGCGCTGGCGCAGGAGCAGGTCCCGGTCGAGTCAACCGTGCGAGAGGCACTGGTCGTGCTGGGCCTGGCCGACGATCCGCGGGTGCGCGTCGAGGTCGGGCCGGAGGTCGCGGCACGCGGCGACGCGCTGGCGCTCAAGCAGGTGCTGGTCAACCTGATCGCCAACGCCGCCAAGTACGCCCCGGGCGCGGCGATCCGGATCGCGGGCTGGCGCGACGGCGGCGCCTGCATCGTCGAGGTCGCCGACGCCGGCCCCGGGATCGCTCCGGAGCAGGTGCCCCGGATCACCGAGCCGTTCTACACCGTCGACCAGGGGTCCTGGGTCGCCTCCGATAGCGGCGGCGGCACCGGGATCGGGCTGGCCCTGGTCAAGCGGCTGGTCGAGGAGATGGGCGGGCGCATGGGGATCGACAGCGTGGTTGGCCAGGGCACCACCGTCACTCTGCGCATGCGCACGCTGCTGTAAGGGCGCTCGGGCGCAATCGCGGCCCGGAAACGTAAAGCGCCGGGGAAACGCGAAACGGCGGGCCGATGGCCCGCCGTTCCCGCACAGACGTCTGGGTCTTTTTAGGCCGCCCGGACGTGGCCGAGGAAGCGGTCGACCTCCGCGGTCAGGCTGCCGGAGACCTCGCCCAGCTCGCCCGCGGATTGCACCATCTGGTTGGCGGCCTCGCCGGTCTCGCCGGCGGCCTCGCTGACCCCGGCGATGTTGCGGGTGACCTCCTCCGTGCCGGTCGCGGCCTTCTGCGCGTTCGCCGCGATCTCGCGGGTCGCCGCCGACTGCTGCTCGACCGCCGCGGCGATCGTCCCGGCGATCTCGTTGATTTCCTCGATGGTCTCGACGATCTCGCCGATCGCGGTCACGGTATTGCCGGTGACCTCCTGCATGCTCTCGATCTGGTTCGAGATTTCCTCGGTCGCCTTGGAGGTCTGGGTCGCCAGCTGCTTGACCTCCTGGGCCACCACGGCGAAGCCCTTGCCCGCCTCGCCGGCGCGCGCGGCCTCGATCGTGGCGTTCAGCGCCAGCAGGTTGGTCTGCTCGGCGATGTCCCGGATCAGGTCGACGACGTCGCCGATCTTCTGCGCCGCCGCCTGCAGCCCGCGGACCGTCTCGTCGGTGCGCTTGGCCCGGTCGGCGGCCTTCACGGCGACGTCGTTCGACTGGCTGACCTGACGGCTGACCTCGGCGATCGAGCCGGCCAGTTCCTCGGCCGCGCTGGCGACCGTCTGCACGTTCGCGGAGGCGGTGTCGGTCGCGTCGGTCGCGCTGGTCGACTGGCGGCTGGTCTGCTCCGCCGTCGCGGCCATCCGCTGGGCGGTCGTGTGCAGGCTCTCCGCCGACTGCGAGACCTGCGCGACCACGCCGCTCACGGATTCCTCGAAGTTGCGGGCCAGTTCCAGCATCGCCTCGCGGCGCTCGCGTTCGCCCTGCTCACGCGCCTCCTCGGCGCGCCTGTTGGCGGCTTCCGCCTCGGCCAGGCCGTCGCGGAAGACCAGCAGGGCCGAGGCCATCTGCGCGATCTCGTCGCGCCCGCCGGTATCGATCCGGGCGTCGAGCTGCCCGTCCGCCACCGCCTTGGTGGACGCGGTCAGGCCCGCCAGCCGCCGGCCGACGTTGCGGCCGACGTAGAGCCAGGCGACCAGTCCGGCGATCAGCACGCTGGCGGCGGAGATTCCGCCCAGCCAGCCCTTGCCCTGCAGGAACGCGGCGTCGACGCTCGCGGTGCCGGCGTCGAGGCGCTGGCGGGCGGCGTCGACCAGTCCGCCGACGTCCGCGGCCAGCGCCTGGGTCAGGCTGCGCGTATCCGCCAGGGTCGTGGCGGCCAGCTGCTGCGCCTCCAACAGGCGCACGCGCAGATCGAACACGTTGTCGCTGCCCTCACCGAACTGGATCAGCCCGGCGACGGCCGCGGCGACCTCCGGCGCGGCCTCGGCACCGCCCAGGTCGGCCAGCTTGTCGCGCAGCTTGCCGACGTCGGCCACATACTCCTCGCGCAGGGGTTGGATGCGCTCGATCGCGTCCACGTTGGCGGCGGTCGCCAGCAGGCCCGCGGCGTGGTTGGCCAGCGACTGGATCTCCAGATTGGCGCGCAGGGCGGCCATCTCGGTGTTCATCAACTGGCTGATCCGGTCGCCGTTCTGCTCGGCCAGCCGGTCGACCTCCTCGACCAGCCGGGCGCTGGTCGCGTCGATGATCGGGGCCAGCGCGTCGAGCAGCTGCTGGTGCATCGATCCGGCACTGTCGAAGCGCTTCTCGACCTCGCGCGCCGCGCCCGGCTCGCCTTCCAGCTCCGCGCGCCGGGCCGCCATCACGCTGCCGTCGCCGCTGGCGTAGGATACCAGCATCTGGGCCGGCATGCGCACGCGGTTGCCGTCGTTGTCGTCCGGCACGCTGGCGAGCGCCGCCTCGATCCGGGAGATCGGCTCCTCGGCGTTCATCTCCAGGGCGCCCAGCCGGGCCGCGATGTCGACGTTGCCGGCCTCGGTCAGGATCGCCATGACGCTGTTGGCGTCGGCGCGCAGCGACAGCAGGTCGCGCAGCTTGCCGACCCCGCGCACCAGCACCTGGTTCATCGCCTCGGCGCTGCTGGCGCTGGCGTCCTCGGTGCCCAGGATCAGTTCGAAATTGGCGTCATCGATGCGCGGCACCACGACGTCCAGCAGCCCGGTGTGCGCGGCGCGCACTTCGGCGACCTGGGTGTCCAGGGCGGCTTCCGCGGCCAGCTGGGTGCCGACCGCGGTGTCCAGCTCGGTCAGCTTGCCGCGCACCTGCTCGGCCTTGGCGCGGATGCGCCCGACCTCCGCGCCCGCCGCGCCGCCGTCGCCCAGGCGCCCGATCAGCGCGTCCAGGCGCTGGCTGCGCTGTTCCAGCGCGGCGTTCGTCTGCGCCCGTTCGTCCGCGCTTTCCGCGGCGGCCAGCGCCGGCGCGGCGGCCGACAGCGACGCGCTCTCGGCGGCCAGTTCGAGCGCCGCCGTCATCGCCGGGACATCCTGGCGCATCATATCGTGAAAGGTCGTCTGCACGTTGCCGTACGACACCCAGGCGACCGCGCCGGCCACCAGGGTCAGCGCCGCCACGCCGCCGAAGGCCACGTACAGGCGGGTCTTGATGCTGCCGCCGCCCTTGCTGCTGCCGCCACGTTCGGTCGTCGTGTGCGCGGCAGTCCCGTTCTTCTGGTTCCAGATCATCGCCGTCCCGCTTCCCCTATTCCCGACATCGCATTGATCCTCGGGCACCGATAAAACAAGCGGCGGCCGGTCCCGAGGGAAACCGGCCGCCGCGGTCGCGTTAACTGCCGCTTTCGCTTAGCCGGTCGACCGCCTTGAACGCGCCGTCGGCGGTGATCTGGGTCAGGAACACCTGGTCCATGCCCTGGGTATCGTCGGGGCCGAAGGTCAGCTTGACCCCGCCGAAGTCGAGTGTGCCGGTCCGCCGCACCGCGTCCAGCAGCGCCTGGCGGGTCGGCGCGCCGGCGATCTGCTCGAGGGCGGCCACGGCCAGCCGGCCGGCGCGCATGCCGGTGCCGAGCGCGGCCGCCGGCCCTTCGAAGGCCGCCGACTGGCGGAACACGATCTTGTCGGCCGTGACGCCCGGTTCGGCCGCCGCGGGGCCTGCGAGCAGCCCGAGCGCGGCCGCCGCCAGCGCGCCAATTCCCGGTGTGCGAAGGCGTGACTTCATGCCCGTCTCTTCCATGACCGTCCTGGTTGTAACGACGCGCGTGCGCGCCTGGGCGTGTGGCCGGCTGCGCACGCGGGGGAGAAGGCTAGGCGACCTCCCTTAACAAGTGCATAAAGGGTTAGGTTAAATGCCGCGCGTGCACGACGACGCCGAGCAGCGCTCGCGGCTGCCCGCCGGTTCGGCGGGTCGCCGGTGGGTTTCGCCCCGGTCCTTCAAGAATGGACCCACGCCGGCGGCCGCTCGGCCGAACGCCCGAGCCGCGCCGGCCGCCCGGATGGACGCCCGCCGCCTTGCCCCGCTATAGTCTGCCGCGGCGCACAACCTGCGAGACCAAGCGGACAGGAGCGAGAGGCCCGTGGCGGATTTTCCCAAGCGCACGCGCGACGACTGGGCCCAGCTGGCAGCCAAGGAGCTGAAGGGCGCCGATCCCGACCAGCTGACCTGGCGCACGCCCGAGGGCATCGACGTCAAGCCGCTGTACACCGCCGACGACCTGACCGGTGTCGACCACTTGGGCGCGATGCCGGGCTATGCGCCGTTCACCCGCGGCCCGCGCGCGACCATGTACACCAACCGGCCGTGGACGCTGCGCCAGTACGCCGGCTTCTCCACGGCGGAGGAGTCCAACGCGTTCTACCGCAAGGCGCTCGCCAACGGGCAGATGGGCCTGTCGGTCGCCTTCGACCTCGCCACCCACCGCGGCTACGACAGCGACCATCCGCGGGTCACCGGCGACGTCGGCAAGGCCGGCGTGGCGATCGACTCGGTCGAGGACATGAAGATCCTGTTCGACCAGGTGCCGCTCGACAAGATGAGCGTGTCGATGACCATGAACGGCGCGGTGCTGCCGGTGCTGGCCGGCTACATCGTCGCCGCCGAGGAACAGGGGGTCGCCCAGGACCAGCTGTCGGGGACCATCCAGAACGACATCCTCAAGGAGTTCATGGTCCGCAACACCTACATCTACCCGCCCGCCCCCTCGATGCGGATCGTCGCGGACATCATCGACTACACCTCCAAGCACATGCCGAAGTACAACTCGATCTCGATCTCCGGCTACCACATGCAGGAGGCCGGGGCGACGGCGGTGCAGGAGCTGGCGTTCACGCTCGCCGACGGGCTGGAATACGTGCGCACCGCCCGGGCCCGCGGGCTCGACGTCGACGAGTTCGCGCCGCGCCTGTCGTTCTTCTTCGCGATCGGCATGAACTTCTTCATGGAGGTCGCCAAGCTGCGCGCCGCGCGCACCCTGTGGGCGCGGCTGATGGGTCAGTTCGAGCCCAACGACCCGAAGTCGCTGGCGCTGCGCACCCACTGCCAGACCTCCGGCGTCTCGCTGGCCGAACAGGACGCCTACAACAACGTCGTGCGCACCTCCTTCGAGGCGCTGGCGGCCGTCCTCGGCGGCACCCAGAGCCTGCACACCAACGCGCTGGACGAGGCGCTCAGCCTGCCCACCGACCACTCCGCCCGGATCGCGCGCAACACCCAGCTGATCCTGCAGCACGAGACCGGCGTGACCGCCACCGTCGACCCGCTGGCCGGCAGCTACTACGTCGAAAGCCTGACCCAGGAGCTGGTCGACAAGGCGCAGGAGCTGATCGACGAGGTCGAGAGCCAAGGCGGCATGACCAAGGCCGTCGAGGCCGGCATGCCCAAGATGCGGATCGAGGAATCCGCCGCCCGCCGGCAGGCCCGGATCGACCGCGGCGAGGACGTGATCGTCGGCGTCAACAAGTACCGCCCCGAGGATCCGGAGGACATCGAGGTCCGCGACATCGACAACACCAAGGTGCTGAACGACCAGACCAGGAAGCTGGAAAAGCTGCGCGCCGAACGCGACGACGCCCAGGTGACCGCGGCGCTGAACGCGCTCACCGACGGCGCGCGCGACGGCACGTCCAACCTGCTGGCGCTGGCGATCGAGGCGATGCGCGCGCGCGCCACCGTGGGCGAGGTGTCGGACGCGCTGGAGGTCGTGTTCACCCGCCACCGCGCGGTCACCCGCTCGATCTCCGGCGTCTACGGCCAGGCCTACGCCGGCGACGACGCGTTCGAGAAGATCAAGCAGGAGGTCGCCCGGTTCGCCGACGAGGAGGGCCGGCGGCCGCGCATGCTGGTGGTCAAGATGGGCCAGGACGGCCACGACCGGGGCGCCAAGGTGATCGCCACCGCGTTCGCCGACATCGGCTTCGACGTCGACGTCGGCCCGCTGTTCCAGACCCCGCAGGAAGCCGCCCAGCAGGCGATCGAGAACGACGTCCACGTGGTCGGCATCTCCTCCCAGGCGGCCGGGCACAAGACGCTCGTCCCGGGCCTGATGGAAGAGCTGAAGAAGCAGGGCGCCGACGACATCGCGGTCGTCTGCGGCGGCGTGATCCCGCCGCAGGACTACGACTTCCTGATGTCCCACGGCGTCTCCGCGATCTACGGCCCCGGCACCAACATCCCCGCCGCCGCCCAGCAGATCATGGACATCGTCCGCCGCCGGCGCGCGGCGGCGTAGGGCAGGTCGCGTCCGGCGCAACGGTCTCTGACTTGGGGGCACCCCGCATCGGCGGGTCCCTCTCCCCCGAGGGGAGAGGACAGGTGCGGGTGGGACTCCCCGGCGTTGCGCCGCGGAGTCCCACCCGCACCCTCCCC
>NZ_NRRL01000059.1 GCF_016583645.1 Rhodovibrio sodomensis | reverse complement strand
GTGGTTCCTGCTCGCCGGCACGGCCGTGCTGCTGCCGGTGATCCTGGGCTACACCGCCTACGTCTACTGGGTGTTCCGCGGCAAGACGGACCCGAACGAGGGCTACCACTGATGGCGCGCGCCCCGCAGCCCAGGCGGATGCCGCGGCTTGGCCCCCGGCGCATGCCCCGGCCCATCGCGGCGCTCGGCGTGGTCCACGAGAACCGCGCCGACCCGGCGACCGCCGGCGCCGACCGCCCCTGGAAACGCCTGGCCTGGTTCGCCGCGCTGGGGGTCGTGGGGTATGCGATCAAGCTCGCGCTGGGGCAGCCGGAAAGCTGCTCACTGCCGGCTGCCGACTTGCCAGCGCTTCGCAACCCGTGGCAGATCGACGCATCGAGGAGGCAGTGCGCCTACCGTACATTCGCATAAAAGAATTCGTTTCCCGGATTCTCCGCTTATCAAGACACGATGTTTGGAGACGCACATGTCCACGCACATCCGGCGCACGCTCGCCGCCGCCCTCGCGCTCGTCGCGGCCGCCAGCGTAGCCGTCCCGGCCGGCCGGGCCGGCGCGCAAGACGGCGAAGCCGCGCCCGTTCCGCAGGCGGAGGTCAAAGCCGCCCGCGGTCTGGTGAAGACTTTCTCCCAGGAACTGAAGGGCGAGCTGACCGCCGCCATCAAGGACGGCGGACCGACGCACGCGATCGGCGTGTGCAACGAGGTGGCGCCCGAAATCGGCGGCAAGCTGTCGGCGGACAGCGCCTGGTCGATCGGGCGGACCGCGCTCAAGGTCCGCAACCCGCGCAACAGCCCCAGCCCGCGCGAGCGCGCTGTGCTGAAGTCATTCCAGCGGCGCCACGCCAACGGCGAGGGCTTCAAGAACATGGAGCATGCCGCCATCATCGATGAGGGCGGTCAGCGCTACATTCACTATATGAAGGCGATCCCGACACAGGAGGCCTGCCTCGCCTGCCACGGCACCAACGTGAAGGAGAACGTCCTGAGCGCGATCGACGAGAACTACCCCGCAGACGCCGCCACCGGCTTCGAGGAGGGCGAGCTACGCGGCGCTTTCACCCTGGTAAAGCCACTTCCGACGAACTAACGCGCACCAGCTTCTTCAGGCACGCACCGCACCTCCAGGGCGACCACGCCCTGGGGGCGCGATCTTTTGCGATTGTCCGGTACTTTGGTCGGTGCCTACTCGGCCGGTTGCTTCGGCGGCTGTTGGTTTACCATCGGAACTTTGTGGACCTTGTTGGCGCCCAGCAGGCGCATCACCCACTTCTCGTAAAAGGGCTCGACGATCCCTTTTTTGAGCTTGCGCATGAAGTACCATTCGTATGCGACCTTGGCGTAGTGCGCCCATCGGCCCTCGACCGCCCAGTTGACGTTGCGCGGCGGGGTCTGGGGGATCGCAAGGATCGCTGCCCCGCCGTTGCCGTAGTCAGCCAGACAGAAGGCGTTCCAGGTGGCGACATAACTCGGCTCGAGGCCCGCCACCTCGTCACGAATGTTGCGCGCGGCAGCATTGGCCATCGTCTCGATCATGAAGCCGGTTTTGGGCACACCGCAAGCCACCGGCGTCTTGTGTACGGGCGGGATCGCCACGCACACCCCGACCGCATAGACGTTCGGGTAGCACGGATTGCGCTGGAAGTTGTCGATTCTGACGAACCGCCGAGCGTTGACCAGGTCGCCGGTACCCTCCAGCGCCGCTACGCCGCGGAACGGCGGCAGCATCATTGACATAACCGCCGGCAGTTTGTGCCGGCGCTTGTCGTTGCCATCCTCGTCGACCTCAACAACGTGAAGCTTGTCCAGCTCGACGATCTCGGTCTTAGCGTTGGTAATCCAGGGGATGTCGCGGTCGCGCAGCTCCGCCTCCAGCATGCCCTTGGTGTCACCCACGCCGTTCAGACCAAGGTGGCCGATGTAAGGTTCGGCGGTGACGAAGGTCATCGGCACTTTATGGCGCAGCTTGCGCCGGCGCAACTCGCGGTCAAGCACAAAGGCATACTCGTAGGCGGGCCCGAAGCAGCTCGCCCCCTGGGTCGAGCCGACGACGACCGGCCCCGGGTTGCGGCAGAGTTCCTCCAGCGCCGCGTACGCCTGCTGGCCATGCGGCGTGGTGCAAACACTCTGGCTGTAGCCGTCGTGCGGGCCGCAGCCGGGGATCTCATCAAACGCCAACTCGGGTCCGGTGGCGACCACCAGATAGTCGTAATCCAGCTGCCGGGCGTCCGCCAGCTCAAGACGGTTGTCGTCGGGATGGACCTGCCAGACGGCCGTCGGGTCGAAGGTGATGTTGTGGCGCTCCAAGTGCGGGCGCAGCGGCACCTCCACCTTGTCCTGAGTGCGCCAGCCCACCGCGACCCACGGGTTGCTGGGCGTGAACTGAAAGGTTTCGCGGTCGGATACGAGCGTGATCTCAGCATCGCGGCCAAGGTGATGGCGCAGCTCGTACGCCATCGAGATGCCGCCGATGCCGCCGCCCATGATCAGCACATGGGTCATCCTCTACCCTCCCCAGGGTCTTCGCCGCAGCGTGCGTTTTCCAATCGCACACGCGCGGCAGCGACCGTTTGGTCTGCCAAGGTTTATCGCATACGGTTATCAATACATATTCGCGTACCTTTAATTGATTGTCAATGAGATGGCGCTCGGGGCGTATTCGCCCCAAGCGCATGATACAGGGAAGCGAATTCGTATCTGACATGCCTGCGCGTCCCGGCCGGCTCGGTCCGGCGTCGGTTATGTCGTGCCGGTTGGCGATGTCGGCGAGCGGGCGCATGCGCTCGAGCAGGTCGGCGATCTTCGGCGGCTTGACCAGCCGGTGAGTTATTATCATCTCGGGTTGCGGGTCGTGACCGCCCCGCAGGTCCTATAAAGCAGGGTTCGAACAGGGTCGCTGTCGGGTTTGCCATGACCAACCCAGTCGTATTCGAGCAATCACAATAATTGTATCCGTACGCGCATCGGCAACCTCAGCGACGCGCGCAACCATTTGGTACAATTTCATGGAAGGATTCAAGCGATCGCTGACGCAAGCTCGTGTGCTGCCGCGCGACACCTGTTTTGGGTTCAGCAATCTGATGCCTGCGGCGGTTCCGGAGGCGCCGGGCGCGACACCGACCGACGGCTTCGTATGTGAGACGTCAGCTTCGCCGCCATATCGCGGAAGACACGTCGGGATGGCGGGACAGCGTCCATGCCCTCCGAGACATCTGGCAGGTCGAAGGGATATACGTGACAGTCGATCACACCGATGTCCCGATCGCTTTCCCGCACCCGCTCCCCGGACGCGGTGAACGACGGGATCATTGCCCCAGCCGCGTCTGTCACCAACACGTAGCGTGGATAATTGACCGAATTCTTCAAGAGCCGATGGACGACGACCACGGCAATGCCAGACAGTTCGACGAAGTCACCCAGCCGGTAGCTCGTCACTGGACCACGATGCACGACAGCCTTCAGTTCAAGCTCGTTGATATGCCGGCACGCCGCGCAGGGACACAGGTTGGAGCGGATCAGCGCCCTCCGCCGTTGGTAGAACGCCCGGAACAGCCGCAAAAGCGCCTGCTCAACCTCATCGACCGAGCGGCCGCCGCGCCCTTCTACCGGCGCGAATAGCAACACAGCGTCGCCCTCGACCTTTGCAACGGTTAAGGCTGGCGGCGCCGCGGCCATGACCGCCTGCAGAAGTTCGCTAACGAGGTGCTGGGCGTGGACCTCGGCGAAATGGTTCCTGTGCAGGAAGCGTGTGTAGCCAGTGATATCAGGCATAACCACGAAGGTTTCCTGGGCGGGACCGACCGGCGCCGTACCGCCAGGCCCACGTGGCCAGCGCCGTGTGAGCGCGATCGGCCCGGTAGGTTCGTCCATGCTGCGACGACGCCTGTGACGCCAAGCGGCAACCGCCAGCGCAAACAGCAGCGGGAAGCCAGCCAAGGCGATGAGCGCCAGTGTCGGTATGAACGTTTCCATAAACGACAGGTAAGAAGCGGCTTGCGTCTGCGGCAGATGACGTTTCGTCGCGTAACCGAACCTGACCACAGCAACGCACGCCGGGTTTGCTGCCCGCCCCGCAGACTTACTCACTTATGTCGGCGTTCCGCGGCGAGCGACGTCTGCACGGGCCTTGCTAAACACCTGAGAGAGCGCCTCGAAGTCACCGCGGCGCGGGGAGGTCGGACGCCATGCCAGTACAACATGACGCGGACATGTCCGGTTGAGCGGAACCAGCGATACGTCGTGGGCGCCTACGATCCCCGCATCGACTGCCAACTGTGGGATCAAGGTGAGTCCGATCCCCTCTTGCACCATCGCGAGCAGTGTAGACAGGCTGGTCGCCGCGAAGGTGTTGTCCGCCGGCGGCGATACCTCAGGGATCGCCTGTAATGCATGTCCCTGCAGGCAATGCCCCCTCTCCAAAAGCAGAAGAGAATGCTCAGCGAGCTCGCGCCCGTCCAGCGCCCGAGCAACATCGAGATCGTGCCCGCGTGGGGCCGCTAGCTGATAGCCATCGTCGAACAGATGTACAGTTTCGAGTTCGCCGGTTTCGAACGGCAGCGCTATCAGCGCGGCGTCCAGACGGCCGGTGCGCACCCCCTCTAGCAAACTCTCGGTCAGCTCTTCTCGCAAGTAAAGGCGAAGATCTGGATGTGACTGGCGCAGACCCGCCAGCGCGGCGGGGATGAGATAGGGACCGATCGTCGGGATTGCACCCAGTCGTAGGTCCCCCGTAAGCAGCCCGGTGTGCCGAGCGGCCAATTTCACAATATCCTGTGCACCCGCGAGCAGGCTGCGGCTGCGATCTGTGATCTCTTCGCCGATCGGGGTCAGGATCACGTGCCGGTGGCCGCGCTCGGCAAGAGTTACCCCAAGGGTCGCCTCAAGATCCTTCAGGCCAGAGCTGAGCGTGGACTGCGTGACGTGACACGCAGCCGCGGCCCGACCGAAGTGCAACTCGTCGGCCAGCGCACACAGGAAGCGCAGCTGGCGCAGGCTCGGCATCGCGATGGTGCGGCTCTTTCGTTCGAATTTCTCAATCGCCACGGTCGAATATATTCATTTTACCGAAACTGGCAAGCTCTCTACATCGCAAGGCGTTCGCCGGGCGCAGCATGGATGCCCCGGACACCGGAACACACCGAAACGAGGGAGCTTGAAAGATGACGGAAAAGATACAGCCCACCCTACCGCGCTTGAACGAGCCGGCGCCGGACTTCCACGCCAAGACCACGCACGGGCCGCGCAAGCTGGCTGACTATAAGGGCCGCTGGTTGGTGCTGTTTTCCCACCCCGCTGACTTCACGCCGGTCTGCAGCACCGAGTTCATGGCCTTCGCCCGCAACCACGATCGCTTCCTGGAGCTCGGTTGCGATCTCTTGGGCCTGTCAGTCGACAGCACGCACTCGCACATCGCCTGGGTGCGCAGCATCAAGCAGAACTTCGACGTCGATATCCGGTTTCCGATCATCGACGACATCTCGATGCAGGTCTCAAGCGCCTACGGCATGATCATGCCCGGCGCCAGCGATACCTCGGCTGTCCGCGCGACCTTTGTGATCGATCCCGAGGGCAAGCTGCGGGCGATGCTGTACTACCCGATGCCCACCGGCCGCAGCATCGACGAGATCGTCCGTCTGGTGCAGGCGCTGCAGTGCGCGGACGCGCACGGAGTCGCCACGCCGGAGGCCTGGCAGCCGGGCGACCGAGCGATCGTGCCGCCGCCGGCAACGGTCGACGAGGCCGAGCGGCGCGCCGAGCAGGGCTACGAGTACACCGACTGGTACTTCTGCACTACGCAAGTGTAAGCCTGCCGGGCGACGCCCGCCCGGCCGGCGCGCTCCCTCGGGAGACGCCGGTCGGGGCATTCCTCCCGCCGCCATCTGACTTGGATCGCAAGAATAACCGAGGTCCTCGCCATGACCAGTCCTCAGCCCGAGGTCACGGGCTTTTTCGACCGCAAGACCTTCAGCGTTCAGTACGTCGCCGCCGACCCGGCGAGCCGGAAGTGCGCTATCATCGACCCGGTCCTGAACTACGACGAGAAGGCCGGACGAACATCGACAGAGCACGCCGACCAGATCCTGCAGTTTGTGCGCGATCAAAGCCTGAGCGTGCAGTGGATTCTCGATACGCATCCGCACGCCGACCACTTCTCCGCTGCCACATATCTCAAGGCCAAGACCGGCGCGCCGATCGCCATCGGCGAACACGTCAAGGACGTCCAGCAGCTCTGGAAAGAGCTCTACAACTGGCCGTCCGATACGCCCACCGACGGCCGGCAGTGGGACCGCCTGTTCGCCGACGACGACACCTTCGAGGTCGGTGACATCCCGGCCCGGGTAATGTACTCACCCGGCCACACGCTGGCCTCGATCACCTACGTGATCGGCGACGCCGCGTTTGTCCACGACACGCTGTTCCAGCCCGACTTCGGCACCGCGCGCGCAGACTTCCCGGGCGCCGATGCACACACGCTCTACGCCTCGATCCGCCGGATCCTCGACGAGTTGCCGGGGCAGACGCGCCTGTTCACCGGCCACGACTACATGCCCGGCGGACGTGAGCCGCAGTGGGAATCCACCGTAGCCGAGCAGCGAGCGAACAATCCGCACGTGAAGGACGGCAACGACGAGGCGACCTTCGTCGAAACCCGCAAGAGACGCGACGCCGAACTGCCGATGCCGGCGCTGATCCTGCACGCCCTACAGATCAACACCAACGCCGGCCGGCTGCCGCAGCCGGAAGACAACGGCGTCTCCTACCTGAAGATCCCGCTCAACCAGCTCTGAGGCCGAACAGGCATGAAAATGGCGGCTGAGGTCCAGTCGTTCGACTGGGCTCAGCCGCTTAACACGCACTTTCAAAAATCCGCGGGAGTCAAGATAATGGCCACTCTTCCACTGACCGAAACGCTATCTGTCGCACCACAATTGACCGTCGAGGACATGGCGGACTTGGCGGCCGCAGGCTACACAACTGTCATCAACAATCGCCCTGATGGCGAACAAGCGGATCAGCCATTATCGGACGACCTCCGCGCGGCGGCCATCCGCCATGGATTAACGTTTCTGCATCAGCCCGTCGTCGGCGGCGAGATCACACAGGCGCAGGTTGACGCGTTCGCGCGGACCCTGGAGCAAAGCGATGGACTGGTCGCCGCCTTTTGTCGCAGCGGCAAACGCTCGGTCACGCTGTGGGCACTCGCCAACAGCGAGACGATGGATGTCGACGCTTTGATGGCGACGGCTGGCGCCGCCGGCTTCGATCTCACCGACCTGCCGGACAAGATCGCAAGCCTCCGTGGTCGGTAGTAGTCGAACGGGACCTCCACCGCATCCGCAGAACCTCCCTGCCGACCGACGAGGATAGTCCATGATCTCCAGGCACTGGTGGCGGATCATTCCGGCCGTCACGTGGTTACGGCGCTACGGCAGCCGTGAGTTATCGTCGGATCTCGTCGCCGCGATTATCGTAACCATCATGTTGATCCCGCAGAGCCTGGCCTACGCCATGCTGGCGGGACTGCCAGCGCAAGTCGGCCTCTATGCCAGCATTCTGCCGCTGGTCGCCTATGCACTGTTTGGCTCTAGCCGTGCGCTTGCAGTCGGACCGGTGGCGGTTGTGTCCCTGCTCACGGCCGCTGCCATCTCACGGATCGCAGAACCTGGCACCGAGGGCTACCTGGGCGCTGCGGTTGCCCTTGCCCTCTTGTCCGGGATGATGCTGCTCACGATGGGCCTGCTACGGCTCGGGTTCCTCGCGAACCTGCTAAGCCACCCCGTCATTTCTGGCTTTATTACTGCTTCCGGGATCCTGATCGCAGTCAGCCAACTGAAACACATCCTGGGAGTCGACGCACACGGTCATACCCTTGTTGAGATGGTTTCCTCGCTAGCGCGGGGGCTGGAGCGGACGCATGGCTGGACCCTGCTACTTGGTACGGGCGCGACCGTGTTCCTGTTCTGGGTACGCACAAGGTTAAAACCACTGCTGCGGAAACGGGTCGGGTTACCGCCCTTTGCGGCCGACATACTGGCTAAAGCCGGCCCCGTGGCAGCCGTCGTCGTCACCACGGGGGCGGTCGCATTGTTCGACCTCGATGCCCAGGGCGTTGCTGTGGTGGGCGATATCCCGCAAGGGCTGCCGCCGCTAACCCTACCACCATTCGACCTTGGGCTCTGGTCGAATCTGGCAATCTCGGCGCTTCTGATCAGCCTGATCGGCTTCGTCGAATCCGTGTCGGTGGCACAAACTCTCGCGGCGAAGAAACGTCAGCGGATTGACGCTAACCAGGAACTCACCGGCCTCGGCGCGGCAAACATCGCATCGGCCTTTTCCGGCGGCTTTCCTGTGACCGGCGGCTTTTCGCGCTCTGTCGTGAACTTCGACGCGGGCGCGGAAACGCCGATGGCCGGGGTCTTCACAGCCGTCGGTATCGCGGCCACCGCCCTTTTGTTCACACCGCTATTCCAGGCGCTACCGAAAGCGACGTTGGCCGCTACGATCATCGTTGCAGTGCTTTCTCTGGTTGATCTCGGTGCGATCCGGCGAACCTACCGCTATTCGAGAACCGACTTCGCCGCGATGGCCGCGACGATCTTCATCGTCCTTGGCGTCGGCGTTGAAGCTGGGGTTGTGACCGGTGTCGCGCTATCGCTCGCTCTGCACATCTGGCGAACCAGCCGGCCGCACGCGGCCGTCGTCGGTCAGGTACCGGGCACGGAGCACTTTCGGAATGTCGAGCGGCACAGCGTGGTGACAAGTCCGCAGGTCCTCACCCTGCGCGTCGACGAAAGCCTGTACTTCGCCAACGCACGGTATCTGGAAGACACGGTCTACGACCTGATCGCGCGATCGCCCGAGGTTTCGGACGTCATCCTGATGTGCTCGGCCGTCAACGTGATCGACGCAAGTGCCCTGGAGAGCCTGGAGGCGATCAATGCGCGTCTGGCAGATGCCGGCGTCACGTTCCACCTTTCCGAAGTGAAAGGCCCAGTAATGGACAACTTGCAGCGCAGCCCGTTCCTCGAAGAGCTCAGCGGCCGGATCTTCCTCAGCCAATATCAGGCGATGGAAACCCTGGCGCCGGATACGATCCGACGTGCAAGGGCCGCTTCGGCAGCATGAGGCCCGTCGATGGTCGCACCAGGGCGATAGGACGCACCGAAAACACGTCGCAGCCGATCGCATACGAATTAACTTAATTGTTAAGGACACAAGTGAACGCTCAGCGTATGGCTCACTTGCTGTTCAACCCCAGAAACGAATTGGAAAGGAGATGACGATGCGATACATGAGCGCCCTTACGGCAGCCTTTCTCCTCGCAAGCGCCGCCGTAACTGACCCGGCGCTCGCCGGCGGGCCTGTAACTCCTGGAGCGGTGGTCGACGCCGACTGGCTGGCCGAGCATCGCGGCGAGGTCGCCGTGCTCGACGTGCGGCGCGACCTCGAGAGCTTTGCCGGAGGCCATATCCCAAAAGCGGCCCCGGTCGGCTGGGACGCCGTGCGCACCACGCGCACCATCGACGGTGTCGAGCGGCAGAAGGTCCGCCTAGCCGCCGAGACCTTCCAGCGGCTAATGCGGGAAGCCGGCGTCGATGCCAACGAACCGGTGGTGATCACGTCCCCCGGCAAGGCGGCCGGGCAGATCACCACGCAGGCTCGGCTCTACTGGCAGTTCGCCTACTACGGCCACGACGACGTCGCGATCCTGGACGGCGGCAACGCGGCCTGGCGGGCGGCGGGCCACGACCTCGCCACCGGCCCGGCCGAGGTCAGCGCGGGCGACTACACTGCCGGGGCGCCGGACGACAGCGTGCTCGCCACGGTGGCCGAGGTCGATGCGGCGCGCACCAACGCGGGCGTGCAGCTGACCGACAACCGGCCGATGGCCTACTACCTGGGCCTGGAGCAGGCCGGCTACGTATACGCCGCCGGGCACATCCCGAGCGCGGTCAACGTGCCCTTCACCCTTAACGTCGCAGAGAAGGGCCCCGCCACCCTGCGGGACGCAGAGTCGCTGCGCGCGGTCTACGCCTACCAGGGGGCTCCAATGGACCTGGCGGCGATCGCCTACTGCAACAGCGGCCACGTCTCCGCGCTCACTTGGTTCGTGATGTCGGAGGTGCTGGGCAACGACGATGCCCAACTGTTCGACGGCTCGATGCACGTCTGGACCCAGGACGAGAGCCGGCCGGTTACGAACCCGGCGCGGCGATAGAGCCGGTTCAACGAGACCTTGGCGGCGAACCTGAACCGAATGGAGGTCGAATATGACTGAAGCGGCGCTTCAAACCGAACACCAGCAAACCCCCGTCAGCGTGCTCAGCGATGTGCTCGCGGACACGTACTTGCTGTACCTGAAGGCGCACAACTTCCACTGGAACGTCGAGGGTCCGCGGTTCCGCAGTCTGCACCACATGTTCGAGGAACATTATCGCGACCTGTGGGACGCCCTGGACGACATCGCCGAGCGGATCCGGGCCCTCGGCGCCTACGCACCGGGCACTTACGCCAAGTTCAAAGCGCGCAGTTCGATCGAGGAGAACGAGCGGATCCCGGCGGCGGAAGCGATGCTCGATGAGCTGATCGCCGACAACGAAACCGTGATCCGCAACCTGTAGTGCGGGACGGATGTTGGACACCGCGTAATGGCCGTCAGGCTGCCACGGGCAGGTCGCTGTCGGCCATGGCTTCGTGATGCTGATCAACGCGCACCTGGTCGGGCGTTCGATGGCCGTGACGCTGGATCAGCCAGTTGGCGTTGTACCAGATCCTGAACGCGCGCAGCGCGTCCTGTAGTTCCTCCAAGGTGTGGAAGGTCCGCACCCAGAGCAGCTGTTCCTTCAAGGTGCGAAAGAACCGCTCGGCGACGCCGTTGCCTTCGGGCTGCCGGACGAACGAGGGCGACGCCTCCATGCCGAGGAAAGCGATCTCGCGCTGGAAGTCCTCGGCCATGTAGTTCGAGCCGTGGTCGTGCCGCAGCTTCAGGCCAGCAGCGACGTCGGCGCTGGCGGGGCCGAAGTGCCGGCCGACACCCTGCCGCACGGGCTCCAGCGCTTCCCAGCGGTTGGCACCGAAAGCGGCATGCACGCCGATGCACTCGGAGTTGCAGTGATCGATGGTGGCGAAGACGTGCACCCGGGCGCCGCTGGCCAGCACCGCCTGGGCCATGTCGGTGCCCCAGGTCTCATCAACCCGGTCGGTGGTGATGCGGCCGTCGTGGTCGTTCGCCGGGCGCTGTGGCGGACGGTTGGGGGCCGAGAGGTCGTGCTCGCGCATCAGCCGCCGGACCCGGCGCGCGGCCGTGCGCACGCCCCGCAGCCGCAGGCGGGCCCAGACCTTGCGGTAGCCCTCGCCGAAGAACGGCGCGGTCTCGATCACGTCTCGGATCTCGGCGATCAGCTCCGCGTCGGCGGCGGCCCCGATCGGGCCTGGCCGTCGCGCCTGGCGCTCGGCCGGCAGGCTCCGCTGGTAATAGATCGTAGAACGGGCGACCTGCCAGACGCGGCAAACGCGCGCGAGACCGTAAACCCGGTTCGCGGAGGGCGACACGGTCTCGCTCATTTCTTCGACCTCCGCCCGCGTGAAGGGGACTTGCGTGCCTCCAGCCGCTCGATCTTCTCCTGCAGGAGTTCGTTGTCCATCGTGACGTCGCCCAGCTTGCCCTTGAGGCGAGCGATCTCGTCGTCCCGCTGGTCGCGGGGCTGGGCTTTCAGCCCGGCCTCGGCGCTCGCCAAGGCGTCGTCGCGCCACTCGGACAGCTGGGCCACCGTGACGCCCAGATCGCGGGACACGGCCTCCAGGCTCTCGCCACTCATCAGCCGCTGAACCGCTTGCAGCTTACGCTTGGCCGTGAACCGCTGGGGCTTGCCGTGGGGCGAGCCGGAGGCCGGCGCGGCCCCAGACTCTTGTTGGGGTCGGGCCGCGCCGGCCTCCGGCTCACGGCCCTGCTCGTCGGACTTCCGGGTATCGGACATGGAAACCTCCTCCTACGTCATAACGTCTCGGAGGTGTCCAACGCATCCGTGCCCCAGCCCACCGTGATCCGCAACCTGCGCGCCGCAGTCTCGGTGGCGGAGGCGCATGACGATCCGGCCACCGCGGACCTGCTGACCGAACGCCTTGGCGCGCACGAGAAGCAGGTCTGGATGATGCGCAGCATGCAAGCGTGACATCCGCCGGATGCCGCAGCGTGGGACCGACATCTAAGAGTCCCTACGTGCGCGAAACCGACGAAAAGGGCCGTGCGCCGCGTAGCGCACGGCCCTTTCTTATGCGCGGGGCGCGCCTTTCGGCGAAGCCGTCTCTCACGTCGCGAAGCTCGCCGCGGCGAGAGCTACATGCCTAAAGGCCGAAACGGCCTGCAAGCGGACTGTAGCTCTAACACTCCGCAGAGAGGGCAAGATCCAGCTGCAAGGCGGTTCCACCTTTTAGCATCTTGCCCGGGCGCGCCGCGCGTCCTCGACCGGCGCGGCTCAGTTCGCCGGCGCCCAGAGGTTGCACCAAGCCTGCGGCTTCACCGGGCCCTGGACCACCTGGCAGCGGCCCTGTTCGGTGCCCGCTTGCTCAGGCGTGATGTAGAACTGGCAGTTGTCGCAGCGCTGCTCCGTGCCGCCCACGGTCTTGGGCTGCTCCTGGTATTGTACCGACTTCTTTGGAGCTTTCTGCGCGGGTGCACTGCGGCCGAACAGCAGGGTCACGCCCCCCCCATCAGACCGGCCGCCAGGGCGCGAGTGAAGCTGCGACGCGTGGTGGGGTCACGATCCAGCATTGTTCACCTCCGCTGACTGCTATATCCCATTGGATAATTCGAAACTGTCATCTGTCAGGTGGGTCGCCTGCCGACCGGTCTTAACGTCGTGTGGTCCTAGGCGTGTTGTCGCACGCCGGGCGGGGGGCGAAATCCCGTGCCGACCCCGTCACGTCGGGGTGCGGCAAGTCAGCCGCGTTACCGACCGTCGGTCGTCTCCGTCCGCTGCGCGCGATCCGTTGTGAGCGGCGTGTTTCAGCGCTTCTCGGTACGTCGCTTCGCACATCCGCCGCGCCGTCGGTATGGTCACAACACAGCCGAGATGCGCGTAAGCCAGGTCGCGGGTACCTTGCCGGTCAATTAAGCATAAACTAATATCTCGTGCAGACGTTCGTCCTGGAAATGCACAGCCTTGGCCGCGACCGATGCCCATTTGCCGGATAAGTCCGATCCGTCGGGGTGGCCTGATGCTCTGGCTGCTCGCCGCCGCGACGCTGCCGCGGGCCGCCGGGGCCGAGGAAGGCCAGCTGCCCGCGCCCACGCCGGCCCAGGACATCTCGACCGCCGACCATAGCAAGTTCGAGGAGCTCCAAGGCGAGTTCGACAGTGGTCGCGAGGTCACCAAAGCTTGCCTGGAATGCCACACCGAGGCCGGGCATCAGGTCCGCCAGTCGATCCACTGGACCTGGGACTATACCCATCCCGATACCGGCCAACAGCTTGGCAAGCGGCATGTGCTGAACAACTTCTGCACCAACGTCCGCACCAACGAGCCGCGCTGCACCTCCTGCCACACCGGCTACGGCTGGGAGGACGCGTCGTTCGACTTCTCCAACGACACCCGGGTCGACTGTCTGGTCTGCCACGACACCACCGGCACCTACCATAAGGCGCCCAAGGACGCGGGCCGGGTGCTGGAGACCGCCACCACGGTGCACGGCAAGCCGCTGACGCCGCCCGACCTTGGCAAGGTCGCACGCAACGTCGGCCCGCCGGACGTCGCCAGCTGCGGCAGCTGCCACTTCAACGGCGGTGGCGGCAACGGCTCCAAGCACGGCGACCTGGATTCCTCCCTGATCGACGCGCCCAGATCGCTCGACGTGCACATGAGCCCCGAGGGCGGGGACATGGCCTGCCAGGACTGCCACGTCGCCAGCGGCCACGAGCTGGCCGGCGGGCGCTACGACATGACCGCGCGGGACATGCAGGGCACCGGCAAGCCGGGCATGCGCCGGCAGGCGGCAACCTGCGAATCCTGCCACGGTGTCGACGCCCACGACGACGGCAGCTACGTCGCGCGCACGCTGAACCAGCACAGCGACCGGGTCGCCTGCCAGACCTGCCACATCCCCGAAATCGCCCGCGGCGGTGTACAGACCAAGACCTGGTGGGACTGGTCGAAGGCCGGCCGGCTGGCCGAGGACGGCAGCCGCATCCACGAGACCAACGCCGACGGACGGATCAGCTACTGGACCCGCTGGGGAGAGATCGAATGGCGGGAGGATTACATCCCGTCCTACGCCTGGTTCGACGGCGACATGCGCTACACCGAAGCCACGGACAAGATCGATCCGGAAAGCGTGGTCGCGATCAACAGCTTCGCGGGCGGACCGGAGGATGCCGACGCACGGATCTGGCCGTTCAAGATCATGCGCGGCAAGCAGCCCTACGACGCCAAGCGCGACCGGCTGGTGCTGATGCACCTGTTCGGCCAGGACGACACCGCCTACTGGAAGAACCTGGACTGGCAGCCGGCGATCGAGACCGCGATGGCAACCGAGGGCCTGCCGTTTTCCGGCGAAGTCGGCTTCGTCGGGACCAAGATGTACTGGCCGATCACCCACATGGTCGCCCCGGCCGATCAGGCAGTCGGCTGCGCCGACTGCCACAGTGAGGACAGCCGGCTGGCCGGCCTGAACAGCTTCTACATGCCCGGGCGCGACGCCCCGGCGTGGCTGGACCGGATCGGCGGTCTGGCGGTGCTGGCGACGCTCGCGGGCGTACTCGGCCACGCGGCACTGAGGGCTTTCTTCCGGCATCGGAGACGTGCGCGATGAGACAGCGGATCCGGCTGTTCAGCCCGTTCGAGATCGCCTGGCACTGGTCGCAGTCGCTGCTGATTATCGGCATGCTCACGACCGGCTTCGAACTGCACGGCACCTACCGGGGGTTGGGCTACGCCGAGGCGGCGACGGTGCATGTGACCTGCGCGCTCGCGCTGATGGTGGTCTGGGTGTTCGCGATCTTCTGGCACGTCGCCACCGGCGAATGGCGACAGTACGTGCCCACCACCGACAAGCTATGGGCGGTGCTGCGCTTCTACGCCGGCGGCATATTCCGGGGCGAGCCACACCCGTTCTGCCCGAGCCGCCGGCGCAAGCACAATCCGCTGCAGCGGTTCGCCTACCTGATTTTCAACGCGGTGATCTCGCCGGCGATCTGGATCACCGGGCTGATCTACCTGACCTTCAACCTGTTCGGCGACGTGCTGCCGGTCCCGCTCGCGCCGGTGGCCACGGTGCACATCGCCACCGCCTACGCCACGCTCGTGTTCCTGATCGGGCACGTCTACATGATCACCACCGGCGATACGGTGTTCCAGCACCTGAAGGCGATGATCATCGGCTACGAGGCGGTGGAGACCGGGCCCGGTCCAAGCAACGGCGGCCCGCCGTGCGACACTGAGTCCGAACGCCCGGACGGTCGCATTCGCACTGGCAGATAGTTATATCCCGAATATAACTTAGGGCGGTGCTTTCCACCCCGACCAACGCTACGGAACGAGCCCGGCACACAGCACGCCGGAAAGGGGGAGGGAATTGGGACGTGATCAATCGCGGAAGGAGGTCGCGCCATGGCAACTGACTACCAGACACCCTACAAGGGCGTGCTCGGCTGGTTGGATGACCGGCTGCCGGTCATCAACTTCGCCGACCAGCACTTGCGCTTCTATCCGACGCCGAAGAACCTGACCTACGCCTGGAACTTCGGCTCGCTCGCCGGCATCGCGCTCGTGATCATGATCGTCACGGGCATCGCGCTGGCCATGCACTACACGCCCCACACCGATTACGCGTTCGCCTCGATCCAGAAGATCATGCGCGACGTCAACTACGGCTGGCTGCTGCGCTATATCCACATGAACGGGGCCTCGTTCTTCTTCATCGTGGTCTACATTCACATGTTCCGGGGCCTGTACTACGGCTCCTACAAGCAGCCGCGCGAGGTGCTGTGGGGCCTGGGCGTGATCATCCTGCTGTTGATGATGGCGACCGCGTTCATGGGCTACACCCTGCCCTGGGGCCAGATGAGCTACTGGGGCGCCACGGTCATCACCAACATGTTCTCCGCCGTGCCAGTGTTCGGCGACGAGATCACGCGCTGGCTTTGGGGCGGCTTCGCCGTCGGCAACCCGACGCTACAGCGCTTTTTCTCGCTGCACTACCTGCTGCCGTTCCTGATCGTCGGCGCGGTCATGCTCCACCTGGTGGCGCTGCACCGCTACGGGTCCAACAACCCGACCGGCATCGAGCCCAAGGGTCATCAGGACCAGGTGCCGTTCCACCCGTATTACACGGTGAAGGACCTGTTCGGCCTGGGCGTGTTCCTGATTGCGCTATCGCTGTTCGTGTTTTACGCGCCGAACTACCTGGGCCATGCAATCAACTACCAGCCCGCCGATCCACTGGTGACGCCGCCGCACATCGTGCCCGAATGGTACTTCCTGCCGTTCTACACGATCCTGCGCGCGGTGCCGAACAAGCTGGGCGGCGTGCTGCTCATGTTCGGTTCCGTGCTGATCCTGTTCGCCCTGCCCTGGCTTGACCGCAGCCCGGTGCGCTCCGGCCGGTACCGACCGCTGTTCAAGCAGTTTTTCTGGCTCCTGGTGCTGGACGTGCTGGTGCTGGGCTACGTCGGGGCGATGCCGCCGAGCGGGATATGGCCGACGATCGGCCGCGTCGCCACGGCGTACTACTTCATCTTTTTCCTGGTGATACTGCCGCTGTTGGGCGTGTTCGAACGGCCCAAGCCACGCCCGCACAGCATCTCCCAGCCGGTCCTGTCCGACCGGGCGCAGCCCGCGGCCGCGCCGACCAGCCCAGCAGAATGACTAGGCCCGAGGAATGAGAGGAGATGCAGAGATGGCTAAGTTCCGCAATCTGCTCGCAGCGGCGATCGCCGCGGCCGGGCTCGGGCTCGCGCCAGTCCCGGTCGAGGCCGCCGAGACGCCGGCGCCGCCCGAGCATACCTGGCAGTTCGAGGGCGTTTTCGGGACCTTCGACCGGGCCACCGTGCAGCGCGGTTTGCAGGTCTTCAACACCGTCTGCTCGGCCTGCCACGGCATGAAATACGTCCACTTCCGCAACCTGAAAGATATCGGCTACAACAAGGACCAAGTCGAGGCGATCGCCGCGCAGTACACTGTCACCGACGGCCCTAACGACCAGGGCGAGATGTACCAGCGGCCGGCCGAACCGACGGACGCGTTCCCGTTTCCCTACAAGAACAAGGAAGCGGCGAAAAACGCCAACAACGGGGCCGTCCCGCCGGACCTTTCGGTGATCACTAATGCCCGGCCAGGCGGACCGGAGTACGTCAGGGCCGTCCTGCTCGGCTACGAGAAGGCGCCAGAGGATGCGAATCTCTCGCCCGGGCAGTACTGGAACAAGTACTATCCAAGCCACAAAATCAGCATGCCGCAAATGCTGGTCCAGGGCGTGGTCGACTATCAGGACGGCACCAAGGCCACACCCAAGCAGATGGCCCACGACGTGACGGCGTTCCTTCACTGGGCCTCCAATCCCCACATGGAAGAGCGCAAGCGTCTGGGCCTGAAAGTCATCCTGTTTCTAATCGTGCTTACCGCGATGCTCTACGCGGTGCAGCGCAAGATCTGGGCCGACGTCGAAAAATGAAGGCGTCAGGCCCCAACCTGGAGTGAGCCGATGTACCGGATCGCCGTAACCAGCCAGAACTTCCGCACCATTACACCGCACGCCGGGCGCACCCGGCGCTTCCTGGTCTACCAGGGGGCGCCGGGCGGTACCCCCGAATTGGTCGACCGATTGGACCTGCCCAAGGAGCAGGCGCTGCACGACTGGGGCAACAAAGACGGCCACCCGGTGTTCGAGATGGAGGCCGTGCTGTGCGGCAGCTGCGGGCGCAACTTCGTCGCCAAGCTCGCCAAGCGCGGCGTCGACGCCGTCGCGACCAACGAAACCGACCCCGAGAAAGCCGTGCGGGACTACCTAATGGGACAGCTTTCGCACGCCGAGGTGCACGACCACAGCTGTTGAAGCACGCGCCTGCCGAGCGACGGTCCGGATCCAACCAACACATAGTACCGATGCCGCAGGCATCGGGACTCTTCTCGACCGAAACCGGTTTCGGCTGGGTGGCGTGAAATGACCTTATCCTCGGAGATGGCGTATCTCTCCATTCCGGGGGGCGTGGTTGGTTTGATAGCCATCACACGATACGCCACCTCCGTCTCACCCGGTAACCGACTTTCGGCCATAGCTCGATAGCAATGGCTCCCGCGTTCGGCTTTGGAAGCGGGAACTGCAGCGGCTTGCCGACGAACTCGGCCTGAGCATCACGGTCTGTCACCTGCCGCCGTGGCACCAGCAAATGGAACAAGATAGAGCACCGTCTGTTCTCGTTCATCTCCAGCAATTGGCGCGGCAAGCCGTTGGTGAGCCATCAGACCATCGTACGCCTGATCGCGCCGACGGCCACCAGCGCCGGCCTCAAGGTGAGATGTGAACTCGACGGCGCGACCTATGGTGCGGGCATCAAGGTCTCCGACGCGGAGATTAAAGAGATTAAAGGGTCTCAACCTCCAACGCCACGACTTCACACGGCGATTGGAACTACACGATTGCGCCAAACGCATCACAAATGCAGCGATAGTTGCTGGACGGCTCCTAATGTATCGCGAACACAGGCTTGAGAGCGCAGTAACGTCAATCGCACACGCAAGCATCAACTCAAAAATCGCGGGGTGTCCCGCTTGACCGTCGTCGTCGTCGTGATCTTCACCGTGACATACCTTGGTATGGCTCTCGGACGCATCCCCGGCTTGCAAGTCGACCGCAGCGGAATCGCGGTCGTGGCGGCCGCGGCCGTACTGGCCACCGGCGCTCTATCGGAACGCCAAGCCCTGAATGCGATCAACGGCCATACGCTGATCGTGCTGTTTGCACTGATGGTGGTTTCGGCGCAGTTCGCCGCTGCAGGTCTTTACGATGCTTGTGCGCGATGGCTCGTTGCCTTCGTGTATAACCCGACGGTGGTGCTGGCCGGCATCGTTACGGTCGCCGGCGGGCTCTCGACGGTGCTTGCTAACGATGTCGTCGTATTCGCTATGACCCCTGTGCTGTGTTCGGGACTCGCCGGCCAAGGCCGCGACCCCCGCCCCTTCCTGATTGCCCTGGCGACCGCGAGCAACGCGGGTTCGGCGGCGACACCGATCGGTAATCCGCAGAACATTCTGATCGGCCAGTCCGGCGACCTGGAATTCGCCTCGTTTGTGCAGGCGTGCGCGCCGCCGGCCTTGGCCGCGCTCGCGATCGTGTTCGTGAGCATACGCTTTCTCTGGCACACCGAATTTCGGACACGAAGCTCGCATGATTCGGCGACCCGGCCGTCGCCTGGAGCGCGACCCGAACCTATCGCTTTGGGCCGGTGGCAGACAGGCAAGGGAATACTCGCAGTGCTTGCCGTCGTGGCGATCTTCTTGACGCCGGTCGAGGCTGGGCTCGGGGCGCTGTCCGTTGCCGCGGCGTTGCTGCTGAGCCGGCGACTGGCGAGCCGCGACATGCTCGGAGCCGTGGACTGGCCGTTGTTGCTGCTCTTTTCCGGCCTTTTCGTCGTGGTAGAAGCGATCACCGCGACTGGGCTCGACGCAAGCGCGTTTGCCCTGCTGGAGCGCCGCGTCGGTGATCCGACAGCGTTACCAGTGCTCGGCCCCCTCTTGCTCGGGTTGTCTAACTTGGTGGGCAACGTGCCCGCGGTCATCCTGCTGCTCGGACTCTTTCCCGAGCTTGGGTCGGACGAACTTCACGCCCTCGCGGTGTTGTCGACGCTCGCCGGCAACTTTCTGCTGGTAGGCAGCCTCGCGAACCTGATCGTCGCCGAACGTGCGGCCCAGTGCGGCTTTCGCCTTGGCTTTGCGGCCTTCGCGCGTGCCGGCATCCCCATTACGCTCTTGTCCATGACGGTCGCCACACTTTGGTTTCTATAAGCGTGGCGCCCCTATTCGATCGGACCAAGGTCGCCGACGTCGCGCCCCACGACTACGCCCTCGACCGCGCCACAATTCTCCAACGGAAAACAGCTACTGAAGTTCGATCAACCCCGCGAAGCGGTTGATGCTCACATCCGGGAGCCTGTTGCTGAATAGCTCCGAGCGCGCCGCATGCTGGGAGTGACGTCGGTGGCGAGCCATGGAATGCGGTCGGGCCGTCCTATTCTTCGCGTTGCTGGGCATTATCGGGGGCTTTTTCTCCCCTTTTGTTAGTATTCGCCGCCCGCTGGATAGGCTCTCGGTGCAGTTTCCGTAAGTTGTAGACGGCGGCGTCGAACCGCGGCGTCGAGCTGCCACTCGCCGCGGCAGGTATCCAGCCCACGTATGGAAAACCGACCGGCGCCCTGGCCGTCCTTCATGTTCCCGAACACCGGCTCGACCGTTTAGCTGCGCTGGGCGTAGATCGCCCGCCCGCGGTTGGTCCGCAGCTTGCGGTCCATGCGCTCGCGGGCGGACATGTTTTTCGGTATCCGACCGCGCCGAGGTGGGGCGTCGCGCAACTCCGCACGCTGCTTGTGGTCCTTCTTGGTCGCGATGCCCCCTGTTCCGCAGGCATGTTCTCTTGGGACTAGTAGCCGGTGTCCGCGACGACCGCGCCCAGCTCCGCGTCCGTGTCCCGCGCCAAGGCCGCGTTCGCCTCGGCATGGGCCAGCATCCCGCACAACGGACCGGGGCCAGCGCGATCCACAAGGCCCGGCCTCACCGACGGCCGGGCCTGTGGATCGCCCCAAGCCAGCCGTCACCGGTCAACCTGGATGACGCTCACCGGACCGGACAAGCCGGTTGTCGCAGAACACGCAACGCACGCGACACTTCCTGCGCCGGCGGCACAAGGTGGCATCGCAGGCCACCCTGACAGTTCGGCGATCTGGGTGTCCTGAGCGTTCAGGCCCTCTCGCGTACCGACCGGTCGAACGCCTCGCCGTGAAGCTAGTCGGAAAGCGCAGTGCGGGAGAACCGCACGCTGCGTTTGACGTGAGAGGAGAGGAGAAACGGAGCAACGGCCCGGACTGAGGTACCGGCATACGGCGAAGGCCGCCGGCCAACGGCTACTCCCCGGACCCTACCGCCACCGCGCTCCTCTTTGCTCTACTGATTGAAATAAAGTCGCTTTCGCACTACATTATGTGTGACAATGTAGCACGAAGGTCACGCTATGCCCACGCCACACATGCCGCCCGCGGCCACCCGCAAGGCTCTACGGAAACTGGGCGCCGACATCCACGATGCGCGGCGCCGCCGGCGTTTGCCAATGGATGTCCTGGCCGAACGAGCCTTCACCTCGCGCTCGACGCTTCAGCGCGTGGAGAGCGGCGATCATCGTGTCAGCATCGGCATTTACGGCGCTGTTTTGCAGGCGCTCGGATTGCTCGACAACCTCTCCCAGGTTGCGGACGTCAGCCAGGATCCTGTGGGTCGAGAGATGGCCGCCTCCGAGCTGCCGAAGCGGGTCCATCTGCCCAAGCCAAGGCGATGACGCCGTCATGAGCGATGTCGAGGTCCATATCGAGCTCGACGGCCAGACCCATCGCGTGGGGCTGCTCAGGCGCAATGTATCCAGGCGCGCCGAGACGGTGACGTTCGAGTACGACCAAACCTGGCTGGACCACCCGCATCGCTTCCCGATCGACCCGTCGCTTCCCCTTACGAGGGGTACTTTCCCGCCCCCAAAGAACATGGAGACGCCACCCGCCATCAACGACTCAGCACCAGACACCTGGGGGCGGCGTCTTCTGCGACGGGCCGAGCGCCGGCAGGCCGAGAAAGAGAAGCGAACGGTCCGAACCCTAACCGAGATGGACTTCATCCTCGGCGTATCCGACCGATCCCGGATGGGCGCTCTGCGCTTCTGCGAAGTCGGCGAGGATCATTTCCAGTCTCAGAGCACGGTGTCTGTGCCCGCCCGGCTTGGCCTCCGGCGCTTGCTCGAGATCACCGAACGCGTGCAGCGGGACGAGGAGACCGAGGAAGATCTGCAGGACATCCTGGCGCCGGGATCCTCGCTTGGCGGGGCGCGCCCGAAGGCCACCGTCTTCGATCAGTACGGCAACATGTCGATCGCCAAGTTCCCTAACGAGAGTGACACCTACAGCATCGAGCGATGGGAAGCCATCGCATTGCGCCTGGCCGCTCAGTCGGGCATCGAAACGCCGAACCACGAACTGGTCTCGGTGGCCGGAAAGGCCGTCTTGCTCTCTCGGCGGTTCGACCGGAATGGAGATCGCCGCATCCCCTACATGTCCGCCATGGCGATGACCGGTTCACAGGACGGCCAAGGCGGCAGTTATCCCGAGATTGTGGATGTCATGTCCAGCTACGCCGGCCACGCGAAAAGCGACGCCGACAAGCTCTACCGAAGGATGGTCTTCAACATCCTCGTGTCCAACGTGGACGATCACCTGCGGAATCACGGCTTTCTGCGCACCGATCCGAGCGGCTGGCGGCTTTCCCCGGCCTTCGATCTTAACCCCGTCCCGACGGACGAAAAGGCGCGGGTGCTGTCCACCAACATCGACCTCGACGACGGTACGTGCTCCATCGAGCTTGCCGAAAGCGTGGCTGGATATTTCGGCTTGAGGAAAAAGCAGGCCCGGGAGGTGATCAAACAGGTCGCCCATGCGACGTCCCAATGGAGACCCGTTGCCAGCGCGGCCGGCGCGAAGCTGTCTGAGATCGACCGAATGGCCAGGGCGTTCGAGCACGACGATCTTGCACGCGCTCTGACAATCTAGTCCGCCTTTCTCCCGCGCGTCACACCTCTTCAGTAGATAGGCGAGCGCGTTTGTGCTCTCGAAACCTATTTTTTCAAGAGCTTGTCGTGCCGATCGGCATCGTGACCCCACGCCAATGGACACCTAGTCTGCGACTGGATCGGACTTGCCGGGCTCAATCCAGCGCTCTTCGGTACGCAGTCAGCCGTTGCGTCGGACGAAGGCGACGTTGATCTACCGCCGCACCGGCAACCTGCCCGCGGTGCAGCTCTTGCTCGGCCACACGAAGATCGAGAGCACAGTCCGCTACATAGTGCGTCGAGGTCGATGACGCCATTGCCATCGCCGAGAAGGTCGACGTCTAAACCCCAGGGCGGAACCGCCGCGCTCCGCCTGCCCCAGCCATCGCAACGGCCTCGGGCTACGAGCCGACGAACCAATAAGCTACGCACCACGGCAGCAGATAGCAAACCAGCCACCTCGTGCCTCATGCCCGGTGAGAAGTCGGATCACCTTCTCCAACAGCGCGTGTCTCCAGCCCCATCCGTTTTGCCGAGCTTTCCGGACCTTCATCTTCCGCGTTCGTCGCGATGCGTTCAGTCGCCAAGCCCCGATAGAGCGTGTAACAGAGCAGCAACAGAATCGCGGCGATAGGCAACCCCGTCGTGATCGCGGCGGTCTGGAGCGCCTGCAACCCGCCCCCGAGCAGCAGCGTGGCGGCGACGACACCTTCGGTAATAGCCCAGAACACCCGCTGCACCCTGGGCGGGTCGTCGTGCCCACCCGCGGTCAGCATGTCGATCACTAGGCTGCCGCTGTCGGACGAGGTCACGAAGAAGAGCATGACGATCACGGTCGCCAGGGCCGCAGTCGCGGTCGCGCCTGGCAACGCGTCGAGCAGAGCGAAGAACGCTTGGCTGACCTCTCCATCGACATAGCCGGCCAGCGCGGCCGCGCCAGTGTGCTGCACGTAGATCGCGCTGGCGCCAAACACCGTCATCCACAGCATCACCGCGATCGTGGGCACGAGCAGCACACCTATGACGAACTCGCGGATCGTCCGGCCGCGCGACACTCGGGCGATGAAGGTGCCGACGAACGGCGACCACGATATCCACCAGCCCCAGTAGAACAGGGTCCAGTCGGCCTGCCAGCTGCCGTCCTCGGTCGCCTGGGTCCACAGGCTGAGCTCGATCAGCTTGTGCAGATACTCCCCGGTGCCTTCTAGGAACGCGTCCAGCAGGAAGCTGGTCGGGCCAAGCGCCAGCACCGACACGAGCATAACAAGCGCCGCGAACACGTTGACCCGGCTGAGTTTGGCGATCCCGTTGTCCAGCCCGGATACCACCGAGGCCGTCGCAGCCGCGGTGATACCGGCAATCAGCAGCAGTTGGGCGGTATGCGATTGACCGATGTCAAACAGGTAATCCAGACCGGAATTGACCTGCATGACGCCAAGGCCCAGCGATGTCGCGACGCCGAACATCGTGCCGATCACGGCGAAGACGTCGACGACGTGCCCGAACGATCCGTAAATTCGGTCGCCGACAAGCGGGTAAAAAACCGAGCGCAGCGACAGCGGCAGCTTGTGCCGGAAGGCGAAGAACGCCAGACCCAGCGCGGTCACGACGTAGATCGCCCAAGCGTGAAGTCCCCAGTGAAAGAATGTCAGTCGCAAGGCAAGATGCCCAGCCTCGCGCGTCCCGCCCTCACCATACGGCGGCGCGAGGTAATGGCTGAGCGGCTCGGCCACGCTCCAGAAAAGCAGACCGATGCCCATGCCTGCGCTGAACAACATCGCGAACCAGGTTACCCGGCGATATTTCGGACGCTCCAGCGGATCTCCCAGGCGCACGTCGCCGTAGCGACTGACTGCCAAGGCAACCGCGAAAACCGGGAAGACCGCGACGGCACCGGTGTAGAACCATCCCAGATTGTCGGCGATCCACAGATGGATCTGTCGGGCGATTCCAGCCATGGCAGCGTGGTAGCCGATGCCCAGGCCGACGAAAGCGAAGATTAGAACGGCCGAGGCCACGAAGACCGGCGCGGCGACGTGCGGGAACACCAAGAGCCGCCGTGTCGCAACTTGCTTCTGGTAAGAATCCGCCACGCACGAAACCCCGTCTACCGGTCCAAGATTTCGATCACCACTCGGTTAAAGCCGGAATACTTTTCCGGGAAGCGGCTGTTAAGAGTCAGGATGATCGCTCGACGTCCTCCGATGTATACCATCATATTACACCTGCATGAGACCCACACGCCACCCCACCACCGACCAGCTTACATCTGGACTCAGAAATCGCCTTCTGTCTAATTTCCGCTGCGGGTTTAACGGCAACCATCGCGCGCACTCAGAGCTGCTGCGACTTTCGCGAGTTCTCTATGTTGGAGAACCATAAAATCTGTCCGCTGACCTCATCTGCCCTTCGCGCCGTCGCGCTTTGGTGGTTGAGCGCGTACACGGCGGGTCGTCTTCCGAACCGCAGCGAGATCGAGCTGAACGCGATCAAGCTAGCGCTGCCGTACGTCTGGCTGATCGAGCACATCCCCCGCGAGGATGCGTTCCGCTATCGCCTTGCGGGCGAGCACGTAAACGGTGTCTTCGGCTACTCCCTACGTGGCAAGCACTTGCGGGAGATCATCGAACCCCACATGCTTGATACCGTCCGCGACCGTTTTCTCCACACGCTCAAAACGCCGGGTGTCGTATATGCCGTTGGGCGCGTCTACATGCGCATCGGCGGCTACCGCGAGGGCGAGCGGTTGATACTGCCGCTGTCCGACGATGGCGTGACGGGCACGCACCTGCTGGGCGTAACGGATTATGGTCGAGGGCACCGGGACGACTGGGAGAAGCCGCCGGAGTACATGGACGAGAGGTTTCTTAGGATCGAAGACGTGCTGGCGTGGCGGGCGTCGCTAGGGTTTTCGGAAGAGGCAGACCAACGACGCGAAGTTTTGTGATCGTTAGGCTGAGGTGGACCCGTTGTCTGCAACAGCGCCGGGGCTTCAGAGCGTTAGCCGTTTGGGCCCTCGGTGTGTGCCGGCATCTCGCCAGGGCCGAGCGTAGCCGACGTGGGTGGCGGATTGTCTAGCCCTGGTGCGGCTTGCACCACCGGCTGATGGGCGTGCGGGCTTGTGGTCGCAGGCTGGACGGGCCCCGGACCATCTAGGACTCCGGGGCCCGTCCAGCCGGCCGGCGGAGCCGGGCGTCCACATGCCCGCACGTCACAGCCGCCGGCGTAGATCGCC
>NZ_NRRL01000058.1 GCF_016583645.1 Rhodovibrio sodomensis | reverse complement strand
CGATCGCCCCGCCCCTCACCACGCCGCTCGCCCCGGGAACCGCCACGGCTGACGGCCTCGACGCTGCGCCGGGGGCGGTTTAGACTCCGAAGGCGCCGCCAGCGCGCGCCCCTTGCACCGCCGCGGCACCAGCCGGATAACGCTAAAGAACACAGGGCCCAGACAGCAGGGAGCCGAAGGTCGATCGTGAGCGTGAGCGAGCACAGTAAATCCGAGTTGGAGCAGGAGCTGGCCGAGGCGATGGTGCGGGTGCTCGAGCTCGAAGTGTCGGCCGACGAGATCGATCCCGACGCCGCCCTGTTCGGCGAGGGGCTGGGTCTGGACTCGATCGACGCGCTGGAGCTGTCGCTCGAGGTCAACCGCCGCTACGGCGTCGAGATCAAGGCGGAGGACGAGCGCAACGAGCACATCTTCGCCTCCCTGCGCGCGCTGGCGAGCCACGTGCTGGACCACCGCACCAAATGACGCCCGACCGGCCATGACCGCGACCGGCGCCGGGCGGTCCGACGCGCCGGCGCGCGCCCGGCCGCGCACGCTGATCGTACGCGCCCTGATCGCGCTCGCGGCGCTGGCCGCCGTGCACCTCTGCGTCCTGGCCGACCGCAGCGCGCTTGCGCTCGCCTGCCTGATCTGGGGGGTGGCGGCGGCGATGCTGCTGAATGGGCTGGCGGCGCGCGGACGCCAGCGGGTGCTGCTGGCCGGGGCCGGTATCCTGATCGCCGCGCTGGGCACGCTTCAGGCGGCTGCCCCGGCATTCGACCCGCGCCTGGCGCTGCTGCTGCCGCCGACGCTGGGCAACCTCGCGGTCAGCTCGGTGTTCGCCTACACCCTGCTGCCGGGCCACGAGCCGGCGATCCTGCGGGTCGCACGGGTGTCGCGCGGTCAGGTGCCGGCGGACCTGGCGGCGCACGCCCGCCGGGTTACCTGGGTCTGGGCGGTGCTGCCGGCGGCGATCATGCTGGCGGCGCTGAGCGCGCTCGCGTTCGGCGGGCTGGGCGCCTGGTCGTGGATCGCCAACGTCGCCAACCCGGTCCTGCTGCTTGTGACATTCCTGGGCGAGCACCTGCTGCGCGGCTGGAAGTTCCCGCAGTACGGCCGGCCGTCGGTGATCTGGACGCTGTCGGTGATGCTGGACAAGCGCGCGTGGCCGCTGCCACAACGCGGCCATGCGTAGCGAGAGCGCCCAACCCGCCGACGCCCGCTGCTGGCCCGCGATCGCCCCCTACGACCCGGCCCGCCCGGCTTTTCACGCCCCGGACGGACCGGTGGCGCAGGGCACGGTGCTGGCGCGCGCGCAGGCGCTGGCCCGGCACCTGCAAACGGTGCTGCCGGCGGGCGGGCAACTCGCCAACTATTGCGAGTCCCGGCTGGAGTTCACGGTCGCGCTGCTGGGCGGCTGGCTGGCCGGCCGCTCCGTCGTACTCCCGCCCGACCGGACCGACCACAACCTGCGCCTGCTGGGGCGGACGTTCGATCCCTTGGTCGTGCTGGCCGAACGCGGCTGCACGATGGATCTCCCCGCGCCGATCCAGGTCGACAGGTTCGCAGCCGACCACGACCCGCCGGCGCAGGCACCGGAGCTGCCGGCCGACCTGCTGGCCGCGCGGGTGTTCACCTCCGGCTCCACCGGCACCCCGGCGATGAACGACAAGACCTGGGCGATGCTGGCCGCCGGCGGCAAGACCATCCCGGCAATGCTGGCGCTGGACCGGCTGAGCCAGGCCAACGTGGTCGCCACCGTGCCCAGCCAGCACATGTACGGCTTCGAGACCACCGCGATGTACGTCCTGCAGGGCGGCGCGGCGGCGCACGCCGGCCGGCCGATGTACGCCGCCGACGTGGCCCAAGCGCTCCGCGACGTGCCGGCACCGCGCGTGCTGGTGACCACGCCGACCCATCTGCGCGCCCTGCTCGAGAGCGAGATGCCGCTGCCCGCGGTCGACCACACGATCTCCGCGACCGCGCCGCTGGGCGCCGAGCTGGCCCGCGCCGCGGAAGACCGGCTGAACGCCCCGTTGCGCGAAGTCTACGGCTTCACCGAGGCCGGCTCGGTCGCCGGGCGGCGGACGCTGGACGGCGACGTCTGGCAGATGCGCGGCGATTACGTTGCCCGTACCGCGCCCGGGCCGGACGGGCCGCAGGCACTGGTGCACTGCCCGGCCCTGGGCCAGGACGTGGCGTTCCCCGACGTGGTCGAGGTGCTGGACGGCAACCGGATTCGCCTGAAGGGCCGGGCGCAGGACCTGGTCAACGTTGCCGGCAAACGCGCGTCCTTAAGCGGGCTGGCCGCGCAGCTGATCGAGATCGCGGGCGTGCAGGACGCGGTGTTCGTCCAGCCCGGCACGGACAGCGGCGCCGGCCGGGTCGGCCGGCTGCTTGCCTTCGCGGTCGCGCCCGGCTGGGACCGGGAGGCGCTGCGGACCCGGCTGAAGCAGCGCCTGGACCCGGCGTTCGTGCCGCGCCGTCTGATATTGGTCGACCGCCTGCCGCGCAACGCCACCGGCAAGCTGCAGCGCCACGAGCTGGACCGGCTGGTCGAGCGCCACACCGGACGGCAGGGGTGAGCGACGCGCGGCTGACCACCGAGCTTCGGATCGAATCCGGCGACCCCTGCCTGACCGGCCACTTCCCCGACCGGGCCGTGGTGCCCGCGGCGGCGATCCTCGACCGGCTGGCCGGCTGGCTGGGCGCGGCGTCGGGCGCGGAGGTCACCGGCGTCGCCCGCGCGCGGATCAAGCGGGCCCTGCTGCCGGGGGCGACCTGGCAGGTCACCGCCCAGCCCCCGGCCGACGGGCGGATCAAGGTCACCTGCACCGAACATGGCCGCACCGCGATGACCGCGACTTTCGTCGTCCACCTGCGCGAACGCCACGGCGGGGCCGGCCGATGACCGCCCGCCAGGCCCAGACCGGCGCCGCCGGCGCGCAGTGGCGCCAGCTGCCGGAGCGCGGCAGCGCCGGCATCGCGCGCGTCTACATGCGGCTGTGCCTCGCCCTGGGACGCACGCCGGCCCGCCCGGTCCTGTTCGGAATCGCGCTCTATTTCCAGCTGTCCGCCCCGGTCGCCCGGCGCGCCTCGCGCCGCTATCTGGCGCGGGTGCTGGACCGCCGGCCGGGGCCGCGCGACACCTTCCGGCACATCCTGACCTTCGCCAGCACGATCATGGACCGGGTGTTCTTCCTGTCCGGCCGGGACCGCGCGCTCGAAGTCGCGGTGCACGGCGCCGAGCACGTCGACGCCCTGCGCGCCGAGGGCCGCGGGTTCTTCCTGATGAGCGCGCACCTGGGCAGCTTCGAGGCGATGCGCGCGCTCGGCCGGGACCACGGCGACCTGCCGATCAAGATCCTGATGTACGTCGACAACGCGGAGCGGCTGAACGCCGTGCTGGCCGAGCTGAACCCGGCGGTGATGGAGAACGTGATCCCGTTGGGCCGCCCCGACGCGATGCTGGAGGTGCGCGACTGGATCGCGCGCGGCGGCGTCGTTGGCGTGCTCGCCGACCGCAGCACGGCGGCGGACAAGCTCGCCACCGTGGACTTCCTGGGCGCCCCGGCGCCGTTCCCGCTCGGCCCGTGGCTGCTCGCCGCGACGCTGCAGGCGCCGGCGCTGCTCAGTTTCGCGCTCTATCGCGGCAACGGGCGCTACGAGGTGCATTTCGAGCGGTTCGCCGATCCAGTGACGGCCGCGGGCGGGGCGCGGCGGACGGCGGCGGCGGCCTACGCCCGCGCGTTCGCCGACCGGCTCGCCGCCTACTGCCGCAGCGCGCCCTACAACTGGTTCAACTTCTTCGACTTCTGGGGCGAGGAGCCGCGCGATCCGGCGTTCGACCGGTCCGGCCGCCGGCCGGGCCGCGGCCGGGCCGAGAGCTAGGGCGATGCGCGCACATCTGGCAGCCTTGCTGCGCCCCCTGCTGGTGCTGGCCGTTCTGGGCGGCCTGGGGGCCGCGATCCTGACCCTGGTGCCGGTGCGCGCCGACCTGTCGATCCTGCTGCCGGAACGGCAATCCGAAGACCTGGCGTTGCTGCAGCGCGCATTGAGCGAGGGGCCGGCGAACCGCACGGTGATGATCGGCCTCACGCCCGCCAACCCGCCGGCGAACGCCCGGGCGCGCGCCCAGAAGCTGGCCGCGATCAGCGCCGCGATGAAGCGCGAACTGCGGGCAAGCGGCCTGTTCGACCGGGTCGCCAACGGCCGCCTGGCGCTGGACCCGGACACGCTGGAGCCGTTCCTGGCGCACCGCTACCGCTTGAACCCGCCGCTCGAGCCGCAGGCGTTCACCGAGGCGGGCCTGGGCCGTGCGTTCGACCGGCTGCTGACCGAGCTGCGCGGCCTGGGCTCCCCGCTGATCGAGCGGATCATGCCGCGCGACCCCACCCTCCGGGCGTTCGAGGTCGCCCGGCTGTGGCGCGGCGACAGCGGCCCCCGCAAGCTGAACGGCGTCTGGGTCGGGCGCGAGGGCGCGCGCGCGGTGCTGCTGGCGCGCAGCGCGCGCCAGGCGTTCGACGCCGGCGGGCAAGCGCAGGTGCTGGCCGCGATCGACGCCGCCGTGCAGGCGGTGGAGGCCGAGCACGGCCCGGTCGAGGCGGTGCGTTCCGGGCCGTCGGTGATCGCGGTGGAGAGCCGCAACATGGCTGAGTCCGAGTCCCGGCGCCTGCTCGTCTGGTCGCTGCCGGTCGTGGCCTTGATCCTGCTGGCCGCCTTCCGCCGGCCGAGCGTGCTGGTGGCGAGCGCGGTGCCGCTGGCGACCGGGTTCGTCGCCGGGGCGGGCGCGGTCGCCGGCGTGTTCGGCGAAATCCTGGCACCCACGCTCGGGTTCGGGGCGATCCTGATCGGGGTCGGCGTCGACTATCCCCTGCACCAGTTCGCGCACCGCCGGCCCGCGGAGGCGCCGGATGCGAGTGCGCGGCGAATCTGGCCAGCGCTGTCGCTGGGCGCGGCGACCACCGCGATCGGCTTCCTGCCGCTGATGATGTCCAGCTTCCCGGGCGTGGCGCAGCTCGGGGTGTTCACCCTGGCCGGCCTGCTGGCCGCCGCGGCGGTGACGCGCTGGCTGCTGCCCTGGCTGGTGCGGCCGGTCCATCTGCCGCCGGCGGCCGCGGCCTGGGACCGGCTGGCGCCGCTGCACGCGGCCCTGGGCCGGCTGCGCGGCCCCGCGCTGCTGCTGGCCGCCGCCGCGGTCGGCTGGCTGGCGCTGCAGGGCCCAAGCGTCTGGCAGGACGACCTGCGCGGCCTGAGCCCGATCCCGGAGAGCCGCAAGCAGATCGATCAGGGCCTGCGCGCCGACCTGTCGGCAACCAGTCCGCGCTACCTGATCGCGGTCGAGGCGCCCGACGTGCAGACCCTGCTGCAACGCCAGGAGGCGCTGCAGCCCACGCTGGACGCCCTGCGCGACAGCGGCGCGGTCGCCAAGATCGACCTGCTGGCCCGCTACCTGCCCAGCGCCGCCCGCCAGCGCGCCCGGCTGGACGCCCTGCCGGATGCGCAAACACTCCGCCGGCGCCTTGCCGACGCGCTCGCCGCGCGGCCGTTTTCGCCCGGCACGTTCGAGCCGTTCGTCGCGGACGTGGCGGCGGCGCGGGCGGCCGGACCGCTGACGCCGTCGGACATCCAGTCCCCGCTGCTGGCGAGCCGGCTGCAAACGCTGTTGGTCGAAACGTCGGACGGCCGCGTCCTCGGCTTCGGCTACATCGAGGGGCTGCGCGACGAAGCCCGGCTGCGCGCCGCGCTGCGCGCCGCCGAGGTGCCCGGCGTGCGCCTGCTGGACATCAAGGCGCAGACGGAGGCGCTGATGCGCGGCTACCGGGCCGAGACGCTGCGCTGGATCGCGCTGGGCGCGGTGCTCGGCCTGGGCGCGCTCGCGCTCGGCCTGCGCGCCGTCAGGCCGGTCGCGCAGGTCGGGGCCGCGGTGCTGGTCTCGGTTGCGCTGTCGGCGGCGCTGCTGGTGGCGCTGGGCACGGCGCTGTCGCTGTTCCACCTGCTGGGCCTGATGGTGGTGGCCGGTCTGGGGCTGGATTACGCGATCTTCCTGCGCCAGGCGGTGCGCGACGACGCGGCCAGCCCGGGCGGCGGGCGCGGCGGCCGGCGCAGCGTGGTGGTCTGCGCCGCGACCAGCTTGGCGGTGTTCGCCATCCTGTCGACCGCGGCGATCCCGATGCTGGGCCAGCTGGGCACGACCGTGACGCTGGGCGCCGGCATCTCGCTCGCGTCCGGGCTGGTGTTCACGGGCGGGGTCCGCGCCCATGTTACAGTCCGTGATCCCTGACCGACGTCTTGACGCCGAGGCCGCTTCGCCCGTGACTCCGCTCGCCCTGACCGCCCTGTCCAGCGTCAACGCGCTTGGAACCGGGCTGCCCGCCCTGGCCGACGGCCTGCGGGCGAACCGTGTCGCGCTGCGGGCGAACGACTACGCCGACGCGCGGATCGACACCCACATCGGCCGGGTCGACGGAGTCGAGGAGGTGGCGCTGCCCCCGGAGCTCGCCCGCTTCGACTGCCGCAACAACCGCCTCGCGGAGATGGCGATCCGCGCCGACGGCTTCGAGGACGCGGCGGCGGCGGCGATCCGGCGCTATGGCGCGCACCGGGTCGCGCTGATCCTCGGCACCTCGACCTCCGGCGTGCGCGAGGGCGAAATCGCCTTCGCCAACCGCGATCCGGAGACCGACGCGCTGCCCGCCGAGTTCCGCTTTCACGAGACGCACGATCACCACGCGCTCGCCTGGTACGTCGCCGAGCGGCTGGGGATCGCCGGGCCCGCGCTGACCGTGTCGACCGCCTGCTCCTCTTCCGCCAAGGTGTTCGCCGACGCCGAGCAGCTGATCGCCGCCGGCCTGGCCGACGCCGCGATCGTGGGCGGCGCGGATTCGCTGTGCCTGATGACGCTCTACGGCTTCCGCTCGCTGGAACTGCTGGACACCGGCCCGGCCAGACCGAACGACGCCGGCCGGCGCGGCATCTCGATCGGCGAGGGGGCGGGTCTCGCCCTGGTCGAACGGCCCGAGGCGGCCGGGCGCGCGCCGCTGGCCCGGCTGCTGGGCTACGGCGAGAGTTCCGATGCCCACCACATGTCCGCCCCGCACCCGGAGGGCCTGGGCGCGGAACTGTCGATGCGCGAGGCGCTGCGTCGCGCCCAGCTGACCCCGGGGTCGGTGGACTACGTCAACCAGCACGGCACCGGCAGCCCGCAGAACGACCGCAGCGAGGCGCAGGCGATCGAGCGGGTGTTCGGCGGCGGTATCCGCTGCAGCTCCACCAAGGGCGCGACCGGCCATACGCTGGGCGCGGCCGGCATCGTCGAGACGGCGGTCTGCGTCATGGGGCTGGCGCACGGCTTCCGGCCCGGCAACGCCAACCTGGAGACGCTGGACCCGGCGATCGCGGTGGCGGTGCGGCGCGACAGCGAACCCGCCGGAATCGGGGTCGCGCTGATGAACTCGTTCGGCTTCGGCGGCAGCAACTGCAGCCTGCTGCTGGGCCGCGGCGACGGCGACCCGTTCGGGTCCGGAGGTGCGGCATGATCGAGAGCGCGCTGCTCGGCGTCGGGCTGCACGGGCCGGGCCTGGCCGGCTGGGCCGACGGCGGCGACGTGCTGGCCGGCCGGGCGCCCTACAACGCCGCGGACACCCCGGCCCCGCGGCCGGAGAACCTGAGCCCGCGCGAGCGCCGGCGGGTCTCGCAGGCCGTGCGCCTGGCGCTCGCCGTCGGGCAGGAGGCGGTCGGTGACGCCCGCGTCGACCCGGCCGACCTGCCCTCGGTGTTCGGCTGGGCGCACGGCGACGGCAACACCGTCCAGCGCATCCTGATGGAGCTGGCGACCGAGGAGCGGCACGTCTCGCCCAAGGACTTCCACCATTCGGTGCACAACGTGGCGGTCGGCTACTGGGCGATCGCGACCGGCTGCCACCGCGCCTGCACCAGCGTGACGGCCGCGCGCGACACCTTCGCGGGCGCGCTGGTGAAAGCGATGGCGCAGATCCGGGCGGACGGCGATCCGGTCCTGCTGGTGCTGTGCGACACGCCGTTTCCAGAGCCGCTCAACACCGTCTGCCCGGTGGTGGCGCCGCTTGGCATCGGCCTGGTGCTGGCCCCCGCCGGCACGCCGGGCGCCAAGGCGACGCTGCGCGCCGGGTTCGCCGCCGGCGCGGCGACGCCGACGCCGCCCGACCTGCCCGAACTGCACGATCTGTGGCAGCACAACGCCGCCGCGCGCGCCCTGCCGCTGCTGGCCGCGCTGGCGCGCGGCGACGCGGCCCGCCAGGCCGTGCCCTACGGCGACCGGGCGCATCTGGACCTGGAGATCACGCCATGCTGACCGGCGGGCTGCTGGACCGCGCCGGGATCGCCGAACGGATCCCGCACGCCGGCCCGATGGTGCTGCTGGACACGATCGTCGCCAGCGACGCCGAGGCGATCCACGCCCGCACCGACAGCCACCGGCGCGCCGACAACCCGCTGCGCCGGGCCGGCCAGCTGCACGCGGTCGCCGGCAGCGAGTACGGCGCGCAGGCCGCCGCGGTGCACGGTCCGCTGCAGGCCGGCCCGGCGGCGACGGCGCAGCCTGGCATGATCGTGTCGGTGCGCGATCTCACCTGGACGCGCGGCCGGCTGGACGATATCGACGGTCCGCTCGAGGTGCACGCCACCTGCCTGCTGGCGGACACCCGCCAGCTCGCCTATGGCTTCACGCTGGCCCAGGCGGGCACCACGCTGGTTGCGGGCGAGATCGGGATCATCCTGTCGTGAGCCGCATCCCATGACCGACCAACAGCCGCGCCGGGCGCTGGTCACCGGCGGCAGCGGGGCGATCGGCGGGGCGATCTGCCGGACCCTGGCGGCCCAGGGCGCCGAGGTGATCGTCCACGCCAACGCCAACCGCGCCGCGGCGGAGGCCTGCGCCGAGGCGATCCGGGCCGACGGCGGCCGGGCGCAGGCGGTCGCCTTCGACGTCACCGACGCCGAGGCGACCGAGGTCGCGCTCGCAGAGCTCGGCGCGCACGGCACGATCCGGATCGTGGTCCACGCCGCCGGCGTCCATGCCGACGCCCCGATGGCCGGGATGGACCGCGCCAGCTGGAACCGGGTCGTCGACGTGTCGCTGACCGGGTTCTACAACGTCGTCCAGCCATTGCTTTTGGGAATGACGCGCGGCCGCTGGGGCCGGGTGATCGCGGTGTCCTCGATCTCCGGAATCCTGGGCAACCGAGGGCAGACCAACTACGCCGCCGCCAAGGCCGGCCAGCACGGCGCGATCAAGTCGCTGGCGCAGGAACTCGCCAGCCGCGGCATCACCGCCAACGCGGTTGCCCCGGGCGTGATCGCCACCCGGCAAACCCAGGCCAGCTTCGACGACGCCCGGATCAAGGAGATCGTCCCGATGCGCCGCGCCGGCCGGCCGGAGGAGGTCGCCGATCTGGTCGGCTTCCTCGCCTCCGACCGCGCGTCCTACCTCACCGGCCAGGTGATCGCGGTGGCCGGCGGCTTGGCGTAAACGCGGGGTGGCCTTCCCCCCTCCTCCCCGTGGAAGCGGAGAGTGAGTCGGGCGCCGGGCATCGATCCCGGCCTAGAGCAAGATAAAGGCCGACTCGACCTTCACTGATTTTGCTCTAACTGCTTGAAGAGAGAGCAAGATTCAGCTGAAAGGTGACTTCACCTTTCAGCATCTTGCTCTAGCGCGCCGTTACGTACTGGTGCCGGCGCTGGCCTCGATGTTGGAGGTCTCGCGCAGGATCGCCGAGCGGAGGTTCTGGATCCAGCCGTTGTAGTTGCTGTGGATCTTCCCCGCCTCGGCGTCGTACTCGAGGTTCGTGCTGTCCTTGTAGGTGATCGAGAAGGTCTCAGTGTCGTGCTTGATGTCGACCACCGCGACGTGGCTTCGGATCGGCAGGCGGCCGATCAGGTGGCCGGGCTCGTCTGGGTCGGCGCGCTTGATCTCCCAGCCCAGCCCGGCGCCGGCGCGCTCGATGGCGTTTTCGATCTGCGTCATCTCGGCGGCCGGTGGCGTCGCCAGGCTGACTTGCTGGACGTTGTAGATGTCCGACGTCCGGCAGCCGGCGAGTGCTGCGACCAGCAGCAGCGCGGCCGCGATGCGCAGCGCCCAGCCGCGCGGATCGATGCCGGCGTGGCCGGCAGACAATGTGCCCGTCATAACGATGTCCCCCGATGGTTCGCGTTTGCCCCAGGCTTCGTGTTTGGCCAAGGCTTCGCGTTCGCCCAAGGCAAGGCCGCCGGAAGTCAGGGCCGGCGGTTCGCGCGCACGGTCACACGCCGCCGGTCGGTGCGCAACACGCGCACCAGGGCGGCGGGGTCCAGCCCCCGGGCGAGCAGCTTGCGCGCCACCATCGCGGTGATCGCGGCCGTGTCGACCATCGGCCGGTAGTAACTGTGCCGCGGCGCGCGCTTCGGATAGACCGCCGGCACCGCGACCTCGACGATCCGCCAGCCCTGCCGGGCGGCCTCGATCACGACCTCGCTCTCGAACACGAAGCCGTGGCGGCGGCCCTGCAGTCCCAGCGTATCCACGAGGCCGGTCGGATAGACGCGCAGGCCGCATTGCGTGTCGCCGATCCGCTGCCCGGCCGCCCAGGAGATGAAGAAGCCGGCGATCCGGTTGGCGATCCGCCGGGCCCAGGGCATCTGCGCGGTGTCGTGCACCCGGCTGCCCAGCACCAGCGTATCCGCCCCGGCGACGCGCAGCAGCCGCGGGATGTCGCGCGCCCGGTGCTGGCCGTCGGCGTCCAGCGTCACGGCGGCGTCGAAGCCGGCTTCCCGGGCGGCGCGCAGGCCGTCGATCAGGCTGGTCCCCTTGCCGGCGTTCACCGCATGGCGGACCAGCCGGACATCGAGCCGCCGGGCCTGCGCCGCGGTGGCGTCGGTGGAGCCGTCGTCGACCACGATCACGTCGGGCAACTGGGCGCGCACCCGCCGGATCAGGTCGCCGACCGTCTCCGCCTCGTTGTACGCCGGGATCAGCGCGGCACAGCGGCCGAGCGCCGGCGGGTCGCGTTCCAGCGCTCCCGGCTCCGCGGCCGGGGCGGTGCGGGCCACGTCCCGCGCCGCGGATCGGGACTCCACGCAGCCGCCGGCCCCCACGTCGCGCGGGGTCATTCCGCGGGCTCCGGCTGCTGCACGTGGGCTGGCGGCTGCCGGCCGTCGCGCCGCTGCTCCAGCCGGTAGAACAGCCGGAAGGCGGCCAGCCGCAGGTCCAGGCCCAGGCCGTGCCGGGTGTCGCCCGCCAACACCGACAGCACGGCGCGGCGCACGCCCAGCACGTTCTGCGGCCGCATGAACATGCGCTGCAGCGCCGGCGTGTTGAACCGCCGGATGAACCAGGAGATCCGCTTCAGGTCGCCCTCGACCCCCTTCCGGTGCCGCCGCAGCAGCCGCTCGGCCCGCGCCGGCCGGTCCAGCAGGCCGTCGATCGCCGGCGCCGCGGTCCCGGCCCCGGTCATCGCCAGGTGCACCCCGCTGGAGAACACGGGATCGACGAAGCAATAGCTGTCGCCCAGCAGCAGATAGCCGTCGCCGTACATCCGGTCGGCGCGGTAGCTGTAGCTGCCCGCCCCGCGCACCGGGGTCACGCGCTCGGCGTTACGGACCATGTCCCAGACCTCGGGGCTGCGCTCGAGGGTCTGGGTATAGAACGCCTCCAGGCTGCCGGTCCGGCGCTTGAAGTGATCCGGGCCGCAGACCGCGCCGACCGACACGCGGCCGTCGGGCAGCGGGACCATCCAGATCCAGCCGCGGTCGAACCAGCAGACCGCGATGTCGCCCTCCAGCGCCCAGCGGTCCTGCGGCACCCCGCGCAGGTGGGCGAAGATCGCGGCGGTGTTGTGCGTGCGGTCCGGGCGACGGTTGGCGAGCCGGCGCGCCAGCACGCCGTCGCGCCCGGAGGCGTCGATCACGAAGCGCGCGCGTTCGTGCCGCCGGCCCGAACCGTCGTCGACCGTGACCGTGCCGTCGCCGAGCGCCGGCGTCGCGCCGACGACCTCGGTCTGCTGGCGCACCTCGACCCCGTTGGCGGCGGCGTTGTCGAGCAGCAGCGCGTCGAACGACGCCCGCTCCACCTGGTAGGCGTGGCCGGGGCTGGGATCCAGCGCGTCGTCGAACCGGAACACCTGCCGCCGGTCATGACCGGGGCACACGAACTCCGCCCCCGGCTTAAACGTGCCGATGGCGCGCACCTGGTCGTGCACGCCCAACGCCTCCAGCAGCGGGACCGTCTTGGGCAGCAGCGATTCGCCGACGTGGAAGCGGGGATGCTGCGCTTTTTCGTACAGCACGACGGACCGCCCACGCCGCGCCAGCAGCGTCGCCACCGTGGCACCGCCGGGCCCGCCGCCGATCACGGCGACATCGTACGGCACGGCCGATCCGTCGGACGCCTCAGTCACCTTGCCGCCTCCCTGCCTGACGGGGCCGGCCCGGGGTCGATCCCTGGCCCGGGCGGCAAGGTGGTCCGAAAAACCGCCAGCCGCAACCGGGCTGCCATGCGCCGGGACGCGCGCGGGAGCGCGCGCATGGTGGCCCGTCGATAAGGGTCTCGCCGGCCACGGCGGGATAAAGGACGGTTGAATTAATTGTTGGCGTAATCTTGCCCGCGCGTCGGCGCGCAAGAAGAGCAAAACGCCGGACGACAGGCCGATGGGCGGCCATCAATACGCGGCGTGGTGCCCGAGGTCATAACCTATGCTTATTCAATTGGGCGGCCCCGGGCCGCTGTTTAGTCGGGCCCAGCAGTTGCATGTTCGATTAACTACCCCGTTAAGAGCGGCATAACGTTTTCTTAAAGCATTTAAGGCGAAATCGCCCAGTCATTCGTACTGGGAAATTGTCATGTCGCTGTCGCTCGCCGCCCGCAAAGGCTACCCGGCCGCCTTCCACGGTCCGCCGCCGCTGCCGACGCAAACCGATGCCGAGACCGGCGCGGCGGCGCCGGCGGCACCGCAGCCGCCGAAGGATCCGCTGGCGGCCGCGGGCGACGACGGCGCGTCCGGCGTCGGCGTGCTGCCGCGGGTCTATACCGCGTTCACCTGCGTGATCCTGCTGGCGGTGTTCGCGACCGTCGCCGCCAACGCCGGGTTCGCCGGCGCGCAGGCCTCGCTCGATGCGCTGGCCGCGAACGCCGACGGCGCGGCGACGCGCGACGCCGCCACCGCGATTGCGCGCGAGCTTGCCGGCGCGAAGACGCAGGTGCTGGCGTTCGCCGGCGTGTGCGTCGTCCTCGGCCTCGGCTTCGCGACCTGGATCGGGCGCGGGCTCGCCCGCCCGCTGGCGCAGCTGTCCGGCGCCACCGTCCGGCTGGCCGACGGCGACCATGGCGTCGAGCTGCCGGAGAGCCGGGTCGACGAACTGGCCCGGATGGGCCGCGCGCTCGAGGTGTTCCGCGACAACGCCCGCGAGGTCGCGCGCCTGCAGGCGGAGGAAAAGCGCGCCCAGGCCGAGCGCGATCGCGAACTGCGCCAGCTGCTGGAACGGCTGTCCGGCGAGGTCGACCGCGTGGCGACCGACGCAGACCGGCGGATGGACGACGTGCGCGGCGAGTTCGGACAGATGTCTGAGACCATGCTCGCGATCGGCCAGCACCTGAGCGGCGCGGTCGAGACGGTGCAGGGCCGGGCCACCGAGGCGCAGGCGCGCAGCGGCGAAGTGGTCGAGAGCATCGGCGCGTTCGGCGAGGCCAACCAGGAGCTGGTCGGCGAGGTCAAAGGCGCGATCCAGGCCACCGAAACGGCCGCGGAGAGCGGTGCGCGGATCAGCGAGAAGGTGCGGAACCTGTCCAGCTGCACCGACGAGATCACCCGCGTGGTGCAGCTGATCCACGACATCGCCGAGCAGACCAACATGCTGGCGCTCAACGCCACCATCGAGGCGGCGCGCGCCGGCGAGGCCGGCAAGGGCTTCTCCGTGGTCGCCGGCGAGGTCAAGAACCTGGCCGGTCAGACCGCGTCCGCGACCACCGACATCACCCAGCAGGTCGACGTCATCCAGGGCTCGGTCCGCGAGGTCGCGCAGGCGATCCACGAGCTGCTGGAGACGGTCGGCACGGTCACCCAGGCCTCCGACAAGGTGCGCGGCGCGGTCGAATCCCAGACCGCCGGCGCCGAGGCGATCCAGGCGCGCGCCGGCACGGCGGCCGAGGAGGTCGGCCAGCTGTCGCGGGAATTCGCCCCGGTCACGCAATCGGCCGAGCAGGTCACCGCGTTCGCCGAGGAGGTCGACGCCGCCGCCGGCCGCGGGGCCAGCCTGATCGACGACGTCCGGCGCGAGATCGCGGAAGTCGTGCGCACCCAGGTGGGCGCGCTGACCGACCGGATCGCCGACGACCCCACGAACGCGGACGCGGCCTGACCCCGCCGCGCCCCCCAGACACACCTTTCGAAGTCAAAGGACGTTTTTCATGACCGACGGCAGCCTGCTGGTGCTCGCCACGCAGTACAGCTTCGCCGCGTCGTTCGCCGCGATGGCGGCGGGCACGCTCTATTTCCTGATGGAACGCGCCAACCTGACCCCGGACTACAGCCCGGTCGCCAGCCTGGCGGCGATGGTCTCGTTCGTCGCCGCGATCAACTACTACGCCATGAAGGACATGGTCGGCATGACCGGCATGGCGAGCGACCTGGCCAGCTTCCCGACCGACTTCCGCTACGTCGACTGGCTGATCACCACGCCTTTGCTGCTGGCGATGCTGCCGGTGCTGCTGGGCGGCAAGCGGTTCGACACCGGACTGATGGCGCGCCTGATGGCGGCCGACATCGGCATGATCGCGATCGGCTACGTCGGCGAGGTGTCGATCAACGCCAGCGGCGGCGGCACCATGCTGTCCTGGTGGTGCCTGCTCGGCTCGATGGTGCTGTGGTTCTACATCCTCTACGAGCTGTTCGCCGGGATCGGCCGGGCGAGCGCCGGCGCCGACGACGGGCTGGTGCAGGCACTGGGGCTGCTGCGCAGCTTCATCGTGATCGGCTGGCTGGTCTATCCGCTGGGCTACATCGTGGCCGCCCTGGACCTGTCGGACAGCCTGCTGGTCGCGCGCGAACTGATCTACTGCGTCGCCGACGTGATCAACAAGGTCGGCTTCGGCATGGTCGCGGTCGCCGCCGCCAAGCGGATGTCCGCGCGGCAGTGGCAGGCCGGCCAGATCGCGTGATGCCGGGCATGCCCGCCGCACCGTCCCTGGCCCGACGGTCCGCGGATCCGGCGGGGCGGCCGTCCGGCAGCCCCGGCGACGGGATCGCCATCCTGGGCGCCGGCCTCGCCGGCCTGAGCCTGGCGGTGCGGCTGGTCGAGGCGGGCGTGCGCGCGCCGATCACTCTGCTGGAGCCGCGCACCGGCTACGGCGACGACCGCACCTGGGGCTTCTGGGAGACCGAGCCGCACCCGTTCGCCCACCTGGTGGCGGAGCGCTGGCCCGCCTGGCGGGTCCGCACGCCGGCGGCCGCGCACATCCGACGCGGCTCGGTGCCCTACGTCCGGCTGCCGGCGGCGGCGGTCTACCGCGACGCGCTGGCGCGCCTCGACCGGGCGGGCAACGTGGTCCGGCGGATGGGCGTGCGCGTCACCGGGGTGGCGGGCGCGCAGGTCGCGTTGGACACCGGCGAGCGCCTGCACGCCGGGGTGATCTACGACGGCCGGCCGCCGGAAGCGACGCAGATCGCCTCGGGGCACGGCCGGGGTCCGCGGCTGCTGCAGCAGTTCGTCGGCCGGCGGGTCCGCACCGGCCGGCCCGCGTTCGAGCCGGGCGTGGCCGACCTGATGGACTTCCGCGTGAGCCAGCGCCACGGCATCGCCTTTCTCTACGTCCTGCCGAGCGGTCCGTGCGAAGCGCTGGTGGAGGCGACCGTATTCGCCGGCCAGCCGGTCGGGGCCGAGGTACTGGACCGGCTGCTGGCCGAGGGGCTGGCCGCGCGCTGCCGGGCGGCGGACACCCAGGTGACCGAGGTTCTGGGCACCGAGCGCGGCGCGATCCCGATGGTCCCCGGCCTGGGGCGCACGCCCGCGCGCGCGGGCGGCACGATCGCGATCGGCACGCGCGCCGGCGCGCCGCGCGGGGCGACCGGCTACGCCTACCTGCCGATCCAGCGCCACGTCGCGGTGCTCGCGGCCGACGCGGCGGCCGGCCGGCCGCGGGGCCGGGGGATGCGCGGGGCCGGTACCGACTGGCTGGATCAGGTGTTCCTGCGCCGCCTGCTGCGCGCCCCGGATGCCGGGCCCGCGCTGCTCGCCCGGCTGTTCGACCGGGTGCCCGCGGACCGGCTGGTGCGTTTCCTGATGGAACGCGGCGGGGTGCGCGACCATCTGGCGGTGATGTCCGCGCTGCCGACCCTGCCGCTGCTGCGCGAGGCGCTGGCGGCCAGTGCCCCGCACCGGTCGCGACTCCGCCCTGCGCGGACGGCCGCGGCCGGCGAAACGGCGCCCAATCCCTGACCGTCCTGCCCCAAAGCGGTGGCGGCGGCGGCCCAGACGGACTTGAAACGGCATTATTGAACTCACTCACGAGATGCAAGATCTTGTGAGGGCTCAACATTCCCGGCTCCACGAGCGGAGTTTCGTCGGAGCCCCTTACCCTTGCGGCGTTTGCCGCTCGGGTTCGGGTCTCCGGCCAGGGCTCGGCTCTCCCCGGGCGTCAATTCCGGCGTGCCTCGCCGTATCAACTTCTGCAGCCCCCAACGCAGGACGTTGAGGCTGGCGTTCGCGTCGCGGTCATGGCGCTCGCCGCAGGACGGACACGTCCAACGACGCTCGGACAGGCTCAGCTTCACCTCGCCTTCGAGCCGGTGGCCGCACGCCGAGCAGGTCTGCGTGCTGGCGTCGAACCGGTCGAGCTTGACGAAATGACGCCCGCGCCAGCGGCTCTTGTAGTCGAGCTGGCGCTGCAGTTCGCCCAGGCCGGCGTCGGCGACGGACTTGGCGAGATGCCTGTTCCGGGCCATGCCCGCGACGTTCAGGTCCTCCACACAGACGATCCCCGTCTTGGCTGTCGCACGGTGGCTCGTCTGGTGCAGCAGATCGGACCGCCGACGCCGGACCTGACGGTGCGTCGCGGCCACGCGGGCGTGCGCCTTGCGCTCGCCCGACGACTTCGGGAGCTTGCGCCCCTGTCGTTTCTCCATCTCCAAGCGGCGCTGCGTCCGCCGGGACGCGGCCCGCTGCTCGCGCTTCAGCTTCTTCTCCGCCTTTCGGAGGTTCCAGCCGACGGGCGTACGGCTGCCATCGGAACCGATAAGTAGATCCTTCAGGCCGGCGTCGTAGCCGACGGCCGCGGTTTCCGGCCCGGCGTCCGGATCGACCGCCGGGCCGTTGTCCGCCGTCGGATCGGGATGCACGGGCTTGTTCGCCGGCGCAGGCGGGGATGGTCGTTCGACCTTCTTCGACGGTGGGCCATCGAACTGGACGGACAGGAACCACGCGCCGCCCTCGCGCTTGATCGTCGCCGAGCGGATATCGCCTTCCGGCCATCGGCCGCCGCGCGCGCGGATCGCCCGGCGCAGCTTGACCCGCTTCTCCTCGATCCGGCCGTTCCGCTTTACGCGCGTCCAAACCTGCGTCTCGTCCATGCCCGGCAGTTCGACCCAGCCGCCCGGCTTGTCAGGGGCTGCGGCCTGTCGACGGATCATCTTCAACTTGTCGCCCGACAGGTAGATCGAGACGTCCCGATCGCGCTTGGACTTGAACTTGGGAAAGTGCTTGGCCTTGGCGGCGGCTTCGCGTCCGTTGTGCACCGCCCGGCGATCGTCCAGGAAGTCCCGCAGCGCCTTGTCGAAGCGCCGCGAGACGTCGACCAGATGAATCGCCGGCGGCTCCTTGAGCCAGTTCCATCCATCCGCCGCCTTCATCTCCGGCAACAGGGCCGACAGTTCGCCGTGAAAGGCGAAGCGACCCTCGTGGGCGTAGAGCTGCTGGTTGATCTCCACGCACTTGTTCCAGAACCACCGGCCCGCGCCGGCCCACTGCCGGAACGCCTGCTCCTGGGCCTGGTTCGGGTAGATACGGAAGACCGCCGCTTGTCGGACGACCGTAGGCTTCTCCGGGGACGCTGGCAGTGCCGGGAATTCTCCGATGATCTCCAGATCGCGCCGGCGCCAGGCCCCGCTCGCCTCGCTCAGCCGCATGCCACAAGTTCCCGATAGCCCAGCGGCCCGACGTCCAGGCCGCCAAGCGCCTGGATGAACTTCGTAGCTGCGGAGACGTTACGGCGATTGTGACGCCATGTGCATTCGGTCGTGTAAGCATCCAGGTGCTTTCCGGACACCCAGTGCCAGGTGCCCTGGACGCTCCGGCGGAACAGACCGATAAAGCCCTCAGTCGTGTTCACGTGACCGCCGGCCCCATCGGAGAACCGTCGCCGCCCGTGATCGACGGTCACGTGCTCGGCCATCGTGCGTCCGACGCGACGATACACCGGAAGTCCATCGGTGATGAGACGCGCGGACGGATTGATCAGTCCCCGCACAGCGTTGCCCACCTCGATAGATGAATGCGTCGCGATCCGCCGGACCCGGACGTCACCGCCGCGCTCCGCGGCGACCAGAACCGTAGCGCGACCGTGGCCGCGCCCCCGCTTTGAACCACCGGAACCGGAGCCAGGATCGTCATCCTCGGGCTTCTTGCGGCCGCCGACATACATCTCATCGGCCTCGACAACGCCAGATAGCTTGCGCCAGTCCGGATCGGACAGCAGTCGGCGGATACGGTGGCCCATGTACCAAGCCGTCCGGTAGTCGACATCAAGCCACTCCGCCAGCTTCATGCCGGACACGCCCTTGGACGACGTCGAGATCAGCCAGATAGCCAGAAACCACTTGGTCAACGGAACTCGTGTACGATGAAGAGGCGTGCCGGCGGTCACGGAGAACTGCGCCTTACACGAGCCGACGCAGCACCCCCAGGTACCCGGCCAGCTGGTGACCCGGGACGCACGCCTGACCGACCCGCACTTCGGACACACTTCGGACACACTGGACCGTTCGGCCAGCGAACCCGTTCCAGGAACGCCCGGCAGGCTTCGTCTGTCGAAAACCGCTGCATGAAACTGACCATGTCCATACCCACAACATAACGTATGTTCGTGGTTTGTTTCAATAGTCCGGGACTTGAAAAACCCACCAACACGCTGGTCGCGAGCCCCGCCGCAAGGCCCGCACGGCGCCGTTCGCCGGGCCCGCCCCGGGCGGCGTCGGCAGCCGGGGTCGGACGCGGCCGGCCGGCGTGCGTGGTCGTGCCGCAGGCCAAACTTTTCAGATTGGAATTGTTCCAAACCGCAGTTACAACGAGGGGACACGTTAAGCCAGAGTCGTCAGCACGAACAGGCCGGGCCAGCCCCCAGGGCTGCGGGATCGCGGCGGTGTTCGGACGAACCGAAGGAGAGTTTACATGGACGGTGACAGCAGTTCGGTCCGGGGCAAATGCCCGGTCATGCACGGCGGCAACACCGAGATCGGCAGCTCGGTGACGTCTTGGTGGCCGAACGCCCTGAACCTCGAGATCCTGCACCAGCACGATCGCAAGACCGACCCGATGGGGCCGGACTTCAACTACCGCGAGGAGGTCAAGAAGCTCGACGTCGCGGCGCTGAAGTCGGACCTGCACGCCCTGATGACCGACAGCCAGAGCTGGTGGCCGGCCGACTGGGGCCACTACGGCGGTCTGATGATCCGGATGGCCTGGCACGCCGCCGGCACCTACCGCCTGGCCGACGGCCGCGGTGGCGGCGGCACCGGCAACCAGCGCTTCGCGCCGATCAACTCCTGGCCGGACAACGCCAGCCTGGACAAGGCGCGCCGGCTGCTGTGGCCGATCAAGAAGAAGTACGGCAACAGCCTGAGCTGGGCCGACCTGTTCATCCTCGCCGGCAACGTCGCCTACGAGTCGATGGGCCTGAAGACCTTCGGCTTCTCGTTCGGCCGCCAGGACATCTGGCATCCGGAGAAGGACACCTACTGGGGCGCCGAGAAGGAATGGCTCGCGCCGTCCGACGAGCGCTACGCCAACGTCGACCAGCCGGCGACGATGGAGAACCCGCTGGCCGCGGTTCAGATGGGTCTGATCTACGTCAACCCGGAGGGCGTCAACGGCCAGCCGGACCCGCAGCGCACCGCCGACCAGGTCCGCGAGACGTTCGCCCGCATGGCGATGAACGACGAGGAGACCGCGGCGCTGACCGCCGGCGGCCACACCGTCGGTAAGTGCCACGGCAACGGCGACGCCAGCGTGCTCGGCCGCGAGCCCGAGGCGGCGGACGTCGAGAACCAGGGCCTGGGTTGGATCAACCCGAACCAGCAGGGCAAGGCGAACCAGGCGGTCACCAGCGGCATCGAGGGCGCCTGGACGGCGAACCCGACGCAGTTCGACCAGGGCTACTTCTCGATGCTGCTCGACCACGAGTGGGAGGTCCGCTCCAGCCCGGCGGGCGCCTCGCAGTGGGAGCCGGTCGAGATCGCCGAGGCGGACAAGCCGGTCGACCCGACCGACCCCTCGGTCCGGCACAATCCGATCATGACCGACGCCGACATGGCGATGAAGGTGGATCCCGCCTATCGCCACTACATGGAGAAGTTCCGGGCCGATCCCGAGTACTTCGAGGACACCTTCGCCCGCGCCTGGTTCAAGCTGACCCACCGCGACATGGGCCCGAAGGCGCGCTACATCGGTCCCGAGGTGCCCGACGAGGACCTGATCTGGCAGGACCCGGTTCCCGCCGGGCCGACCAACTACGACATCGGCGGCGTCAAGTCGAAGATCGCCAAGTCCGGCCTGTCGCTCCAGGACATGGTCGCGACCGCCTGGGACAGCGCGCGGACCTTCCGCGGCTCCGACATGCGCGGCGGCGCCAACGGCGCGCGCATCCGCCTGGCCCCGCAGAAGGACTGGGAGGGCAACGAACCCGAGCGTCTGGCGAAGGTGCTGGGCGTGCTCGAGCCGATCGCGGCGGAGAGCGGTGCCTCGGTCGCCGATGTGATCGTGCTGGCGGGCAACGTCGGCATCGAACAGGCCGCCAAGGCCGCCGGGTTCGACATCACCGTGCCGTTCACCCCCGGCCGCGGCGACGCCAGCGACGCGATGACCGACGCGGATTCGTTCGCCCCGCTGGAGCCGCTGGCGGACGGCTACCGCAACTGGCTGAAGAAAGACTACGTGGTCTCGCCCGAGGAGATGATGCTGGACCGCACCCAGCTGATGGGCCTGACCGCCCCGGAGATGACGGTCCTGGTCGGCGGCATGCGCGCCATGGGAACCAACCACGGCGGCACCGCGCACGGTGTCTTCACCGACCGGGTCGGGGCGCTGACAACCGACTTCTTCGTCACCCTGACGGACATGGACTACGAGTGGCGTCCGATGGGCGACGGCCTCTACGAGATCTGTGAGCGCGCCGGCGGCCAGACCAAGTGGACCGCGACCCGGGCGGACCTGGTGTTCGGATCGAACTCGATCCTGCGCGCCTATTCCGAGGTCTATGCCCAGGACGACAACGCCGGCAAGTTCGTCCGCGACTTCGTGGCGGCCTGGACCAAGGTGATGGACGCCGACCGGTTCGACGTCGCCGCGTAACCGGCGCGTAACCAAGCGGGGAAGACGCCGGACGGCGACACCGCCGTCCGGCGTCACCGGGCCCGCGCGGCCGAGGCCGGATCTCGGATGCGGGCGCTTCGGCCGTCATCGGGTCCGCGCCGCCAAGCCGCAACGAGATTGGGCCCCACGCGACGTAGCCGTCGCGTGGGGCCTTTTTCGGGGCAGGTCCGGCCCAACGCGGGCCCAGGGCCGTCCGGCGGGCACGGCTGGTCTCGGGCAGGCCCTCAGGGACACGACGGGGGCGACCCGACAGGGCGGTTCAGCCGGCCTGTTTTTCCAGGATGTAGACGGTCGACGTCGCGCCGAGCTCGACCAGATGGTCGCCGTGTTCGCGGACGCGTTCGACGACCGTGCCGGTCTCGAGCGCCCGCGCAAGCCGGTCGGTGTAGGCCGGATCGGCCAGCGTATGATCGTTGTAGGACAGCGCCAGCAGCCCGCCCGGCACGAGCCGGTCGAGCAGGATATCCAGATAATGCGCCGGCGCCGCGCCGGGCGACAGCGCGCCGACCGCCGCGATCGCGCCGTAGTCGCCGGGCGCGGCCGCCGGCGCCTCGTCGGGCGCGAGCTTGACCAGATGGCGGTAGATGCCGCGCGCCCGGGCGGTCTCCAGCATCGGCGCCGACAGGTCGCAGCCGTCGATCACCGCGAATCCTTGGGCCGCCAGCGCGGCGCCGGAAAGCCCGGTCCCGCAGGCGAAGTCCAGGATCGGCGTGCCGCGCTCGGGCAGCTGCGCGGCCAACGCCGCCGCGACCCGGCCCGGCGTCTTGTAACCGTTGCCGGTGACATCGGCGTCGTAGCTGCCCGCCCAATCGTCGTACAGCGTCTCGACCGCGTCCGGCTCGGTCGTGCGGTACACCTTGTCGAAAAAATCGTTTGCCATGCCATACAGCCTACCCCGCCCGGGCGACGCGGTCCACCACGCCCGCCAGGGCATTCGGGTGAAAAAGGGGGTGACAAACAGGCAGAAGTTCGAATCGATGGAAGGCCTCCGATTCGGTTAATGGAGGCGAACGATGGATCGAGCGGGTGCTCTGGGCGAGGCGGTTGTTTTTCTTGATCATTTTGCGGATGTGACGGATCCGCGCCAGGCCGGGAAGGTGGCCTATCCGTTGGACGAAGTTCTTCTGTTGACCCTGCTTGCGGTGCTGGCTGGTGCCGACGGCTTCGTCGACATCGCCAACTTCGGGGAGCGGAAGCTGGCCCTGCTGCGCCGGTTTCGACCGTTCGAGAACGGGACCCCGTCGCACGATCAATTAGGCGATATCTTCGCCGTTCTCGACCCGGAGCAGTTCCAAAAGGCCTTCATCGCCTGGGTGACCGCGCTCAGCGGTGCGCCGGCCGAGGCGATCGCGATCGACGGCAAGACCTCGCGCCGCTCCCATCGCAAGAAAGGCGAAACCCAGCCCCTGCACACGGTCTCGGCGTTTGCCGCGCGACAGCGGGTGGTCCTGGGCCAGATGAACCTCGCGGACAAGTCCAACGAGATCGTGGCGATCCCCAAGCTCTTGGAGATGATGGCCCTCGAGGGGGCGATCGTGACCATCGACGCCATGGGGTGCCAGAAAAACATCGCCGCGACGATCGTGGCCAAGAACGCGGATTACGTCCTCGCGCTCAAGGGCAACCAGGGCACCCTCCGCACAGACGTCGAAACCTTCGCCGCCGAGCAGATGGCCAACGGGTTCGCTCACGTCACCGCTACCCAACACGTCGAGACCGATGGCGATCACGGCCGCATCGATCGACGCAAGACCACGGTCTTGCACGATCTTCAGTGGCTGCGTGACCGGCACCGCTGGCCCGGGCTTACCGCCGTGGCGATCGTCGAGAGCGTGCGTGAAGGCCCGACAGGAACGGAAACCGAGACGCGCTTCTACATCACCTCGTTGAACCTGCCCGCCGACGAGATGGCACGGATCGTCCGGGGCCACTGGAGCGTCGAGAATAGCCTTCACTGGGTGATGGATATGGTCTTCCGCGACGACGACTGCCGCATCCGAACCAAACACGCGCCGGCCAACTTCCTGACAACCAAGCACATCGCTCACAACCTTTTCCGGAACGCTCCCGGTAAGAAATCTATTAGGCTTCGACGCAAATGTGCCGCTTGGGACGACGACTTCCTGGCCAGCCTCGTCACCGCATAACCGTTCACCCGATTCCCCTGCCACGCCCGCGCGCCGGCGGCGCGCGGGTCCGGCTCTCCGACGCCGTGCCGGCCGGCATAGAGCCGTCGCGCGGCGGCGCCTCGCCACGCAAAGCACCCGCCGCATCGGGGGATGGGCGGGTGCTGGCATCGGTGGTTGCGGGGGCGCGCAACCGTCGATGTCAGCAGGGACTATTCCAAGCAGCGGCGTAATGGGCGAATATGGTCCAAGTTCGCCAGTTGATCACCGACTGACGGTGTACCGTTACCGCGCGGCTCAGAATCGCTTAGTCGTGATCGGCGGATGCGGCGGCCAAAACGTTTTCGACAAGCCGCACCCCGTAGACCTGGGCGGCAGCCGCCGTCAGCACATAGGCAGAGAACAGCGCGCAAGCGTACATTGCCGCTCGGTACACATCGGCCGTCGCCCACCAAGCGAATCCAGGGAGTAGAATAAACAATATAAGGTTGATGATGCCGATGTCGCGCGCGGCGAGATATGATCCGTGTGCGTCTAGCACGCCAACTCTGTCGCTGTAGGCGCTATAAATCTTGTAAAAGAGTCGGCTCTGTTCGCCAGGATCGGTTGGCAACGGCCCGTAAGCTGTTTCGAGTCGGGCCATATCGGCTCGCGGGTCGGATGGCCCGAACCTTGAAAAAGCGCGCGATCCGGGCAGCGGATGCCGCCAGCGCCAGTGGATGAGCCGGTCGCGCAATTGGGCAGGAACGAGTCCCAACAGAATGAGCTTAGCAAGCACAATAATGGCGAGCGAAAGCGAGCCGGGCGCAAGCGCAGCTTTGACCTTCTCAAGCGCGTTAGGTCCGGCAAGCTGCGTCAGCGCAACAGGCTCGAACGCCACGCATGCAAATATGACCGCATGGATTGCAAGAACCGCCCGGATAAGCCAGGCGTTTTGCGCTTTCAGTGAGGTCTGTCCGCTCATGGCACCGCCGACGTGTGCATCAAGGCGTACAGCCGCCCCGGTGTCGCGATGAGGAGGACTGAGGGCGGCGGGCGTTCGGCGGCGAGTTCCCGCGCAGTCTGGCGATCAAGCGGCGAAGGCCCCTGATCCGCAAGATGAGAATGCCATGTGCCAACATCGAAGAGCGTGCCGCCGCTGGTGCGGTGACGGGCTTTAATCGCTTTCTTGAGCCCGCTCGTGCCCAGCGTGAAGCGGCCCGCGGACCGGATGCTGTCGGGCGGCGCGGGAAGCAGGTCAACGACCGTGATAGCCTTGAGGCGCGCGCTGCACGTGCCGATCATGACGCCGCCGGTCTCGACTTCCGGACAACGTCCCATTTCCGCACGAATCTGGTCCAGTACGCGCTGGGAAATGCGCAGCGTCCAGCCCTCGACCGCCTCGATCGGAATGACTTCAAACGGCCGGGCGGTCTGCCGGGACCAACTGGTGTCGGGGGCGTGTTCGGCGGTTGCACCCACGATGATCCGGCCATCGCCCTGCTCACGTTGCATCTCGTCGAGCAAAGCCTCGGTCAGGCCGGCGGTCATCGCCGACAGACGCATGTCGGTCATCGGCATCGTGAGTGAGCCGCAGCCCTGGCCGATCTGGATTTCGGTGAGCCCGTGGGCGCGGTCGAACAGCAGGCGGCGCAGGCGATCGGACCCGGCGGTTGCGTACAGCTCCGCAACCAGGTCGCACAGAGTGGGGTTGTGCGCAGCGCCCTCGACAAAAAGGAACGCGCCGTGGCCGCGGCCGAACAACGCGGCCTCGGCCAGCCGGGGCTTGACGTCCTTTGGCGGGAGACTGGATAAAGCCTCGCGCACGCCAACCGAGGCTGTCGTATTGACGGCGAACGCGGCGTCCTTGGGCAGGACGGCGCGGCGGCCTTCCCTCGTCGTGAGGTCCGCAACGAGATCGTTGTCGTGGACCTGGGGGGACTGACCAAGGTGGGCAAGCTCGCGGGCCAACTCCGCGGACTTGGAAAGGGAGAGCGCGGGCCGCGCGAGCGCGTGGCGGGCCATGTTGTGGGGCAGCAGGATATCGCTGTCGCTGACGACAGGGATATGAACCCCGGAGCGCGCCAGATGCATTGCCATCTTGGAGCCGACGCTGCCGCAGCCGACCATGGCGACGGGGCCGGTTCCGGGCGCACCGGAAACCCGGTGGAGTAGCGCCGGACTGGCTATATCAAGCTGCATGGCAGGGGCGACCGGCTCGTCGTCGCCGGCAGCAAATAATGAGGCGCGCTCGGGGCCGGCGCGTAATTCGACGATGTAGGGCAGAAGCTCAATGTCGGAGGGCGAGTCGATCATGTGGAAGGGGCGCCGTGCACACAGGACAATTGCGATCGGCACGGGCGGGCTGAGCACATAGCCATCGTAGCACCGCTCAAGGCTGCCCAGGAATGCATCGAGGGCACGCCCGCACCCCAGCTCGTCCGCCCGCTGGCGCAGAGCGCCGAGCGTGGTGACGGTTTCAGGCATGTAGCGCTCGCAGACGAACGGTGCGCCGCTGGGTAGCTTGTCGGGCCAGATAACGCAACAGACGGTGCTGCCGAGGGCGCCGTCCTCCTCGCGCCGCGAGGTAAGCAGGTCCTTGTCGCCGCGTTTGAGCGGGACGATATCGGTGCCGACCTGAAGGAGAGCGGCTGCCCCGCTCGAAAGGCGGGCATCATCAGGGCCGGACCGGTAAAAGCGGGCCTTCAGGACGCGATGGCCGCCCTGGCGGTCCACCATGGCGCGGCACGCTTCGGCGTCGATGACCAAGAGGTGCGAAAGGTCGCGGCGCAGGGCCGGCTCCCATCCCTGCTCCCGGTCGATCAACGTGCCCTCGGCGGCGCGCTGAAGCCAGAGGACGAGTTGGTGCACGAGATGGAAGACACCGGCTTCCACGAGGCCGAATTGGATAAAATAATCGCGCTGATTGCCATCGATGAGGCAGGGGCGGGGCGGCGCATCGGGCGGGGCGGGCTGAAGATGCGGCAGATCACGAGGAAAATCGTGCCGCAGGTAGAATTCGGGCGAGGACCAGGGATAGGACGGCCCGAGGACGACGGTGGCGGTTTCGGTCCGGCGCACGCCGTTCGGGGCGGCGCCGTCCGCTTTCATGTGCTGGGGCATCTCGACATTGATGTCGAGTTCGATCGAGGCGCGGCCGTCGGTCACGTCGGTTATCCGGCCGCCGCGGCATTCCCGGTGCCGGGTTGCTACGGCCAGAAAGCGGTCTGCATGAGCGCGGAGAGCATCTCCGAACATACAGGCACTCAGCCGTGTTGACGGGCCTGCGCGGCCGTTGCGGCAATCCCGAGACCGGCCGCCGCGCGGGCGGCGGCCTTGGCGATTTTCCGGGTGATGCCGCTGGCCTTGACCTCGAACTCGAGCGCCTGGCTTTCCTCGTCCCAATACTCGTCCGTGCAGTAGAAGCGCTCGTCGTAGCCGTCCAGGATATCGACATATTCCCGCTTCGCGCGCTCGTGCGGCGGATTGTCATCATCCTTCTTGATCGGCTTGGAACTCGCGACGATCACCGCGCCTTTCCGGGTCTGGGACAGCGCTTCGCGCGCGTCCGGATCGACCTTGACCTTCTCGCCCAGCTCGCTCCAGCGGTCGAAGCTGAGGCTCCGCCACGAACAGTGATGGGGCGTCTGCAAGATATTGTATGTCAGCCAGTCTGAATTCTCGTCGCCGTGGCGCTCCCACAGCCGCTTCCAGATGGCGACGCCCGCGTCGCCGCCCGTGAGGAACCGGCACTGGCCGGCGGCGCCGCCACCCTTGAGCGAGAAGCGGAGGATAACGGAGGAGTCGTTCTTCTTAAGCTCTTCCTCGTCATCCTCGTCCTCAGCAGTCAGCGGGCCAAGGAGCCTGGCCTCGAAGACGCCGGCCTCAACTCGGTTGCACTCGGACACCGTGTTATCGAGCCTGACGACGATATCGAGGATGTCGTCGGTCTTGCCGTCGACATCCTCGCCCATGATGAGGATGCGATCGCCGTCCGCGGTGTCGAACCCACTCTCACCAGCAGTTCTAATTTTGGCTTTGGTCGTGGGCTCGTCGGTTCATCGCATCTCTTTGGGCAGGGTGGATAACAGGTGGGCGGGGGCGGCGCCGGCCTATATCACGGCGGTCGCGGCGGCGAGCGCTC
>NZ_NRRL01000057.1 GCF_016583645.1 Rhodovibrio sodomensis | reverse complement strand
GCGACGCCACCTTTGAGCAGGGTGCGCAGGCCCTCGACCAGGTCCGTCGGCCAATCGCTCAGATTGGCCACGGTGCGCTTTTTGATCTTGCCGCCCTCGCGGCGGCTTTCCCGCAGCAGAACGGCGGGCGGCGACTGGCGATTGGGGACCGACTCGATGTACATGGCTTATGCGAATCGTACCTAGAGCACGATGTCAAGAATGAAGGCCCGCCATTTACATGGGTACACGGAGCCGCCGACAGCCGGATTCGTTGTTCACATTCAGAAACTTAGCCGGAAAACGAAGTAAAAAGTTCCGGCTAGAGCAAAATCGACGAAGGTCGACCCGACCTTCGTCGATTTTGCTCTAACTTTTTGAAGAAAGGGCAAGATTCAGCTGAAAGGTGTCTCTGCCTTTCAGCATCTTGCCCTAACCGGGACTTGCCGGGCGGAGGTCGACGAAACTCGATTCAAGACTCGATGTCCGCGGCCACGCGCAATTGCCGCAGGGGCCTCACCGTCTCGGTCGCCTCGGCGTACAGCGGGTCCGCCTTGTAGCGCGCCAGCGCCGCTTCGTCGGCGAATTCGCCGTAGACGACCAGGTCGACTTCGCCGGAGTGGGCGTCGCTGCGCAGGTTGCGCCGGACCTCCAACACGTCGGCGTGGGCGATCCCCTCCAGCGGCTTCAGGCCGGCCTCCGCGGCCTGAAGCCGGTCCGTGGGCACGGTGAAAAAGACGATATGCCGGATCATCTCGGACGTGTCCGTCGCTGGGATCAGGCCAGCCAGCGCTTGCGCCGGCGGTAGTGCTTGACGTTGTGGTAGTCCACCTGGCCGTGGCCGCCGAGGTAGAACTCCTGGATGTCCGGGTTCTGCTTCAGGGTGGCGGCGTCGCCGGACATCACGACGTGGCCGTTTTCGAGCAGGTAGGCGTGGCGCACCGTCTCCAGCGCGGCGGCGGCGTTCTGCTCGACCAGCAGCACGCTCACCTTCTCCTCCCGGTTGATCCGGGTGATGATCTCGAAGATTTCCTGGACCAGCAGCGGGGCCAGGCCGAGCGACGGCTCGTCCAGCATGATCAGCCGCGGCCGGGTCATCAGCGCCCGGGCGATCGCCAGCATCTGCTGCTCGCCGCCCGAGAGGTAGCCGGCCTGGCTCTTCCGGCGTTCGTGGAGGCGCGGGAAGTAATCGTAGACCTGGGCCTTGAGCTCCTGCAGCTGGGCCCGGCTGCCCTGCAGCGGGAACGCCGCGGTCAGGTTCTCGTCCGGGGTCAGGTGCTCGAAGATCCGCCGGCCTTCCAGGACGTGGACGATCCCGCTCTCCACGCGCTTGGCGGCCGACATCGGCAGCACGTCGCGGCCGTCGAAGCTGACCTCGCCGCGCGTCACCGCGCCGCGTTCGGGGCCGAGCAGGCCGCTCACCGTTTTCAGCGTCGTGGACTTGCCGGCACCGTTGGCGCCGAGGAGGGCGACCATGTCGCCCTCCTCGACCGCCAGCGAGACGCCCTTGATGGCGAGGAAGACCTTGTCGTAGACCACCTCGACATTGTTGAGCGCGAGCAAGGGCATGGCGGTCAGTTGCCCTGCTCGAACTGCTTGGCGTTCTCCTCGATCTCCTCCCAGACGATATCCTGGTAGGCGGTGATCCAGTCGGTCTGCGGCTCCCAGCCGTCGCCGGTCCACATCGACACGCGGCCGTAGCCGCCGCCCTGGTGGTCCTTCTCGGTAATCGTGATCGGCGGCATCAGGCCCTGGGCGTTGAAGTTCTCGATGTCCTCGAAACCCTTCTTGAGCTTGGGCCCAGTGACCGGCGCGCCGTAGTTCTCGATGGCATGCTCCGCCGCCTGCACGGACGCCGCCATCGTCGCGACGCCGATGTTGTAGTAGACGTTGCCGACGTTCTCCATGTCGCCGGTGCCGTTGCCCTTCTCGATCACGGTTTCCATGATCTTCTGGATCACCGGCGTGTCGCGGCCGGTCGCGGTGGCGGCGAAGCGCTTGACGCCCTTGGCGGCCTCGAAGCCGACCTGCCTCATGTCGGTCCGGGCCAGCCAGACCACCGACAGGATGTCCTTTGGCGAGATGCCGTTGCGGATCGCGGTGCGGATCGATACCGGCTGACCGCCGCCCGCACCCCAGATGGTGACGTGATCGGGGCCCCAGCGGCGCACGTCCGACCAGGTCGCGGACTGCTCGTTCCCCGGGCTCGGGTAGGGGAAGGCCTTGACCTCGAAGCCCTTGCGCTCGGCGAGCTCGCGCAGGATCGGCAGCGGCTCGCGGCCGAACGGGCTGTCGATGAAGACGTGGGCGATCTTCTTGCCCTCAAGGCCGCCCATGTGCTCCTCGATGTATTTCGCCAGCACGCTCGCCTGCGACCAGTAGGTCGCCATCATCGGGAAGACGTAGGGGAAGGTCTGGCCGTCGCTGGCGTCGCCGCGGCCGTGCAGAGCGGTGATCATCACCACCTCGTCCTCCAGCACGCGCGGGACCATCGCCCGGCTGACCGGGGTCGACAGGAAGTCGACCAGCACGGCGCCCTCTTCGACCGCACGGTTGTACGCCTCGATGCCGCGCTGCGGCTCGTTGCCGGTGTCGCGCACGATCAGCTCGATCGGATGGCCCTTCACGCCGCCGGTGGCGTTGACCATCTTGATGTAGTCCTGCTGGCCCTGGTTGTACTCGTTCGAGACGAACGTGTAGACGCCGGTGAAGTCCTGCAGCAGGGCAAAGGTGATCGGCTGCTTGTCCTGCGCCAGCGCCTGGCCGGCGAAGCCGGAAACTGCGAACGCCGCCGCCGCGATCGCGGCCGTGGCGGAGCGCAGAACGCCTCTGCGATTGATCATGGGGTTACCTCCCGTTTCGACGTTGAGCCTCTTCTTGATTGGCCGGGCGGGCCGTCTTGCGGTTGGCCGGCCGCGGCCTCAGTTCCGGGTGTGCTGGAACGGCCAGACCCGGAAATAGTTGCGCAGGTTGTCGTAGATCTTCGCCAGTCCGAGCGGCTCGAACAGCAGGAAGGCGATGATCAGGGCGCCATAGGCCATCAGCGGGATGTGCGACTGCAGGTTCTGCGAGATGGTCAGCAGCCCGCTGTCGGCCAGCCCGGCGACCAGGTTGGTGAGCACGATCGGCAGCAGCAGCACGAAGGCCGCGCCCAGATAGGCGCCGATCACGCTGCCCAGGCCGCCCACCAGCACCATGGCGACGAACTGGATCGAGACGTCGAAGCTGAACTGCTCGGGCGTGACCGCCTCGTAGTAGCAGAACGCCAGCACCGCGCCGGAGACGCCGCCCAGGAACGAGGAGGTGAAGAAGGCGAGCAGCTTGTACCGGAACACGTTGACCCCGATCACCGCGGCGGCGAAGTCCTTGTCGCGCACCGCGACCAGCGCGCGGCCGAAGGCGCTGCGCTTGATGTTCATGATGAACACCGTCAGGAACGCCGCCCACAGGAGCGCGCCGTAGTATTGCACCGTGTCGTTGGTCATCGGCGCGCCTAGGAAGCTGACCTCGGGGGCCTGCAGGGTCGCCTGCGCGCCGCCGGAGATCGCGGGGACGTTGATGATCGTCCAGTCCACCAGGTACTGCATGGCTAGCGTGGCCATCACCAGATACAGGCCCTTCACCCGCAGCGCGGCCGCGCCGAACAGCGAGCCGATCGCGGCCGCCATCAGCCCGGCGCCCAACAGCGCGATCTCGAACGGCACGCCGAAGCGGGTCAGGTGGATCGCGGTGTAGGCGCCGATCGCCATCACCGCGGCGAAGCCGAAGTGCAGCTGCCCGGCGACCCCCATCAGCAGGGTCAGGGACAGCGCCGCGGCGGTCCAGACAAGCCAGGGCAGCAGGTAGCTGGACAGGTACAGGTCGCCCACCAGCAGCGGCGCCAGGAGGCCCAGCGCGAGCACGCCCAGCGCCTGCCAGCGGTCGGCCGGAACCGGCCACAGCTTGCGCTCGCCCGCGTAGGTGGTGTGGTAGACGCCGGCCAGGCGGTAGAACATCCAGCTAGACCCTTTCGATATCCTCACGGCCGAAGATGCCGTACGGGCGGACCAGGATGGTCACCAGGATGATCAGAGAGGTGACGACGTCGCGCGTGCCGCCGCCGACCAGGGGATCCAGGTAGCCCGGGACGACGCTGCCCAGGATGCCGACCAGCAGGCCGCCGACCAGCACGCCCCAGATGCTGTCCAGGCCGCCCAGGATGACCACGGCGATCGCCGGGAACAGCAGGGTCGACAGCGTCCAGTCGACGCCCTGGACGGAGCCCCAGAGCGCGCCGGCGGCGACCGCCGAGACGCCGGCCAGCCCCCAGGAGATGCCGATCGCGCGCTCCACCGAAATGCCCACGGACCAGCTCGAGACGTGGTCGTCGGAGACCGCGCGCAGCTTGGTCCCCAGGCGGGTCTGGAAGAACAGCAGCGAGACCGCGATCATCGCGATCGCGACGGCGGCGCCGTACAGGTAGGCGCGGTTGATGAACACCCCCTCGACGATCATCGGCGCCAGCCCGATGCCGAGGTCGAGCGACTTCGGCGCGGCGCCCAGGAAGCCCGGCGCGACGCCGCGCAGCAGGATCTCCAGCCCGAGCGTGAGCATGACGATCATGATGATCGGCTGGCCCACCATCCGTCGCAGCAGGAAGCGTTCGGCGACCAGACCGAACACGAACATCAAGACCGCGGCGATCGGGATCGCCAGCCACAGCGACAGCCCGACCAAGCTGGCGAAGATGTAGATGAAGTAGGCGCTCAGCATGATCATCGCGCCATGGGCCAGGTTGGGCACGCCCGCGGACTTGTAGATCAGCACGATGCCGAGCGCGGCCAGGGCGTACATCAGGCCGGTCAGCGCGCCGTTGATCAGCAGTTCGAAGAAGTAGGTCATTGCGCGGCCCGGTGCGTCTCGGCGCGGTTGGCATGCGCGGTTTGGGCGGCTTGGCCCGGCGTGACGTCGCGTAGGTGCAGCTGCCGGGTCAGTTCGCCGGTTTCGCCGGTCTCGTAGGTGAAGGTCGCCTTGTATTCGATCTGGTCGTCGGCGCTGTAGAGCGCGTCGATGATCGGGCGGTAGTGGTCGTCGATCACGTTGCGGCGCAGCTTGCGGGTGCGCGTGACCTCGCCGTCGTCCGGGTCGAACGGCTTGTGCAGGTTGATGAACCGGCGGATCTGCAGGCCTTCCGGCAGGGTTTCGTTGGTCCGCCGCAGCACCCCCTCGACCAGGTCGTAGACGGCGTCCTGCTGCGACAGATCGGCGTAGGAGGTGTAGGGCACGCCCTGTTCCTCCGCCCAGTGGCCGACCGCGTCGATGTCGACGCAGACGATCGCGGCCAGGTGCGCGCGGCCCTCGCCCAGGATGCAGATGTCCCGGATGAAATGGGAGAACTTGATCCGGTTCTCGATGAAGGTCGGAATGAACCGCTCGCCGGCGGCGGTGTAGACGACCTCCGACACGCGGCCCAGGACGACCAGCTGGCCGTCGTCCTCCAGATAGCCGGCATCGCCGGTGTGCAGCCAGCCGTCGACCAGCGTCTCGGCGGTCGCGTCCGGGCGCTGGAAATAGCCGTCGAACACGTTGTCGCCCTTGACCAGGACCTCGCCGTTGTCGCTGAGCCGGACTTCGACGCCCGGGAACGGCTTGCCCACCGTGTGCAGCTTGACCGAGCCCGGCCCCTGCGCGGCGGCGAGCGCGCAGTTCTCGGTCTGGCCGTAGAACTGCCGCAGGTCGAGACCGAGCGCGCGGAAGAACAGGAACACCTCCTCGCCGATCGCCTCGCCCGCGGTGTACGGGCGGCCGACCCGGCGCAGGCCCAGCTGGTCCTTGATCGGGCCGTAGACCAGGAACTCGCCGAGCGCCCGCCACAGCCGCTCGCCCGCGCCCGGCGCGCGGCCCTGCAGCCGTCGGCGCTCCAGCTCCACCGCGAACGGCATGAAGCGGTTGTACAGCCAGCGCTTGAACGGCGTGCTCTCGTCGATCCCCACCTGGATCCGGGTCAGCATGTTCGACCACGCCCGGGGCGAGGAGAAGTATAGCGTGGGCGCGATCTCGCGCAGATCGTTGAGCGCGGTCTCCTGCGTTTCCGGGATGTTGACCGAGAAGCGCAGCAGGATCGCGGCGCCGACCGAGAAGGTGAAGTCGCCCACCCACGCCATCGGCAGGTAGGCCATGTGCACCTCGCCCTCGCGGAAGTATTCCGCCTGCGCGGCGTTGCGCACGGCGAACAGGATGTGGCCGTGCTTGATCGGAATGCCCTTGGGCGCGCCGGTGGTGCCGGAGGAGTGCAGCAGGACGGCGACGTCGTGCACGCTGGACCGCCCGAGCAGGTCGTCGCGCAGCTTGGGTTCGGCCTGCAGGCGCGTGCGCCCGGCCGCGGCGATCGTCTCGAAGCCGACCACCCCGGCGGGCTCCTTGCCCTTCAGGCCGCGCGGATCGTCGTAGACGATCAGCTCCAGTTCCGGATAGCCCGCGCGGATCTCCAGCAGCTTATCGACCTGTTCCTGATCCTCGGCCAGCGCGAAGCGGATACCCTCGCGCTTCATCTGCTCGCCGATCTCCTGCGGCGTGGCGTCCGGATAGGCGGGCGAGGGGACCGCGCGCAGGGCGACCGCGCTCAGCATGGCGAAATACAGCGCCGGCCGGTTGTCGCCGACGACCAGCACGGTGTCTTCCGGCTTCAGGCCGTACTGCTCCAAGCCGGCGGCGACGGCGAGCACGCGGTCCAGATACTCGGCCCAGGTGTATTCCTGCCAGATGCCGTGGTCGCGCTCGCGCAGGGCCACCCGGTCGGGCACCTCGCGGGCGTTGCGCGCAAGATGGTTGAGCAGGGTGTCGTCGGCCTGCCAGTTCGCATGCCGGGCCTCGGGCGCTGCGCCGCCGGCGTCGGCGGCGGCCTGTCGCTCAGCCGACATGGGCGGCATCCGCCGAATTCGGGGTGGCGACCTTGCCGATATAGGCCGCGACCACTTCGGGGTGGCTCATGGCATTCTTGGCGGCGTCCTCGGCAATCTTCTCGCCGTTGTTCAGCACCGCCACCCGCTGGCAGATCGCCGTGACCACGTCGAGGTGGTGTTCGATCAGCAGGATCGAGAGGTTGAGCGCTTCCCGGGCGTCCAGGATGAAGCGCACCATGTACTCCTTCTCCTCCTGGTTCATCCCGGCCATCGGCTCGTCCAGGATCAAGAGGCGCGGCTCGGCGGCGAGCGCGCGGGCCAGCTCGACCCGCTTCTGCATGCCGAGCGGGATCATCTCCACCGGTTCGTGGCGCACGCTTTCCAGCTGCAGCAGGTCGACGATCTCCTCGACCTGCCGGCGGTTGGCGACCTCGTCCTTCTCCGCCCAGACCCAGTAGAACAGCGAGGCGAGCGCGCGCGGCTTCATGTGCACGTGCCGGCCCATCAGGATGTTGTCGAGCGCGCTCATGCCCTTGAACAGGGCGACGTTCTGGAAGGTCCGCGCGATCCCCAGGGACGCCACCTTGTGCGGCTTGACCCCGGCGATCTGCCGGTCTTCGAAGCGGATGGTTCCGGAATTCGGCGGGTAGAAGCCGGTGACCGCGTTCACCAGCGTGGTCTTGCCCGAGCCGTTCGGGCCGACCAGGCCGTAGATCTCGCCCGGGCCGATCTCGATCGACACGTTCTTGAGCGCCTGCAGCCCGCCGAACGAGCGGCTGACGTTGTCGCACGCCAGCACCGCCTCGCCGCGCGCAGCCCGGTCGGTCCCTGCTTCCGCCACCTGGTCTCGCCTCCCCAGACGATATCGGCCGACCGCGAGTGCTTGTGATTTGCCGGTCGGACCTCTTCAATAACCGGTTCGGGCTAGGCTTGTGAACCGGCAAGCTGGCCCTCTTTTTGGTTGCAGCGCAGCATACGCATGTGTGCGGTGCCGAAGGTGCAGCCGAAGTATCAAGACCGGCCGGCTGGATCAGCGCTTGCGTTCGGGGGACGGGGGCGAGGAGCTATCGGGCTGTTCGTCGATCGCCTCGCCGGAGGCGCCGGGGGCCACGTCGAACTCCTCGCGAAAGAACGCCGAGGCTTCCGAGCAGGCCTGCGCAAGCTTGGAGTCGTGGTGCGATAAGGTGCGCGCGGCGCGGTCGAGGCGGTCGGCGAGAGCAGCGGGACCGAGAAACATCTTTGCGAGCGGCTTTCGTCGATAGGCGCCTGCAATATCGGCAGTCGGATGTCGCCGCTCAATTCCGTATTCCTACGGGGAAGTGGCGCTCGGTCGACGCCGGCTCGGCTGCTGTGGACGCCGACCAAAAAGCCCCGGCGGCCGCGATCTTGGCGGGCGCCGGGGCAAGGGTCACCGGTGGTTGGGCCAGTCCGGCGAAGCAGCTCGATAAGTCGACCGCAGCGTCAGTCCGCGTTCGGGAAGAACGCCTGCTGGCCCTTCAGGCGGTAGTTGGCGATCGCCTGCTGGCCGTCCTGGGACACCAGCCAGTCGACGAACGCCTGCGCCATGCCCTCCTTCACGTGGGGGTGCTTCTCCGGGTTCAGCACCATCACGCCGTACTGGTTGAACAGGCGCGGGTCGCCCTCGACCAGGATTTCGAAGTTCTTCTTGTTGCCGAAGTTCAGCCAGGTCGCCCGGTCGCTCATGGTGTAGGCGCCCATCTGGACGGCGGTGTTCAGCGTCGCGCCCATGCCCGAGCCGGTCTCGCGGTACCAATTGCCGCTGGCCTGGCGCGGGTTGACGTCGGTTTGGGCCCACAGGCCAAGTTCCTTCTTGTGGGTGCCGCTGTCGTCCCCGCGCGAGGCGAACGGCGCGCCCGACTTCGCGATCTTGGTGAGCGCCTTGGTGACGCTGTCCAGGCCGGCGATCCCGGCCGGATCGTCCTTCGGCCCGACGATCACGAAGTCGTTGTACATCACGTCGAACCGGCGCTTGCCGTGGCCGTCGGCGATGAACTTGTACTCGCTGGGCGTGTGGTGGACGAACAGCACGTCGCCGTCGCCGTTGCGGGCGTTGCGGATCGCCTGGCCGGTGCCGACCGCGACCACGCGGACGTCGATGCCGGTCATGCGCTCGAACTTGGGCAGCAGGTGTTCGAACAGCCCGGATGCCTCGGTCGAGGTGGTGGACTGGACGATGATGTAGCGGTCGTCCTGGGCCTGCGCGCGGTCGATCGGCTGGGCGACGACAGCGAGCGCGACGGCGCCAAGGACGAAGCCGAGGCGCTTGAACAAGGTCATCTGGCGTTTGCCTCCCTCTTGCATTCGCCGGTTTCCGGCTTGGGTCACAGGACGAGGTCGCCGGACAGGAACGCCCGGGCTTGCTCGCTCTGCGGCTGATCGAAAAAGCTCTGGGCCGGGCTGCGCTCGACCAGGCGGCCCCGGTGCAGGAACACCACTTCGTCGCCCAGCCGCCGGGCCTGGCCCAGGTCGTGCGTGGTCAGCACGATCTTGGTGCCCCGGTCCTTGATCTCCGCGACCATCCGCTCGACGACGTGCGCGCCGGCGGGATCCAGGTTCGCCGTGGGCTCGTCCAGGAACAGCACCTCCGGGCGGGTCGCCCAGGCGCGGGCGAGCGCGAGGCGCTGCTGCTCGCCGCCTGAAAGCACCCGCGCCGGCCGCCGCGCCAGCGCGGCCAGCCCGGCGTCGGCGAGCGCCGCCTGCGCCCGCGTCCGCCGCGCGCCGCGCGCCACGCCCTGGACCTTGAGGGCGTAGGTCACGTTGCCCAGCACCGAGCGGCGCAGCAGCACCGGTTTCTGGAACACCATCGCCTGGCGCCGCCGGACCGCGCGGTCGGGCGCGCGGCCGTTCCAGCGCACCGCCCCCGAACTCGGCGTCAGCAGGCCGTGCAGCAGGCGCAGCAACAGGCTCTTGCCGGCCCCGTTGGGCCCCATGATCACGGTCGTGCTGGTCCGGTCGAGGGCGAGGTCGAGGCCGTCCAGCAGCGTCTGCCCGCCGGCCTGGAAGGTGAGCGCCTGAACGGTCGCCGGGCGGATGCTGGCAGCCTCCTGCGGCCGGCGGATCGGCTGCTGGGCGGTCGCGTGCCGCATCGCCGGCCTCACACGGTCGCCTGCGCGCTCAGCCCGCGCAGGCTCATCACCGCGGCGTTCACCAGCACGGCGAGCGCGATCAGGATGATGCCGAGGCCGAGCGCCAATTCCAGATTCCCCTTGGATGTCTCGAGCGCGATCGTGGTGGTCATCACCCGGGTGACGTGGTTGATGTTGCCGCCGACGATGATCACCGCGCCGACCTCCGCGATCGCCCGGCCGAAGCCGGCGAGCAGGCCGGTGAACAGGCTGTAGCGGCCGTCCCACAGCAGCGTGGCGGTCGCCCGCACCGGGCCTACCGACAGCGAGCGGAACTGCTCGGCGTACTCGGCGTGCAGGTCCTCCACGGTCTGGCGGGTGAGCGCCGCCACGATCGGCGTCACCAGCACGGTCTGCGCGATCACCATGGCGGTCGGCGTGAACAGCAGGCCAAGCTCGCCCAGCGGCCCCGCGCGCGACAGCAAGAGGTAGATCATCAGCCCGGCGACCACCGGCGGCAGGCCCATCAGCGCGTTCAGCACAACGATCACCGCCTGCCGGCCCGGAAAGCGCGCCACGCCCAGCGCCGCGCCGATCGGCAGGCCGATCACGCCGGCGCACAGCACCGCCGTCAGGCTGACCTGCAACGACAGCCCGACGATCTCGACCAACTCCGGGTCGAAGCCGACGATCAGCTCAAACGCGGCCAGAAAGGCAGAGGCGAAGTTTTCCATGACGCAGACGTCCGGCGCCTCCCGGTCGATCGACTGTCCGACCGGCGGAGTCTGTCCCGAACTGTCGTAAGTTTCAATGCATCCGTTCAAACGTAATTAGTGCAATGAAAAACAGTATTACGCAGTAAGAAGCCGGTGAAGCGACCGGGTCACGCGGGCGCCGCCGCGAAGCCGCACAGGCTGGCGTAGGGGTCGTTCAGCCGCCAGTAGGCGTTGCGCGCCGCCTTGCCGCCGGCCAACCGCGGGGCTTCCGGTGTCAAACCCAGGCGCCGCAGGGTCTGCAGTTCGCCGTAGGCGGCGGGGCCGTACTCCGGCTCGTGCAGCAGGGCCATGGAGAAGTCGGTGAGCGCGTTGGCGGTGAGGTCGAGGTCGTAGAGCAGGCAGCCGCGGGCCAGCAGGAACCGCTCCGGGCGGTAGGTCGAGCGCGCCACGGCGGCGTTCATAGCGTCCAGCGCGGCCTCGATGCGGCCCCGGGCGTAGTGGGCGCGGGCCTCGACCTCGAACGCCTCGGCGAAATCGCGGGCCGTACCGGCCGCCCGTGCTTTGGCGCGCGCCGCCTCGACCTGGCTGATGGCGCGTTCGGGCAGGCCGAGCGCGAGGCTGAGTTCAGCCTCGGTCAGCTGAAAGAACCGATCGCCCCCGCCCAGCGCGCGGGCCTGCTGCAGGTCGGTGCGCGCCTGCACCAGATTGTTCTGCGCGATCTCGGAGCGTGCGCGATAGACGAACAGGCTCGCCTCCGACGGCTCCAGCGCGATCGCCGCGTCGAAGTCTTTGATGGCGTCCTCGAACGCGCCCATATTGTGCAGGGTTCGGCCCCGGAACTGGCGCGCGCGGAGGTAGCGCGGGTTGCGCTCCAGCGCCTTATCGAAGTAGCGCTTGGCGACGGCGTACTTGATGTCGGAACCGAACATCAGACCGAGCCCGAAGTACGGTCGGGCAAGGCCCGGGTCCAGTTCGCGGGCGCGCTCGAAGGCGTCGATCGCGGTTTGCTGCCATTCGGCGACCGTCTTGGGCGGCACGCGCGTCCGGTCGGCGCTGATCCACTTGGCCCAGTACGCTTCGCCCCGGGTGAACTCGGCGAGGGCGAAGTTCGGGTCTTCCTCGAGGGCGAGGTCGAACTCGGCGATCGCGCCGTCCAGGTCCCACTTCTCGTTGCGCAGCGCGATGCCGCGCCACAGCCGCGGCCACTTGCCGGCCTCCGCCTCCCGGCTGCCGGTGTCGGCGAGCTTGAACGAGGCGACCGAACGCGACAGCTCCAACATCGCCGCCTGGAAAGGGTCGGCCGCCATCTCCAGCCGGTCTTCCGGCAGGCCGTCGCTGCCGCCCGACGCGCGCTCCAGCCGGGTCACGCCCAACCGCCACAGCGCCAGCGCCTGGATCGCCATCTTTCCCTGCTCAGCCGCCAGATCCCGGGCCCGGGCCAGCGCCTCGAACGCTTCCTCGTAGCGTTCCAGAGCCATGAAGGCCTGGCCGCGCAGCAGATAGCCGCGGGGGTCGTCTTCGTGCGAATTGATCAGGAACTCCGCGCCGGCGAGCGCACGGTGGGCGTCGTCCTGCTCACCGGCTGTCAGGGTGCGTTCAAGGTTGAGCAGTTGATAGACCGAGTCCATGCCATCAAGGTAGGCGCGCAGGTAGCGTGCCTCGGCATCGCGCGGGTCGACCTCGATCGCCTTGTCGACCAGGGCGCGGGCGACGGTCGTGTTGCCGTCGCGGAAATAGATAGTACTGGCGGTCTTGGTATAGTTGTCGCGCAGCCCGCTCATCAGCTGCCGTTTGATATAGTCCGATAGCAGCGGCTCCAGAATCAGCGGCAGGGCCATTGCGACCGCCGCGCCGATCCCGGTGAACTTCCCGATCTTGGCGAGTTGGGCGCGGTCCAGCTTGACCTCGCGTACCCGGGCGAGCGTCGAGGCCAGGGAGCTGAGCCGCTCATTGAGTTGCTGGAACTGTTTGCGGAACGCGCTTCCCTCGTCGTTTGGGCCGGGCGGCGGGGGCGTGGAATCGGACATCGGTGGACACTTCTATCGGTAAGCCGGTCGGTCGCGCGGCCCGGCCGGGGCCGGAATCATCGGACACCGGTGCTATGCGCTACCGGCGACCAACGCGCACATTCCATTGGCAGGCGAGGCGGCCTGAAGCTTCGTGACCCCGCCGCGCCTCCGACGGCTGATCGGCGTCAGTTGCGCGCGATTTCCACTTCGGCGAAGCCGGTGATCGCGGCGTCGAACCGTCGGTTGCGCAGATCGGGGATCATGCGCTGGGGTAAGTCGAGATCGGCGATGTGCTGGCGTGCCAGCACCTCACGCCCGGTCGGATAGCCGCGACCACCCAAGCTGCCCTCGGCGAACTTCAACCGTTGCAAGACGCGGACCAGGGCCTGGGGCTGATAACCGGCGAGCGCGAGCAACTCGATCGCGCGGCGGTCGGCTTCGAGTTCGTGGCGCTCGTTGTAGCCCACCGCCATCGTTTCCATGATCGTCTGCTCGTCGGTCTGCGATTCATTGCCGAAGATCGCGTCCATCACTTTGAACGCCTTGCCGGCGGCGGCGTCGAGCATGTTGTGACGCAGCTCGTGGTGAGCGATCTCGTGGGCGAGGACGGCGGCGAGTTCGTCCTCGCTCTGGATTACGCTCAAAAGCCCCCGGGTGATGAAAATGAAGCCCGAGGGCACAGCGACCGCGTTGCGTTCATCGCTGTCCAAAACGGCGAAGGTGTAGCCCGCGTAGGTGTGGGGATAGTGTGAGCCGAGCGCGATCGTGGTGCCGACTTTGTGCATGTAAGCATTGAACGGATGGTCCGGCTTGTACAGCCCGGCACCCGCCGCGACGGCGGCCCAGTTCAGGCCGTAGACGTACTCGTCGAACGGACCGACGCGGCCTTCCAGGAAGTCGAGCGTGCTCTGGTTGTCGGCGTTGGACTGCTGGAAACTCTGCTTCATGCGCTTGTCGGCCTGATCCAGCGTTTTGCAGGCGCCGAGCGGGCCGGCGGTGAGCAGAAGGGCGCAAGCGGTGGTGAGCAGTCGGGTGGATCGCGGGGTCATCGGCTGTACTTCTCTTCTCGGGACCAGCAGCGTCAGGTCAGTTACCGAACAGGTTCTGGAACGCGTCGTTGACGGCAGCGCCCGCGCCGGCGGCACCGCCCTTGGGGGCGCGCTTGACGTCGCGGGCCGGCTTGGCCCGTAGGTCCCGATCGTTGAGGGTCGGGGCGAACTCGCCGAGCCCACCCTCGCGGCGGAAATCCTTGAAGCTTACCTGCGGGTTGACGTTGCCGCGAGCCAGCAGCGCTTCGACGGCATCCCGGTCGTCGCCCAGCGCCGCCAACTGACCCGACAGGCCCTTGCCAGAGCCGCCTGAGGCGGGCTTCAACTGGAATCCCTTGCCGCCGTTGGCGATGGCGGCCTGCTCGAACTTGCGCTCGGCGTCTTCGATGGTCTGCTGTTCGGCGAATTCGGGGGTTACCATGCAGCGCATGGTGATGAACGCCGTCCCGTCGTCGGTCTCGACCTCGACCCAGGCCGGGAAAAGTCCCGCCGGTCGTGCTCGACCCGGCCGCGCTGGCGATCCCAAGCGTCCTCCGTGCTGCCGTGTGTGGTCGAATAGCGCATCGACTTCGGCAACAGGTATTTGCCGGCCAGTCCCACGACCTCGAACCTCTGCTCGAACGCGGCCGTGCTCACGACCTCCGCGTAGCCGTTGGGCTGAGCGTGCAGCGGGGTCTGCTCGCAGGCGTTGACGAACGTGTCGCCCGGTTCCGGGATCTGCGTGTAGATCAATTGCGCCGACGCGGTGGGCGCGGCGACCGCGGCCCCGGCGAAGACGGCGGCGGCAGTCACCAGCGCACGCATCGCGCGCTGCGGACGCAGGCCAATCGAACTTTTGGCGAGACGAGACGACGGACGGAGCGGGGACATGGCAGCACCTAATGCAGTCAGCCGAGACAGCGAATTCGCGTCAGGGTAGCCGCGGACCGGACAGTTGCCAATCAAAATTCGGCCGAAAAGGACGTTGTTTTGTTCTGATTTTGTCACAAACAAACCGACCTGACCCGATCCCGGTTATATCAAGCGCGTCGCGGCGTGCCTCCTGCGTTGCGCCCGGCGCGTGAATGCGCGATGCAGGTGGCGCCGGGCCGGGGATGCCCGAGGAATCCGGCGCCAGGGACAACCTCGAGGGGAGGCGACCGGCGATGGCCGACGAGATTCTGCTGCACCGCGCGGGCGCGGTCGCAACCGTGACCCTGAACCGCCCGGAACGGCGCAACGCCTGCAACCTTGCGATGTGGCGCGCGCTGCACCGGGTGATGGACGAGATCGCGGCCGACGACGGGCTGCGCTGCGTCGTCGTGCGCGGGGCCGGCGGGCAGGCGTTCGGCGCCGGGGCGGACATGTCGGAGTTCGAGGCCGAGCGCTTCTCGGCCGAGCAGGCGCGCAGCTACAACGCCGTGATGGCGCCGGCGATCTACGCCCTGCGCGACTGTCCGCACCCGACGGTCGCGCTGGTGCAGGGGGCGTGCATGGGCGGCGGGCTGGAGATGGCGATCTTCTGCGACCTGCGGATCGCCGGGGCGGGTGCCACCTTCGGCATGCCGATCAATCGGATCGGCCACGGTCTGCCGCTGCCCGAACTGGCGGAGCTGGTCGCCCTGGTCGGCCGGCCGGCAGCGCTGGAACTGCTGTTGGAGGGCCGGATCTGGTCGGCCGAGCAGGCGCGCGAACGTGGCCTGGTCACGCGCGTGAGCGCCGACGCGGAGGTCGAGGCCGAGGCCTGCGCCGCAGCCGGACGGATCGCCAAGGGCGCGCCGATCGCGGCCCGGCTGCACAAGCGCATGGCCCGGCGGGTCGACCAGCCCGAGCCGCTCACAGCGGACGAACTGGACGCCCCGTTCCGGACCTGCGACACGGCGGATTACAAGACCGGCGTGCGCGCGTTCCTGAACAAGGAAAGGCCGGATTTCCGCGGCGAATAGAACAAGATGCTGAAAGGTGAAGCCCGCTTTCAGCTGAATCTTGCTCTCTCTTCCAGCAGTCAGAGCAAAATTCCCGATGAAGGCCGACTCGACCGTCATCGATTTTGCTCTAGCGGCGGCTAGATTTCCTCGTCGCCCAGGGTGGGCTGGTCCAGGATGTCGCACAGGCGCTTGACCTTCGGACTGCGCACTTCGTGCAGCCCGGGCGTGTCGTTGTTGTTCACCCACTGATAGGCGGCAACCAGTTCGCTCACCGTGGCCTTGCTCGCCACGATCTCGGCCGCGCGCGTGTCGTCGAGTTGGCCGACGATCCGCTGAACGTCGTGCGCGGTGACCGGGCGATCGGTGCTCATCGCTGTGCCTCCTATGCTGTGGGGAACCGGGCGGCCCGAGGGCGCCGGCCCCGGTGTTGCCCCCGGTGTCGGCCGCGGTATTGGCCGGGGTGTTGGCCGGTGCGGGAGAAGTAAGTAAGCCCGACCCGGCATTGAAGAGGGCGCGTTCGCACGCGCGGCTCAGCTGCCGGGCAGGCGGGCGAGCGGGATGCCCGCCGGATCGCCGCTGCCGGCGGCGTACTTGAACACCCCGTCGCCGCGCCCGATCAGCGTGCCGTCATCGGCGTGCACCGTGCAGTCGGCGAAGAACACCGAGCGGCCGCCGCCCGTCGTGTGCGCCCGGGCGGTCAGGCGCTGGCCGGCCTGCGCCGGGGCGAGGAACTGGGTGTTCAGCTGCAGCGTCATGGCGCGCCGGCCGCGGCCTGGGGTGTCGCAGAAACAGCCCGAATAGCCGCAGGCGGTGTCGACCAGCGTGGTCAGCACGCCGCCGTGCAGGATGCCGCTGCGGTTCAGATGCGCCGCTGCGACCGGCAACTCGACCGCGGCCCGGCCCCAGGACCAGTCGGCGATGCGGTAGCCGACCAGGGCGGCGAAACCGGTTGTCGGGGTCAGCGGGTCGGACGGCTCGGACATGGCCTGGAAACCTGCCGGGGTGCAGGAGCGCTGTCCAGAGCCGGGATCGCGATCGGCCCCGGCCAGCTTTGGGTCGCTGCCGTGTTGACTCGCGGATCGGATATGGCTAGAACATTTCAAGAACGAACGGAACAAGAACATCGGCCCTTTCGATAAAGAGTGACCTGACGGCGATGGCACAGGCGGTCAACGACCCCAAGGCAACCAGGACGGATGCCCCCGGATCGGACGCGGGCGACCCGGACGCGGGCGGCCCGGACGCGGATGGCGTGCCCGACCTGGAGACGCTGCGCCGGCGGGTGCGCGCGCTGGAGCGCGGCACGGGGCCGGAACGCGCGCCCGTTCTGCCGCTGGGCGCGCCGGCGATCGACGAACTGCTGCCGGGCGGCGGGCTGGCGCGCGCGGGTGTGCACGAGCTGCTGCCCGAGCGCACCGCCTGGGACGACGGCCCGGTCACCGGGTTCGCGCTCGCGCTGACCGGCCGGCTGATGGCCGTGGCCCAGGGGCCGGTGCTCTGGGTCGCCCGGCGCGGCGACCTCTACGCCCCGGGAGCGCCGGCGTTCGGCGTCGATCCCGACCGCCTGCTGACCGCCCGCGCGGGCGACGACGCGGGCGTCCTCTGGGCGATGGAGGAGGCGCTGCGCTGTTCCGGGCTGGCCGGCGTGGTGGGCGAGGTCGGCCAGCTCGACCGCACCGCCGCCCGGCGCCTGCAGCTGGCCGCGGAGGCCGGCGGGGTCACCGGTCTGACGCTGCTGCGCCGGCGGGTGGTGCCGCGCGGCCGGCAGGATCCCAGCGCCGCCGCGACCCGCTGGCGGGTCGGCGCCCGGCCGGCACGGCGCGACGGCGGCCGGGCCGTACCCGGCGGCGGGCATGCGCCCGGGGCTGGCCGGGCGTGCTGGCACCTGGACCTGGTGCGCGCGCGCGGCGGCGATCCAGCGGACTTCGAGGTGGAGTGGGACCATGCGACGGGTGATTTCGCTCTGGCTGCCGCGCTTCGCGACGGATCGGCGGCGGACTTCCGCGCCGGCGGCGTCCCGGGCGTCCGGCGCGCCGGCTGAAGCTACACAAGCGGTCCGTCCGCTCGCGCTGGTGTCCGGCGCGGACGGGCGGCAGGCGCTGACCGCGGTCGACGCGCGCGCGGCCGCGGCCGGGATCGGCCCCGGCGTGCCGCTCGCCGAGGCGCGCGCCCAGGTGCCCGAGCTTGACATCCAGCCGGCCGATCCGGACGGCGACGCCGCGGCGCTGAGGCGCCTGGCCGCTTGGTGCGGGCGCTACAGCCCCTGGACCGCGCCCGATCCGCACGGCGGCGAGGGCGGCGGGGCCGGGGTGTGGATCGATGCCACCGGTTGCGCCCACCTGTTCGGCGGCGAGGCGGCGATGCTGTCCGACCTGTGCCACCGCCTGGCCCGGCTGGGACTGAGCGCGCGCGCGGCGATGGCCGACACGCCGGGGGCCGCCTGGGCGCTGGCGCGCTTCGCCACCGATGCCAGCCTGACCACGCTGGTCGCGCCAGAAGGGGCGCTGCGCGGCTACCTGAGCCCGCTGCCGCCGGCCGCGCTTCGGCTCGACGCGGCGGACTGCGAGCTGCTGCACCGCCTGGGGCTGCGCCGGATCGGCGAGGTGTTGAACGTGCCGCCGGCCGCCTTGGCGCCGCGGGTCGGCCGGCAGGTCGCGCGCCGGCTGGACCAGGCGCTGGGCCGGGTGGCCGAGCCGATCGATCCGCTGACCCCGGTGCCGCCGCTGCGCGTGCGCCGCGCCTTCGCCGAGCCGATCGGCACGCGCGACGACATTGCGGGCGCGATCGAGGCGCTGATCGCCGGGCTGTGCCGCCGGCTGGAGGAGGTCGGGCAGGGCGCGCGCCGGCTCGAGCTGACGCTGTACCGGGTCGACGGCTCGCTGCAGCCGGTCCAGCTCGGCACCAGCCGGGCGAGCCGGGAGGCCGACCACCTGAAACGCCTGTTCGCCGAGCGGCTGGACGATCTCGACGCCGGCTTCGGGGTGGAGGTGATGACGCTCGCCGCGCTCGGCGCCGAACGGCTGGCCGCGGGACAGCTCGCGCTCGGCCGCAAGCACGCCGGCACCGGCCAGCGCGGCGCGGGCGAGCTGGCCGGCCTGATCGACCGGCTGGAGGCGCGCCTGGGCGGCGGCAGCGTCACCCGGCCGCGCCCGCGCGGCAGCCATCTGCCCGAACGCGCGGTCGCCGCCGGGCCCGCGTTTGCCGGGAGCAAACGACAGGCCTGGCCCGCGACCGGCCCGCGTCCGCTGCGCCTGGTCGAGCCGCCGCAGCCGCTGGACGCGACATCCGCCGTGCCCGCCACTGCTGAACCGTCCGGCAGCCCGCCCGCGCAGATCCGCCTGGGCGGCCTGACCCATCGGGTGACCGGCGCCCACGGGCCCGAGCGCCTGAGCCCCGAATGGTGGCGCCCGGACAGCCCTGAGGGCCAGGGCGGGCGCGACTACTACCGCCTGGAGACGGCCGAGGGCCGGCGCTACTGGGTGTTCCGCAGCGGCAACCGCTGGTACCTGCACGGCCTGTTCGCGTGAGGCGGGTCGCACCATGTATTATCGCGCGGTCGACGCAGGTCGGAGGGATCTGAGCTATGGCCGAGATCGAAGTTCTGGATATCGATGACGACCTGATGGCGCGCTTGGCAGAGCGGGCGGACCAACGCGGCCATTCGGTCGAGGACGAGGTGCGCACCATTCTGGAACGGGTCTTGCGCATGCCGAGCGAGAGCGAACTTCTGGTTGGTGGCGCCATCGCTCCTGTTGTTCGAAGTGACCAATGTCTTCTGGAAGAAGCAGCGGCTTGGCGAGATGGATGAGGACACGGTCAAGAAGCCGATCGACCATCTACGCCGGTCCGAGACGCTGGAACTCGTGGGCCCGCGTGCCCTGATCTCTCGCGCCATGTCGATCGCGGTCGCACCCGGCCATCCCGCCTACGACTGTTTCTACCTCGCTTGTGCGGAATTGTTCGGCGCGCGGTGCGTCACGGCGGACCAGCGTATGCTGAAGACGGTGGTCGGGACGCCGTTCGCGCATCTGGTCGAACCGCTCAACTGATCCCGCCATGGCACAGCCGTCCTTGGCCTTCGCCGAACTCGCCGCGGCGACCAACTTCAGTTTTCTGGAGGGCGCGTCGCACCCCGACGAAATGGTGACCCAGGCCGCGGCCCTGGGCCTGTCGGCGCTGGGGGTGGCGGACCGGAACACGCTGGCGGGCGTGGTGCGCGCGCACGCGGCGGCGAAGCAGCACGGCCTGAAGCTGCTGGTGGGCGCCCGGATCGCGCCCACCGACGGGCCGGAAATCGTGGCCTACCCGCAGGACCGCGCGGCCTACAGCCGGCTGTGCACCCTGCTGACCACCGGCAAGCGGCGCACCCAGAAGGGGCAGTGCGATCTGCAGCTGGCCGATCTGGAAGCCCACGCCGACGGCCTGATCGCGCTGGTCGCCCCCGGCGCGGCGGCGGAGCCCGATCGCGCGTTCGCCGATCAGCTGCATCGGCTCGCCGCGAGCTTCGGGGAGCGCTGCCACCTGCTCGCGCCCGTGCGCCTGGACGGCGCGGACGACCGGCGCCTGGCCAATCTGGCCGCGCTGGCGCGCCGGGCCGGCACGCCGCTGGTCGCGACCACCGAGCCGCTGCTGCACGCCCGGTCGCGCAAACCGCTGGCGGACGTGCTGACCTGCATCCGCGAAGGCGTCACGATCGACACCGCCGGCCGCCGCCTACTGCCCAACGCCGAGCGGGTGCTGAAGCCCCGTGAGGCGATGGCCCAGCTGTTCGCGGACCATCCGCGCGCGCTGGAGACGCCGGCGGAGATCGCCGCGCGGGTCGACTTCTCGCTCGACGAGCTGCGCTACGAATATCCGGAGGAATCCGCCGGGCGCAGCCGCCCGCCGCAGGAGGAGCTGGAGTTCCTGACCTTCGAGGGCGCCAAGGGCCGCTATCCGGGCGGCCCGCCGGCGCGCATCCGCGACACGCTGGAGCGCGAGCTCGAGCTGATCCGCCAGCTCGGCTACGCGCCGTATTTCCTGACCGTCTACGACCTGGTGCGGTTTGCCCGCTCGCAGGGGATTCTGTGCCAGGGCCGCGGCTCGGCGGCGAACTCGGCGGTGTGCTATTGCCTCGGCATCACCGCGGTCGACCCGTCCAAACTGGATCTGCTGTTCGAACGCTTCGTCTCCGCCGCGCGCGACGAGCCGCCGGACATCGACGTCGACTTCGAGCACGAGCGCCGCGAGGAGGTCATCCAGTACATCTACGCCAAGTACGGCCGGGACCGCGCCGGTCTGGCCGCGACCGTGATCTGCTACCGCCGGCGGGCGGCGATCCGCGAGGTCGGCAAGGCGATGGGCCTGTCCGGCGACACCATCACCGCGCTCGCCGGCGGGGTCTGGGGGCGTGTCGGCCAGGGCGGCGAGAGCGACTGGGTGCGCGAGCTGGGCCTCGACCCCCAGGACCCGCGCCTGCGGCAGACGCTCCGTTTGGTCGAGGAGATCCAGGGTTTCCCCCGCCATCTGTCCCAGCACGTCGGCGGCTTCGTGATGACCCGTGGGCCGCTCAACGAGGTCGTACCGATCGAGAACGCGGCGATGGCAGGCCGGACCGTGATCGAATGGGACAAGGACGACCTGGAATCGCTCGGCATGCTCAAGGTCGACGTGCTGTCGCTCGGCATGCTGACCTGCATCCACAAGGGGTTCGACCTGATCGCCCGGCACCACGGCCGGCGCCACCAGCTGGCGAGCGTGCCGCACGGCGACCGGGCCACCTACGACATGCTCTGCCGGGCGGACTCGCTGGGGGTTTTCCAGGTCGAGAGCCGGGCGCAGATGACCATGCTGCCCCGGCTCAAGCCGCGCGACTTCTACGACCTGGTGATCGAGGTCGCGATCGTGCGCCCCGGCCCGATCCAGGGCGACATGGTCCACCCCTACCTGCGCCGGCGTTCGGGCCAGGAAAAGGTCAGCTACCCGAGCCAGGACCTGGAGCGCGTGCTGGGCAAGACGCTGGGCGTGCCGCTGTTCCAGGAGCAGGCGATGCAGATCGCCATCGTCGCCGCCGGCTTTACACCAAGCGAGGCCGATCAGCTGCGCCGCGCGATGGCGACCTTCAAGCGCCACGGCGACGTCCACCGCTTCCAGCAACGCCTGGTCGAGGGGATGGTCGAGCGCGGCTACGACCGGGACTTCGCCGAGCGCTGCTACAAGCAGATCGAGGGCTTCGGCACCTACGGCTTTCCGGAGAGCCACGCCGCCAGCTTCGCGCTGCTGGTCTACGTCTCCGCCTGGATGAAGCGGCACTATCCGGCGGCCTTCGCCTGCGCGCTTTTGAACAGCCAGCCGATGGGGTTCTACGCCCCCGCCCAGATCGTCCGCGACGCGCGCGAGCACGGCGTCGAGGTGCTGCCGGTCGACGCCAACCGCTCGGACTGGGATTGCACGCTGGCGCCCGCAAGCGACGGCGGCATGGCGCTGCGCCTGGGCCTGCGCCAGGTCGCCGGGCTGGGCGCGCCGGCCGGCCGGGCGATCGAGCAGGCGCGCGGCAACGGCTACCCGGATCCCCTGACCCTGTGGCGCCGGGCCGGCCTCAGCGCCAAGTCGCTGGCGGCGCTGGCGCGCGCGGACGCGTTCACCTCCATGGGCCTGGATCGGCGCCAGGCGCTGTGGGCCGTGAAGGGCCTGCCGGACGAAAAGCCGCTGCCGCTGTTCGACGCGATGGGCGAGGAGGAGAGCGGCCCGGAGCCGGCGGTCGAGCTGCCCGACATGGCGCCCGGCGAGCAGGTGATCGACGACTACGCGTCGATCCGCATGACCCTGCGCCAGCACCCGGTCAGCTTCCTGCGCGCCGACCTGCGCGCGCGCGGCTACCAGCGCGCCGAGGACTTGTGGGAGGTCGCGCAGGACGGCCGGGCCAAATGCGCCGGGCTGGTCCTGGTGCGCCAGCGTCCCGGCAGCGCCAAGGGCGTGATCTTCGCCACGCTGGAGGACGAGACCGGGGTCTGCAACGTCGTGCTCTGGCCCAAGGTGTTCGACGCCTGCCGCCGGGCGTTCCTGCAGGCGAGCCTGCTGGGCGTCACCGGCTGGGTGCAGCGCGACGGCCTGGTCCTGCACCTGGTGGCGGAGCAGGTCGAGGACCTGAGCCCGCGGCTATCGAGGCTGCGGGACCCGGGCGCACGCCAGGGCCTGGACAACGCCATGGCCCGCGCCGACGAGGTCAAGCGCCCGATCCAGGAAGCGCGGAATTTCCATTGAGGGGTATGAGTGCGCCTCAAAGCTCGGTGACCACGGGCAAGCGCGCCCGTGGGGCGTGCTTCGACACGCTGGCGTAGCCGCCAGCTACTCAGCATGCAGATAGTTTGTGAACTTCTGAAAAAATGAAATCTTCATCCCAGAGCAAGATGCTGAAAGGAGAAGCCACCTTTCAGCTGAATCTTGTTCTCTCTTCAAACAGTTAGAGAAAAGTGCACGATGAAGGTCGACTCGACCTTCATCGATTTTGCTCTAGAAGGACGCCAAAGGCGTCTGTGTCGAAGGATCCCTTACGCTCGCTCCGAGAGCTGCAACGGATAGCTACTCCCCGTCCGACCCATGCCTCTGCATGCGCTTCTTCAGCTCCGCGCAGGGGTCGCCGCGTTCGTTCGCCGGCGTGAACCAGACGTAGTCGTAGGCGCGCGGCGCGCCCGGCGGCTGCTCGGGCAGGTAGGCCGCCGGCTCGGTCGCCTCGGGGCGGACTTCCCGGAACCGGACGACCAGCACGTCGGGGTCGTTCAGGCGCTGGCGCAGATACCACGGGACCGCCCGGTCGGCGCGGGCGTGGCCGCCGCCGGCGATCAGCACCGCGCCGCGATCCTGCGCCCGGGCGGCGGCGATCAGCGTGTCCGCCATCACCGCGTCGCGCAGCCGCTGGACGTTCGCCATCGGGCCCATGGCGTCCTTCGGCATCAGGTTGCAGTGCCCCGCCCGCAGCTCGCTCAGCAGCTGGTCGCGCTGCGCCTCCGGCAGCGGCGTGTCCAGGGCGAGCGCCGCGGTCCGCTCGGCGTCGAGCGCGCCGAAGCCCTGCCGGCCCACGGTCCGGCTCTCGCCCGGGCTCGGGTTCGCGGCCAGGATCGGCAGGTCGGCCGACAGCGCGGCCTCGGCGATCGGCCGGTAGCTCTCCCAGGCGGGCCAGCCGCGCTGCTCCCACTGGACCGCCGGGCCCAGGCCCGCCGCGTCGTCCGGATGCGCGTTCAGGTAGGATTCGAGCGCGGGCACCTGGCCCTGGCCGATCATCTCGAACGCGACCGCCGGCGTGCGTCCCTGCGCGGTCATCGCGCGCACCACCCAGGCCTGCAGGGCGTGATGGTCCGGGTTGTCGTGCCGTTCGCCCAGGATCACGAAGCGTGCCCTGGCGGCCGCCTCGGCGACAGCGCGCGGCTCGACCGTTTCGCCGGCGGCGACGTCGTAGACCGTGCCGACCAGCGGTTGGTCGCGGTGGAGCGGCGTCTCCAACGCCGGCACCGGCGGTATTTCCGCGGCGCGGACGGGCAGGGCGAGGCTCGCGGCCGCGAGGGCGCCGGCGGCGAGGGCGGTGATGAGGCGGTGCATGGTCATACCCGTATACTGGGGCGCCGCGCGCGCGTCGGCAACGCGCGACGATCTGGCGCGGCGCGTCGGGCCCGTGCTAAGCGCGAGGGCAGGGCGGCAAGAAACCGTGAGCGCGGACAGGTTCGCACGCCGTGTCGGCGGGTGCCCTCTCCCTTGAGGGGAGAGGGCTAGGGTGCGGGTGGGACTCCTCGGCGCACGGCGGGGAGTCCCACCCGCACCCTCCCACGCCCTAAAGGGCGCGGGCCCGTCCCTCTCCCCTCAAGGGAGAGGGGAATGGTGGCGCGGCTGCGCTGGCAGAAAGGGAGGCAGTGCCAAGACATGGCCGTGACAACGCAACCGCGCACCGGCGGGCGCGTGCTGGTCGACCAGCTGGCGATCCAGGGGGTCGAACGGGTGTTCTGCGTGCCGGGCGAAAGTTACCTGGCGGCGCTGGACGCGCTGTACGACACGCCGGCAATCGCGCTCACCGTCTGCCGGCAGGAGGGCGGGGCGGCGATGATGGCGGACGCGCACGCCAAGCTGACCGGCCGGCCGGGCGTCTGCTTCGTCACCCGCGGTCCGGGCGCGGCCAACGCCGCCAGCGGCGTCCACGTGGCGTTCCAGGATTCCACGCCGATGGTGCTGTTGATCGGGCAGGTCGGCCGGTCGATGCGCGACCGCGAAGCTTTCCAGGAGATCGATTTCCGGCGGATGTACGGCGAGCTCGCCAAGTGGGTGGCGCAGGTCGACGACCCCGCGCGCCTGCCGGAATACCTGTCGCGCGCTTTCCACACCGCGCTGCAGGGCCGGCCGGGCCCGGTCGTGCTGGCGCTGCCGGAGGACGTGCTGTCGGACACGACTGAGACCGCCGACGCGCGTCCGGTCCGCCCTGCCGTGGGCCATCCGGGCCCAGCGGAGCTGGCCGAGCTGCTCCAGCGCCTGAGCCGGGCGCGCCGGCCGCTCGCGATCCTGGGTGGCGGCGGCTGGACCGCGCAGGCCAAGGCCGATTTCGAGGCGTTCGCGCACGCAAACGACCTGCCGGTCGCCTGCGCCTTTCGCTGCCAGGACTACTTCGACAACCGCCATGAGTGCTACGCTGGCGACGTCGGCTTGGGCGTGAATCCGGCGCTTGCCCAGCGGGTCCGGGAGGCCGACCTGCTGCTGGTGGTGGGCGCGCGGATGGGCGAGGCGACCTCCAGCGGCTACAGCCTGATCGACGTGCCGACGCCGCGGCAGACGCTGGTGCACGTCTATCCTGGGGCGGAGGAGCTGGGCCGGGTCTACCAGCCGACCCTGGCGATCCAGGCGGCCACGCCCGCCTTCGCCGCGGCGGCGCGGAGGCTCGAACCTCTCGACCCGCCGCCCTACGCCGGTGTGCGCGAGGCCGCGCGGCAGGACTATCTCGCCTGGACCACGCCCCCGGCGGCCAAGGCGTCCAACGGCACGGTCGACATGGCGCAGGGGATCGCCGATCTGCGCGAGCGATTGCCGGCGGACGCGGTGATCTGCAACGGCGCGGGCAATTATGCTGCCTGGGTGCATCGCTATTACCGCTATCGCAGCTACCGCAGCCAACTCGCGCCGACCTCGGGCTCGATGGGCTACGGCGTGCCCGCGGCCGTGGCCGCCAAGCTGGCGGCGCCGGAGCGGCCGGTGATCGCGTTCGCCGGCGACGGCTGCTTCCAGATGACCGGGCAGGAACTGGGCACGGCGGTGCAGTACGGCGCGGCGATCGTGGTGATCGTGGTCAACAACAACAGCTACGGCACGATCCGCATGCACCAGGAGCGTGCCTACCCGCACCGCGTGACCGGCACCGATCTGCACAACCCCGACTTCGCCGCGCTCGCGCGCGCCTACGGCGCGCTCGGCGAAACGGTGAGCGAGCAGGGCGCGTTCCTCCCCGCCGTCGAGCGCGCGCTCGCCGCCGGCACCCCGGCGCTGATCGAAGTGCGCACCGACCTGGAACAGATCAGCCCGGCGAAGACGATCACCGACCTGCGCGGCGGGCGGTCGCGGAAGCTTCGCACGGGATAGAAGCGGCTCCCCGAGCCTTCGGGGGGAGGAGAGGGACAGGGTGAGGTGGATTGCACGGCAGCGAAGGCCGCGGGCAACCTCCTTCCCCAGCAAATCCCCCTAACTTGAGAAGGAGTCCGGCATCGAGGCCTTGGTGCGGGCGATGTAGTCCTGCAGGGCTTCGTCGATCGCGGGATCGATCGCCGGGGCTTCGTACTCGCCCAGGCGCTTTTTCCAGAGCGTGTTGGCGCGCTGGGCGGCGTCCTGGCCGCCTTCGCTCTCCCACTGCTCGAACGAGTTGTTGTCGGCGATCTTGGAGCGGAAGAACGCGGTCTCGAAGTTCGCCTGGGTGTGGGTGGCGCCGAGGTAGTGGCTGCCGGGGCCGACCTCGCGGATCGCGTCCATCGCCTGGCCGTTGTCCGACAGGTCCACGCCGTTGGCCATCGCGTGCATCATCTCCAGCTGGTCGGCGTCCATCACCAGCTTCTCGAGCGAGGTCGCGAGACCGCCTTCCAGCCAGCCGGCCGAGTGCAGGGTGAAGTTCACGCCGGCCAGCACGGTCGGCAGCAGGGTGTTGGCGCTCTCATAGGCGGCCTGCGCGTCCGGGATCTTGGCGCCGCACAGCGAACCGCCGGAGCGGAACGGCACGCCCAGCCGGCGCGCCAGCGCGGCGGCGCCGTAGAGCACCAGGGCCGGCTCCGGCGTGCCGAAGGTGGGCGCGCCCGACTGCATCGATATCGAGCTGGCGAACGAGCCGAACACAACCGGCGCGCCGGGGCGGACCAGCTGGGCGAACGCCATGCCGGCCATGGCTTCCGCCAGCGTCTGCGCCAGCGTGCCGGCGATCGTGACCGGCGCCATCGCGCCCGCCAGGATGAACGGGGTGACGATGCAGGCCTGGCCCGCCCGGGCGTAGACCTTGAGCGCGCCCAGCATGGTCGCGTCGAAGGTCATCGGCGAGTTGGCGTTGATCAGCGAGATCGTGACGACGTTCTGCTCGACCGTCTCCGCGCCGAACAGCAGCTTCGCCATCGCCACCGTGTCCTCGGCGCGCTCCGGCGCGGTCACCGAGCCCATGAACGGCTTGTCGCTGTAGCGCATGTGCGCGTACAGCATGTCCAGGTGGCGCTTGTTGACCGGCACGTCGACCGGCTCGCACACCGTGCCGCCGGAGTGGTGCAGCGACGGCGTCATGTAGGCGAGCTTCACGATCTTCTGGAAGTCCTCCAGCGTGGCGTAACGCCGGCCCTCGTCCAGGGTGCGCACGAAGGGCGGGCCGTAGACCGGCGCGAACACCGTGTTGTTGCCGCCGATCTCGACCGACCGGTCGGGATTGCGCGCCAGCTGGGTGAACTGCTTGGGCGCGTTGTCCTGGATGATCTTGCGCGCCATGCCGCGGGGCATCCGCACCCGCTCGCCCTGGACGTCCGCGCCGGCCTGGCGCCAGATTTCCAGCGCCTCCGGATCGTCGCGGAACTCGATACCGATCTCTTCCAGGATGGTGTCGGCGTTGGCCTCGATGGTCTGCAGGCCGTCCTCGCTCAACACCTCGTAGGGGGCGATCTTGCGGGTGATGTAGCGCAGCTGTTGCAGCCCGCCGCCGCCGCGCTGGGCGCGCCGGCCCTCGCGGCCGCCGCCGCTGGCGCCGCGGCCGCC
>NZ_NRRL01000056.1 GCF_016583645.1 Rhodovibrio sodomensis | reverse complement strand
CGGGGGCGTCGTCGGAAGATGCACCGGGGGACCCGCCAGCCGCGCCCGCAGCGGCGTGCCGGGGCGCCTGGGCCGGCGTTTCGGACGCATGCGCGCGGGCGTCGTTCGGGTCGCGGGGCGGTTGGGTGTCGCCGCGGCTGTCGGCCATCGCTGGTGTTCTCCTTCTGCGCCCTGGTAGATTGGCCGGCAGGGACCGCTTGTCCAGCCAGCGCGCGACGCCGGCCGGTCCCGGATGGGCGAAACAACCGAATAGGCGGGCACGTGAGCGGCCAAGACCAAGACCAGGACCAGGCGTTCATCGAGCAGGCGATCGAGCTCGCCCGGCGCGCGATCGACGAGCAGGCGGGCGGGCCGTTCGGCGCCGTCATCGTGCTGAACGGCCGGGCGATCGGTCAGGGGAACAACCGGGTGCTGGGCACCTGCGACCCGACCGCCCATGCGGAGGTGGTCGCGATCCGGCAGGCCTGCCGCGAAACCGGCCAGTTCCACCTGCCCGAGGCGACCCTGTACACCAGCTGCGAACCCTGCCCGATGTGCCTGTTCGCGACCCACTGGGCGCGCATTCCCCGGATCGTATTCGCCGCGAACCGCGAAGACGCCGCCGAGATCGGCTTTTCCGACGCCGAGCAGTACCAGTACCTGCGGATGCCGGTGAGCGCGTTCGACATGCATCAAATCGCCCGCGACGCCGCCCGCCAGGCGATGCGCGACTGGGCCGCCAGCGCGGGCAGCCGGCTGTACTAGAGCAAGATCAAGGCCGACTCGACCTTCATCGATCTTGCCCTAACGGCGGAGGTCGGCCTTGGTGCGTGCCCGGCCATCGAAGCCCCGCGGCAGCTTGCGCGTGGCCGCGAGGGCGCTTTCACAAAACTGAAAGCTGGGCTTAATCACCCTGTCATCGCTCGGATGTTGGACCCACGGGTGACCGCACGGGGTCACCAAAGATGCTCCGTGCGCGCCCGCCGCCGGTCTCTATCGAGCCTTTCCATGCCCCGGCGGCGGCCCGGCTGAGCCACAGCAACGAGGGGAGACTAATGGCGATGACCATTTCCAAGCTGGCCAAGGCGTGCGTCGCCACCGCCGCGCTGATCGCCGGCGCGGGCGTGAGCGCGCAGACCGCTACCGCCCAGAACACCGACTGCGACCACCGCGGCAAGCTTGCCGAGCGCTACTGCGACATGAACCGCGACATGGTCGCGGACCTGCCGCTCGATCAGGACGAGTGGGTCAACCCGGATACGCTGATCTTCTCCTATGTTCCGGTCGAGGATCCGGCGATCTATAAGGACACCTTCGCGCCGTTCATGCAGCACCTCGAGCAGGTCACCGGCAAGAACGTGCGCTTCTTCTCCGCGCAGTCCTACGCCGCGCAGATCGAGGCGCTGCGTTCCGGCCGCCTGCATGTCGCCGGCCTGTCGACCGGCTCGACGCCGTTCGGCGTCAACATCGCCGGCTTCAATCCGTTCGCCATCATGGGCACGGATGAGGGCGAGTACGGCTACAAGATGCAGGTGATCACACCGGCCGACAGCAACATCAAAAGCATCCAGGACCTCAAGGGCAAGACGGTCGCCCACACCGAGCAGGCCTCGAACTCCGGCAACCAGGCGCCGCGCGCGCTGCTGGAGAGCCAGTTCGGCATCGTGCCCGGCAAGGACTACGAGGTCGTCTACTCCGGCGGCCACGACCGCAGCATCCTGGGCGTGGCGAACGGCGACTACGCCGCCGCCCCGGTCGCGTCCTCGGTGCTCGACCGGATGGCCGAGCGTGGCGCCGTGGACATGGACAATATCCGCGTCATCCACGAAAGCCGGTCGTTCCCGACCACCAGCTTCGGCCACGCGCACAACCTGCATCCGCGCCTGGCCCTGCTGATCCAGAAGGCGTTCTATACCTTCGAGTTCGAGGGGACGTCGCTGGGCAAGGAGTTCACCGACGTCGACCGGTTCCTCCCGATCACCTACAAGAACGAATGGCAGGTCATCCGCACCATCCAGGAGCAGAACGACGTCAAGTACACGCAGGAGAACATCAGCGGCTAACCGACCGCTGAGGCGCGTTCTCAAGCGTGCTGGCGACGACAGCCCGGCCCCGGCGACGGCTTCCCGTCCGTCGGGGCCGGGCCCTTTCCCGATACAACGAGATCGATCAAGGTCGCGGACGGCCTGGTTTCGATATCGCGCCGATGCCCACCCCTCGCCGTTAAAGTGACCCAAGCTGTGCCCATGCTACAGGTCGACAAGCTGACCAAGACCTACCCGACCGGCCAAAAGGCGCTCGACGCCTGCTCGCTGAAGGTCGAGAAGAGCCAGGTGGTGGCCGTGATCGGTCCCTCCGGCGCCGGCAAGTCGAGCTTCATCCGCTGCATCAACCGCCTGGTCGAGCCGACCGAGGGCCAGATCTGGCTGGACGGCAGCGAGGTGACCGCGCTCGCCCCCGACCAGATGGCCAAGATGCGCCGGCACATGGGCATGATCTTCCAGGAGTACAACCTGGTCGAGCGGCTGACGGTGATGGAGAACGTGCTGTCCGGCCGGCTCGGCTTCGTGTCGTTCTGGCAGGCGTTCCTGCGCAAGTTTCCCCAGGCCGACATCGACCGCGCCTTCGACCTGTTGGAGCGCGTCGGGCTTGCCGGCTACGAGAACAACCGCGCCGACGCGCTGTCCGGCGGGCAGCGCCAGCGCGTCGGCATCGCCCGCGCGCTGATCCAGGAACCCAAGATCCTGCTGGTCGACGAGCCGACCTCCTCGCTCGACCCCAAGACGGCGCGCACCATCATGGGCCTGATCGCCGAGCTGGCGCGCGAACGCGGGCTGCCCGCCCTGATCAACATCCACGACGTGGGCCTGGCGCTGATGTTCGCCGAGCGCGTGGTCGGCCTGTCCGAAGGCCGGATCGTGTTCGATGGCGCCCCCGACGAGGTCGACGAGCAGATCCTGACCCGGATCTTCGGCGAGGCCGACTGGCGCCAGACCATCCGCCACGCCGCCGAGGACGCCGAAGCGCTGGAGCGCCGGCGCGCCGCCGCGCCCGACGGCGGCGACGGTGCCGAGCCCGCCTGGCAGAGCGGAGCCGCGCGATGAGCGCCACCGACGGGTCGCAGGCCGCCAGTGCGTCCACGCGCGGGCGCAGCTGGCGCAAGCCGCCGATGATCGCCAACCCGGTGCTGCGCTACGGCCTGCTGGTGCTGCTGGCGGCCTATCTGGTCTACGCCGTCGACGACGTGAACTTCGACCTGGCCCGCTTCATCGCCGGCATCCCCAAGGCGATCGACATGGCCCAGCAGATGGTGCCGCCGGACTTCTCCAGGTGGCAGTTGCTGCTCGACGGCGTGCTGGAAAGCCTGCAGATGGCGATCTTCGCCACCGCCATCGGCGTCGTGATCTCGATCCCGATCGCCGTCTGCGCGGCGCGCAACATGGTGCCCAAGCCGGTCTACCTCGCCGCGCGCGGCTACCTCGGCGTGGTGCGCACGCTGCCCGAGGTGCTGATCGCGATCTTCCTGGTGAAGGCGTTCGGCTTCGGCGCGTTCGCCGGCATGCTGACCCTGACGATCGCCTCCACCGGGTTCGTCGGCAAGCTGCTGGCCGAGGACATCGAGGACCTCGACCCCGGCCAGGTCGAGGCGATCCGGGCGACCGGGGGCAACTGGCTGAAGGTGCTGCTGTTCGGCGTCGCGCCGCAGACCCTGCCGCGCTACATCGGGCTGTGCATCTACCGGCTGGACATCAACCTGCGCGAATCGACGATCCTGGGGATCGTCGGCGCGGGCGGCATCGGCGCCACGCTGTACAACTCGTTCGGCCGCTACGAGTACGACTTCTCGTTCGCCATTCTGCTGTCGATCATCGCCATCGTGCTGGTCGCGGAGTGGGCGAGCGGCGCGATCCGGGCACGCATCACATGACCGGCGATCCCTCCATGGCGGACGGCATCTACACGCCCACCGGCCGGCGGATCTGGCGCCGGCGCAGCCGGCCGGAGACGCTGCGCCGGTTCGGACTGTGGCTGATCGGCGTGATGATCGTGGTCTGGGCGATCACCGGGCTCAACGTGCACTGGCCGTTCGTGCTCGACGCGCCGCAGCAGGTGGCCGACCTCGCGGGGCGGATGATGCCGCCGGCCTGGTCGTTCACCGGCGAGATCGTCGCGCCGATGATCGAGACCATCAACATCGCCACGCTGGGCACGATCCTGGCGTGCGTGCTGTCGATCCCGGTCGCCCTGCTGGCCGCCCAGAACACCACGCTCAACCGGACCACGCTGTGGATCGCCCGGGTGATCGTGGTGACCTCGCGCTCGATCAACGAACTGGTCTGGGCGATCATCTTCGCCGCGATCTTCGGCCCCGGCCCGCTCGCCGGCGTGATCGCGATCGGCATCCGCTCGATCGGCTTCACCGCCAAGCTGATCGCCGAAGGCATCGAGGAGATCGACCGCGGCCAGGTCGAGGCGATCGCGGCGACCGGCGCCAGCCGCGCCAAGGTGATCGCCTACGGCATCCTGCCGCAGATCATGCCGACCATCGTGGGGGTCGTGACCTTCCGCTGGGACATCAACATCCGCCAGTCCAGCGTGATCGGCCTGGTCGGCGCCGGCGGCATCGGGATCACGCTGAACAGCGCGATGAACCTGTTCAACTGGCCCCAGGTGACGATCATCCTGATCGCCATCTTCATCGTCGTGATGGCGAGCGAATGGGTCTCGAACCTGCTGCGCAAGCAGTTCACGTGAGGGGGGGTGTAACGGGGTTCCCCGTTACACCCGAAAGCTTCACGCTGAGTAGGCCGGCGCCAACCGGCCGTGTCGAAGCACCCCAAACGGGCATTCGTGCTGCGGGCAACCTCCTCTCCCTAGCCCTCTCCTCCCATTGGAGGAGAGGGGATAAGACCGGCATGCCGAGCGCGAATACCCCCTACTCGAACGTCTCCAGCTCGTCGATGAACCGTTCGATCAGCCCCAGGCCCTGGTGCCAGAAGGTGGGGTCGCTGGCGTCCAGGCCGAACGGGGCGAGCAGGTCGCGGTGGCGCTTGGTGCCGCCGGCCTGCAGCATTTCCAGGTACTTGTCGGCGAAATCGCCCTGCGCGTTCTCGTACACCGCGTACAGGCTGTTCACCAGGCAGTCGCCGAAGGCGTAGGCGTAGACGTAGAACGGCACGTGGATGAAGTGCGGGATGTAGCACCAGAAGTACTGGTACTCATCGTCGAACTCGAACACCTCGCCCAGCGCCTCGCGCTGCGTCTCCAGCCAGATCTGGCCCAGCCGCTCGGGCAAGAGCTCGCCCGCCTTGCGCTCGTCGTGGACGCGGCGCTCGAACTCGTGGAAGGCGATCTGCCGGACCACGGTGTTCAGCATGTCCTCCACCTTGGCGGCCAGCATCACCTTGCGGCGCTTGGGGTCGGTCTCGTGGCGCAGCATCCGCTGGAAGGTCAGCATCTCGCCGAACACGCTCGCGGTCTCCGCGAGGGTGAGCGGGGTGTCCGCCATCAGGTGGCCCTGGTGGCCGGCCAGCACCTGGTGCACGCCGTGGCCCAGCTCGTGGGCGAGCGTCATCACGTCGCGCGTGCGCCCCTGGTAGTTCAGCAGCACATAGGGGTGCGCGCTCGGCACGGTCGGGTGGGAGAACGCGCCCGGCGCCTTGCCCGCGCGGGTCGGCGCGTCGATCCAGTTGCGGTCGAAGAAGCGCTGCCCGACCTCCGCCAGGGTGGGCGAGAATTCGGCGTAGGCGTTCAGCACGGTTTCGCGCGCGGCAGGCCAGGGCACCACCTTGTCGTCGTCTTCCGGCAGCGGTGCGTTGCGGTCCCAGTAGGGCAGCGTGTCCTTGCCCATCCAGCTCGCCTTCAGCCGGTAGTAGCGGTGCGAGAGCTTGGGATAGCTCTCGCGCACCGCGCCGACCAGCGCGTCGACCACCTCGTCCTCGACGAAGTTCGCCAGGTTGCGCGAGGACACCGGCCGGGCGAAGCCGCGCCAGCTGTCCTCGGTCTGCTTGTCCTTGGCGAGTGTGTTGGTGATCAGGGAGAAGGTGCGCACGTGCGCGCCCAGCGTGCCGCCGAAGGTCTTGGCGGCGGCCTCGCGGGTCGCCGCGTCGTGACTGGTCAGCTTGTTGAGCACCTCCGAGGAGGTCAGGTCTTCCCCGTTCAGCGGAAAGCGCAGCGCGGCCATCGTCTCGTCGAACAGGCGCACCCAGGCCGACCGGCCGGAGACGTGCTTCTCGTGCAGCATGCGCTCCAGCTCGTCGGACAGCTGGTGCGGCCGGAAGGCGCGCACGTCGCGCAGCCACGGACGGTAGGCGGCGAGCTTCCGGCTCGCCAGCTTGGCCTCCAGCGCATCCTCGGGAATGTTGTTCAGCTCGAGCGTGAAGAACACCAGGTCGGTCGAAATCGCGGTCACCGACTCCTGCATGCCCTGATAGAACTTGCCGACTTCCGGGTTCGACATGTCGCCGGAGTAGACCAGTTGGGCATAGCTCATCAGCCGGCCCAGCACTTCCTCGATCGCCTCGTAGCGCTCGATCGCGACCGCCAGGCTATCGCCGTCCAGGCCCGCGAGCCGGCCCTCGTAATCCTCGCGCAGCTGGCGCGCCTGCTGGCGGGCGCGCTCCAGGTCCTGGGTCAGTTCGCGCGACTGCGTGCCGGGATAGAGATCGTTCAGGTTCCACTCCGGCAGCGGACCCAGGTCGTCCTGGCCGGCCGCCCCACCGTGCCGGTCGGCGTCGGGGGCGCGCCCACCGGACACCATCCGGGGATCGGCGCGGCTGCGGCTGAGGCGCGTCGAAGCGGCGAAATCGGGCATGCGTATCCTCCTTGATCCCCGAGCGATATAAGGGGACATAGGGAGCAAGGAAAGACCGGAAACCGGGGGCACGGCGGCTTTGCCCCACCCCGGCAATCCCGGCGCCCGACCGCACGATAAACGTGCCCGGCTTTGAGGGAGGCGACATGGCGCTGGCGACCACGGCCCGGCGGGAGGCCGAAGGCCCGGATTTTCCGCACGGCGACTACGACCGCTGGCACAGCATCCCGCAGGCGTTTTTCGAGGTCGCCGAGCGCGCGCCCGACGCCCCGCAGCTGTGGGCCAAGCGCGACGGCGCCTGGCAGCCCCTGAGCCGGGCGGAGGTCGCCCAGCGGGTGCGCGCGCTCGCCCGCGGGCTGCGCCGCCTGGGCCTAAAGCCAGGCGAGCGGGTCGTGCTGGTGGCTGAGAACCGGCCGGAATTCGTGATCGCGGACCTGGCGGTGATGACCGCCGGCGGGATCACCGTACCGGCCTACACCACCAACACCGAAGCCGACCACCTGCACGTCCTGGAGGACAGCGGGGCCAGCCTGGTGATCGTCTCGACCGAGCAGCTGGCGCGCGTCCTGCTGGCGGCGGCGAGCCGCGCCACCCACTGCCGCGCGGCGATCCAAATGGAGGGCGACCTGCCGGCTCAGCAGCCGGCCGATCTGGCGGTGCATCCCTGGACGGCCGCGATGCAGGCGCCCGACGCGGACGACGGCTTCGACCCCGACGCGGCGGCGCAGGCGCTCAAGCGCGGCGACACCGCCTGCTTCATCTACACCAGCGGCACCGGCGGGGCGCCCAAGGGGGTGGTGCTTTCGCACGGCAACGTGCTGTCGAACTGCAAGATGGCCTACCACCTGCTGGCCTCGTTCGGGCTGGGCGACGAGGTGTTCCTGTCGTTCCTGCCGCTGTCGCACTCCTACGAGCACACCGCCGGGCAGTGCTTCCCGCTCACGATCGGCGCGCAGATCTATTACTCGCGCGGGGTCGAGCATCTGGCGGGCGAGCTGCAGGAGGTGCGGCCGACGGTGATGACGGCGGTGCCGCGGCTCTACGAATCGTTCCGCCAGCGCATCCTGCGCGGCATCGAGAAGGCGCCCGCGGCCCGGCGCAAGCTGTTCCATCGGACGCTCGAGCTGGGCCGCAGGCGCTACCACGACCCGGGCTCGCTCGGCCTTGGCGCACGGCTGCAGGACGCCGTCCTGGACCGGCTGGTGCGCGGCAAGGTCGCGCAGCGCTTCGGCGGCCGGCTGAAGGGCATGGTCTCCGGCGGGGCGGCGCTGGATCCCGAGGTCGGGATCTTCTTCAACGCGCTCGGCATCCGGGTGCTGCAGGGCTACGGCCAGACCGAGACCTCGCCGGTGGTCGCCTGCAACCCGCCGGACAAGTGCAAGCTGCACACCGTCGGTCCGCCGCTGCCCGATGTGAAGGTCCGGATCGCGGAGGACGGCGAGCTGCTGGTCGCCGGGCCGAACGTGATGCAGGGCTACTGGCAGCTGCCCGAGCAGACCGCGGCCACGATCAAGGACGGCTGGCTCTACACCGGCGACCTGGCGGTCATCGACGACGACGGCTACGTCCAAATCACCGACCGCAAGAAGGACATCGTCGTGCTGTCCGGCGGCGACACGCTGTCGCCGGCCCGGGTCGAGGGCTTCCTGATCCGCCAGCCGGAGATCGCCCAGGCGATGGTCTACGGCGACAAGCGCCCGCACCTGGTGGCGATCGTGGTGCCCGACACGGAATGGCTCGCCGAGTGGGCGGGGCGCCACGGCAAGGCGGGCACGGACGGCCGGGACCCGGAGCGCCTGCTCGCCGAGCTGGCCGACGACGCCGACCTGCGCGCCGAACTCGACAAGGTGATCCAGCGCGCCGGCCAGGATCTCTCCCAGCCCGAAAAAGTCCGCCGCTTCACGATCGCGCCGGGCGCCTTCACGATCGACAACGACATGCTGACCCCGACCCTCAAGGTCCGCCGCCACAAAGTGAAAGAAGCCTACCAGGACCGCCTGGAGGCGCTGTACGGCCGGTAAGGCGTATCTCGGCGTGCGCGAACTTGCGCGCAACAATATTGCGTACGCTCGTGGTGTCGGGACGTTTCGGCACGGTGTGCCCGGGAGCTCGCGCACAACTCGTTGCTTTCTCGACATCGTGAGCGCGCGCTGAGTTGTCGCCGGGGGTGGGGCGGCGGTATTTTACGGTGAGTGGTGGGTGTTCGCGGCGACGCGTTGCCGTTCGCGCAAGCCCATCTGACCGGCCCCTACAGAAGGCGTGCGCCGCGATGGCCGAGAAGACCGCCGCCCCCGACAAGCTCACCGCCGCCGCGGCGCGCATCGGCGTGCCGGCGCCCTCCGTGCGCCTCGACGACAAGTACCGGCTCGAGCAGGGCCGGATCTTCCTTTCGGGCACGCAGGCGCTGGTGCGCCTGCCGCTGATGCAGCGGCAGTTGGATAAGGCGGCGGGGTTGGAGACCGGGTGCTTCATCTCCGGCTACCGCGGCTCGCCCTTGGGCGGCTACGACAGCCAGCTGTGGGCGGCCAAGCGGTTCCTGGATGCCGCCGGCGTGCAGTTCACCCCCGGCGTCAACGAGGACCTGGCGGCCACGGCCGTCTGGGGCAGCCAGCAGGGCGACATCTTCAACGACTTCGACCGCGACGGCGTGTTCGCCATCTGGTACGGCAAGGGGCCCGGCGTCGACCGCTCGGGCGACGCCCTGCGGCACGCCAACATGGCCGGCACGGCGCGCCACGGCGGCGTGCTGGCGCTGGCCGGCGACGACCACACGGCCAAGTCCTCCACCACCGCTCATCAGTGCGAGCACGCGCTGATGGACGCCATGATCCCGGTGCTGAACCCGGCCGGCGTGCAGGAGATCCTGGATTACGGCCTGATCGGCTGGGCGATGAGCCGCTATTCAGGTTGCTGGGTCGGGCTGAAGACGATCGCCGAAACGGTCGAGTCCACCGCCAGCGTGCACACCGATCCCGGGCGCGTGCGGATCGCCCGGCCCGAGGACTTCGAACTGCCGCCGGGCGGGCTCAACATCCGCTGGCCGGACAGCCCGCTGCAACAGGAAGAGCGGCTCCACCGGCACAAGGTCTATGCCGCGCTCGCCTTCGCGCGCGCCAACGCCCTCGACCGAACGGTCGTCGACGGGCCGAACCGCCGGCTGGGGCTGATCGCCAGCGGCAAGTCCTACCTCGACCTGATGCAGGCGCTGGAAGACCTGGGCCTGGATCTCGACGCCTGCCGCGCGCTGGGCCTCGCGATCTACAAGGTCGCCATGCCCTGGCCCTTGGAGCGCGTCGGCGTGCGCGCCTTTTGCGAGGGGCTGGACGAGGTCCTGGTGGTCGAGGAAAAGCGCGCGGTGATCGAGAACCAGCTGAAGGAACAGCTGTACAACTGGCAGGCGGACAAGCGCCCGCGGGTCACCGGCAAGTTCAACGCCGAGGGCGCCTGGCAGCTGCCCAGCTGGCACGAACTGACCCCCGCCATGGTCGCGCGCGTGCTCGCCCGCCGGCTACAAGCGCACGGCGTGCCGCCCGGCGTGGAGCGCCGGCTGACGTTCCTGGAGGCCAAGGAAAAGCAGCTGGCCCAGGAGCAGCCGCCGCTGACCCGCCTGCCCTACTTCTGTTCCGGCTGCCCGCACAACAGCTCGACCAAGCTGCCCGAGGGCAGCCGCGCGCTGGCGGGGATCGGCTGCCACTACATGGTCCAGTGGATGGACCGCAACACCGAGACCTTCACCCAGATGGGCGGCGAGGGCGTGCTCTGGATCGGCCAGGCGCCGTTTTCCAACACCAGCCACGTGTTCGTGAACCTGGGCGACGGCACCTACTTCCACTCCGGCAGCCTGGCGGTGCGCGCCTGCGTCGGCGCCGGCGTCAACGTCACCTTCAAGATCCTCTACAACGACGCGGTCGCGATGACCGGCGGCCAGGCGGTCGACGGCCCGCTCGACCCCGCGATGATCTCCCGCCAGATGGCCGCGGAGGGCGTGCAGCGGATCGAGGTGGTCACCGACGAACCCGAGAAGTATCCCAGCGGAACGCCCTGGGCGTCCGGCGTCACGGTCCACCACCGCGACGCGCTGGATCAGGTGCAGCGGTCCCTACGCGAAAGCGCGGGCGTCTCGGTGCTGATCTACGACCAGACCTGCGCGGCGGAGAAGCGCCGCCGGCGCAAGCGCGGCACCTACCCCGATCCCGACAAGCGGGTGATGATCAACGAGCTGGTCTGCGAGGGCTGCGGCGACTGCTCGGCCAAGTCGAACTGCGTCTCCGTCGTGCCGGTGGAGACCGAGCTCGGCACCAAGCGCGCGATCGACCAGTCCAGCTGCAACAAGGACTTTTCCTGCGTGAACGGCTTCTGCCCGTCGTTCGTCACGATCGAGGGCGGCGAGCTCGCCAAGCAGAGCTCCGACGGGGTGGCCGACGGCGCGACCGACCGCTGGTCGACCCTGCCGGAACCCGCGCTGCCGGCCGTGGGCGACCGGCCCTACGGCATCCTGGTGACCGGCGTGGGCGGCACCGGCGTGGTCACGATCGGCCAGCTGCTGGGCATGGCCGGGCACATCGAAGGCAAGGGCGCGAGCGTGCTCGACATGACCGGCCTGGCGCAGAAGGGCGGCGCGGTGATGAGCCACGTCCGCCTGGGCGCCCGTCCGGAGGCGATCCAGTCGACCAAGCTGTCGGCCGGCGGCGCCGACCTCGTGCTCGGCTGCGACCTGGTGGTCGCCGCGGGCCAGGAGGCGCTGGGCAAGATCGAGGCCGGGCGGACCCGCGCGATCGTCAACACGCACGAGACGATCACCGGCGATTTTACCCGCAACCCGGATTACAGCTTCCCCGGCCGGCGCCTGCAGCAACGGGTGCGCGAGGCGGCCGGCCAGGACGCCACCGAGATGCTGGAGGCGACCCGGATCGCGACCGCCCTGATGGGCGATTCGATCGCCACCAACCTGTTCATGCTGGGCTACGCATGGCAGCGCGGGACCGTGCCGCTCGCCAGGCAGTCGATTCTGCAGGCGGTCGTCCTGAACGGCGTCGCGGTGGAGAGCAACGTCCGCGCGTTCGAATGGGGCCGGCGCGCCGCCCACGACCGGAAGGCGGTCGAGGCGCTGGTCGAGCCCGCCGACGACCGTGAGACCAAGGGCTGGCACAAGCTCTCCGACAGCCTGGAGGAGACGGTCGACCGGCGCGTCGCCTTCCTGCGCGCCTACCAGAACCAAGCCTACGCCGCGCGCTACCGCCAGTTGGTCGAGCGGGCGCGGCAGGCCGAGCGCAAGGTCGATCCCGAAAGCGACGCGTTCGCCTGGGCGGTCGCGAAGAGCGCCTTCAAGCTGATGGCGATCAAGGACGAGTACGAGGTCGCGAGGCTCTACACCGACGGCCAGTTCGAGCAGCAGCTGACCCGCCAGTTCGCCAAGGCGCCGAAGGTGAAGATCCACCTGGCGCCGCCGATCCTGGCCAAGACCGACCCCACGACCGGTGAGCCGAGAAAGACCCAGTTCGGCCCCTGGATATTCCCGGTCCTGCGCGTCCTCAAGCGGTTCAAGCCGATCCGCGGCAGCGCGCTCGACCCGTTCGCGTATCTCTCCGAGCGCAAGCACGAGCGCCGGCTGCGCGACGACTACGAAACGCGCGTGGCGGAGCTGTGCGATGGCCTGACCGCGCGCAGCCTCCCCACCGCCGTCGAAATCGCCGCCCTGCCCCAGCAGATCCGCGGCTTCGGCCACATCAAGGCGCGCAACGCCGAGGCCGCCAAGGCGCGCGAGGCCGACCTGCTGGCGCAGTTCCGCGCCCCCGCCGAGCCGACGCGCCAGGCGGCGGAGTAGGGCTGGTCGCATGACCGCCGGGTGTCGGGGCTAGAGCAAGATGCTGCAAGGTGAAGCCACCTTTCAGCTGAATCTTGCTCTCTCTTCAAGCAGTTAGAGCAAGATGCTGAAGGTCGACTCGCCCTTCATCGATTTTGCTCTGGCCTCGGCCTTCTCGGTTGACCACATGCGTCGGCGGAGAGCGATCCCGCGGAGCCGGTAAGCGACGCATGACCAACCTCGAACGGGCCGCCTGGCGCACCAAATACCGGGCGATCTCCGCCTTGCTGCGGGAATACGAGTGGATCCACCGTATTCTCGGTATCGTCGGGCATGTCTGCTTCTTCGTCGGCTCGGTCTTGTTCCTGTGGGAAAGCCTGAAGCTGGCCGGCATTTGGCTGTTCGTCGTCGGGGCAGGCGGGATGATGGTCGATCGCGTCTGTTCGCTGATCGTGCACTACGAACGCCTGCGCCAGGACAGCCGCCCGCTGGTGTAGCGCGGCATGGCAGACGGCGGAACCGGCCGTCCGGCACCTCGATCTTTCTCGTTACTACGCGGGGGAAGGTTCAGCTGAAAGGGGGGGGGTCCGCCTTTCAGATCTTGCCCGCGCGCCTTGCGCCCCCAGGACCCGCCACGGCTACCCAGTCCCGGCCCGATCGCGCCGGCTTCACTTATGTTGTTTCGCCGGTCTCGGTTCGACAGGGCTGGACATTCGTTGCCTGCCAGCCGTTTCGCCAAGAAACCCGCATACCCGCCGAGTTTTAAGTCGATAAAACCTACCCTCTCCTAGAAACTTTTTCTTTACATTTCGGCTGCAAAAATCCGTCACGACTTCCAAGCGACTACGCCTATCCCAATGGATACATGAATTGATCGAAAATATCCCTTCGGTCAGGACCAACAAACGCCAAGATCGCCCAAGCACGATGCCGACCGCGGCCGCATGGGAACCGGGCTACGGCCCGGTCGAGGGGCCGCCCACCGCTGTCGACGACGGGCGCGCAGGCGGGGCAATACGCTTAACGAGGAGCAAGAAAGAGATGACCGGCTTGCCGAAACTCAACTTCAAGCTGCGCGGCCAGATCCTGGCGGGCTTCGCGCTGGTGATCCTGGTCGCCGGGGTGATCGCCGCCCAGGGCATCTGGGGGTTGCGCGATCTGGAGCGCAACTTCGACAGCTACGCCGATCTGAGCGCCGACGCGGCGCTGGTCAGCCACCTGCGGGGCGACATCGTGGAGACGATGCTGACGGTCCGCACCTGGCTGCGCACCGAGGATCCCGCGACCAAGCAGGAGGTGATCGACCTGGAGCACGCGGTCGAGGACCAGATCGCCGAGGCGCAGCAGGTGATCACGAACCCGGAGCGCGCGGACAAGGTCGATGAGATCGACGCGGCGATGCAACGCTTCCATGCCGGCTTCGACCGGATCGTCGAGCTGGTCGATCAGCGCAACGCGTTCGTGCGCTCCGGCCTGGACGAGGTCGGGCCGGCGATCCGCCAGCGGCTGACCGAGATCAGCGAAGGCGCCTACGCCAGCGGCGACTTCGCGAGCGCCAGCGAAGCCGCGCTCGCCAACCAGCACCTGCTGCTGGCCCGCCTCTACGCCACCAAGTTCCTGCTCAACAACCAGTCTGCCGACGCCGACCGCGTCGCGGCCGAACTTGGCGAAATCGCCGGCCGGCTGGACACCCTGGGCGACCGGACGGTGTCGGCCGGGCTGCAGAACGCCGACCGCCGGGCGCTGCTGGGCGAGGTGCGCGAGATGCTGCCGCGCTACCAGGCGGCGTTCGAGGGCGCGCGCGAGGCGATCGTCGAGCGCAACGCCGTGATCGAGAATGCCGTCGTCGCGGACGGCCAACGCGTCGAGCAGGGCGCCGAGGCGATCCAGGCGAGCGTGATCGCCGACGAGAAGGGGCTGAAGCAGGCGACCTACGCCGCCACCGAGACCACGCAGACGCTGATGCTGGCCGTGGCGGTCGGCGGCCTGGCGCTGGGCGCGCTGGCGGCCTGGCTGATCGGCGGCAAGATCTCCCAGAGCATCCGCCGGATCACCGACGCGATGACCCGCCTGGCCGAGGGCGCGCGGGACACCGAGATCCCGGGCCGCGGCCGGGCCGACGAGATCGGCGAGATGGCCGAGGCGCTGGAGGTGTTCAAGACCACCGCCAAGAAGCAGCTGGAACTGGCCGAGCAGCAGAAGGCCGCGGCGGAGGAGGACGCCAAGGAGGCCGCGCGGGTGCGCGAAGAGACCAAGCGTTTCCGTTCGGACGTGGCCGAGAAGCTGGAGATGCTGGGCGCGGCGTCGACCGAGCTGGAATCCACCGCGGGCGAGCTGTCGGCGGCGGCGAAGCAGACCTCGCAGCAGACCGAAACGGTCGCGAGCGCGTCCGACCAGGCCTCCGCGAACACCCAGACGGTGGCCGCCAGCACCGAGGAGCTGTCGACCTCGATCGCCGACGTCACCCAGCAGATCGAGAAGACCGCCGGGGTGGCCGACCGGGCCGATACCCAGGCGCGCGAGGCGATGAGCAACGTGCAGGAAGTGCAGGCCGGGGCCGACGCGGTCACCAAGGTGGTCGAGCTGATCAAGGACATCGCCGAGCAGACCAACCTGCTGGCGCTGAACGCCACGATCGAGGCCGCCCGCGCCGGCGAGGCCGGCAAGGGCTTCGCGGTGGTCGCGAACGAGGTCAAGAACCTCGCCACCCAGACCACCAAGGCGACCGAGGAGGTCGGCCAGCAGATCGAGCAGATGCGCGATTCCGTGGGCCGAGCGGTGCCCGCGATGCAGCAGGTCGCCGAGATCGTGCGGGAGGTCAACGAGATCGCCGGCGTGGTCGCCTCGACCGCGACCGAGCAGGCGGCGGCGACCGACGAGATCACCCGGAGCGTCCAGCAGGCGGCCGAGGGCGCGCAGCAGGTGGCCGGCAACGTCGGCGGCCTGCGCGAGGGCGCCCAGAGCACCTCGGCCGGCGCCGAACAGGTGCTCACCACCGCCGGCGACGTCGCCCGCCAGGCGACCGAGCTGCGCACCGCGATCGACCGCTATGTCGAGCAGGTGGCCGCCTAGAGCAAAATCGATGAAGGTCGAGTCGACCTTGATCGTGAATTTTGCTCTGACTGCTCGAGGAGAGAGCAAGATTCAGCTGAAAGGTGGCTTCACCATTCAGCATCTTGCTCTAACCGCGAGCTGCCCGTCCGAGAGCAAAATCGATGACAGCCGAAGCCGGCTTTGATCGTAGATTCTGCTTCTCTGGCAGCGGCAAAGCGACGGTGGGGTCGCGCGGCGCTCCACCCAATGCCGGGCGCCGATCGGTGAGCTGCCCGGTGGGGTCGCCGCGTGCGTCGGCGACCCCACCGGACCGGCACCGCCGCGCCCTAGCCGGCGGCCAATTCCGCCATCGGGATGCTGGCGGCGCCGGGGGCGTTGGCCTGGACGCGCTCGGCGATCTCCGGGTGGCAGGTGAACAGCAGCACCTGGTGGTCCGCCGCGAAGCGGGCGAGCTCGCCCGCGACCGCGGCCATCCGGTCGGGGTCGAAGTTGACCAGGATCTCGTCCAGCACCAGCGGCAGCGACGTGCCGCGCTGCGCGAACTCCTCGATCAGGCCCAGGCGCACCGCCAGGTAGAGCTGCTCGCGCGTGCCCCGCGATAGGTCGATCGGCTGGACCGGCCGGTTGTCGGCATCGATCACCCGGAAGTCCTGGCCGGCCTCGGCCTGCCGGATCTGGGTGTAGCGGCCGTGGCTGAAGGCGGCCAGCCGCGCGCTCGCCCGGGCGAACACGGCCGGCTGGCGCTCCCGCTCGAAGCGCTCCAGCGTCTCCTCGATCAGCACCCGAGCGCTTTCGTACGTCTGCCACTGGCGGTAGATCCGCTCGACTTCGCCCGCCAGCTGGTTGCGCTGGGTCTCGAGCTCGGCGATCCGGTCCGACGTCTCGACCGCCTGGCGGTCGCGGGCCGCCTCCTGTTCCCGGCGCAGGGCCTGGTCGCGCGCCTCCTGCTGGGCCGACAGGTAGGCGTCGAGCTGGGCGCGCTCGTCCGACCAGGCCTGGGCGTCGCCGCCGGCCAGCGTCTGGCGCAGCTCGGCCGCCCGGTCGGGGTCGTTGGCGGCCTCGCGCAGCACCGCCGCCTCGACCTCGCGGACCTGCTGGTAGGCCTGCTGCTCCGCCTGCACCGCCTGGGCGGCGGCGTTGAACGCCTCGATCAGCGCCTCGCCGGTCGCATCGGCCGCGCCGCCGCGCGCATCGACGATCTCGCGGGCGCTCTGTTCCCAACCCTCGACCGCCTCGCGCAGCTGGCGCAGCTTGCGCTCCAGGGTGCGCTTCTGCTGCAGGGCCGTCTGCGCGTCGCGCAGCCGCTCGGCAAAGTCGAGCACGCCTTGCGGGCTCAGCTCGTCGGCGAACCCGCGCGCCCGCTTCCAGGCGATCCAGGCGTCCTGCAGGCGTGCGCGCTCGGCCCTGGCGCTCTCCAGCGCCGTCGCCAGGCGGTCGACCTCTTGCTGGCGCGTCTCGGCGTCCTGGCGCTGCTCTTCGGCCTCCTGGACCTGCCGGTCGAGGCGGCGCCGGCGCTCCAGCTGATGGCCAAGGTCGGTGACCGCGCGGGCCAGTTCGCCCTCCCCCGGCAGGTCTTGGAAGCCGAGCGTTTCGGACGCCGCCAGCACCTCCGCCTCCAGCGTGCGCAGGCGCTCCCCCTGCTCGGCCGCCTCGGCGTTCTTGGCATCGAGGTCGGCCTGCGCGCGCTCCAGCTTGTGCGCCGTCTGCCGGCCGCGCTGGCGCAGCAAGCCGGCCACGCCGGCGAGCGCCAGCCCCGCCGCGGCCAGCGCGCCCGCGGCCACCAGCTCCCCCAGCCCGGCCAAGCCGGCCGCCAGCACGAGCGCAAGCGTCGCCGCCGCCAGCAGCCCCAGCGTGGCCGGGCGGCCCGGCTGCGCGGCGCGCAGCTCCCGCAGGCGGTCTTCGGCTTGCTGGACGGCCGTGCGCGTGTAGCCGTCGCGGTCGCGCAGGCGGGCCAGTTCGCCGACCTTGGCGCGCAGGTCCTCGAGCGCCCCCTGGCGCTGCTGCAGCGTCGCAAGCGCCGGCGGCGGCTCGCGCACGCTGTCCAGTTCGCGCACCAGCTTGTCGCGGCGCTCGGCGCTCTCCCGGCGCCGGCGCTCGGCCTCGGCGCGCTGCTCGTCGGCCTTGGTGACGGCCGTTTCGGCGTCGTTCAGGGCGCGCTCCCAGCCGCGCACCTCCTCGCGTTCCGGGATCGGCAGCGTGAAGCCCTCGACCCGCTGTTCGGTCCAGGCGTCGCCCAGGGTTGCGCGGGTCCGCCGCAGGTTCTCGTCCTCGGCCTGCAGCTGATTGGCCTGCGCGTCGGCGTCCTGCAGGCGCTGGCGCTGCAGGCCCAGGCTTTCGCGCAGGGCGTCGACCTGGCGCTGCTGGGCGTCCAGCGCCGGGTCGTCCGGCACCGGATCGATCCGCGGCAGGTCGCGCCCGCTCAGGCGGGCCAGCGTCTCCAGCGCGCGGGCGCGTTCGCACCACGGCTCCCATAGCCGCAGCAGGGCATCGAGCTCCCGGCCGCGCCCGCGCCAGTGCGCGATGTCGCGGTCCAGGCGCGCTTTCTCGTCCGCTGCCGCACGCTCGGCCGTCAGCTTGTTCGGGTAGTCGCGGGCGGCCGCGCGCGCCGCGCTCAGCTCCTGGTCGAGCTGCTTGATCTCGTCCAGCAGCTGGGCGGCCGTGTTTTTCTTCTGCCGCGGGTTCGGGGTGTAGAGCGCCCGGGCGCGCGCCTCCAGCTCTTCCGCCGCCTTGCGGGCGTCGCGGCCGGCGCCGGCGACCGCGTTGGAGAAGATCCGGTCGCGCACCCCCTCGTCGGTCAGGCTTTCGCCCTCCTGCAGTTCCCAGAGGGAAAAGCCGAACACGTTCCGGAACAGCGTCTCGTCCGCCCCACCCAGGATCTGCGCCAACTCGCCCTCGGGCACGCTGTGGCCTGCGGCGTCGGTGATCGTGGCCCGGTTGCTGCGCGACCCCGCGCGCCGGTGGATCTGGTAGCGCCGGCCGTCGTGCTCGACGAACACGCTGCCGCCGTAGGCACCGCCGCCCGGCGGTTGGTAGAGCGGCTGCTTGGCCTTGGAGCGCTTGTCCGGGAAGCCGAACAGCACGCCCCGGACGAACGCCAGCAGCGTGCTCTTGCCCGCCTCGTTCGGGCCGTGCAGCACCGACAGGCCGGGCGTCAGCTCGGGCGAGCGCTGGTCGCGGAACGCGCCGAAGCCGTCGATCTGCCAGCCGCGGATGATCATTCATCCGGCTCCAGCCGATCCAGCGCCTCGTCCAGCGCGGCCGCCAGCGTGGCCCGGTCGCTGGCCGCGTCGCTGTCCGCGACCAGGTCGCGCAGCCGCCGATCGGTCGGCCGGGCATGCGCGGCGAGAAAGGCTTCGAGCCGGTCGGCGTCGGCCAGCAGCGCTTCCGCGCGGGTCAGCAGTTCGGCGGAGAAGTCGCCGCGCCGGCGGATCGCGTCCTTGTCGAGCGGCGGGGCCGTGCGGTCGATCAGGCGGTCCCACCAGACCTGGGCGCCGCCCAGGCCCGGGCCGGCTTCCTGCAGGCTTTGCAGCAGGTCGTCCGCGCCCGCGCCCTGGCGCAGCTGGCGATGCACCGCGCCGCGCCCGGTCAGTTCGACGCGCAGGATCAGATCGCGGCCGTCCGCCGCCTCCGCGGCGTCGGCGGCGGCCGCCTGCAGGGCGTCCTGCAGCTGGCCGGCGTCCGCGATGTCGGCGACGTCGAGGGTCAGCTGCTCGAACCGCACGACGTCGAGCGGGCGGAAGCTGAGACCGGACACGCGGCCGTCGTCGACGTCGACCACGTAGGCGCCCTTGGCGCCCTGCTCGCTCGGCTTCGGGCTGCGGCCCTGCAACACACCGGAATAGACCGCGTGCACCGGGCCGTCGGCCAGCACCTGAGCGGCGTGGATGTGGCCCAGCGCCCAGTAGTCCATGCCGCCGCCGGTGAGTTCGGCGAGCTCGCACGGCGCGTAGCGGGCGTGCGCGGGGTTGTTGCCGACGTTGGCGTGCAGCAGGCCGATCGCGAACGGCGCGTCGCTGGTCTTGGGAAAGCGCGCCGCTAGGTTCTCCCCGGTCTGGGCGTGGGCGAAGCTGATCCCGTAGACCCGCGCGACCTCCCGGCCGGCGCGGGTCACCGGGACGGCCTCGACCTCCTGGGCGGAGAACACGTGCACCCCCTCCGGCCAAGCGCCGATCGCCGACCAGCCCTCCTGCACCGGGTCGTGGTTGCCGTGGACCAGGAACACCTGCACGCCGGCGCCGGCCAGCCGGGCGAACCCGTCGCGCAAGCGCAGCTGGGCGCGCAGCCCCCGGTCCGGGCCGTCGTACAGGTCGCCGGCCAGAACCAGTGCGTCCGCGTCCACCCGCAGCGTCTCCGCGACCAGCTTGTCGAACGCCGTCAACGACGCGTCGCGCAGCCGCGCCGGCAGGTCGCCGCCCAGCCGGCTCAAGCCGTCGAACGGCGTATCCAGATGCAAATCGGCGGCGTGGACGAAGCGAAAATCGGGCATGACGGCTCGGCAAGCGCCTCGCGGGCGGAGATAACTGGCGCGGAGCATGCGCCAGTTCCGGGCGATTCGGAAAGCCCGACGCCGGGGAAACGGCTGCCGGGGCAACGGCTGCCGGGGCAACGGCTGCCGGTCGGGACAATGCTGGTTTTTGTCGCGCGCGGTTACGCCGAGACGGAAACCGGGAACACGGCCTTGGCCCGGGCGAGGTACTTGGCGCGGTCGTCCAGCCCGTTCAGGCCGCCGTTGATGCGGCGGGTCACGGCCTCGAGGTCGTCGGCATCGGCGCGTGCGTTCAACCCGCGCTCGACCCAGAACCAAGTTGCCGCGCGCACGCACAGCTCGGGGTCCTCGGCGACCTGCGCGGCCGCCTCGGGGCTCGAGGTCAGGTCGCGGCCGATCGCCTGCCCGAACTCGGCATAGTTCGCCCGGCCGGTCAGCTGGATCAGCCCGCGGCCCTTGAAGCGCGGGCCGTCGCCCGGCTGGTCGTTGCCGAGGTCGGCGCGCCCCTCGTACGCCTGACCGCTGGCGATTTCCTCCAGCCAGCGCAAGGCGCCGCTTTCGTGCGCGATCTGGGCCAGGAAGTGCGCCCGGCGCAGCGGCGTATCGATGCCCGCGTCCGCCATCGCGGCCGCAAGGGGCGGGTGAAAGCGCGCGATCCGGTCGCTGGACGCCTCCGCCAGCACGCAGCCCACGCGGACCCGGCTGACACCCGCCGGCAGACCGGGGATCAGGCGCTCCAGGTCGGCGCCGTCCGGCGTCACCGGGGTGTCGGCGTCGCGGTCCGGGCGGGTCGCGGTCAGGGCATTCCAGGTTGCCGGCCCGTACAGCCCATCCTCCACCAGCCCCGCCCCCGCCGGCTGGCCGTTCAGCAGGCGCTGCAGGATTCGCACGTCTGCGCGCGCATTGACCTGGGCGGGCCCGATGGGCTGGGCGATCGGCATGGCGCTCCCCGTTGTATCAAGGATAACCAGCCTACACGCCCAGCAAGAACAATGCAAGAACGATCGCGCCTGACGGGCCGCCGCTGCGCACGATACCTCGGTTTCGTCGCGCCCCGAGGCGCGGCCGGCGCCCCTGCCCCCTGGCCATCCGGCGGCGCAGCGGCTAGAGACGGGCGACACGCCCAGATGCGTCAGCGGCGGTGCGCCCGGGGCGGGATCGGGGAACCGATCCCGGCCTTGTCCGCGCAGAGCTCGCCCTTTCGTGCCGAAGTCAGGGCGACCGCCCGCGTCCAGGAGGTTTAGTGCCGTGTCGTCCCATCCTGCCGAGCCGAGTGCCGAGACCCGCCGCATCCTGGCCGACCTGATCGCCTTCGATACGGTCAGCCGGAACTCCAATCTGGCGCTGATCGAGTACGTCCGCGCGCAGCTGGCCGAGCTCGGCGTCGAGAGCGAGTTGACCCACGACGACGCCGGGCGCAAGGCCAACCTCTACGCCACCATCGGCCCGACCGACCGCGGCGGCATCGCGCTCTCCGGGCACACCGACGTCGTGCCGGTCGACGACCAGACCTGGGCGAGCGACCCGTTCGAGCTGCGCGAAGCCGACGGCAGGCTGTACGGCCGCGGCACGGCGGACATGAAGGGCTTCCTCGCCTGTGTGCTGGCGTACGCGCCGGCGTTCGCCCGGGCCCAGCTCAGCGCGCCGGTGCACCTCTGCTTCTCCTACGACGAGGAGGTCGGGTGTCTGGGCGTGCAGAAGCTGCTGACGCCGCTGCTGCAGCGCGACGTGCGTCCGGCTGCCGCGATCATCGGCGAACCGACTGGCATGGAGGTGATCAACGCGCACAAGGGCAAGCTGTCGATGCGCGCCGAGGTGACCGGCTTCGCCTGCCACTCCGCCTACGCGCCGGACGGGGTGAACGCCGCCCTGGCCGCCGCCCGGCTGGCCGCCAAGCTCGGCGAGATCGCCGAGCGCAAGATCGCCGAGGGGCCGTTCGATCCAGCTTACGACGTGGCGCATACGACCGTGCACCTGGGCGTGCTGGAGGGCGGCACCGCGCTCAACATCGTGCCCTCGGCCGCCCGGCTGGACTTCGAGGTGCGCAACCTGCCGGGCGACGACCCGCACGTCCTGGTGCAGGAAGCGATCGATTACGCCCGCCGGGAGATCGAGCCCGCGATGCAGGCGGTGCGTCCGGGCACCGGCTTCAGCTTTGCCGAGCTGTCGCACTTCCCCGCCCTGGACACCGATCCGGGCCACGACGTCGTCGTGCTCGCCAAGGCGCTGGCGGGGAAAAACGCCACCGGTAAGGTCGCCTTCGGCACCGAAGCCGGCCGGTTCAAGGACGCCGGCATCCCGGCGGTCGTCTGCGGACCCGGGCTGATCGCCCAGGCGCACAAACCGGACGAGTTCGTCGCCCTGGACCAGCTGGCGGCGTGCGAGCGCTTCCTGGGCGGCCTGCTGGACCGGCTGAGCGGCTGAGCCGGCGATGACGACGGCGGCGAGCGAACAGGCATCCCCGCGCCATCCGGTGTGGCCGCGGGCGCTGCTGGCGCTCGCGCTCGGCACCTGCGGGGGCTGGCTCGCCAGCCTGGCCGGACTGCCGCTGCCCTGGATGATCGGGGCGATGCTGGCAACCACGCTCGCGGCCGTCGCCGGCCTTCCGGTCGCGCTGTGGCAGCGCCTGCGCGAAGGCTTCGTGGTCGTCCTCGGCGTCATGCTGGGCAGCAGCTTCACGCCCGCAATCGCCGCCCAGCTGCCGGGCTGGGGGATCAGCATCCTGATCCTGGCGGCCTACACGATCGTCTCCGGCGGGCTCGGCGCCTGGTTCTTCCACAAGGCCGCCGGCTACGACCGGATCACCAGCTACTTCTCCGCCATGCCGGGCGGCCTGTCGGTGATGATCTTCGTCGGCGAGGCGATGGGCGGCGACTCCCGCCTGATCTCGCTGACCCACGCCAGCCGGCTGTTGCTGGTGGTGCTGATCCTGCCGTTCGCCTTCCAGCTGTTCATGGGCTACGACCCGGCCGCGCGTCCGGCGGCCGGGCCAGACCTCGCCGACCTGGGCGCTTTCGACGTGGCGGTCCTGACCGCGTCCGGCGTGCTGGGCTGGATCGCGGCGCGGCTGCTGCGGGTGCCGGCCCCGGCGGTGGTCGGGCCGATGCTGTTGAGCGCCGCCGTCCACCTGGGCGGGGTGATCGAGGCCGGGCCGCCGCAGGTGCTGGTCGCGGCCGCGCAGGTCGTGGTCGGCAGCGCGCTCGGCTGCCGGTTCGCGGGAACCGCCGTCGGGCTGATCGGCCGGACCATCCTGTGGGCGGCGGGCGGCACGGTGGTGCTGCTGGGCAGCGCGGTCGCCGCCGCCTGGGCCGGCCACCTCGCGACTGGTCTGCCGGTTTTGGAACTGACGCTGGCCTATTCGCCGGGCGGACTGGCGGAGATGAGCCTGGTCGCGCTGGCGCTCGGGCTGGAGGCGGCGCTGGTCGCCACCCACCATATCGTGCGGATCTTCCTGATCGTGGTGTTCGCCCCGCTGGCCTTCCGCCTGGCCCGCGCACGTCTCAGCCGGCGGGCGCCGTGATGCCTACTCCGGCCGGGCCGCCAGGGAATCCCGGGTGCAGGCGAAGGTGCTCCCGGCCGCGAGCGGCCAGGCGCGCGGATCGGCCGGGGCGGATTCCAGCCGCTTCGCCTGGGAGCCGCTCAGGTCGGGCATGACATCGAGGCCGGCCGCCGCCTCAAGCCGGTCGACCGAAAGCATGCCGGCGCGCAGCGCCGCGGCGGTCGCCGGCATGCCGGCATTGTCGAACAGGAACGCGACCGCCCGTCCGCCCTGCGCCGGGGTGTAGGTCACCTTGTAGACCTGGGTCGGCACGTCGATGTCGGTGCCGTCGTCCCAGGGCAGCGGCGGCTCGGCCCCGGGGCCGTGGATCACGCCGGTGACGACGTAGACGGTGCCGAGCGTGCACGCCCAGGCGCGCACGTTGCCCTCCAGCTTGGCCCAGGCACCGCTGTTGAAGCCGCCGTGCTGGGGGACGACGTTGGCGGTGACGTAGGTCGCGTCCTGGGCGTCCGGGTCCCACGACATCGCCTTGGACGGCGCCAGGTGCCCGCGCGCCAGGCCGCGCGCGCCGACACCGGTGTAGTCGCCGTGGTTGGGGCTGTCGCAGCCGCCGGTCTCGACGCCCGGATCCTCGCGGAAATAGTCGTCGCGCGGCAGGCCGAGCGCCTCCACCGCCAGCATCTTGCTTCGGGAAAGGTGATAGGCCGCCCACGACGGCCCGGCGTGTTCGCGCGCATAGGCAAGCGCGTAGAAGCCCACCGCGTCCCCCGCCCGGGCGTGACACACGTAATGCGTGTCGCGACTCTCGGCGCTGCGGGCCTGGGGTGCGCCGTACGGGAGCAGGTCCCGGCACCGGCCCGCGGCACCGGAGTGGGTTACATTGCAGAGAGTTAGGACGAGGGCCGCCAGTCCGGCGCGCCAACCGATTCGCAGGATAGACATACGACTCCCCGGTGCCGGGCGCCCGACCGGCCGGACGCCTACACGGGGAAGTTGTTACACGCGGCACGGAAAGAGGCAACAACATCGCATGTTTATCTATTTAAAGTAGCACGGCGCCAGTGCGGCACCCGTCTGGCGCCCCCCCCCCGCTGTGACAAATTTGAGGCGCGGCGGTTGCCCGGCAGACAGCTTTTTGCCCTCAGCCGGTCACAGCAGGATCCCAAGTGGTTCTGTAGTCTACGGAGCATGAGGTTGCCGCCCCGCCAGGGCAGCCTCAGGCCGGGCGTCGGATCGTGTCGCAGCGGATCCGGCGCGACCGGAGGTACCCGCGGCGGCCGGTCCCTTAGGCCCCCTCGCGCCCGCGCCACCCCGCGCGGAAGCCCCCGCCGATGGACCGGCCGCCGCGGCGCCTACCCTGATTGCGTTGAACCCCGTCGGGTCCCCGCCCCGGCGGGGTTTTTCGTGTGCGGTGCGGCCCACTCACCTCCTCTCCTCCACCTGGGAGGAGAGGGCCGGGGAGAGGAGGTTCGCAGGCCATACGCCGCGGGCACCCTCCTCCCCTACCCCCTGCTCCCACGTGGAGGAGGGGGACCAGGTCGGGCACCCGGCGCGGCGCCCGCTTATCGCCTCACGCGAACTTCGCGGTGATCCCGCCGTCGACCACGAGGTCGGTGCCGGTGATGTACTTGGCCTGGTCGCTCGCCAGGAAGGTGGCGGCGTGGGCGATGTCCCAGGCGTCGCCCATCTTGCCGGTCGGGCACATCTGGTCGCGCTTGGCGATCATCGCGTCGACGTCGCCGTCGGCGTAGTGATCCTTCAGCGGTTCGCGCACCATCGGGGTATCCAGCAGGCCGGGCAGGATCGCGTTGGCGCGGATGCCCTCCTTGGCGTGCTGCAGCGCGATCTGCCGGGTGAACTGCACCGCGCCCGCCTTGCTGGCGGCATAGGAGATGTAGGGAATCCCGGTCCAATGCGTGGCCGCGATCGAGGCGATGTTGACGATCGCGCCGCGGCCCTGCGCCTGCATCGCGGGGATCGCATGCTTGCACGTCAGGAACATCGACTTGAGGTTGACGTCCATCACCCGGTCCCAGGACTCCTCGCTCGCCTCGACCGGACCGCCCAGTTCCAGGATGCCAACGTTGTTGACCAGCACGTCCAGCCGCTCCCAGGTGGCCAGCACCTGCTGCACCGCGGCCTGGACCTGGGCGCCGTCGGTGACGTCGGCCTCGAGGGCGATCGCCGTGCCGCCCTCCCGAGCGATGATCCCGGCGGTTTCCTGGGCGTTCGCCAGCTGCACGTCCAGGCACCCGACCCGCGCGCCCTCGCGGGCGCAAGCGACGGCGATCGCCTTGCCGATGCCCCAGCCGGACCCGCTGGAGCCGGCGCCGGTGACGAGTGCAGTCCGGCCGGCGAGCCGACCCTGCGCGGCGTTGGTGGCCATCTGCGTTGCCTCCCCCTTCACTGCCTCAGATCCCTCAACCACGTTCGGGGTGTGGGTTCAAGCGGACCAGGAGAATTCAACGGGAGGTGCGGCAATGAAGCGTTCCAAACGCGCCAACCGCTATCGCGCCCATCGCCAGACCGCCCGCCGGCATCGCAAGACCAGCCGGCCGACCCACAAGGCGCAGAACTTCTTCACCGGCGGCAAGTGCCGCTTTTAGAGCCAGATTCAGCTGAAAGGTGAAGCCGCCTTTCAGCTGAATCTCGCTCTCTCTTCAAGCGCGCTGGGATTACACGGTTCGGGCGGAATCGGCGCGGCCGGTCCGCATGCCTTCCCCGCTTCTGCCCGCCTCGTCACAACAAGCGGTGGGGCGCGTTCGCGCAGCGGCGCGCGAACCGGCATCGCGCCCGGCATCAGCGTGGTGGCGGAGTGTCGTAGGCGCAGGAGATCCCCCCACCGCCCGTCCTGTCGATCCGAGCGAAACCGGGGTGCCGGGGCGTCCAGCGGGGTGGTCCGCGTCCTTGACGCCCCGGTGTGGACCCCCACTTGCCCTACAGACGTTTTTGACCCGAGAGCACCGCGGTGCCTTGAGCGCGTGGCCGGCTTGCCGCACCCTACGGGTTTCGGCGCCCGCGCGCCCGCAGCCGCGCCCCAACCCGAACGCAACAGGCGGACCGCTTCATGAACGAACGCCTTCGCAAGTTTCTGCCCTTCATCATCCTCGGCCTGATCGTGGTGATGTTCCTCGCCTTCGCGCAGAGCGGCGAGCGCACCGACGTCGGCAACAGCCTGAGCTACAGCAGCTTCATCGAAAGGGTCGAAGCCGGCAAGGTGCGCTCGGTCACGATGAAGGGCGGCAACATCACCGGCACACTGTCCAGCGGGCAGAAGTTCAACACCTTCGCACCGGAGGGCGCCAACCCGACGCCGAAGCTCCGCGACAACGGCGTGCGTATCAAGGTCGAGCCGGTCGAGGATGGCCGTTCCGTCTGGTCGGTGCTGCTGTCCTGGTTCCCGATGCTGCTGCTGATCGGCGTCGTGATCTACTTCATGAGCCGGGCGCGCGGCGGCGGCGCCGGCGGGGCGATGCAGTTCGGCAAGTCCCAGGCCAAAATGCTGACCGAGGACAGCCGCAAGGCGAAGTTCGACGACGTCGCCGGCATCGACGAGGCGAAGCAGGAGCTGGAGGAGATCGTCGACTACCTGCGCGACCCCGGCAAGTTCCAGAAGCTGGGCGGCGAGATCCCCAAGGGCATGCTGCTGGTCGGGCCGCCGGGCACCGGCAAGACGCTGCTGGCGCGCGCGATCGCGGGCGAGGCGAACGTGCCGTTCTTCACCATCTCCGGCTCCAACTTCATCGAGATGTTCGTCGGCGTGGGCGCCAGCCGGGTGCGCGACATGTTCCAGCAGGCCAAGAAGAACGCGCCCTGCATCGTGTTCATCGACGAGCTGGACGCGCTCGGGCGCAAGCGCGGCGCCGGCCTCGGCGGCGGCAACGACGAGCGCGAGCAGACCCTGAACCAGCTGCTGGCCGAGATGGACGGGTTCGAGAAGAACGAGAGCGTGATCATGGTGGCCGCCACCAACCGCCCGGACGTGCTCGACCCCGCGCTGCTGCGCCCCGGCCGGTTCGACCGGCAGATCACCGTGCCCAACCCGGACGTGCTGGGCCGCGAGCAGATTCTAAGCGTGCACACCCGCCAGGTCCCCTGCGCGCCCGACGTCGAGGTGCGCAAGGTCGCCCGCGCGACCCCCGGGTTCTCCGGCGCCGACCTCGCCAACCTGGTCAACGAGGCCTCGCTGATCGCGGCGCGCGCCAACAAGCGCGTGGTCACGATGGACGACTTCGAGAAGGCCCGAGACAAGGTCCTGATGGGCGCGGAGAAGCGCTCCATGGTGATGGACGAGGCGGACAAGGAGCTGACCGCCTATCACGAGGCCGGCCACGCCATCGTCTCGCTGTTCGTGCCGGGCAACGATCCCCTGCACAAGATCACCATCATCCCGCGCGGCCAGGCGATGGGTGTCACCATGGCGCTGCCGGAGAAGGACCGCTACGGCTACCAGAAGATGGAGATCGAGGGCCGGCTGGCGATGATGTTCGGCGGCCGCCTGGCCGAAGAGTTGATCTACGGCACCGAGGACATCACCACCGGCGCCGGCAACGACATCAAGCAGGCGACCGAGCTCGCCCAGCGGATGGTCACCGAATGGGGCATGTCCGATCGCCTCGGCCCGCTGAACTACGCCGGCGGCGGCGACCAGGAGGTGTTCCTGGGCGACGGGATCTCCCGCGAGGGCCAGGTCAGCGAGCACACCGCCCGGCTGATCGACGAGGAGGTCCGCCGGGTGATCGACGAGGCCGAGGAGCGCGCCCGCACGGTCCTGACCGAGCACATCGACGACCTGCACCGCCTAGCCCGCGGCCTGCTCGAGTACGAGACGCTGTCCGCGGAGGAGGCGCAGGCGGTGATGCAGGGCCAGGACATCTCCCGCGGCGACGGCGGCAGCGGCGGCGCGCCCGCCAGCAAGCCGGCCGCCAGCGTCCCCAACGCCGGCCGCGGTTCCAAGGGCGAGGGCCGCGAAGGCGGCTGGGACCCAACCCCGCAGCCGACGTGATACGCAACCTCACGATAGTGGCACGCCGTTGAAAAAACCTGGACCGCTAAAGCGGTCCGGGTTCCCATGGTTTTATATAAACCTCAAAATTCTATGACACATATTTCAAACCATACATTGTCGGAACAATGTTGAATCCTTCCCGACAGTCCTTAGCGTATTAAACATTAAGTCGCCAAAATTGGAGGCTTCCTTCATATATTCTCCATGCTTGCTCTTGTCATAAAACTCTTGCATGAGCTGAGCCTCCCCAACTTTCGATTTTTCCAGAAATGCCGTATAAGCTGAAAGTAGTCTGTTAACACTATCGTGACTGCTCACCCCCACCGGTGAGTAGGTCAGGCGGCGGCCGGTAGAATAACGGATTGGCCAGCAAGGACGCGCCGAATGGCGGCGAGCGGGCTCAAGCCGTATAGGCGGCCGGTGTCGACGACG
>NZ_NRRL01000055.1 GCF_016583645.1 Rhodovibrio sodomensis | reverse complement strand
CGAGATGCGCTCACGGAGCTGGGGCTGACCTACGTCGTCGGCGTCCAGGGCAACATCGTGGTCTGGCCGCCGGGAACCGAGCCGGCGGTTCCGGCGTGGTCCGGCCGCGGGCGTAAGCCGACGCGCCTGCGCCGCGGCGGCGACGACGCGCCCACGGTTCAGGTGCGCGAGCTGGCCGAACAGCTGCCGGCGACGAGCTGGGCAGCGGTCTCCTGGCGTGAAGGCGTTGCGGAGACGCTGTCCTCGCGCTTTGCCGCGGTGCGCGTGCGGCCGGCCCAGGGCGACGCCCGCCGCAGCGAACCCCGGGTCGAGCACTGGCTCCTGATCGAATGGCCGGAGAACGAAGCCAAGCCGACGAACTTCTGGCTATCGACCATGGCCGAAGAGATCCCGCTGACCGACCTCGTCTATCATGCCAAACAGCGTTGGCTGATCGAACGTGACTACCAGGAACTCAAGCAAGAGCTCGGTCTGGGCCACTACGAAGGCCGCGGATGGCCAGGGTTCCATCATCACGCGGCGCTATGCGTCGCCGCCTACGGCTTTCTGGTCGCCGAGCGGGCGGCTTTTCCCCCCTCAGGCGACTCCCGCACCCGGGACAGCGAAACGCCTTCCGTTCCCGAAAACGGCGCAGGACGGCGGGCTCCCGCTACGACCTGAACGGCATGTCCCCAATTCAATCGCAACGCTGAGGCTGCTGATCGCTCACAATCTTGCGCGCCTATTGCCTCGATGTCCTTGTTGTCACCGCGCTATCGAAACGCCGATTCGCACCGAAACAGCGCCAACTCCACTTCGTTTGTGACGCAGTAAGACTAGCATCCCCTCCGGATGTCGCCGACCGCGCATTCAGGCATGCGACACAAAAAGAAAATCGACGACACGGCGAAACCACAGAGTTGGGGCCGTTCAGGTTCTATACTGAGAACGCCAAACCGCCTGAAGATCTAGATGAGCTCAAAAAAGAATTTACAAACAAGAAAGGTCGCGAAAGAAACTGGGACGAGAACAGTCTATCCAAAAAAATTTCAATAGTGGCAGATACCTATGGCGACCAGATGTATCTTGCACTAGGTAGCCCATACATTTGTTGGTATGGAACATCATCCGAAAGAATACACTCCTCTTTGTATGGCACTTTGCGGTATCTTGGCAGAAAAGACATACAGGACGTCTACTCCCATCTTATCATAGAACTCACTGAGTGCATCTCAAACTGCGGCGTTGCTACTGCAGGGATGCTTGAGATACTAGGAAAAGAAAGTGGCTTAAAAGAGTTCTCCGATGCAGATAAGACCCTTCGAGATATGGTTCTGGAATTCGTTGAAACTATATCAGACCCAAACCAACCCCAAGATGAATAGGTGTCAAATAATACATACAAAAAGTAATCATATTATTCTCGATATATACTTCATATAAATTTTACTCCAAAATTTACAGGGCCTCACATTCTTGAAATATATTAAAAGTATACTCTCTGTGTCTCTGTGGTTTGTCTTTCTTTCCGGCCGGCGTGCCCTTCACCCGCCCTTGTGCCGGTCGATCATCTCCACGAAGCGCTGGAACAGGTAGTGGCTGTCGTGCGGGCCGGGGCTGGCTTCGGGGTGGTATTGGACACTGAAGATCGGCCGGTCTGCCACCCGCAGGCCCTCGTTGGAGCCGTCGAACAGGCTCTTGTGGCTGGGCGTGACCTTGTCCGGCAGGCTTTCGGGGATGACCTTGAAGCCGTGGTTCTGGCTGGTGATCTCGACCCGGCCGGTGGCCAGGTCCTTGACCGGGTGGTTCGCGCCGCGGTGGCCCAGGTGCATCTTCTCGGTCTCGGCCCCCAGCGCCAGCGCCAGGATCTGGTGGCCCAGGCAGATCCCGAAGGTGGGCACGCCCGCCGCCAAGACGCCCTGCAGCGCCGGCACGGCGTAGTCGCCGGTCGCTTTGGGATCGCCGGGGCCGTTGGACAGGAACACGCCGTCCGGCTGGTGGCGCAGGATGTCCTCGGTCGTGGCCGTCGCGGGGACGACGGTCACCGCGCAGCCCAGGTTCGCCAGGTTGCGCAGGATGTTGCGTTTGGCGCCGTAGTCGACCGCGACGACCTTGTACTTGGGATCGACCAGCCGGCCGTAGCCGCCCTCCAGCGTCCAGGTGGTCTCCTCCCACTGGTAGAGCTGCATGCAGGTGACCTCCTTGGCGAGGTCCATGCCGTCCAGCCCCGGCCATTCGGCCGCCTGCTGGCGGGCTGTCGCGGTATCAATGTCGCCGTCTGGCAGGTGCACGATCACCCCGTGCGGCGCGCCGGCGTCGCGGATCCGGCGGGCCAGCCGGCGGGTGTCCAGCCCGGCGATGCCGACCACGCCCTGCTTCTTCAGCCAGGCGTCCAGGTGCTCGACCGCGCGCCAGTTGGACGGCTCGGTGATGTCGACGCGCAGCACCACGCCGCGGCAGGCGGCCTGCTGGGTCTCCAGGTCCTCCCGGTTGGCGCCGACGTTGCCGATGTGCGGGAAGGTGAAGGTGATGATCTGCCCGGCATAGGACGGGTCGGTGACGATCTCCTGGTAGCCGGTCATCGAGGTGTTGAAGCAGACCTCGCCGATCGCCTGCCCGGTCGCGCCGACGCCGCGGCCCCACAGCACGCTGCCGTCGGCCAGCACCAGCGCGGCGTCGGCCGCGCGGGGCCGGTGCGCGGTCGGCTGGCCGGAGCCGAAGGCGGAAGCGGACGCGGTCGGAGCGGACATGGCCTGGAGCGGTATCGCTGCTGAGGGAACTGTCGGGCCGGGCGCGGCGACGGCTGCGCCCGCGGGGTTGCTTGGCCTGCGCCGGTCCCTATATAGGGCGGCTGCAAGGCCGCGCCGCCCGGCCCGCATCGCGGCCGCCGGGCGCACGGCCCACGACCGCCGGATCGGACGGCGGTGTTCCTTTACGGCAATGCCCGGCGGGCGTCAAACGCTCGCCCGCTGGGGTGCCAGGTCATAAGGCCTTCGAGTGCCATGCTCCGCACCGATCTGAACGACGCGCTGAAGCAAGCCCTGCGTGCGCGCGACGCCCGCACGGCGGCGACCCTGCGGCTGATCCTGGCCGCACTGAAGGACCGCGACATCGCCGCGCGCAGCGAGGGCAACTCCGACGGCATCAGCGACGACCAGATCCGGCAGATGCTGCAGAAGATGGTCCGCCAATCGCGCGAGGCATCGAAGACCTACGCCGACGCCGGCCGCGACGATCTGGCGGAGAAGGAGGAGCAGGAGATCAAGGTGCTGCAGCGCTTCCTGCCCCGCCAGCTGGACGAGGCCGAGACCCGCGAGGCGGTCGACCGGACGATCGAGGAGCTGGGCGCGGATTCGGTGAAGGACATGGGCACGGTGATGAACCGCCTGCGCACCGACTTCGCCGGCCAGATGGACTTCGCCAAGGCCAGCAAGGTCGCCAAGCAGCGGCTGACGTAAGGTCTGAATCCCCTCTGCGCCCGTGGGGGGAGAGGGAGGCACCCGCACGGCGCAGCCGCGTGGGAGGGAGAGGTGGCGCGCACGGCATTTGGTCCGGCACGCCGCCCGCCCGCACGGCCCGGACACGAGACACGCTCACACACGAGGGCCGCGGGCAACCTCCTCTCCCTGGCCCTCTCCTCCCACCTGGAGGAGAGGGAACAAGGTCAGCGGGGAGAGCGATGCGTTGGGGCCATTCGCCCCCATGATCCCCGTTATCCACAGGGCTGCGTTGGGGCGCCCGCCTGTTAGGCTGCCCGACTCGCAACGATCGAAGCGCCGAGTCGCATGGCCTTTCCGCAGGAGTTTCTCGATCGGATCCGGTCGATGGTGCCGATCGCCGACGTGGTCGGGCGCAAGGTGCGCCTGACCAAGCGCGGGCGCGAGCACACCGGCCTGTGCCCCTTCCACAACGAGAAGACTCCCTCGTTCACGGTTAGCGAGGACAAGGGCTTCTACCACTGCTTCGGCTGCGGGGCGCACGGCGACGTGATCTCGTTCGTGGTCGAGCAGGAGGGGCTGTCGTTCCCGGAAGCGGTCGAGAAGCTGGCCGCCGAGGCCGGACTGGAGGTGCCCAAGGCCTCCCCGCAGGAGCGTCAGCGCGAGGAGCGGCGCGGCAGCCTGTACGACGTGGTCGAGGAGGCCTGCCGCTGGTACGAGCAGCAGCTGGCCGGCAAGGACGGCCAGGCGGCGCGCGACTATCTGGCCGGCCGCGGCATCGACCGCGAGACGCGCGAGGCGTTTCGCCTGGGCTACGCGCCCGGCCAGCGCGGCGCGCTGCGCCAGGCGATGCACGCGCGCGGCTACAAGGACGACCAGCTGATCGCGGCCGGCCTGCTGAAGCAGCCGGAGGACGGCGGGGCGCCGCGCGACTACCTGTTCGACCGGGTGATCTTCCCGATCACCGACCGGCGCGGCCACGTCATCGCCTTCGGCGGCCGGACGATGGGCGAGGCCAAGGCGAAGTACCTGAACTCGCCGGAAAGCGAACTCTTTCACAAGGGCCGGGTGCTGTACAACCTGGCGCGCGCCCGGCGGGCGGCGCGCGACACCGGCGAGCTGATCGTGGCCGAGGGCTACATGGACGTGATCGCGCTCGCCCAGGCCGGCTTCCCGGCCGCGGTCGCGCCGCTCGGCACCGCGATCACCGAGGAGCAGATCGCCGAGCTGTGGCGGCTGGCCGACGAGCCGACGGTCTGCCTGGACGGCGACAGCGCCGGCCGGCGCGCCGGCTACCGCCTGGTCGAGCGCGCGCTACCCCAACTCAAGCCCGGCTTCTCGCTGCGCTTCGCGCTGCTGCCCCAGGGCGAGGACCCGGACAGCCTGGTCAGCGTTCAGGGCCCGCAGGCGTTCCGCAAGATCGTCGACGGCGCCCGGCCGCTCGCCGAGCTGCTCTGGATGAAGCAGGTCGAGGGCCGGCCGCTCGACACCCCGGAACGCCGGGCCGGGCTGCGCCAGGCGCTGATGGACGACGTCAAGCGGATCGCGCAGACCGACGTGCAGCAGGCCTACAAGCAGGAGATGCTGCAGCGCTTCGACCAGGCGTTCGGGTTCCAGCGCGGACGCGGCCGTCGGGGCGCCGGCGGCCGGGGCGGGCGCGGCGGCGACCGCTGGGCGCCACGCGACCAGCAGCGCCGCCTGGCCCCGGCGCTGGGCGTGCGCCAGCCGATCAGCCAGCTGCAGCACCGCCAGGAACAGGCGCTGATCGCCACGCTGGTCAACCACCCCGCAACGCTGTTGGAAAACGCCGAGGAACTGGCGGAGATCGCGCTGGTTTACCGCGACACCGATCTCCTGCGGCGTCGACTGCTGGACTTGGCAATGGAGCGACAAGAGATTGACACCGTTGAAATCCGCGGCCACTTGCGCCAAGTACCGGACGGGGCTCACCTGGAGACGGCCCTGAGCCGTGAGGTCTATCGGCTCTGGCCGTTCGCCGATCCCGGAGCGAGCGTGCAGGACGCACGGCAAGGCTTGCGATCCCTGCTCGACCTGTACCGCGATCGCTCGGCGAAGGACGAGACGGCAGAAGAGGGCCGGCGCTTGGCGGAATCCATGAATCAGGAAAGCCTGGCCCGCTTGGAAGCAAAACGCAAAGCGGCCTACGAGAACGACAGCCGGGCCGTCGATCTCGATCTGGACCGCGACAGCGGATCCGCGGCTGGGCCGTCCGGACCGGGGCAATCCGGGTCGGATCCGCACAGATCGTCCTAAGGCTCACGAGCGCGTCAGGCGGGCGCAAGCTCCGTAATCGGCCGGGAACGGAGCCTGCGCCCTTATCGGCGTTCGAGGGTGAGCAGCTTGGGTCTTAAGTAGGGGCAGAGGTGCCGATGGCGACGAAAACGAACGAGACCGAGGCCGAGCAGACCCGCGAAGAGGGCGGCGACGGCCCGCTGATGGACGTGACCAGCGCGGCCGTCAAAAAGATGCTGACCAAGGCCAAGGAGCGCGGCTACGTCACCTACGACGAGCTGAACCAGGTCTTGCCGCAGGATCAGGTGTCCTCCGAGCAGATCGAGGACACGATGTCCATGCTCTCGGAGATGGGCATCTCGGTGATCGAGAGCGAGGAGCAGGAAGAGCAGGTCGAGCGCGCGCCCGCCGAGGCGGACGAGGAAGACAGCAGCCGCGCCGGCAACATCGACGACGAGGATATCGGCCGCACCGACGATCCGGTGCGCATGTACCTGCGCGAGATGGGCTCGGTCGAACTGCTCTCGCGCGAGGGCGAGATCGCGATCGCCAAGCGGATCGAGGCCGGCCGGGAGAAGATGATCGGCGGGATCTGTGAGAGCCCGCTCACCATCAAGGCCTTGTTGTCCTGGCGCGAGGCCCTGAAAGAGGGCCAGATCCTGCTGCGCGATATCATCGACCTGGACGCGACCTACGGCGGCACGCCGGACGGCGCGGCGGCCAGCGGCGCGGCGCCCGAGGGTGCCATGGCGCGCGGCACCGCCGACCAGCGGTTGAGCCAGGGTGCCTCCGCGACCGACCCGATCGCCAAGCGCCAGGGCGACTCCAGCCCCGCGGGCGAGGCCGGCAACGGCGCCGCGGCGCCGGCGGGCGCCGGCGAGGCGGGCGAAGCCGGGACCGAAGTCCAGCACACCAACGGCGCGGACAAGTCCGAGCCGGCGGGCGAGGACGGCGCCGAGCAGACCGCGTCCGGCCAAGCCGGCGAAAAGCAGACTGGCGAAGACCAGACTGGCGAAGACCAGACCGGCGAAGACCAGACCGGCGATGACCGGAGCGGCGACGCGGAGCCGGCCGAGGGCGAAAAGCAGATCATCTCCGGCCTGGACGACGACGAGGAGGACGACGAGGACGAGGGCAACCTGTCGCTGGCGGCGATGGAGGAAGCCCTGCTGCCCCAGGTCCTGGAGACCTTCGACCAGATCGCCGAGACCTACGACAAGCTGGCCGAGGTTCAGAACACCCGCCTGAACCATCTGCAGGCCGGCGAGGACGTGCCCGCCGAGACCGAGCAGCGCTACGAGACGCTGAAGGACGAGCTGGTCGAGCTGATGAAGACGGTGCGCTTCAACAACGCGCGCCTGGAGCAGCTCGTCGAACAGCTGTACACGCTCAACAAGCAGTTGGTCGGCCTGGAAGGCCGGCTGCTGCGCTACGCCGAGAAGGCGGGCGTCGACCGCAGCCAGTTCCTCGACCGGTACTACGGCCGCGAGCTCGACCCGACCTGGCTCGACGAGGTCGCCAAGCTGAAGGGCAAGGGCTGGCAGAAGTTCGCCGCCCGGTACGAGAACGAGGTCCGGGAAATCCGCGGCCAGATCGCCGAGGTCGCCGACGAGACCGGCGTGCCGATCGGCGAGTTCCGACGGATCGTGAAGACCGTGCAGTCCGGCGAGAAGGAGGCCAGCCGCGCCAAGACCGAGATGGTCGAGGCGAACCTGCGCCTGGTGATCTCGATCGCCAAGAAGTACACCAACCGCGGCCTGCAGTTCCTGGACCTGATCCAGGAAGGCAACATCGGCCTGATGAAGGCGGTCGACAAGTTCGAGTACCGGCGCGGCTACAAGTTCTCGACCTACGCCACCTGGTGGATCCGGCAGGCGATCACCCGGTCGATCGCCGACCAGGCGCGCACCATCCGGATCCCGGTGCACATGATCGAGACGATCAACAAGCTGGTGCGGACCAGCCGGATGATGCTGCACGAGATCGGCCGCGAGCCGACCCCGGACGAGCTGGCGCACCGCCTGGAGATGCCGCTGGAGAAGGTCCGCAAGGTCCTCAAGATCGCCAAGGAGCCGATCTCGCTGGAGACCCCGATCGGCGACGAGGAGGACAGCTACCTCGGCGACTTCATCGAGGACAAGCAGGCGGTGATCCCGCTGGACGCGGCGATCCAGTCCAACCTGCGCGAGACCACCACGCGGGTGCTGTCGTCCCTGACCCCGCGCGAGGAACGCGTGCTGCGCATGCGCTTTGGCATCGGCATGAACACCGACCACACCCTGGAGGAGGTCGGCCAGCAGTTCTCGGTGACCCGCGAGCGGATCCGCCAGATCGAGGCGAAGGCCCTGCGCAAGCTCAAGCACCCCAGCCGCTCGCGCAAGCTGCGCAGCTTTTTGGATACCTGAGCCGCGCCGGCCAAGCCAAGCCGGAGCCGAGCCACGCCCGGGCCGCCCGACCGCGCCCGGGCGTTTTCCTGTGCGCATCCGACACCCGCGACCGGACCGGTCCCGACCGGCCTTGCGCGCCGGCATGACGCCGGCCACGTGCGCCAAGCCGCGGGTCAATCCGCCGCGGGCGGGCAAGACGAACGCGCAAGGCGCCCTTTTTTCGCCACCGTGGCTACATAAACATGCTAAAAATTTCTGAAAGTTTCGGGAAATCGGCCCGCCAATAACCTATATCTAGTATCATGACCACTGAGATCGACGCCCCCGAGCAAGAGCCCGCCCCGCCCAAGATCCGCACCTGCCTGCGCTGCCAAGCGCCGTTCGAGAGCGCGTGGGCCGGCGAGCGGATCTGCAAGCCGTGCAAGAGCACCCACGCCTGGCGCAGCGGCGAGGGCGTGCGCACCGTCTCCAACCGCGCCGGCGGCGGCAGCAGCAGCGGCAAGTCGTCTGGCAGCTGAGAGCGCGGCCGCCGACGGGCGGCCTCCCGTGCGAGGTTCGCCCTATTAGCGTTCGTGCACCGGACCATGCCCGCGCGCGGCGTACTCGCGACGGTCCTGCGCACGCGACGGCGTAAAGCGGCCGCGCTGGGCGGTCTCCAGCGCCGCGCGTTCTTGGCTGGTCACCACCGTGGTGGTCTCCTCGTCGACCAGGGTCAGGCGCGGCTTGCGCCGCAGGCTTAGTGTGCGGGCGACCTGCTCCTCCTCCCGGCGGAGGGTCTCCAATTCCAGCATCAGATGCCGGCGCACCCGCCGCGGGACCTGACGCATCGCCTTGTACGCCGGGGTGCGCCGAAGCCATGTCGACACCGCGCGCATCGCGCTCTTTGCCTCCCTTTCCCTACCCGTTGATCCCGGTCGCGCCCCACCTCCGTTACTGCACCAGCTGCGCCGGGCTGGCCGGGGCGCCCTGGAACGGCAGGAGGATGTAGGCGGCGATCAGCAAGACCAGCGCCGCAACGACGAACCGCTGGGCGGAGGTGCGCCGGCGCGCCGAGCGGCCGTTGCCGGCCAGGTAGCGGCAGTAGGCGACGTAGAAGGCGCCGGCCAGCATGCGGTCGAGTTCGCGCGCGACCCAGCCCTCGTTGACCGTGCGCGGCGGCGGGTCGGTCGCCTCGCCTTTGGAGTCCCGGCGCAGCTGCGCCTCGGTTTCGGAGATGTCCCGCAAGTCCGGCGGCTCGTGGTAGACGAAGTTCCACTCCACCAGGACGATGTTGAGGGCGGAGGCGACGGCGCAGACCACCGCCAGGACCATCAGGACGACGATCGCGGTCGGCACCGGCTGTGGCAGCAGGCCCACGGCCACTTCGTCGGCCAGGATCGAGAAGTTGAAGGCGGCGAACGCCAGCGCGGCCGAGGGCGTGCCGATCGAGCCGCGGATCTGCTCGCGCCGCGCGCGCTCGGCGAAGTATAGGTCGCGGTAAAGCTCCATCTTGACGTCGGTCGGTGTACGCATCGGGCCGTCGCCTCGCTCGCGTCCGCGCGGCAAGCGCGCCAGCGTGCTCCGCCGCCACTGGGTCACGCTGCCGGGTCGCGACGGCGGCCGAGCCGCCGGCGGGCTTCCCCCGTGGCGGTCTTCTTTTCGCGGATGTCGAAGAAGCCGCGCAGTTCGGATTCGTCCATCGTTTCCTGCTCCAGCAGTTGCCGGGCCGCCCGGTCCAGCTGGTCGTAGCGCGCGCGGATCAGGCCGCAGGTCCGCTCGAACGCCTCGTCGACCAGCTGGCGCGCGGTCCGGTCGATCTCGCGCGCGGTCACCTCCGCGTAGGGGCGCCGCTCCTGGCCCGCCAACGGCAGGCCGCCCGCCGACTGCTGCTCGCGCTCGTAGGCCAGCTGACCCAGCGCGTCCGTCATGGCGTACTGCGCGACCATCGAGCGGGCGATGTCGGTCACCTTCTGCAGGTCGTCCTGCGCACCGGTCGAGACATCGTCGAAGAACAGGCTCTCGGCCGCGCGACCGCCCAGCAGGACGCACATCTTGTTCTGCAACTCTTGCCGCGTCATCAGATAGCGGTCGCCGGTCGGCCGCTGCATGGTATAGCCGAGCGCTCCCACCGACCGCGGAATGATCGAGACCTTCTGCACCGGGTCCGTCCCCGGCAGTTCCATCGACACCAGCGCGTGGCCCAGCTCATGGTAGGCGACGCGGGTGCGCTCTTCTTGGCTCAGGATGCGGTTCTTCTTCTGCAGCCCCGCGATCACCCGCTCGATCGCGTTCTCGAAGTCCTGCATATAGACCGCATCCGCCTCCCGCCGGGTCGCCAGCAGCGCGGCCTCGTTCACCAGGTTGGATAGGTCAGCCCCGGTGAAGCCGGCGCACAGCTGGGCGATTTCGTCGAGGTCGACGTCCCCGGCCAGATCGACCTTCTTGGTGTGGACCTTCAGGATCGCGATCCGGCCGGGCTTGTCCGGCCGGTCGACCAGCACGCGGCGGTCGAACCGGCCCGCACGCAGCAGCGCGGGGTCGAGGATCTCCGGACGGTTGGTGGCGCCGATGATGACCAGCCCCTCGGCGGGATCGAAACCGTCCATCTCGACCAGCAGTTGGTTCAGGGTCTGCTCCTTCTCGTCGTGGCCGCCACCGCCCATGGCGCCGCCGCCGGAGCGCACGCGGGCGAGCGCGTCCAGTTCGTCGATGAAGATGATCGCCGGCGCCCGCTCACGGGCCTGGCGGAACAGGTCGCGCGTGCGCGCCGCGCCGACGCCGACGAACATCTCCACGAACTCGGAACCGTTGATGTAGAAGAACGGCACCGCCGCCTCGCCGGCGACCGCGCGGGCGACCAGCGTCTTGCCAGTGCCGGGCGGACCGCACAGCAGCACGCCCTTGGGGACGTGCGCGCCCAGCCGCCCGTAGCCCGAGGGATCGCGCAGGAACTGCACGATCTCCTGCAATTCCTCCTTGGCTTCGTCGATCCCGGCGACGTCGTCGAACCGGGTGCCGGTGCGCTCTTCGTAGGTGACTCGCGCCTTCGACTTGCCGACCTGCATCAAGCCGCCGCCTAAGCCCTGCTTCTCGGCGAGCCGACGGAAGAAGAAGAACCACAGGGCCAGGAAGAAGCCGATCGGTATCAGCCACGACAGCACCTGCTCGAATAAGGTCGTCTCCAGCGTGCCGTCGTAGCGCTCGACACCCGCCTCGCGCAGTTCGCGGGCGAGCTCGTCGCCGATCCGCTGGGTGACGAACCGTTCGTGCCCGTCGACCGGCTTGGTAAACACGCCCCGGACGGTCTCCTGGCCGACCTCGACGCTCTCGATTCGGCCCTCTTCAAGATACCGCTGGAACGCGCTGTAGGGGATCTGCTGGATGCGCTGGGTCTGCACCCAGATCTGCTGGGCCAGCAGGACGCCCAGGATGGCAGCCAGCAGGTAGCCGATGTTCCACTTGTGCTTCGGCGCCAGCCCGTCGCCGCGAGCGCCGCGCGACCCGCCGTCATCGCGCTGTTCGAACAAGACTCACCCCCGCTCCTGTCCGCAGCCGTGTCGCTGTTCCAGAGGTCTCGCCTCCGCGTGACCACCGGCGACGCGCGGTCCGCGCCGTTGAGCCGTGTTCCGCGCACCGCGAAAGGCCCGCCGGTGCGTGGCCGTCACCGGCGCGGGCCCTTTGCCGTTGTGTGCTGAGCCTCACAGGCCGTCAGGCGTTCTGCGAAGCGCTCTGCGGGGCCGGTAACAGCAGCGGCTTAGCGAGGCGGATGATCTCGGTCACGCCGTTGTCCCGCTTGACCTCGATCGCCTCCACACCGTCCGTGCTCTCGGCGACCCAGATCTCGGCGGGGTGCGGGATATTGTGGTCGAGGTGGTCGGTGCCGACCTGCAGCACGTCGTCCTTCGGGTCGTAGGACAGGTTGGTCATGCCGATCCACTCGGCCGCCACCTGATCGCCCAAGTTCAGCGCGGCCACCTCGATCTGCACCTCTCGGGTGCCGACCCCGCGCGCAACCCGGTCGAAATAGTCGTGCCACTCGCTTCTGGCCAGTTTACGCGTTTCGGTCATCTGCGCCTCCTTTACGATTGGTCTTGTGCGGTCAGTTGCACGGGTCACGCCCGCTTGGCTAATATTTAGGCAGCAACTGGTCAGCACAAAAGACCGCAGGCGGACGACGCCTATCGCTAAAAGCGGACGGGAGAAGCAGAGCCTTGGGCGGCCGCGCCTGGGCGCTACGTCTCCTCGTCGGCGAGCGCGGCCTCGGCGTCGATCGGGACGCCGGGTTCTTCCTTGCTGGTGCGGATCACCTGGATGGTCTGCACCGTGGCGACGTGCGGGGCGCTGGTCAGCTGGGTGGTCAGGTCGTTCTCGTGCGCGGTGTTGCGCGCGACCAGCTTGAGCAGGAAATCGTGCGGGCCGCGGCACATGTTGCACTCCCGCACCTCCGGCCAGGCGCGCATCCGCTCTTCGAACGCGGTCAGGACCGACTCGCTCTGGCTGTCCAGCCCGACCAGAGCGAAAAACAGCACCTCGTAGCCCAGCCGCATCGGCTCCAGGTCGGCGTGGAAACCGCGGATGTAGCCGGCCTCCTCCAGCGCGCGCACGCGGCGCAGGCACGGCGGCGCGGAGATCCCGGCCCGGCGCGCCAGCTCGACGTTGGTGATCCGCCCGTCGTTCTGCAGATCCTGAAGGATCCGCAGGTCGATACGGTCGAGCTTGACGCGCCGCATATTCGATTCCTCCAAAGGGACGGGGCTTTCGCGAAAGGATATTACTCGTACAGCGCCCGCCGTTCCAAGAGCAGATCGCCCCAAAGCGCGCGCGAACCGCTTGTCACCCGCCAGCCCGCCATGCACGCTCGCGCCCGTGATGTCCGCCCCCGAGAGCCCCCAGCGCACCACGGCCGCGCCGGCCGCCCGCAAGCCGACCCGCCACCGCCCGGCACCGGTCAGCCCGGTTCCGGCGCGCATCTGCTGGGTGGTGAGCGAGGGCATGGCGGGCACCGAGAACCAGTGCCTGGGGCTGGCGGAGGCGCTGGGCTTCCGGCCGGAGGTCAAGCGGATCAAGGTGCGCGCGCCCTGGCGCTGGCTGCCGCCCAAGCTGTGGCCGCGCCCGCTGGCCGCGCTGACGCGCGCCGGCGACCGGCTGGCCCCGCCCTGGCCCGACGTGCTGATCGCCAGCGGGCGCAAGGCGGCGGCGCCCGCGCTCGCGGTGCGCAAGGCGAGCGCCGGGGCGACCTTCACCGTGTTCGTGCAAGCCCCGCCGGTCGACCCGGCCGGCTTCGACGCCGTGGTCGCGCCGCGCCACGACGCCGTCGCCGGGCGCAACGTGGTCCAGGTGGTGGGCGCGCTGACCCGGGTCACCCGCAAGCGATTGGACGACGCCCACCGCCGGTTCCAGCCGCTGGTCCGCCACCTGCCGCACCCACGCGTCGCCGTGCTAGTCGGCGGCAGCAGCAAGACCCACCGCCTGACCGGCGACACGGCGCAGCGCCTGGCCGACGGCCTGACGGCGATGCACGCCGCGACCGGCTGCAGCTTCCTGGTCACCACCAGTCGGCGCACCGGGCCCGGCAACGCCAAACGCCTGCGCCAGGCGCTGGCCGGGGTGCCGCACGTGTTCCACGAGGCCGGGGCGAGCCCGGGTGAGAACCCCTACTTCGGCTTCCTGGCGCACGCCGAGGAGATCGTGGTCACCGCCGACAGCGTGACCATGGCGTGCGAGGCGGCCACCACCGGCCGGCCGGTCCAGGTGGTGGCGCTGCAAGGCGGCAAGCCGAAGTTCGACCGGTTCCACGCCCAGGTGCGCGACCTCGGCATCGCCCGGCCGTTCGACGGCACCCTCGCCGGGCGGGCGGTGGCCCCGCTGGACGAGACCCGCCGAGCCGCCGGCAAGGTCAAGGCATGGCTGGACAAGCACCGCGCGAAGCTGGCCAGCGGATGACCGGTTCCGACGCGTCCAACCGGCCGGATCCCGCCGGCCCAGAGCCCGACGGCGAGGCCGTCGAGCGCCAGCTCGCCCGGCTGGAGACGCTGGCGCGGGTGATGGACGACGTCTTCCGGGTGCCGGGAACGCGGCTGCGCTTCGGCCTGGACGGCATGATCGGGCTGATCCCCGGGGTGGGCGACGCCGCCACCGGCGCGCTGGCGGGCTATCTGGCGGTGCGGGCCTGGGACCTGGGCCTGCCGACCGGCGTGGTCCTGCGGATGGCGGGCAACGTCGGCCTCGACCTGGTGGCCGGCAGCATCCCGGTCGCGGGCGACCTGTTCGACGTCGGTTTCAAGGCGAACCGGCGGAATATCGAGTTGCTGAAACGCGAACTCGCCAAGCGCGCGCAAGCGACGCCGAAAAACGTCACGCCGCCGAGGCCGAACCGGGCGTCCGATCGGCCGGGCGGTCGGTCCATCGACCCCGATTGAAGTCCAGCCGCGTGCGGCGATCCGGCCGAGTTCGCAGGGCCGCGCCGTGCAGCCGGGGCGGAGTCGGGACCGGGATCGCCCGGCACCGCCCTGCGCTGAGACAGAGTTGTCCGATGGCTTTGATGATCTTGTGACGAACGAAAACCACCGGTCGGCGTCGCGACATCATGCAAGGTTTGGGCGATGAACCTGAGCAAATGCGCGATCGCCGCCGCGCTGTCGCCGGCGGTCGCCGGCGACCGGCAGCAGCAGGACGTCGCCAGCCGGTAAACCGGACACACGCCCGCCGAACCTCACCGGACCCGCATCCTGGGGCGCGGGTCCCCTTTCGTGCGCCATGCGCTCACGCCGGCAGCATCACGCGGGCGCGCAGGCCGCCGCCCGGCCCGTCTTCCAGCAGCAGGTCGCCGCCGTGACCGCGCACCACGTCGCGCGCGATCGTCAGGCCCAGGCCGGTACCGCCGGTCAGCGGGTTGCGCGAGGACTCCAAGCGGTGGAACGGGCGGAACACCTCCTCGCGCTGCTGCCGGGGGATGCCGGGGCCGTCGTCGTCCACCGTGACCTCCACCGTGGTGCCGCGCCGGCCGACGCGGACCGACACGACGTCGCCGTGACGCAGGGCGTTGGCCACCAGGTTGCCGATCGCCCGGCGCATCACCTCGCGCCGGAGCGGCAGATCGTAGTCGTGCTCGATGTGCAGGTCGACGTGACCGGCCTCGCGGGTCACGCGGTCGACCACCTCGCGCACCAGATCGCCGATCGAGGTGGTCTCCGGCGCCTCCGTCCCCTCGCCGCGGGCGAACGCGAGATACCCCTCGACCATGCGCTCCATCTCGGTGACGTCCTCTTTCAGCGAGGCCGCCTCCGGCGTGCCCTCCAGCATGGCGAGCTGCAGCTTCATCCGGGTCAGCGGCGTGCGCAGATCGTGGCTGACCCCGGCCAGCATCTCGGTGCGCTGCTGGATCTGCCGCTTGATCCGTTCGCGCATCTTGATGAACGCGCTGGACGCCTGGCGCACCTCCTGCGCGCCCTCGGGCTTGAACGACGGCACGTCCTGGCCCTTGCCGAAGCGCTCCGCGGCGACCGCCAGCCGGCGGATCGGCCGGACCTGGTTGCGCATGAAGATCAGCGCGATCGGCACCAGCAGCGCCGCGGTGCCGACGGTCCAGAACACCAGGAGATAGGTCGTCGAGGAGAACAGCCGCTTGCGCGAAACCACCACCCGCAGCAGGCCATCGTCGGTCTCCACCCACACCCGGACATCCTCCGGCAGGGTGTGGGTGTCGATCGCGAACGGATAGGCGAGGCGTTCCTGAAGCGCGCCGACCAGCCGGTTGTCCAGGATCGTGTTCTGCGGCGGCGGCAGATCCTCGGGCAGGCGCTTGTCCTCCTCGAACGACAGCGACAGCCACATCGTCCGCTGGGCGAGGTTGAACACCTCGTTGCGGCTGAGCCCGATGTCGTCGCGCTCCAGCATCGCCACGGTGGCGGCGATCTGCCCGGCCAGCCCCTGCGCCAGGCGCTGGGTCGTGGTGTCGTAGTGGCGGTCGAAAAAGACGAACGCGCTGATCGCCTGGACGACGAAAACCGGCGTCACCATGATCAACAGGGCGCGGCCGAACAGGGTCCGCGGCAGGACACGCTTGATCGCCGGCTCGCGCCGGGGGCGCGCCGGATCGCTCTGGGTGACGGGGGACAGATCGACGTTCTCGGCCATGGATGGGCGGCAGCCTAGCACGCACCGGTCGGCGCGTTCGCGCGCGATCACCCCGGGGCGCGACGATCGCACGCGATGCGTTGCGCCCGCGCAACAGCATCCTTACTTTAACCCATCCCGAACCGGCACCGCGACGGCCAGCCCGCCCGCCGCCCGCGGTCCCGGATGCCGCGCCGAGCCTTGGGCCTCGATGCTGGGCGCCGGGCCTGGGCGCCGGGCCTGGGCGCCGGGCCTGGGCGCCGGGCCTGGGTTTTGGGGACGCGACCCGACGCTTTTCAAGGAGCCCCGCCGACATGGCCGACCAACGCCACGCCAAGGTCCTGATCATCGGTTCCGGCCCGGCCGGCTACACCGCCGCGGTCTATGCCGCCCGCGCCAATCTGGAGCCGGTCCTGGTGCAGGGGCTGGAGCCGGGCGGCCAGCTGTCGATCACCACCGACGTCGAGAACTATCCCGGGTTCGCCGACCCGATCCAGGGCCCCTGGCTGATGGAGCAGATGCAGCAGCAGGCCAGGAACGTCGGCACCCAGGTCATCCAGGACATCATCACGAACGTCGACCTGCAGCACCGCCCGTTCCGCTGCGAGAGCGATTCGGGCACCGTCTACTGGGGCGATTCGCTGATCATCGCGACCGGGGCGCAGGCCCGCTGGCTCGGCCTGGAGAGCGAGAAGACCTTCATGGGCGCCGGCGTCTCCGCGTGCGCGACCTGCGACGGCTTTTTCTACCGCGGCGCCGACGTGGCCGTGGTCGGCGGCGGCAACACGGCCGCGGAAGAAGCGCTGTTCCTGACCAACTTCGCCAACAAGGTGACGCTGGTGCACCGGCGCGACGAACTGCGCGCGGACAAGACGCTGCAAGCGCGGCTGTTCAACAACCCGAAGATCGCGTTCGCCTGGTCGCACGAGGTCGACGAGATCCTGGGCCAGCAGAACCCGCCGGGCGTGACCTCCGTCCGCCTGAAGTCGCGCAAGACCGGCGCGACGCACGAACTGCCGGTGGCCGGCGTGTTCATCGCGATCGGCCACGATCCGGCGACCAAGCTGTTCCGGGGCCAGCTGGAGATGGACGCCGAGGGCTACATCCTGACCGCGCCGGACTCGACCGCGACCAGGGTCCCCGGCGTCTACGCGGCGGGCGACGTGCGCGACAAGGTCTACCGCCAGGCCGTCACGGCCGCCGGGATGGGCTGCATGGCCGCGCTGGAGGCCGAGAAATTCCTGGCCGAGCAGGACGTCGCCCACACCCAGGCGGCACAGTAGCGCACCGGGCCCGACCGTTGGCCGGCCCCGCCAACCCGCGCGTCGGTTGCGCGGGTCCGCCGGGTCGGCTTACTCTCACACGCACGCAAATTTTTAAATTAGACGTCAAAACACCGGCCGGCTCCCGTGACGCGCCGCCTGGCGGCCGCGGGGCGCCGGCAGCACCGGGGGAGTCCCCCAGCCGGGGCTCGCGGGCCATGCGTCCCGGGGCGGGGGATCGCCGGATAAGACGCAGAACAGGGAAGCGGGCGCTGGGAAAAATGAGCGACCAACGATGAGCCAAGTCCTGGGCGGCAGCAACAAGGGCCACGTCGGCCCCAGTCCGTCGATCATGGACTGGGACAAGCTGCGCGTTTTCCACGCCGTCGCCGAAGCGGGCAGCTTCACCCACGCGGGCGACCTGCTGAATCTCAGCCAGTCGGCCGTCAGCCGACAGATTTCCGCGCTCGAGGAATCGCTGCGCGTGCCGCTGTTCCACCGCCACGCGCGCGGCCTGATCCTGACCGAGCAGGGCGAGCTTCTGTACCGCACCGCGCACGAGGTGTTCGGCAAGCTCGCGATGACGGAAGCGCAGCTGACCGAGAGCAAGGACCGGCCGAAGGGGCCGCTTCGGATCACCACCACGGTCGCGCTCGGCTCCACCTGGCTGGCGCCGCGGATGGGCGACTTCGTCGAGGTCTATCCGGAGATCGAGACGCACCTGCTGCTCGAGGACCGCGAACTCGACCTGTCGATGCGCGAGGCGGACGTCGCGATCCGCCTGGCCCCGCCGCGCCAGGGCGACCTGATCCAGCGCCATCTGTTCACCGTGCACATGCACGTCTACGCGTCGCCGAACTACATCAAGCGCTTCGGCATGCCCCAGGACCCGGCGGACATCGACAACCACCGGGTGGTCGTCTACGGCGACGACCTGCGCCCGCCGGTGCCGGACGTGAACTGGCTGCTGCGCGTCGGCCAGTCGTCCGGCAAGCTGCGCCGGCCGGTGATGACGGTGAACAACGTCTACGCGATCATGCGCGCGGTCCGGAACGGGGTCGGCATCGGCGCCCTGCCGGAATTCATGGTCCAGGGCGCGAACGACCTGGTGCGCGTGCTGCCCGAGCTGGAGGGCCCGCAGATCGACGCCTACTTCGTCTATCCCGAAGAGATGCGCTCGAGTAAGCGCATCCAGGTGTTCCGCGACTTTCTGCTGCGCCAGGTCGCCGAGTCCCGGTTCTAGAGCTACATGCTCGAAGGGCCAATCGGCCTTCGAGCTGAATGTAGCTCTAACTTGTTGAAGCTTCCTGCTGGGGAGCTGGCGGCCACGTCGGGGTGTCGACACACGCGCCACAACCGCTCCTGCCCGCCGGCGAGGCCGCCTTTGGCGCAAGGCGCAGCGCAAGCCAGCCTCCTGCCCTGGAGTGGCGACATAAGCATGCATGTCGGGACCGCGGTAAGGCCCGGCAAACCGGCGGTTTCGGGCGTAACCGCCGACCGGTTCAAAAGCTATGCGGAACCGGCATAGCACCCGTGTCGCCTCGCCTCTTCTCTCAGATGCCGCACTGAATAGGTTATGGGTAACGGATGCTGCATCGCGGCATCGTTGGTTTCCCGGCGTTTTCGCCGGTCTTTTCCGGGCGCTTTGCCCGGAAGCAGGGCCTACGGGTCCTACGTCTCCCAGACGTGAAGCCTCCCTGTTCAACTTGCCCCTAAGTCACTGACTTAGGGGCATTTTTTTGTCCTGTCGCCTGGGCCAGCGCAGCCATGGGCCACACATGGGCCGTTGGCCAACTCCACCCCCTCTCAGATGGTCCGACAAACGGCCTGAGGGCGTTTTGAGCGAAACCACCTTCGGCAGCCGCTTGCGCGACCGGCACGGCGACTCTGGAAGCGTTCCAAGCGAAGGACGCACCGCCAGACCCGCCCTAACCGCCCCGTCGCGTTTCCTGGGCTACTGGCTCCGATCGGCAAAGGAGTCCGCCCAAACTACCCGAACGCCGGGTCCTGGGGTCGGCGTAGGCTTCTCACCGCTGGCCCGCCATGGTCTGCTGCCACAGAGAGGGATCCGCCGAGTCGAACAGCCATGAAGAAACTCACCCAGTACGTCCACGCGATCGCCGCGGACATCGCGACAGGCGGCCCGTGGGCGACGTCAAGTTCGCTGGTCGCCGATTTCCACGCGCGGAAGGGCGAGGAATCGCGGGAGATCCTGCTAGATGAGCTCGCGCACGGGCGGGCGCCGGTCGAACCAGCTTCCCAGGACGACGCGATCTCGATCACGCTGCGCGTCCAAGAAGCGCACGAGCGCGGCTGCGCTCGGGCAGCGCTCCGGCTGCTCGCTGCCGTCCTCAACGGGCTTGGCGAGCAAGGGCCGGTCTACGCATCGGACTTCGCCCGTTATCAGAAGATCCTCGCTGACCTGAGCCGCGAGGAGATCATCCTGTTGGCGACGATCCTCCGCCATTATGGCACCGGCCGCGACGATCTGGGCCAACCTGTGTCCGCTGACGGCATCCGTGAGAACGTTGCCGCTGAGCTGGTGCCTAAAGTCTTCCGGTCCGAGCGGCATGTGAATGCTTTCTGGGCTTCGGTCCAGCGGACCGGACTGCTTATGCAAGGGACGTCCATCGACGATGTGGGTGCGCCTATGCCATCCCCGCTCCTTTTCGAGATAGCGGAGCTCGCCAGCTTCGAGAACGTGCTGCGCCGAGAAGGCGAGACTATCTGACCGCACCGCGCCCGTTAGGGCAGGCTTTCACACGCCCGGCCGTCGCCGTCGCCGTCTAGTCTGTGCGGGTCGCCAGGCCCCGCCTGCCGGTAGAACGCCTGAGCCGCCGCTTGTGTGGCGAAGTCGCTGCAGTCGCGGTCACGCTGGCCACCCGACGACGCGCCGCCAGGTTGCGCGGCCCCGAGTCGCTTGCCGCGTCGCCAGTCCCATGGCGGGACGAACCGCCCGCGCCAAACGCCAGCGCCTTCGGCTTCTGCCTTGCGCTCCTCGGGCACGTAGTCTCGGGAGTAGCGCCGGTACGCCAGCGCCCAGCCATTGCGGACCAGCCAAGCGTTGAGATCGGTCCCGCCGGCGTAGCAGACGGCGATCAAGCGGCCGTAGCGATCACGCTCGCGACCTTCGCAGCGGACGGTGCCCCGGCCGATCTTGGCTGCCAGGGCGTTGGCGCTTCGCCGGCCACACGGCCAGCGCTGACCCCCGGCTAGGCACGTTTGCGAACTCTCCGGTGCGTCGATCCCGTGCAGCCTGATGTCGACGTCTCGGATCTCCAGTGTGTCGCCGTCGGTGACGCTTGCCCGGCCGGTCACTGTCTGCGCCTCGGCCGCCAACGGCAAAGCCAAAACCAACGCGGCGACCAGCCATACTCTCAGCCGTCGCATGAGCCTCCACCACTGTCCTAGTCGACTATGACTCGCGACCCTTGGTCCGTGCGTATATCAGGCGCGCAATCTCATCGTCGGATGATGTGGGGTTCTCAGCGACCACTTGTCGCGCAACCTCAAGACAGAATTGTTCAGGGGTTTCGAGCGCGCTACGCGCAACCTTGGAGTCGCACGCTGGACACGGCCTGATACGGATGCCCTCTGGCGTCACCATCCACACGCCCGGCAGATCGAAGCAAGTCCGGCAGGCCACGGTACACACTCGACACGTTGCAGTAGCTGACGACGCTATCGCTTTGCGCGTGCCTAAGCAAATGGATTCGTGGCACCGATGACCCCGGACCAGCGCCTACGCCGCCAGTTTCTTTACATCGCCGACCTGCCAGAGCGACCAGGCGGATGGGATCACGACACGACCGCGCACACGAATGGCTTGTCGCGCGCTGCGGCGGGCCGCTGAGCGGGCGCTGGTATCTGCTCGGGCTGCGCGCCTACTTCGCCAGCGAGGCCGACTGTGCGGCGTTTTCTGAGGCGTGGGGCTTGAAAGCTGGTACATCTGGATACTACCGGCATGGCGCACTATATCATGGGTAAGGTGATGGTAAGGGTATGGTAGGTATGACATACTGAGTGAGCGGCGGGTGTGGTACAATAGCCACGCTCACAAGGCTTCTACGCACCAAAGCACATGATCGGTTGACTTTGTTGCGCCTGATAGGCTGCATCAAGGTGAACATCTAGTCTCACCCGTGAGGTGAGGAGGGAGCGATGACGGCAACAGGGATGAAGCGCCTCGAACAGGTTCTGTTCGGCGGCGACAGGACGCTGGTCAACATCAAGTTTATGAAGGGCACCGCTCAGAATCTTTCCGCCGACGAGCTCGGCGGTGAAGCGGCAATAGCGCTTGAACGTGCCCTGGAGCGGGTTGGCGACGACGAGCCGCCGCAGACCGAGCAGAATCGCGTTTCGGTGCAGGACTTCTTGTCCGCACCCTAGCGAATCCGGTTACAGTTTGGTAAAGGGGTCAACTCCACGTTGGCCCCTTTTTTCATGTAGAGAGTGATGAGTGTTCCAAGCCTTATTCGTTCATTTTCGTGCCATCAGAATCTACCGGTCGAAATAGACGAGATACGTGACCACGTAGCGAGTCATTGCTCACAAGATGAGATCCGGCTTCTAGCCGAACCGATGGAAGAACGGTTTCTTCGAGCAATCATTTGCCAGTTTTACGAGCAAACTGGTGTGTATGCGGAGCCACGATACGTTTCGCTTATTATATATAATGCGAATATGACACTCGGATGGCAACGCGTCGCTTGTTGCAAGGAACTAATTCATGTTCTCGATAAACCAGCTGAGAGGACGTCACAGCCCGATGAAGTAATAGGTTTGGTGGATGCGCTACTGTCGCGGGAGCACTCTGAAGCTCCAAGTCTTATTGATTGGATGGCGCTAAATGACAGAATGGCAATGTACCAGGCGCTTGCCATTCTTGCGCCCGAAGAGGCCATGGAAGAAGTAAGACCCGCATACAGAAAAGATAAAATTTCCCTTTCCCAGGTGTCAACCTGGGCATGTCTTCCAATTGAGTTGACTGGACTTGTTTTAAGCGAAAAATGGCCGGAGTTGCTTCCTGACATCATCGATCCGTAAGGAAGCCCCGCCGACGCGAACGCCGACGTGGCAGGGTGTTTCGGGCTTATGTAGCGGCGTTTGGTAGCACCCCCTACCTGGGTATGAAACCATGTGTGCCGCGTGCGCCGGGATGGTCACTCCGCGGCCTGTGCTTCGCCGTCGGCGGCGACACCCTGCTCGCACCGCTCCACAGCCTCACGAGCCCGCCGGGCGTGCCCTTGCGCCTGGTGCACAAGGTGCATGAGCGCGTCCAGCTGTTCCGGTTGCGCGCCGCCGGGCCCGTAGGTTAGCCGGTCGCGGTCGAGGTCCTGGACGACGTTCCCGACCAGGCGCAGCGCCTCGATCGCGTTGTCGGCGTCGGTGATCTGCGCCGCGAGGTCGGAAAAGTCGGCTTCGAGCCCCGGCGTCGGCTCTTGTTGGGGGCATGGCACGTCCATGACTACGCGCCCTCCCCGGCGACGCGCTCCAGTTCGACAAGCGCGCGATGCTCCAGGCGCTCGCAAAGCTGCTCCTCTTCGTGTGGCGGCCGGGAGTTCCGCACGGCCCGCACCTTGGCCGCGACGCCCCTCAAGGTGTCTGCGGGGGTCTCCGGCATCCGCTCGACGATCGCCGCATGGCGGTCATGGGCGGCGTCCTGCTCCGCTTCCGACGGCGCGTTCACGCACTCCGCTTCGGCCTGCAACGCCTCGCCGGCGAACTGGGCAAGTAGCCGATCGGCACAGCCTGACACAGCATCTAAGAGGGTTTGGTGCGCCCGGCAGGACTCGAACCTGCACCGCGCCGGGTAGAAGCCGGCCGCCCTATCCTGTTGGACCACGGGCGCACATAGGGGTAAGCGCGCCCCGCCGGCCGGTGCCGACGGGGCGATAGGCACGTTTCAGGCCGCGCGCTGCAGCCAGGAGGCGGCGACGGCGCCGGCAAGCACGGTCTGAATCACGGCGGCCGGATAGGCGACAGCATCGCCTTTCAGGGCGCCCGCAGCGGCGCGCAGGTCCGCGACGAACGACTCACCAGCGTCCCACGCGCGGGCGGCGCTTGTGAGCGCGTCGTATGCGGTGCGGTGCTGCGCCACCAGGGCGCGCGTGCCACCTTCCCCGAGATCCGCGTCCCAGTCCGCCGCGGACGCGTCCTCGCTGGCCCAATCCGCTACCAGATCGCGGGCGCGGTCCAGTTTCAGACGCGCGCTTTCCAGCGTCGCCGGGATAGCCGCGTCGGCGAGCTCGTGGGCGGACGAAAGGCTTGCGTCAAAGGCGGCTGCGTCGCGCCTACGGCCGGCGGCGCTGGCGTCCGCTTCGGCGGCTTCCAGCCGATCGACGCGCGCCCTGGCTACCAGATACGGGCAAGTATTCGTTTGCATCGTCTATCTCCGGGGTTGCGATTGAACGATGCCCCATTAGCGCCCGGCTTGCGTTGGCCGTCAAGCACTTTTTTCGCAGTTTTGCTCGGGTTTTGATGGGTTTCGCACCCCTACAACCACCCTACACAAACCCGACACCCCACACCCCTGGGGTACCCCCCGGATGTTTCTCGCGTAGGCACCGTAACCCGGATTTAGAAAACGTGGGCTAATAGTCCAATTTCCGTTGCACGACTGCAACTCAGCGAGCACCCCTCAACGGCAGCTTTTTTACTTTGTCCGCACTCCATTCCCGGCTATTATTCCTAAATCCACTCCGCATTAAAAGGGGCGAACCGAATGACACTGACGGTCCACCGACGCAAGCGGCCCACCAAGTCGCTAGAGATCGACCCGTTCCTGCGTGCCGAGCGGCGCCGGGAGCGAAGCGAAGCTCTGGCCAACACCAGCCTCTCAGTCGCGCCGGCGTGCCGCGTTAGACTGGAAGCGGACACCTTGACCGCATGCGGGATTGAGCCGCGCACACGCCAGGGCGTCTCCGATCAGCTCACACGCTGCCTGCAGCTTCTCGTCGAGAAGCACCGTGACCGGCTGGCGAACTTCCGGGCGCCGATGTGGAGACGCCTCGAAGACGCATCGAACTCCGTGGACTACAAGCGGCCCGGCGCCGCGCGGTCGATCATGGAGGCCGCGGACGTGCTGCAACGTGAGGGCGTCGACGTCGAGATCATGGTGCGCGTGATCTCCGCCTACCTCGGCATGAAGCGAATGGAGGACGAGGGCGGCCCGCCCGACGACGACTGGTTCAAGATCGAATACGAAGAGGTCGCCGTCTCTCACATTCTGTGAGGCTACCGGCGGGAGCGCGGCAGCATCCCTTCGCGCTCCCGTCGGCGATCTTCCAGCTTCTCGCCCAGGACGATGCTCAACCATATGGCCGCGCCGACGATCGGCACGACCACGGCCAGCGTCTCAAGCTGGCCACTGAGCCAGTAGAGCAGGGCGCCCAAGAGCGCGAGCCCGATCACGGCCTGCAGCGTGTAGACCACGAACATGCCAGCCCCGACCAAGGCGCCAAGCACGGTCGCGCCGCCGAACAACAGTGCCGCGGCGATGATCCCGAGCAGGCCGATAACGACGATTTCCATGCCTGCAACGATAGCGTGTTGTCAGAGAAGCCGCTAGCCTAAGCGAACGTGTAGGCACGGACGGGCTGCGTTTCGTCCGTTGAAAACCCACTCGGTCGGACGTCTTCCGCTGCTTCCACGCTTTGACCGCAGATCTCTCGGCGAGGCCATGATGCCCCATCAGCTCTCCAAAACCGCCGCCGTTGTCGTCCTTTTGGCGCCCGTCATCGGCTGCACCAGCAGTGTAGGATCGGAGCCGGTTGACGGCGTTCGCCAAGCGCAGCGTTCGTCAGTCGAAAACTGCGACTACCTGGGGGATGTCTCCGGCGTCTCGGGGCTGTATGGCGTTTTCGCCGCGGACGGCCTGTCCAACGCAAAGACGGCCGCGCAGCGAGAGGCGCGTAGCATGGGGGCGGACACTGTAGTCTTCGCGAACCCCACGATGGGGCACGGGTCCACGTCGATCACGGCCGCGGCGTATCAATGTAAAGGAAAGGATTTAGGCGTGAAACATAGAAACAAACGATTTTTCACATATCTAAGCCTTTATTCATCTATTTATAAGCATACGATTATTCAATGTTAGTCTATAAAATAGAGAGACTTGCATCATATTTGTTTTTTGCGAGTGTCACCAGCTCGAAACGATCCAGGAGGACAGTATAGGATGGGAACGCTTCACAACATATGGAGGGCCTGGCCATTCTTTGCTATTTCAGCACTTCTTTTTGCCCTATCACAGACCGTCCCCACGCCGTACGACCAGGCCAGCAACCCTAACTGGTGGCAGTCTCTTTTAAAATCTTCTGTTTCTGGGATGGACACGCTGGCAAACGTATTTCTTTTTGCCGGCGCTGCTGCAGCTGTCCTTAGGGAGATTATAGGTTTTTTCTGGAACCAAAAACTTGAATCAACAATTAAGGATGGTTTTAAAAATATATCAGATACAGTTGCTATCGGAATTACAGACATTAACCCAGAAGTTGTTGGTGCGTGGCTAAAACGAACGACTTCTGACAAAGAAAAAATAAAAGATATCGGTATGGATGCGATAAAACGAAGTTATGGAGATCATTCATACGAAAATGACAGTTTGATCGATTATATATTCAGTAATTTCTTTGATTACTATGCAAACAAAAACTCGGTTGTGAGGCCAAAATTTACAACTGACATAAACCCTATCGAAACACTACCTATCGGATGATATGCTAGGAGACTTCGTTTTTAAATGGGAGGAGATCAAACAGTATCAAATCCGGTCTTACTCGGGGAAGTGTCAGCATGAGATCAAAGCGTCATCTGACGCCAGGGTTTTTCCGGCGAATCTCTGGGAAGCTCTAAGGGAAGTGGCGTTAGACATTTCTTCGGGAAGGTCTGAAACAATTTTCTCTTTTGCCGAGATACGAGATCAGGAGTTACAATCTAAGTTAGAGCGTGAAGGTAAGGCGGAAGGTGACGGATGGAGCGTGCAGTACGATGGGTTGTGGCTGGTCATCAAAGTCTGCAAGATGGTCGAGATTGATAGTTCTGGAAAAGACATTTATGTGTTCGAAAAAAGCCTTCTTAGCTCAACGGACCGCATGTTTATGCTTTCGAGTCATATTCCGACGTACGACCTTAGAATGAATTTGAAACTAGATCGCGGACTTGAAAACTGGATTTTCCATGATCCGACCGTTACCGCGAGGGAGTATCATAAGGAGGCGATGGAGCACGTGGAGATTCGCAAGCCGGAAGCCAATAAGGTTACGGTGCATATCCCAAGGTGGGCATTGCCAGGGATCGTCTCGGTGATAGAATGGAGTGAAAAGCGCGCCGATGACTAACCAAATTTTAAGAGCGCGCCCCCTAGCGTAGGCGTGGGTCTGTGCCATATGATCCATCCTGCTACATCCGGAGAAGGAGGCTCAAAACATGACCGCATGGAAAAAGACAGAAATCTAACCCCGAACCTGCATTCTGGTTTAAGGCCCGGCGCGTTCTCGCAGCCGGGCCTTTATCTTTTGAAGGCTTAATCTTCCGCCTCAGCACCTTCGCGCGCTCCCTCTGACAGCCCGAGAAGTCCCATCAAGCGCCGGTTCCAGCCCGCGCGCCGCGCTGGCGGGACCGGATCACGCAGCAGGTGCGCGGCAAGCTCCGGGTCGAACATGGATTGTCGGACGACTTCCGCCGCCTTGGCGTCGCTGTCCAGCCCGGGGATCGTCTTGATCGCCAAGCGCAGGTTGCGGAACATGTTGCCGCCGCGCAGGCCGCCAAACGTGCCCTTGAGGCCGATTTCCGCGTAACGGAGCATCCGCGCGACGTCTTCGGCCGTGGTGGTGCTCTGCGCCTTGCCCTGCTGCGAGCGGGCGAGATCCTCGACGGCCATCTGCGCCCGGCGTAGGGCGTTCATCTGCTCGGGGCCGTAAACCTCGGTCAGCACGTCCGTGTGCTTCTCAAACAGGTCGGACAACTGCGACAGCGACGCCGGCCGGCCGCCTTCGGCCGTCTTCGCGGTCTGCCCGCTGGTCACGGTCTGCGCCAGGTAGTCCGCGACCGCCTTGCGCCAGCCCTCGGACGCGGCCTTGTCGGGCGACACACGGCGCGTGATCTCGCGCATTGCCGCCTTCGGGTCCTTTGATCCGAAAACCCGACGAACCGCGACAACCGGGTCCGCGTCCACCATGATCGACAGGGCGGAGTCCTGCAGCTCGCGTTCCGTGCGCTTCATGTCGCCGGTCGCCTGTTCGAGCTCCCGCTGCAGCCGTGTGGTCGCGTCGCGCTTGTTCATAACGTCCTGCTGCAGGGTCCGGATCTCGTCCCGGATACCCGGGAAGCTGTCCAGCGCGCCGCGGCGCTTGTCGACCCACTCGCGCAGCCGCACCGGGCTAACCTTGCCGTCCGACCCGACCACACCGCTCAGGCTGTCGAGTAGGTACTGCCGGGCCGCCTGGGTCGCCTGCTCGGGGTTGTCGGACACTTCGAGGATGCGCTGCAGGTCCGCTGCCGCCTCTTTCGAGCCCACACCGCTGCGCAGGAAGCGCCCGGCCGTCTTGGTCGGCGGGTTGGCGGCCGGGTTGTCGCGCGCCAAGTCGCGGCGGAACTTGCCGCCCTCGCCCTCGACGAAGCGAGGCGCGTAGCGGTCGCGGTAGTTGTCCAGCGCGCCGGCGGCGCGCTCCGCGGCCGGGCCGCCCTCTTCGGCAAGCCGGGCCGTCTCGGAGTCCACCGCGCCCTTGAGCCGTTCCAGCGACTGCACAAGAGCACCCTGGTTGTTGCGCCGTGCCTGCGCGATCGCGTCCGACAGCGGCGCGCGCAGGGCGTTGATATCCGCGAACGCCGCTTCGCCCGGGCCGCCGACGTTGACGGTCTCGGAGCGTGTGATCGGCTGGCCGCTTTCGTCGAACAAACCCGTGTCGACCGCCCGCGTATGGTACTTCGGGACCAGCGCGTCAATCCGGTTCACGAAGTCACGGGGCAACACCCGGTTTGTCGGAGCAAGCGCGCTCAGGTTGTCTTTCACGTCCTGCGCGGCCTGCGCCAGCGGGTCGATCGGCCGCATGACGTCGCGGTTCGGGTCGACCGCCTCAAACTGCCGGTTCTTCTCCGCGCGCTCCCGGTCGAGCGTCGACTTAAACTCCGTGTCGATCGTCTCGGACGCGGCGTCGCCGGTGCCGCGGTTCGCCGCCAGCTCGTCGGCCTGCGACCGCTCCGCGGCTTCCGCGTCGGCCACGGCCGTCTTGCTCCCGGCGACACGCGCTTGGGCCGCACCCTGCCGGGCGCGCACGTCGTCGCTCACGTATTCGGTCGAGGCGCGGGCGTTCACGTCGTCGCCCGGCGACAGCGAGCGCACTTGATCGGACGCCGCTTGCTCGACGCGCCGATCCTGGCGCTGGAAGCGTGACGGGGTTTCCTTGCGCATCTCGCGCTCGAGCCCGGCGTAGCCTTCGTCGTTCGACAGGCCGCCGGCGGCCGGGGCCGGCATGTCCGCTTCGCGATAGCCCTGGGCGCGCTGTTCCAGCGTGTCGGCGGCGCCGCGGGGATCTTCGGCCGCGTCCTGCGCCATACGCTTGGCGCGCTGAGTTGTCGCCCGGGACGGCTGCGCCCCGGTCGTCGGATCGGCCGGCACGCTCGGGTCAGGCAGCCGGTCGCGCACCACGTAGTTGAAGACCTTGGGCGCCCCTTCGACCAGCGCACGGCTGCCGGCCGCGCCGGCTACGCCGCCGCCCAGCACGGCCGCCCCCTGCGCCAGCGGCCCCCAGTCGTTCTCTTCCGCGTAGACGTTCGCCGCACCTGCGCCAGCACCCGCCGCCGCGTCCACGGCCAGCGGCCGGGCGCCTTCGTAAGCCGAGCGCACCCCGGACGTCGCCGCGGCGCGGTTCGCCGCGTCCTCGTAGGGCTGCCGTGCAGGCTGTGTGAGCCGCTCGGCCGGTGTCGGGCGGGGGTTGTGCCCTGACCGGGCCACACGGACGCCGGAGCGCCCCAGGGCGGCGCTCGGAGCGACCATCTGCGCGCCGAACCGGGAGATGTTGTAGCCGTACTTCTCTGTAAGCGCCAGCTACACCCCATTCGATCAACGGTTTCCCGGTCCCTGCTGATCGCGGCATAGCTGACCTCTCCAAGTTCAGGAGGCAGCCATGTCGCAGACCCTATTTTCCGCCACGAACGGTA
>NZ_NRRL01000054.1 GCF_016583645.1 Rhodovibrio sodomensis | reverse complement strand
CGACACCCCGAAGCAGCATCGGGCCAAAGTCCGAGGACATGGCCCCGCCGTTGAACTCGGCCCGGACCGTGCAGCCCTCGACGGGATGAAATCGCAGCTGTTCTTGGTTACCCTCTGCCATGGGCGGGCCTCCACGCTGATTTCGTGTATTGCCTCAGCGCCCGTAACCCGCACGAATCCGCGGGTTCAAGGGAGGCCCGCCCTGCCTCCGTGCAAAATGGGGGCTAGAGCTACATGCTTGAAGGCCGCAACGGCCTTCGAGTTGAATGTAGCTCTAACTTGTTGAAGAGAGGGTAAGAGTCAGCTGAAAGGCGAGTCCACCTTTCAGCATCTTGCCCTAAGACCGGCCCGACGCACCGCAGGCCAGAGCCGCACCCTACGCAGCCGCCGTCCGGTCCCCCGGATGGCGGCCGACCGCAGTTTCGCCCGCCGGCGAAAGCTTGCAGCGATCGACCTCAGGCCCCGTGTGATCCGCTGCCGGCCCTGCCCCGTATCCACGTTTAGGTGTCGGTCGCGTTGCACAACGTTAACTGGACAGCGCCCGCGCGATCCGCTAATTAATCAAGAGTAATCCGGTCCGGATTGGAGCGTCGGCCGCGGCGCTGCCTTCGGACCGACGGCTGGGAGGTTCGGCCATGTACCGCGACAACACGCTGATTCCGACGGAAGCGATCCGACTCGCCGCGCTGGGCGCGTTGGCCGGCCGGGACATGCACTATGCCGAGCTGGCCGAGGACGTGCGCCACTTCACCCAACGCATCGTCGGCCCGTCGCTGGATCTGGTCGGCACCCCGGTCGAACTGCTGATCGTCGAAGGCCTGATCGAGCCGGTCTCCGGCAAGGGGATGGAAGACAACGCCCTGCTGCGCATCACCGAGGCCGGCCAGCAGGAGCTGCAGCGGCTGATGACCTCCTCGGTCCGGGCGCCGATCAACGACATCAACAAGCTGATCATCTCGCTCAAGATGCGCTTCCTGCATCTGCTCGACACCGAGGACCGGCAGGAGCAGGTCGACACGCTGGTCGAGATGATCGAGCGCGAACTGGCCCGCCTGACCGACCTGCGCGCCCACTACGACCAGGACGCCGGCTTCTTCCTGGACTGGCTGGACCAGGACATCGCCGCGACCCGCGAACGCCTCAGCTGGTTCCGCGACCTGCAGAACCGGGTGGGTTAATTCGCTTAATCTGTACTCTCAAAAATATCTTGAACGTACTCGCCAGCTAGATAGCCGAGTTCCGACACCGAAGGAATGTCGCTGTCAGAAGCTTTCTGAATGAGGTCAGCCGGTGAAACGCTGTGCCTTTGAGCAATTGGCACACATATTATGTGGGTATTAAGGTACGACATAACGGCGATAAAATTGCACAAAAAATACTTTCTCGGTTCTTTCTCTCTACTCGCCGAAAATTTTGCAAAGAAATCTTGAGATATGGCATCTTCCGATATTTCTGGCTCTATACTTCGTATTCTATCGAAGATCTCGGCCTGATCAAACGAGTGGACATCCAAATTGTGTGCAAAATCGTTCCTTATTCGACGGAAGACATGTGATACCTGATAGATGCCATCGTCAATCCACATTAATGCGTATATCAGATCAAGGCGGTTTGCAGAATTGGCCAAGGGGCCGTTTCGATCAAAAAGCTTTTTCGTTCTCTTCCCTTCCCGTAAGTGCCATTTTATGTGATGAACAATTAAGTCATCTAGCGCTGCATATAAAACGATTGCGGTCGTACGATCATTCTGGCTTAGGGCTTCATCGAATACACGTCGGTAATATTCAGCATCAAGACTAACTTTGCGACACTCTTCTAACGCCACTGTGAGGGCTCCCTCATAAAGACCCTCCGCACTTGTCAATTTGACTTTCATCTTTATATGCTGCCTCCATAAACTAAAAACAATAACACCGTGTGTCATTCTCCGCCGGAATATCAGAGTGGGGCCCAATTTTCCCCCTTTGTGACCTTCGTGCCCTTGGTGGTGTCCCCCAAAAAGCCGAGTAGCCGCTAGTACACGTGCTGGCCGCCGGTGACGAAGATTTCCGTGCCGGTGACGTAGCCGAAGTCGGGCGAGGTCAGTTGGTAGACCGCGCCCGCGACCTCTTCCGGCGTGCCCATCCGGTGCATCGGGATGCGCGGGATCAGCGTCTCGTACTCCGGGCCCACCATCGAGGTCTCGATCTCCCCCGGCGCGACCGCGTTGACCCGGACGCCGAGCGCGGCGAACTCCACCGCCAGCTCGCGGGTCAGGGCCGACAGCGCGGCCTTGGAGGTGGAGTAGGCGCTGCCGGCGAACGGGTGGATCGCGTGGCCGGCGATCGAGGTGATGTTGACGATGCAGCCCTTGCCCTTGCGCAGCGGCACCGCGAAGCCGCGCGCCAGCGCCAAGGGCGCGAACAGGTTGAGCTCGAACACCGTGCGCCATTCGCTCATGTCGCCGTTGAGTACGCCCAGGCGCTCCTTGAACGGCGTCTTCGGCGACACCGCCGCGTTGTTGACTAGGGCGTGGATCGGTCCGCCGTCCAGGATCTCGTTGGCGCGCTTGATGAACGCGTCCAGCCCCTGCTGGTTGCGCAGGTCGGCGGTGACGTGGTGCGTCCAGTTGGGGTCGCGTCGGCAATCCTCCGGCACCTCCTCGCGCGAGCAGGTGATCACGCGCCAGCCCTCGTTGGAAAAGCGGCGGACGGTGGCGTGGCCGATGCCGCGGCTGGCGCCGGTCAGCACGATCGTCTTGCGGGTGTCCTCGCTCATCGCGGGTCTTCTAGGGTCCGGATCGGGTGCGCCCCGGCGCCGCTTGCGGTCGCGGCAACGGGGCGCAGGGGTTCAGTGGGCCAGCAGCAGCGGCACGTTCGCCTGGCGCAGCACCGTCGAGGTCACGCCGCCCAGGATCAGCTGCCGCAGCCGGCTGTGGGCGTAGGCGCCCATCACCAGCAGGTCGGCGTCCGCCTCGCCCGCCTGCTGCAGGATGGCGTCGCCGGCGTCGCGGCCGCGCGCGGCGATGCGACGGCTTTCCGCCCGGATCCCGTGGCGCGCCAGATAGCCGGTCACCTGCTCCGGCTGGGCATCGTCGCTATGCCCGTCGTCGACGGTGATCACCGTGACCGCCTCGGCGCCCGCGAGCAAGGGCAATGCGCCCTGCAGCGCGTGCGCGCCCGGCACCGTCGCGCGCCAGGCGACCGCCACCCGGTGCCCGATCTTGGGCGGCACCGTGGGCGCCGCCACGAGAACCGGGCGGCCGCTTTCCATCAGCGCGGTCTCCAGCGTCGGGGTGGCCGGCGCCTCCCCCGCGCCGTGTCGGCGGGTCAGGACGATCAGGTCGAACAGCATGCCGTGACGGGCGACCGTGTCGTGCTCGCGGCCCTGCAGCTTCCGGAACGCGACGGCGAAGCCGGGCGTCGGCTCGGCCGCCGGGTCGGACAGGCTGGCGCCGGCGGCCTCGACCCCCTCGCGCACCGCGTTCTCCGCGGCCTGCGCGCGCTTTTCGCCTTCCTTGGCGACCGTGTCGACGATGTCCTCGATCATCGTCGCCGTCATCCCGTCGGCGGCGATCGGCACGGCGTATTGCGGATCGAGCTCGACGTGCAGGGCTTCCAGATAGGCGTCGTGCGCCATTGCTATCTGGACGGCACTGCGGATCGTGGCGGCGCTGTCCTCGCCGCCGTCGACGAGGCACAGGATGGATCGGATCGCCATGGCGGACACCCTCCTCGCGGTCGCGGGCCCGACGGTTCGCACGCGCGACCCATCGGGTAGCATCAGCCTATCGGTGCACGGGCGTCAACGCCTTGATGGCGATCAAGGGCGGGCTTTTCGGCGCTAACTCGTCCCCTCTCCTCCAGTGGGAGGACGGGGCTAGGGAGAGGAGGTTGCCCTCGGCGCTGATGCCAACGCCGACCCCGGATGCCCAAGGCACAGATGCCCGTATCTGGCACCCGCCGGCGTCGATGCCCCTGGTCCCTCTTCCCCTGGCCCCTCCTCCCACTGGAGCAGGGGGATCAGTTGGGTGCGGTGGTCAGGTTCCGGACGAACTCTGCTCCGCTCCAACCCGCGCGAACGGCATCGACTCGTCGTCCACGCCGTGCGGGTCCTGGTGGATGATCACCTCAGCATCCGGGAAGGCGTTCGCGACGTCGGTCTCCACCGTGTCGGCGATCACGTTGGCCTGGTAAAGGTTCATCCGCCCGTCCAGTTCCAGGTGCAGCTGGATGAAGCTGTGCGGGCCGGAGGCGCGCGTGCGCAGGTCGTGCATGCCGATCACCTGCGGGTGCTGGCGGACGATCTCGACGATCCGCCGGCGGTCCTCCTCGGGCAGTTCGCGGTCCATCAGCATGTCGTAGGCGCCGCGCACGATCCGGGCGGCGGTGATCAGGATATAGGCTGCGATCGCGATGGCGAACGCCGGGTCGAGCCAGGTCCAGCCGGTCTGCAGCCAGAGCACCAGCGCCACGATCACCGCCGCGTTGACCAGCAGATCGCCGGTATAGTGCAGACTGTCCGCCTGGACCGCCAGCGAGCCGGTGCGCCGGACCACCCGGCGCTGGTAGCTCACCAGCAGCAGGGTCGCCGCGATCGAGGTCAGCATGACCAGGATGCCGACCTCCTCCTGCTGCACCGGACGCGGGGTCACGAACCGCTGCACCGCCGTGATCGCCAGAAACAGGGCCGAGCCGGTGATGAACGCCGCCTGCCCGAGCGCCGCCAGCGGCTCCAGCTTGCCGTGGCCGAAGCGGTGTTCCCGGTCCGCGGGGCTGAGCGCCTGACGCACTGCCAGCAGGTTGACCAGCGACGCGGCGACGTCGAGCAGGGAGTCCACCAGCGTCGACAGCAGGCTGATCGAATCGGTCACCAGCCACGCGCCGGTCTTGAGCAGCACCAGCGCGCCCGCGACCGACACCGAGGCGTAGGTCGCCCGGCGCATCAGCTTTTGCTGCAGCGCGCCGGTCACCCGCTGTCCGCCGGTTTCGCCCGTGGCCTCGGTCATCCCGTCCCGCTTCTACAACAAGTCCCCTCTCCTCCACGTGGGAGGAGAGGGTAAGGGAGAGGAGGTGTGCACGGCACAAGCGACGCGCTTACCTCTTCCCCTAGCCCCTCCTCCCCGTGGAAGAGGGGAACTAGGCAAGGCCTGCTCTCTTCCTACGGATACAGCCGCTCGGTCGTCCAGCCGCCGTGGTCGTTGGGGCGATATACCACCCGGTCGTGCAGGCGGAAGCGCCCTTCGGCCCAGAACTCGATGCGCTGCGGCCGGATCCGCAGGCCGGACCAGTGCGGCGGCCGCGGGACCTTGCCGACGTGGAACTTGGCACCGTACTGGGCCACGCGCTTTTCCAGCGCATGCGGCGATTCCAGCGGGCGCGACTGTTTGCTGGCCCAGGCGCCGATCTGGCTGCCGCGCGCCCGGCTGGCGAAGTAGGCGTCGGCCTCCGCGTCCGACACCTGCTCGGTCGGCCCCTCGACCCGGACCTGCCGGCGCAGCGTCTTCCAGTGCATGACGAAGCCGGCCTTGGGCGTGGTCCCGATGTGCTCGCCCTTGCGGCTTTCCAGGTTGGTGTAGAAGACGAACCCTGTCCGGTCGAAATCCTTCAGCAGCACCATGCGCACCGACGGCGTGCCGTCGGGCGCGACGGTGGCGAGCGCGATCGCGTTGGGATCGTTCGGCTCGCTCTGCTTGGCCTCCTCGTACCAGGCGGAAAGCAGGTCGATCGGGTCGGCGGGGGGATGGTCGGGGAACATGCCTGTCCTTACGTGATCGGGGCCGGCGGGACGATCCACACCCGCGATGCCGCGCGCGCATTGGCGCGGGCCTGCGCGGGGATCAAAATACCGTCCGATTTTTCGCACAGCAGCGCTAAGCTGACCCACGCTAAACTAGGGGCGCGCGGCCAAATCGCCAAGCCGGCGCGCCAGGCACGCGCCCCGTTTCCCCGGGCCTTTGCCCGCTTTCGCCAGGAGTGCGTCCCATGACCGTGAAGTCCCTGCGCCTCGCCGCCGCGATCGTCGCCCTGACCGCCGCCCTCGGTCTGGGCGCGTGCGAGGGCAACAACGTCGGCCCGAAGCAGACAGTGGGCGCGCTCGGCGGCGCCGTGCTGGGCGGCTTCCTGGGCAGCCAGATCGGCGGGGGCTCGGGCCAGCTGTGGGCGACCGGTGCGGGCGCCGTGCTGGGCGCGCTTGCGGGCTCGGAGGTGGGCAAGTCGCTCGACCGTGCAGACCGGGCCTATCTGGGCCAGACCACGCAGGCGTCGCTGGAGCACACCCGATCGGGCGAGACCTCGACCTGGTCCAACCCGGACAGCGGCCATTCCGGCAGCGTGACGCCGACCCGCACCTTCCAGCGGAACGGCACCTATTGCCGGGAGTTCCAGCAGTCCGTCACGATCGGCCGCGCGAGCGAACAGGCCTACGGCACCGCGTGCCGCCAGCCGGATGGGACTTGGAAGATCCAGTAGCCCCACCTACCTGAGACCTGGACGCAGTTGATTAAAAATTAATCAGCCCGGGCGCCAGGATACGCGCGGAAACGGCGCACGACGGCGCGCGACGCGCTGGCATCACACCGCACACGCAAGACGACGGGACGAAGCACCGCCCCATGAAAGACCTGTACAAAGTTCTCGGCGTCTCCCAGAGCGCGAGCCAGGACGAGATCAAGAAGGCCTACCGCAAGCAGGCCAAGCAGTATCATCCCGATCTGAACCCCGGGAACAAGGAGGCCGAGCAGAAGTTCAAGGATATCTCTCAGGCCTACGACATCCTGGCGGACGCGGATAAGCGCAAGAAGTACGACGCCGGCCAGATCGACGAGACCGGCCAGGAGCAGGCGCGCAGCCAGCCGGGCGGCGGCTTCTACCGGACCTACACCCGCGGCGGCCAGGGCGCGAAGTACACCGGCTTCGACTTCGGCGGCGAGCAGTTCACGGCCGAAGACATCTTCGCCGACCTGTTCGGCGGCGGACTCGGCGGCATGGGGGGCGGCATGGGCGGCGCGGGCATGGGTGCCGGTCCGGGCGCGGGTCCCGGCGGCGCCAAGCGCAAGGGCGAGGACGTCACCTACGCCATCAAGGTCGGCTTCCTGGAGGCGGCGAACGGCGCGCGCAAGCGCGTCCGCCTGGCCGACGGGCAGACGGTCGACGTCAACATCCCCGCCGGCACCGAGGACGGCAAGCAGCTGCGCCTGAAGGGCAAGGGCAAGACCGGCCCGGGCGGCGCGCCGGCCGGCGACGCCTACGTGCGGATCAACGTCGAGCCGCACCCCTATTTCGCCCGCGACGGGGAGGACGTGCAGCTGACCCTGCCGATCACCCTGCAGGAGGCGGTCGAGGGCGCGACCGTGACCGTGCCCACGGTCGACGGCACGGTGCAGATGAAGGTGCCGGCCGGCAGCAACTCCGGCAAGACGCTGCGGCTGCGCGGCCGCGGCATCCAGCCTAAGGGCAGCGACACCCGCGGCGACCAGCTGGTCAGGCTGCAGGTGGTGCTGCCCGACCAGCCGGACGACGAGCTCAAGAAATTCGTCCAGAAGTGGGGCCAGAAACACCCCTACAACCCGCGCGAAAAGGCCGGCCTGGTCTAACTAGCGCCGGCTCGGAGGGGCTCAGCCATGGCACGCACGCTCGCCCAAGTGGTCGAGGTCACGCAAGTCGCCGAGGCCGACGTCGTCGCCTGGGTCGAACAGCAGTGGGTCCTGCCCGGCGAGGAGGCCGGCCAGTGGCTGTTCGACGAAAGCGACGTCGCCCGGGTCTCCCTGATCCAGGAGCTGCGCCGCGACATGGACGTCAACGACGACGCCATGCCGGTGGTGCTCAAGCTGCTCGACCAGGTCTACGGCCTGCGCGCCGCCCTGCACGAAATGCAGGAAGCCATCCAGGGCCTGCCGGATGAGCAACGCCAGGCGCTGCAAGACCGGGTGCAGGAGGTGCTGCGCAGGCATGGGCAGGGGTAAGTCCCGCGCCTGCGCCGGAAGACAGCCGCATAAAGTCCCCTCTCCTCCACGTGGGAGGAGAGGGCTAGGGAGAGGAGGTTTGCACGCACGCGAAGCTCCGGCGGCGTTCCAAGCGCATAGGCCGTGCAGAGCCACCTCTCCCTGTCCCTCTCTCCCGAGTGGCGGAGAGGGGACCCGCCGCCGCATTCGTTTCCTTAAATAGCGCCCTACCCGGCTCCACCCGCCACCACGCGCGGTAGCGGCTGGTCGGTGCGGTCGAGGACCTCGGCGACCGTGAGCTCCGTCAGCGGCGCGTGCGCTGTGCGCAGGTCTTCGACCGCGCTTCGCACCGCCGTGGGCCAGCCGTCGGCCAGGGCCAGCGACAGCCCGATCGCCTGCAATAGGTCGCCCAAGGTCGCGACCGACAGATCGTAGGACAGCACCCAGCGGCCGCCCTGGGCGCGGGCGATGAAGCCGGCCTCCCGCAGGGCATTGGCGACCTCGTCGATCTCCGCCGGGGTCACCGGCAGGCCGCGGGTCGCCTCCTCGCGCTTGAGCTGGCGGCCTTTCCGGGCGCCCGCGCGCAGCCGGCCCATAACCGCGAGCGCCAGCGCCAGCTTGCCGCCGGGGCCGACCCGGGCGTGACCGCGGGCGCGGGCGGCGCGCCATTCCGGCAGGCCGGCGGCGACCTCCGCGCCCAGCAGCACGACGCACCAGACCAGGAACAGCCAGACCAGGAAGATCGGGATGCTGGCGAGCGCGCCGTAGACCGCCTGATAGCCCGGCACGAACGAGAGGTAGAGCGCGAAAACGCCCTTCAGCACCTCGAACAGCACCGCCGCGACCAGGCCGCCCAGAACGGCGTGCCAGGCGTGCACCCGGCGGTTCGGCGCGACGTAGAAGATCACCCCGAAGCCGACCGCCGCGAGCGCCACGGCGAACCCGCGGGTCAGCAGGATGTCCAGCCCGCCCCAACTGTCCAGCCCGCTCGCCTGGATCGAGGCGAAGAAGTAGCTGGTCACCGAGATCGACCCGCCCAGCAGCAGCGGACCGAATGTCAGCAGCGTCCAGTAAACCAAGACGCGGGTCGCCAGCGGGCGCGGCTCGTGGACGCGCCAGATGGTGTTGAACGCGCCGTTGATGTTGGACAGCAGCAGCAGCGCCGTCGCCGCCAGCCCCATGATGCCGGGCGCGGTCAGCTTGGTCGCGTTGTCGATGAAGGTTTCGAACCGCGCCGACATCTGGGCGTCGGTCCGCGGCAGGAACTCCTCGAAGAGCCCGGAAATCACCCGCTTCTCGACCCCGTCGAACACCGGAAACGCGGTCAGGATGGCGAGCGCGATCGCGAGCAGCGGCACCAGCGCGAGCAGCGAGGCGTAGCTGAGCCCGGAGGCGAGCCGCATTCCGTCGTCGCCGACGAAACGCTTCACCGTATCGCTGGCGAACGCGGCGAGGCGGCTGCCGCGGGCGGAAAACCGGACCCGCACCCAGAGCCGGCGCAAGCCGCGTGCGGTCCCGCTGTTCCCCGCCTGCAGAAGAGCTTGGCGTAAATTCATGTAAGCGAGTATAGCCGCACCCGGCCGGGCTAGGGAAATCCCTGCGATTCGCGGCATTTATCCGCCCGTAACTGGCGTTTGCGCGCTGCAAGCGTTGGTGTAGGATGCGCCAACCCTTGAACCGGACGGCGGCGCCGCCCCGGCGGACAGCGCGCCGCCCGACCCATCGAGATCGGCGCACCGCCGCGTGATCGCGGCCGTCCACCACCGCCGCAGGCGTTGCCCCAGCGGGGGTCTGGCCGCATCGGTGCGCGGGCGCCATCCGACTTAGAACACGCGTGAGAGCGAGGAGACGCATGGCCGAGGAACAAGGGCTGATGCAGGGCAAGCGCGGCCTGATCATGGGCGTGGCGAACAACCGGTCGATCGCCTGGGGGATCGCGAAGGCCGCGCACGACGCCGGCGCCCGGCTCGGCTTCACCTATCAGAACGACGCGCTGCTCAAACGCATCCGCCCGCTCGCGGAGCAGGTCGACGCGGAAATCCTGGAACCCTGCGACGTCTCCGACGACGACAGCATCCAGGCCGTGTTCGACAAGGTCGAGGAGACCTGGGGACAGATCGACTTCATCGTCCACGCGATCGCCTACGCCGACCGCGAGGAGCTGACCGACACCTACGTCCGGACCAGTCGCGACGGCTTCCTGCGGTCGCTGGAGATCTCCTGCTACTCCTTCACCGCCGTCGCCCAGCGCGCCGTGCCGATGATGAGCGAGGGCGGCAGCCTGCTCACCCTGACCTACTACGGCGCCGAGCGGGTGATGCCGCACTACAACGTCATGGGCGTCGCCAAGGCCGCGCTGGAGAGCAGCGTGCGCTATCTGGCCGCCGACCTGGGCGGCGCCGGCATCCGGGTGAACGCGATCTCCGCCGGGCCGATCCGTACCCTGGCGGCCTCCGGGATCGGCGACTTCCGCTATATCCTGAAGTGGAACGAGCTGAACTCGCCCTTGCGCCAGAACGTCACCATCGACCAGGTCGGCAAGGCAGGGCTGTACCTGCTGTCCGACATGTCCTCGGCCGTCACCGGCGAGGTGCATCACGTCGACAGCGGCTACCACACGGTCGGCATGATGGCGGTCGACAACGCCCCGCAGCTGGCCGACCTGCTGGAAAGCCTGCGGCGCGAGCCGCCGCCCCAGTAGGCGCGTCTGCCTCTCTGACATCGAGGTCGCCAGAACCATGCCGGGCAACGCCTTCGGCCAAGCCTTCACGTTCACCACCTGGGGCGAGAGCCATGGGCCCGCCTTGGGCTGCGTGATCGACGGCGTGCCGCCGCAGATCCCGCTGTCGGAAGCCGACCTGCAGGGCTGGCTGGACGCGCGCAAGCCGGGCCAGTCGCGCTACACCACCCAGCGCCGCGAGTCGGACACCGTGCGGATCCTCTCCGGGGTGTTCGAGGGGCTCACGACCGGCACGCCGGTCTGCCTGATGATCGAGAACGAGGACCAGCGGTCCAAGGACTACTCGGACATCAAGGACAAGTTCCGCCCCGGCCACGCGGACTACACCTACCTCGCCAAGTACGGCGTGCGCGACTACCGCGGCGGCGGCCGATCCAGCGCGCGCGAGACGGCCGCGCGCGTCGCCGCCGGCGGGGTCGCCCGGCGGGTGCTGGAGCAGCTGCTGAGCCCGGCCCCGCTGATCCGCGGCGCGCTGGTCCAGATGGGCCCGCATAGGATCGACCGCGCCAACTGGGACTGGGACCAGGTCGGCGCCAACCCCTTCTTCTCCCCCGACGCCAAGGCGGCGGAAACCTGGGCGGACTACCTGGACGGCGTGCGCAAGGCGGGCTCCAGCGCCGGCGCGGTCGTCGAGGTGGTGGCCGAGAACGTCCCCGCCGGCCTGGGCGAGCCGGTCTACGACAAGATCGACAGCGACCTCGCCAAGGCGATGATGAGCATCAACGCGGTCAAGGGCGTGGAGATCGGCAACGGCTTCGCCGCCGCCGCGACGCCGGGCGAGGACAACGCCGACCAGATGCGCATGGTGGGCGACGCCCCCACGTTCCTCACCAACAACAACGGCGGCACGCTGGGCGGCCTCACCAGCGGCCAGCCGGTGGTCTGCCGCTTCGCGGTCAAGCCGACCAGCTCGATCACCATCCCGCGCCAGACGGTCGACCGCTTCGGCCAGGAGGTCGAGGTCTCGACCAAGGGCCGGCACGATCCGTGCGTCGGCATCCGCGCCGTGCCGGTGGGCGAGGCGATGATGGCGCTTGTCCTGTGCGACCACCTGCTGCGGCACCGCGGCCAGACCGGCGCGCTCGGCCCGGTCACGCCGGCGTTCGACGAGAACTAGCTTCGATTGCAGGACGCCGCGGCGGGTCCCCTCTCCTTCACTGGACGGAGAGGAACAGGGTGAGGTAGGTCTGCACGGCCTTGCGCCCGCCCACGGCGCGCTGCACGCGTCGCGGCGCTTATCGCGCTGCCAAGTTGGGTGACCTCACGTGTTCGCCGGGGAAGGAACGTATCGCGTCCTCAAATCCCTGCTTCTCAGCAACGCCATGACCGCTGCGGTTGAGCAGCACTGCGCGCGAGCCGTTGTTCGCACTCGCGACCGCCGACCTGCACTGCGCCATGGCGCCTTCCTTGTACTCCGGGTCCAAGACGTTGTTCACGACCAATGTCGGCATAGCCTCCGCCACCGGAAGCGTGCCGTTGCGCAGGCAGTCCCACCCTGTGATGACAGCTGCGATGAATCCGCTGCCACGATACCAGCCGACCGCCCAGCCGCCTTCACTGTGACCGGCCAGCACAAACCGTTCCTGATCGATCCATGGCAGTTGGCGGATCCGCTCGCGCACCGTCCGCGCTTCGTCGTGGCGCATTGCGAGGTGGCTGCGGTTCTGAGCGTGACACTGCGCGGTGCGGTCTTCGCGCGCGAAGCTGTCGGGCGCGAAGACGGCATATCCGAGAGAGGCGAAAACACGCGCCTGCCGGGGCGTCTCGTCGCCCAGACCGTTACAGCCGTGTAGAAGCACAACCGCCGGCCAGCGGCCCTGAACGTTGTCTGGCAACGCGTCGATGCTTCCACTTGCCCCAGCGTCCTCAAACGCCGAGAAGGCCGCGGGGACCTGAGTTTTCGCCGGCATCGCGTCGCCTGGCAGCCAGAAGCGGGTAGCGTCGACTGCTTGCTCCGTCGGCCCCACCGTCACACAGCCGGCCAGCGCCAGGACACTCAAAAAACCCGCCGCCGCCCGACTCGTCAGCATGAACCCGCTCCTTGTCAGATTAGAAGAATGTTTATCACCTGATTTTCCTGTCTCTGCAACCGTCACGCTGTAGCGGGACAGCGAGTACGCGCGACGTGTAGCGCGATACCCGTTAGAGCAAAATCCCCCGAACGGCGATGACGCGGGATGCAGCGCCCGGCAGGTTGATGCGCGAACCCGTCTACAGCTTCGCCGCCAGCTCGCTTAGCCGCGAAAAGGGCGACTCTCCCTGCCCCAGCGTCACCTTACCCAGGCGCTTCAACCCCTCGCGGCCGTGGCGGTCGCGCAGGGCTTCGACCAGCCATTGCTCGGCCTGGGCGGCCCGGTGGGCGGCGAGCCGGCCATCCTGGGCGAGCCAGGCCTGGTGAGCGTCGAGCGCGGCGATCAGGTCGTCCAGGCCCGCGCCGGTCTCGGCCGACAGCTTGAGGCAGCGGGCCTGCCAGCGGCTGTCGTCCGCGTCGTCGTTCAGGCTCAAGGCGCCGTTCAGATCGGAGAGCGCGCGGTCGGCGGGCGCGCCGGTGTCGGCCTTGGTGATCGCGGCGACGTCGGGGATCTCGACGATACCGGCCTTCATGAACTGCAGGCTGTCGCCCGAGCCCGGCTGGACGCAGAACAGCACCGTATCAGCGACCCCGGCGACGTCGGTCTCCGACTGCCCCACGCCGACCGTCTCGATCAGCACGACGTCGTAGACCGCGCGCATCAGCACCATGCCCGCCACGGTCATCTCCGCGAGCCCGCCGAGGCGGTCGCGCGCGGCCATCGAGCGCACGAAGATGCCGCTGTCGTCGGGGTCGCTCAGCAGCCGGACGCGGTCGCCCAGCAGCGCCCCGCCGGAGCGCCTGGACGACGGATCGACCGCGATCACGCCGACGCTGCGGCCGTGCGCGCGCAGCTTCCGGATCAGCGCGCCCAGCAGGGTCGACTTGCCGACCCCGGGCGGGCCGGTCACGCCGACCACCTGCCCCTTCGGCGCCCGAAAGGCCGCGTCCAGCAGGGCCAGCGTGTCCGCGGCCTCCGGCGCGCGCTCCAGCCGCGCCAGCGCGCGGGCGAGCGCGGCCTTGTCGCCGCCGGCCATCGCCTGCAGCCGGCTGTCGGGATCGTCGTCGCGGGTCGCTGTTTCGGCCACGCCAGTGCCTCTCCTAGGTGCCCCTGGAACTGGGAGACAGGCTTTGGGGTAGCCGCGCCGGCGCCGGGCGGTCAAGCCGGCCGTCTGGACGGGTGCGGCCGGGGCGTGCAAAGCTGCCGGCTCCGCGTCCGACGACCCGTGTCCGCCACATGACCGACGGATCTTCCCCCGCCCGCTCCGCCGACCGCCGCGCGCCCGCGGAGGCGATCGTGCGGCATTACCGGCGCAACGGCGACTGGGCGCCGCGGATCACCGAGCTGATGCGCGCGCACGGGCTGGACCCGCGCGACCCCGACGCGATGGCGCCGCTGGAACAGCTGCACCTGGGCGGGCACGACGCCACGCGCGCGCTCGCCGACTGGGCGGGGCTGGCCGGCGGGACGGTGCTCGACATCGGCTGCGGCATCGGCGGGCCGGCGCGGACGCTGGCTCACGCGTTCGCGTGCGACGTCACCGGGATCGACCTGACCCACGGCTACTGCCGGGACGCCGGTGCGTTAAGCCGCCAGGTCGGGCTCGCCGCGCGCACCCGCTTCGCCTGCGCCAGCGCGCACGATCTGCCGTTCGCCGCGGCGAGCTTCCCCTGGGTCTGGACCCAGCACGCGGCGATGAACATCCCGGACAAGCGCGCGATGTACGCCGAGATCGCGCGCGTGCTGCAGCCGGGCGGCCGGCTGGTGCTGCACGACATCGTCGCCGGCCCGGGCCGGGAGCCGCACTTCCCCGTCCCCTGGGCGAGCACGCCCGACGCCTCGTTCCTGCTGCCCGCGCGCGGCGTGCACGCGTTGCTGCGCGCGGCCGGGCTGCGCGAGCGTGTCTGGGAGGACCTTAGCAAACACGCCGTGCAGCGGGTCCGCGACGCCCGCGCCCGGATGCGCGCCGGCGAGCCCGAGGGCCTCGGCCCGCACCTGCTGCAGGGCGCGGAGTTCCTGGAAATGCGCCGCAACCTCGCCCGCAATCTTGAGGAAGGGCGCGTGGGCGTGATCCGCGCGGTGTTCGAGAAGGCGTAGCGTGTTCGAGGCGGGGGACACGATGCTGTCGCATCACCCTCACCCTCCCACGCCCTGACGGGCGCGGGCCCCGCCCTCTCCCCTCAAGGGAGAGGGGATTTCAGGGCGCGCTCGATCGTCTCGTAAACCCCACGTGGATTGGTCAGGACGTCGTTGTTCCAGAACCGCAGCACGCGGTAGCCTTCAGCTTCAATGAACGCTGTCCGCTTGCTATCGGCGTTCACATGGATGGCATGCTGACCGCCATCAATCTCGATCACCAGACGGGCTTCTAGACAAACGAAGTCGACGATATAGGGGCCTATTGGCTGTTGGCGGCGGATTTTCGCGCCAGCGACTGTGCGGTTTCGTAGATCGCGCCATAACGCCCGTTCAGCGTCCGTCGCGTCTCGCCGCAACCGCCGTACTGCCGTCTTGCCCGCCATGCGCGCAGGCTACCACCCCCTCTCCCTCGAGGGGAGAGGGAGGGGCCCGCGGACCGATAGGTCCGTGGGAGGGTGAGGGTGGGACTCCTCGCTTTGCGCCGGGGAGTCCCACCCTCACCCTGGCCCTCTCCCGTCAAGGGAGAGGGGACCCGCCGCCGCGACGCGCCTTCTCTCCCGCGATCGATGCCAGCCTTAAGCCGCCTTCTCGGGCGTGTCCGCGCCCTTCAGGCGGTCGCGCAGGCGTTCGGCGAGGGTTTGGGCGCTCATCGGGTTCTGGCCGGTTAGGAGGTTGCCGTCCTCGACCACCTTTTCGGTGAACGCATCGGCCGTCTCGACCGCGCCGCCCAGTTCGCGCAGCTTGCTCTCCAGCAGGAAGGGGACGACGGTCTCCAGCTCGACGGCGCGCTCCTCCGCGTCGGAGAAGCAGTTGACCTGCTTGCCCTTGACCAGCGGCGCGCCGTCCGCGCGGGTGGCGCCGACGAACGCGGCCGGGCCGTGGCAGACGGCGGCGACCGGCTTGCCGGCGTCGTACAGGTCGGCGATCAGCTGGCCCAGCCGCGGATCGTTCGGGAAGTCCCACATCGTGCCGTGGCCGCCCGGCATGAACACGCCGAGGTAGCCCTCCGCCAGCACCTGGTCCAGGCGCTTGGTCAGCTTCAGCTTGTCCATGGCGTACTGGTCGTCGAGGAACCGCTCGACGTTCGCCGGGTTCTCGCCGCGCGGCTTCTGGTTGTCGACCGGCGCCTCGCCGCCTTGCGGCGAGGCGAGCTCGACCTCCAGCCCGGCGTCCTGCAGGACGTAGTAGGGGGTCGCGAGCTCGTCGAAATGCACGCCGGTCTTGCGGCCGGTCTCGCCCAGCTTGCGGTTCGAGGTGACGACGAACAGCACCTTGCGGGCCATGGAAAACGCCTCCTTGGCTTGCCTGTCTTGTTCCATCACGTCAGCTAAGTGCGTGCAGGCCAGAAGCAAAGGGGCGGGGCATCATCGCAGCGTTGCGCGATCGGAAACGCCTGGTCCGGCGGGTCCCTCTCCTCTGAAGGAGACTTTTGCACGGGAGGCATGAGCATCCGTGTGGGGTGCTTCGACACGCCAGCCTGTGGCTGGCACCTCAGCATGATGAAGCTGCATGTAAGCGTCTGACAAACCTACAGCTTCATCCTGAGTAGGACGCCGAAGGCGTCCGTGTCGAAGGACCCCATACGCGCGTTTGGCGAGCTGCGCAAAAATCTCTTAGTGGGAGAGGGACAGGGGGTGGTCGCCCGCGGCACCCGCCCTGGGGCCACGGGCGGCCACCTCCCGCCTGACGACCGTCAGTTCTTCGACTTGTCGACCAGCGCGCCTTCGCCGAGCCAGGGCATCATGGCGCGCAGCTTTTCGCCGACCTGCTCGATCTCGTGGTTGGCCCAGCGCCGGCGCTCGGCCTTGAAGTTGGGCTGGCCGGCCTTGTTCTCCAGCACCCAGTTGCGGGCGAACTCGCCGGACTGGATCTCCTCCAGGACCTGCTTCATCTCCTGCTTGGTGTAATCGTCGACGATCCGCTTGCCCGAGCAATAGTCGCCGTACTCGGCGGTGTTGGAGATCGAGTAGCGGACGTTGGCGAGCCCGCCCTCGTACATCAGGTCGACGATCAGCTTCACCTCGTGCAGGCACTCGAAGTAGGCCATCTCCGGCTGGTAGCCGGCCTCGACCAGGACCTCGTAGCCGGTGGCGACCAGCTTCGACAGGCCGCCGCACAGCACCGCCTGCTCGCCGAACAGGTCGGTCTCGCACTCCTCGCGGAAGGTCGTCTCGATCACGCCGGAGCGCCCGCCGCCGATCGCACACGCATACGAAAGGCCGACGTCGTGGGCGTTGCCGCTGGCGTCCTGCTCGACCGCGATCAGGCAGGGCACGCCGGCCCCGCGGACGTACTCGCTGCGCACCAGGTGACCGGGGCCCTTGGGCGCGACCATGAACACGTCGATATCGTCGCGCGGCTCGATCAGCTTGAAGTGGACGTTGAAGCCATGCGCGAACGCGATCGCCGCGTTCGGCTTCATGTTCGGGGCCAGCTGCTCGGTGTAGAGGTCGGCCTGCAGCTCGTCCGGGGTCAGCACCATGACGACGTCGGCCCACTGCGCGCCCTCGGCCGGGGTGGTGACCTCCAGGCCGGCGTTCTTGACCTTCTCCGCCGTCTTGGAGCCCGGGCGCAGGGCGACCCGCACCTCCGAACAGCCGCTTTCGTGCAGGTTGTTGGCGTGGGCGTGGCCCTGGCTGCCGTAGCCGACGATCAGGATCTTCTTGCCCTTGATCAGGTTCACGTCGGCGTCGCGATCGTAATAGACACGCATGGCGCGGTGTTTCCCCTACTCGCTTTGTTGATCTGTGTCTTAGTGTGCCCGTAAGCGGCCTTACGCTGGCCCGTCCTTAAGCCGCGCGGCGCGCGGCGTCCAGCCCGCACGCGCGGGCTACAGCCCCTCCGGCCCGCGCTGGATGGCGACCACGCCGGTGCGCGAGACGTCGATCAGGCCGAGCGGGCTCATCAGCTCGACGAAGGCGTCGAGCTTGTCGGTCTTGCCCGTCATCTCGAACACGAAGTGCTCGTGGCTGGCGTCGACCACGCGGGCCTTGAAGATGTCGGCGATCCTGAGCGCCTCGACCCGCTTCTCGCCGGCGCCGTTGACCTTCACCAGCGCCAGCTCGCGCTCGACGTAGGGCCCGGCCATGGTCAGGTCGGAGACCTTGTGCACCGGCACCAGCCGGCCGAGCTGCGCCTTGATCTGCTCCAGGATCATCGGCGTGCCGGAAGTGACGACGGTGATCCGGGACAGCGCGTTCTCCGGATCGACCTCGGTCACCGTCAGGCTTTCGATGTTGTAGCCGCGCCCGGAGAACAGGCCGATCACGCGCGCCAGCACGCCCGGCTCGTTATCCACCAGCACGGCGATCGTGCGCTTTTCGGTGTGGGTGGAGACGCGGAGTTCTTCCGGGCTCTGGGCGGTCGCGTTTTGGGCGCTGGGGCTGCGGGAGCCTTGGGCGGTGGTGTTCTGGGCCATCGGTTTCTGGGCCATCGGTTTCCGGGCCATCGGTTTTCTGGACCCCGGCGCGCGGGGCCGGGTTCTTCTGGGCACATCGTGGTTGGCCGCGCCGTCGCGCGATCGGGCCCGGATGGGGTCCGGGCGGCTTGCGGGCCGGCGGCGGGCGGGTGAGGTCTAAAGCACCGCGGCGGCGTGAAAAAGCCCCGCGGCGGCTGATCCGCGGGGCTTTTAGCCGATCGGCTAGACCAGCACCATCCCGTCCTCGCTGGTTTTGTGGTCGGCGTGGTCGTCCGGGCCCAGCAGCATCTGGTTGTGCGCGGAGCCCGAGGGGATCATCGGGAAGCAGTTCTCCACCTCGTCCACGCAGCAGTCGAAGATCACCGGCTTGGGCGTCTCCAGCATCTCCCGGATCTTGTCGTCCAGCTCGGCGGCCTTGGTCGCCCGGATGCCGACCGCGCCGTAGGCCTCCGCCAGCTTGACGAAGTCCGGCAGGCTGTCGGTGTAGCTCTCGGCGTAGCGCTCGCCGTGCAGCAGCTGCTGCCACTGCCGGACCATGCCCATCCACTGGTTGTTGACGATGAAGATCTTCACCGGCAGGCGGTACTGAATCAGCGTCGACATCTCCTGCATGTTCATCAGGATCGACGCCTCGCCCGCGATGTCGATCACCAGCGCGTCCGGGTGGGCGACCTGCACGCCCATCGCCGCCGGCAGGCCGTAGCCCATGGTGCCGAGCCCGCCGGAGGTCATCCAGCGGTTGGGCTTCTGGAACTGGTAGTACTGCGCCGCCCACATCTGGTGCTGGCCGACCTCGGTGGTGATGAAGGCGTCGCGGTCCGCCGTCATCTCATAGAGCCGGTTGATCGCGTACTGCGGCTTCATCACGTCGCCGGTCTGCTCGAAGTGAAGGCACTTGCGCTGGCGCCAGCTGTCGATCTGCGACCACCAGGTCTTGAGGGCGTTCGGGTCCAGCTTGTGCTGGCGCTGCTTCCACAGCCGGACCATTTCCTCCAGCACGTGCGCGACGTCGCCCACGATCGGCACGTCGACCACCACGTTCTTGTTGATCGAGGAGGGGTCGATGTCGACCTGGATCTTCTTCGAATAGGGCGCGAACTCCGACAGCTTGCCGGTGACACGGTCGTCGAACCGCGCGCCCACCGCGAGCATGACGTCGCAGCCGTGCATCGCGAGGTTCGCCTCGTAGGTCCCGTGCATGCCGAGCATGCCCAGGAACTGCGGGTCGCCGGCCGGATAGGCGCCCAGGCCCATCAGCGTGTTGGTGATCGGCGCCCCGGTCAGGCGCGCGAACTCGGTCAAGAGCACGCTGGCGCGGTCGCCGGAGTTGATCACCCCACCGCCGGAATAGATGATCGGCCGCTTGGCGCCGGCGAACAGTTCGACCGCACGTTCGATCGCGCCCTTCTCGCCCTTGACCTGCGGGTTGTAGGAGCGGTGCTTGACCTGATCCTTGGGCAGATAGGCGCCCAGCGCCTGCTGCACGTCCTTGGGCAGGTCGATCACGACCGGCCCGGGCCGGCCGGAGCGGGCGACGTGGAACGCCTCGTGGATGATCCGCGGCAGGTCGGCGACCGACTTCACCAGATAGTTGTGCTTGGTGCACGGGCGGGTGATGCCGGTGGTGTCGGCCTCCTGGAAGGCGTCGTTGCCGATCAGGTGGGTCGGCACCTGGCCGGTGAAGCAGACCAGCGGGATGCTGTCCATCAGCGCGTCGGTCAGGCCGGTCACCGCGTTGGTGGCGCCGGGACCGCTGGTCACCAGCACCACGCCGACGCGCCCGGTGGAACGGGCATAACCCTCCGCCGCGTGAACCGCCGCCTGCTCGTGCCGGACCAGATAGTGGCGCAGGCTGTTCTGCTTGAACAGCGCGTCGTACAGCGGAAGGACGGCCCCGCCCGGATAGCCGAAGATCGTATCGACCTCCTGCTCGATCAGCGCCTTGATCACGATCTCCGAACCGGTCAGCTGCTCGGCCGACGTAGTCGTCTCGCCGGTCGGCATGGTCTGCGTCGACATGGTGTCCTTCCTTGCTGCTTCTCTAGTCCAGCCCGTGCGTGTCGTCCCGTCTCGCCGCCGCGGCCCCGCCGGCAGCCGCCAGAACGCGGGCATACCCGGCCTGTCGCGGCCCCGCCGGGCGCGGCGCGAGGCGGAAGCTAGAGCCTCAAGGTTGCGCGGTCAAGATGAATTCGCGAATTTCATTAAACAATACGGCCTGCGCACTTTTCGAAAATTGCGCGTGAACGATGGCGGCCTTATCCGCGTCCTTGGGCGTCTGGGTGCGCAGCCAGGTCAGCTGGCGCTTGGCGAACTGCCGGGTCGCCTGCTGCGCCGTGGCCAGCGCGTCGGTATAGGCCGCTTCGCCGCGCAGGTAGCGCGCCAGCTGCGGCACGCCAACCGCTTTCATCGCCGGCAGATCGCCCGGCAGGTCCCGGTCCAGCAGGCCCCGCACCTCGTCCAGCCCGCCGTTCTCCGCCATCCAGGCCAGCCGGTCGTCGATCTTACGGTACAAGGGCGCGCGCGGCGGCAGGGCCGCCAGCGTCAAAACGTCGTAGGCCGTGCTGGCGGGATGCGCCTCGGCCTGCCAGTCGGCGAGCGAACGCCCGGTCGCGCGGATCACCTCCAGCGCGCGCGCCTGGCGCTGGCCGTCGTCCGGGTTCAGGCGGGCCGCCATCGCCGGATCCTCGCGCCTCAGCGCGCGGTGCAGGCCGGGCGGGCCCGCCGCGTGCTGCAGCTCGCGCACGCCGCCGCGGATTGCGTCGGGAATGTCCGGCACCGGAGCCAGCCCTTGCAGGAACGCGCGCAGATAGAGCCCGGTGCCGCCGACCAGGATCGGCAGCCGCCCATCGGCGTGTGCCGCGTCGACTTCCCGAAGCGCCCAGCCGCGCCAGCGTTCTGCGGTACAGGGCTCGCTCGCCGGCAGCACGCCGTAGAGACGGTGCGGCACGGCGGCCTCGGCCTCCGGCGTCGGCCGGTCCGACAGCACCCGCAGATCGGCATAGACCTGCATGGAATCCGCGTTGATCACGGTGCCGGCGTAGGCCTGCGCGACCGCCAGGGCGAACCCGGACTTGCCGCTCGCCGTCGGTCCGGTGATCACCAGCACCGGCGGGCGGGGACGATCTGCGAAGCGGTCGGCAGTCACGGGGGCGCCCTCGATCTCTGACAGTCGGCACGGCGGGCGGCCCGGTGGCACGGCGCTTCGGCGGGTCCCTCTCCCTTGAGGGGAGAGGACAGGTGAGGGTGGGACTCCCCGGCGCACGGCGAGGAGTCCCACCCTCACCCTCCCACGGACCTTCGGTCCGCGGGCCCCTCCCTCTCCCCTCGAGGGAGAGGGGACGGCCGCCGTCGTGTCATCCGGCGGCGCTTGCCCCGCCGCCCTGCCCCGCTTATCACCGGGGCCATGACCGAGACACCGGAGCGTGCCGACGAACGGCAAGTCTGTACCCTGATCGCCGATCCGGCGTCCAGGGACCTCGACCTCGCGGACATCCAGGCGGTGCGCGAGGGCCTGCGCGCCGCGGGCGCGGACGTGGCCGGTCACCGCTGGCTGGCCGAGCACGCCGCGGCCGACCTGCCCTACCGCGGGATCACGCCTTCGACCGCGGGGGAGGCGGCCCGCCGGGCGGTGCGCGAGCGGCCGCTGGACGTCGCCGCGCAGCCGGAGACCGGTCGGCGCAAGGCGGTGCTGGTCGCCGACATGGACAGCACCATCGTCACCGGCGAGACGCTCGACGAGATGGCGGAGGCGGTCGGCCTGAAGGACAGGATCGCCCAGATCACCCGCCGGGCGATGCACGGCGAGCTGAATTTCGAGGCGGCCCTGCGCGAACGCGTCGGCATGCTGGCCGGCCTGAAAGAGGCCGACGTCAAGGCGACCCTGGACCGGGTCGAATTGTCCAAGGGCGCCAGGACCGCGATCGCCACGCTGAACCGCCACGGCGTGACCTGCGCGCTGGTCTCCGGCGGCTTTACCGCGATCGCGGACCCGGTCGCCGAGTGGTGCGGCTTCGACCGTGTGGTCGCCAACCGCCTGATCATCGAGAACGGCGCCCTGACCGGCGCGGTCGCGGAGCCGATCGTGGGCAAGGAAGCCAAGCTCGCCACCCTGCGCGACCTGGCCGGGGCGCGCGGCGTGCACGAAAGCGCGGTCGCCAGCATCGGCGACGGGGCCAACGACCTGCCGATGCTGCTGGCCGCCGGGCTGGGCGTGGCCTACCGCGCCAAGCCGAGCGTCAAGGCCGCGGCCCGCTTCGCCCTGGAGCACGGCGACCTGACCGGCCTGCTCTACCTGCAGGGCTACCGCGCGGATGAATTCGTCGCCCGCGGATAGTTCGCTCCCCGAGCGAAATGCGGCGCAATCAGTGGGTCGGCCGGCTGCCGGCGGGTGATACTTGGAGACCGTTCAACCCGCCGTACGTTCGAGGGCATGCACGACCATGACGACCCTGCTTCAAGAAGCCCAGCCGCACACCCTGGGCCAGCGCATCCGGACCCAGCGCAAGCGCCTTGGCCTGTCGACCGCCGAGCTGGCCAGGCAGGCCGGCGTCACCCGCGATACCCTGAGCGAGTGGGAGCGCGACGCCACCACGCCACGCTCGAACCGGCTGCTGACCCTGGCGGGCGTATTGGGGACCAACATCGGCTGGCTGCTGGAAGGTCACGGCCAGTGCGCCCCGCGCACCGACCCGGATACGGAAATGGCCGCCCTGCGCGAACAATTGAGCCATGCCCGCGACCTGGTGCAACAGTTGTCGACCAACCTGGACGCGCTGCAGACCCGCGTAAACGCGCTGGAGCAGCGCCGGGCGGGCGGGGCGTAGCGCGACGATCCCGTCCAGGCGGCAGCCGCGGTCCTACTGCTGCACCATCGGGAAGGTGACGGCGATCGCCCAGGCAAAGATCAAGGCGTTCGCCACCCCGGCCACGGCTGGATGGCCGGTCGCCTTGTACGACCAGCGGCTGAACAGGCCGAATACGACGAAGAACAGCACCATCACCGGCACGATGATGAACAGGAAGAACAGCTGTTCGAGGTCGAGCCCGGCAGCCGCCATCAGCGAGACCAGGAACGCCGCCTTGGTCGCCGGATAGGCGCCGCGGGCGTGCTGCGGCCCCCGGGTCAGCCATTCGTCGGCCAGGAAGAACGGCAGCGTGCCGGCGAACAGGGCGGCGATCAGGGGCAGCCGTTCCGGGATCGGCCAGAAGCTGATGAAGAAGCGGTCGATCGGCACGCCCACGGCGAGGATCGCGTAGGCCGCCACCGCCGCGGCGGCGAGCGCGAACCGGGCCCAGGGCAGCGGCGGGGTCGGCGCGGCGATGTCCCGGCCGCGCCCGACGTACCACAGCGCCAGCGCGGTCAGCAGCCCGTACAGCCCGAAATGGGCGGCCAGATAGTCGCCGACCAGCAGCGGCAAGAAGTTGGTCGGCAGCAGCCACAGCACCAGCGGGGTCGCGACCGCCGGGATCACCACGACCGGCCAGGCCCGGCGCCAGCCGATCCCGGCGCCGGTCGGCGCCTCCCGGACCGCCGGCAGCAGGGTGAACGCCGGCCGGGCGAACGCGGCCGCCGCGAGCACCAGCAGCAGGATCCACGGACCCCAGACGACGGCGCCGGCCCGGCTTTTCCGCCCAAAGCTGCGGTTCAGCCAGTCGCGCGCGGCCGTCAGGCTCTCCTGGCTGTAGAGCACGCCGATATGCTCGACCCCATCGGCGATCCGCCAGCCGCGCGCGCTGCCGTCGCTAAAACTGCCGTAGATCTCGCCCGGGGACGGCTCCTCGACGCCGGGCTTGAGCGCGACCGCGCGTTTCGCCGCGTTCAACAACGCCTGCGGCTCCAGCCCGCCCACGATCACCAGCAGGTTTTCCGGCGTCTCGGCGGAGACGGTGGGCGCGAACATCGATACCGCGACCGTGCCCACGATCGGCTCCGGGGTCTGCTGGGCGAAGCGCACGATGATGTCGGACGCCATCGAATGGCCGAGCAGCCCCAGCCGGCCATCGCTGCGCGGCAGGCCGCGCGCGAACCGGGCAACGTCGGCCATCTGGTCGAGCAGGCTCCGCGTCGCGCCTTCGACCCGGGTGATGTCGCCGGTCAGCGGTAACGGGTGTTCGCCGTGGCCGAGGAAGTCGAACGTCACCGCGATGTAGCCATTGCGCGCCAGGGTCAGGGCGAACGGCTGCATCAGCTGCTGCGAGCCGGCGAAACCGTGGGCGATCAGCACCGTCGGCGCCGCGCCCTCCCCGGCCGGGCGGTAGACGGTGGCGGGCGTGCGCTCGCCGACCGTCGCCTGGCTGACCGTGACGCCGTCGAACGGGGCCAACAGGCGCCATAGCGCAAGGCCGATCGCGACCAGGGCGACCACGGCGATCAGCAGGTTGGACAGGCGGGTCACGGCGTCGGCTCCCAGACGGGCACGGGCTCGGTTGGCGGGGCTGGAAAGCTATCCGGGCGCGCATCGTTGCGCGCACGGACCCGACATGCAACGCGGCGGCCCCGCAGGATCGGGACCGCCGCGTCAGCGCCACGGGACGGGTGGTATCCGACCAGGCTTAGCCCAGGCGGACCGCCACCCAGCGGAAATCGCCCTGGTTATACACCAGCAGCGTGACCACCCTGTAGCCGCCCTCGCGGGCCTGCTCGATCTTCTGGGCGACCTGGCTCGGCGAGGTCACCTCTTCCTGATCGACCTCGACGATCACGTCGCCGGCGGAGAGGCCCTTCTCGGCGGCGGAACTGCCGGGATCGACCTCGGTGACGACCACCCCCTTGGCGGTATCGTCCAGGCCGAACCGCTGGCGGGTCTGGTCGGTCAGCGTCGCCAGGCCCATGCCGAGGACGCTGCCGGTGTCGCCCCCGCCGGAGCCGCCGTCGGGCTGGCTCTGCTGGTCGCGGAAGGCGGCCATCGCCTCCTCGTCCAGCTTGCCGAGGTCGACCTGAACGGTCCGACGCTCGCCCTTGCGCCAGACGACCACGTCGACCGTCTTGCCGATCCGCGTCTCCGCGACCATGCGCGGCAGCTCGCGCATCTCGCCGACTTCCTCGCCGTCGAAGCGGAGGATCACGTCGCCCTGCTTGATGCCGGCACTGTCCGCTGGCCCGCCCTCGGAGACGGAGGCGACCAGCGCGCCGCGCGGCTCCTCGAGGCGCAGCCCCTCGGCCAGCTCTTCGGTCACCGATTGGATGCGCACGCCCAGCCACGCCCGGCGCACGTCGCCGTACTCGCGCAGCTGGCTGATCACGTTTTGGGCGATCTCGCTCGGGATCGCGAAGCCGATGCCGATCGAGCCGCCGGACGGCGAGAAGATCGCGGTGTTGACGCCGATCACCTCGCCGTCGGTGTTGAACATCGGGCCGCCGGAGTTGCCGCGGTTGATCGATGCGTCGGTCTGGATGAAGTCGTCGTAGGGGCCCGCGTTGATGTCGCGCGAGCGCGCCGAGACGATGCCGGCGGTGACCGTGCCGCCCAGGCCGAACGGATTGCCGATCGCGAGCACCCAATCGCCGATTCGGGTCTCGCTGCTGTCGCCCCAGCTGGCGGCCTTCAGCTTGCGCTCAGTGTCGACCTTGAGAAGGGCAAGGTCGGTCTTTTCGTCGCGGCCGACGATCTTGGCGGACATCGTGGTGTCGTCGTGGAAGCGCACGGTGATCTCGTCCGCACCCTCGATGACGTGGTTGTTGGTGACGATGTAGCCCGCCTCGTCGATGACGAAGCCCGAGCCGAGCGACGACGGCCTGCGGCGTGGACCCTGTGGCCCCTCGCGCCCCGGGGGCTGCTGCGGCCGACCCTGTTCGGGCTGGCGGCGGTTGAAGAAGTCCTCGAAGAACTCCTCGAACTGGCGGCGCTGCTGGCTCTCCTCCACCTTCTGGGTGGTCGAGATGTTGACCACGGTGGGCAGCAGCTCCTCCGCCAGGTTGGCGAAGGTGTCGGGACGGTCCTGGGCCTGGGCGCCCGCGGGCAGTGTCAGCGCGGCGGCCAGGAACGCCCCCAGCGCCAGGGCGGCCAGACGCGCCAGACGCGTCGGGCCGGTCGGCGCGGTGGCGATGGCGGATGTCTGCAAGGTCATGTCTCCATTGCACGTGAACTGTCGGCCGCGCCGGGAATGGCACCGCGCGACTGTTGGGTGCCGGACGCAGGCGAAGACGCCATGGCCCGCGGTGGTACCGCCGGCGCCGGCCGGCGGCCAGTCCAGCCGCGGTCGGCGCCGCCGACGGGTGTCTGCCGCAACATTCGGCCGGCCAGGCCAAAGGCGCGCCGGCATGTTGAGCTCAAGGATGGGGTGGGCCGGCCCTGGGTCAAGCTGTTGCTGCATTAGATCGGCCGCGAGTTTGGCCATTTTAGGGCGCGCCCTAGCGTAGCATGTAAAGGAAAAACACGCCGACCAGCACAGTTAGCAGACCGCCCAAGCGCAGCGCCTCCGCCGGCATCTGGTCGAGCTGTTCCAGCGCGCGGCGCACCACGCCTGGAAACAGCGACATCGACACCCCCTCGATCACGAGCACGAGGGCGAGCGCGGTCCATAGGTCCAACCAAGCGATTTCGGGCATGGCCTCTTGGGTGGAGCGCGTTGGGACGAGGCCCGACCCGCCGGTGCGGCCAGTCGGTGGCCGGTTCACCAAATACAACGGGCCGGGGCCATGCAAGACCCCGGCCCGAAGTGCCCGTCCGCTCGGCCGGTCGCGGATGGCTACCGCACGCCAAGCGGGCGGTCAGTTGGCACTGCTGGTGTTCCCCTGCGGCCGGCGGTCCGCCCGCGGGCCCAGCGCCGGCCCGTCGTCGGCCTGCTGGCCGGCCTGGCGCAGCTCGTTCTGCAGGGCGCCCTCGCCGAACATCCGGAAGAAGGCGTTATCCTGGGTCGACAGCACCAGGTAGGAGTTCTGCGCGTTGCCCTGGTTGATCGACCCTTCGTAGGCCTGCATCGAGCGGTAGAACGCGAAGAAGTTCTCGTTCTTGCCGTACGCGTTCGCCAGAATTTCGGTGCGCCGGGCTTCGCCCCGGCCGCGGATGATATCGGCCTTGCGCTTCGCCTCGGCCCGAATCACCGTCGCCTCGCGGTCCGCGGAGGCACGGATACGCTGCGCCTCCTCGCGGCCCTGGGCGCGAAACTCCGCGGCCTCCCGCTCACGCTCGGACCGCATCCGGGCGTAGACCGCCTCGGACACCTGCTCTGGCAGGTCGGTGCGGCCGATCCGCAGATCGACGATGTTGATGCCGAAGCGGTTCGACTCCGCGTTCACCTGTTTCTGGATCCGGGCCATGATGTCGTCGCGCTGAGCCGACAGGATGCTGGCGAGGTTCACGGTACCCAGTTCGCTGCGCAGGGCGGAGTTGATGATCGACCCCAGGCGATCGCGCAAGCTCCGCTCGAACGTCACCGTCTGGTAGAACTTCAGCGGATCGGTGATTTCGTAACGGGCAAAGGAATCCACGTCGAGCGGCTTCTGGTCGGCCAGCAACACGCGCTCGACCGGCGGGTCCAGGTCCAGGATCCGGCGTTCGTAGTACCGTACATCCTGGATGAACGGCACCTTCACCTTGAGGCCCGGCTCGGTGATCACCTGCTTGGGATCGCCGAACTGCAGGACGATCGCCTGCTGGGTCTGATGCACGGTGAATAGCGCGCTGTACGCCACGATCGCCAGAAGGATCGCAAGTACGCCGCCCGCAATCATATAGACGCGGTTCATGATCGAAGCCCTCCTGGCCTAGTTCGTCGTGGCGTTGGACGAGCCGCCGCCACCGGTGGGCGAACCGCGGCGCCAAGTGCCGGTCTGATCCGACGGGTTCCCGCCGGTCATCCGGTTGCGCAGCTGATCCAGCGGCAGATACGGCACCGTGCCGCCGGTCGACCCGGCGTCCATCAGCACCTTGTCGGTGCGCGCATAGACGTTCTGCATCGTCTCCAGATACATCCGCTTCTTGGTGACCGCGGGATTCTGCTTGTAGGCGGCTAGAACCTGCTCGAAGCGCTGCGCCTCACCCTGCGCCTCGTTGATGATCCGCTCGCGGTAGGCTTCGGCCTCTAGGATCATCTTCTGCGCCTGGCCGCGCGCCTTGGGGATCAGGTCGTTGCGGTAGGCCTGCGCCTCGTTGCGCAGCCGGTCGCGGTCCTGCAGCGCCCGCTGCACGTCGTTGAACGCATCGATCACCGGCTCCGGCGGCTGCACGTTCTGCAGCTTCAGGCCGGTGATCAGGATGCCCGACTCGTAGTTGGTCAGGATCTCCTGCAGCAGTTCCTTGGTCCGGTTCTCGATCTCGGCGCGCGCTTCGGTCAGGGCCGGCTGGATGTCGGTCCGGCCGATCACCTCGCGCATTGCCGATTCCGCTGCGATCTTTACCGTGCCCTCGGGGTCGCGGATGTTGAACAGGTAGCGGCCGGCGTCCGAGATCTTCCACTGCACCGTAAAATTGATGTCGATGATGTTTTGGTCCCCGGTCAGCATCAGGCTCTCGCTCTTGACGTCGCGCTGATTGCTGCCGGCTGGACCGCCGACCTCGCGGAAGCCGACGTTGATCTGGTTGATCCGCTCGACCGAGGGGGTCAGCACCGTCTCGATCGGGTACGGCAGGTGCCAGTTCAGACCGGGCTGGGTGGTGTTGACCCACTCGCCGAAGCGCAGGACCACGCCCTGCTGATCGGTCTGCACGCGGTAGAAGCCGCTCAGGAACCAGATGCCGATCAGCACCGCGGCGATCAGCGCGATGCCGCGGCCGCCGAGCCCGCCGCCGGTGCCGGAGCCGCCGGGGAGGATCTTCTTCAGGCGATCCTGGGCCTTGCGGACGAGGTCGTCGAAGTCCGGTGGACGCTGGCCGCCGGGAGCCTGCGAATGCGCGGTCAACACGGCGGTCACCGACTGGACGCCCTTGAGCGC